>NZ_JAFREL010000047.1 GCF_017377655.1 Candidatus Enterococcus ferrettii
TCGGATAGCGACTCAGATTCTGATGTTGTTGATTATGATGATTGGGAAGTTGTTCCACCGACCTTGAACCCAAATTATGTAGGTGGCTCGGTAATTACTGGGCATATTCCAGATCAGGATACGGATTTAGGACGCTACTATACTATGGATGTTTACATTAATGGTCAATTATTTATTACTGATTATGCCGTAACTCCTGGTGGCGACTACTCTATTGACTTAAATGATTACATTCAGACCTTAGCTCGAATGGCAGGCATAACCTTAGAAGAGGGCGATGTGGTCGAAGTTGTTCTAAAAGGACATCAACTTGGAGAAGCTGAGAAAGAAAGTGAAAAGGTTAAGGATGTCGTGAGTGGTGATAATGAATCAGACAGCGATTCGGACTCAGACAGTGATTCAGACTCAGATAGTGACTCAGATTCGGATAGTGATTCAGACTCGGATAGTGACTCAGATTCGGATAGTGATTCAGATTCCGATGGTAAACCTAAGGTAAGTTCAAACCTGAAAAAGACAACCGGTCGAACTACGAAGACAGGGGCATTACCTAAGACAGGGGCCGATGTGAAGGAAGCTGCTTATCCAGCAGCTGGGCTCGGCTTGCTAGGTCTTGGATTATTGGGACTAAAAGATAAACTTAAACGAAAAAAAAGCAGGACCAAAGACACGATTGATGAGTTTTTCGATAAAGAGGAGTAGGAAGTAATAAGGAAACGAACGATCTCTCTAGAACAAAGAATTAATCTTTTTAGACGGATCGTTCGTTTTTTTACCCTTACAAGCTTCTTTTTAACAGAAAGGGAAAATATGAAGAAAAAAGTTTTGCGATTTTGTTCTTTTTTACTGATCGTTGTGGGTCTGTTTCTTCTATTTAATAAACCGCTAATCAATTTT
Organism: Candidatus Enterococcus ferrettii; assembly: GCF_017377655.1. Classification (GTDB taxonomy): domain Bacteria; phylum Bacillota; class Bacilli; order Lactobacillales; family Enterococcaceae; genus Enterococcus_A; species Enterococcus_A ferrettii. The sequence goes on from NZ_JAFREL010000047.1 coordinate 898, forward strand.
TTCATACGTCACACGGGTGCTGTTTATGACATTAGTCAGCTTTCTAAGCGGGACTTAGAAAAGAACAAGCAGAAAGAAGAAACTTTCGATTTCGACCAAGTGAAGTCTCTCTCTTCAGAAGCAGTGGTAAAATCTCAGCTGGCTGGAGAAAAAAAAGAACTGCCAGTGATTGCCAGTATTGCGATTCCAAGTGTGAAGATTCGGCTGCCGATTTTTAAGGGATTATCGAATGAGGCCTTGCTTTATGGTGCAGGTACACTTTCGCCTGATCAGGAGATGGGTGCAGGCAATTATGCCTTAGCCAGTCATCGGTCGGATCAGCCGGATTTATTGTTTACGCCATTAGAGAATATCATGCTGGGTGACCTCATTTATTTAACCGACCTTTCCCATGTGTATACATACGAAGTAATTGAAAAGGAAAAGGTTGTGCCAACTAAAGCAGAGGTATTGGATGTCGTACCAGAGAAAAAGCTGTTGACACTGATTACTTGCGGGGACTTATATGCAACGAATCGGTTGGTGGTTCAGGCAGAATTAATTGAAGTGACACCGATGAAGCAGCTGTCAGAAGCAGCTGCCCAAGCCTTTCAGCTTCCGATTCAATCGTATTGAAGGACCAGCAGATGGCTTATGTGGAAGAGAGGGAATGAATGGTATGCGGCTAATCTTACTATTAACCAAGAATATTTTAGTAGAACAACAGTTACAGGAACAATTGCAGCAGTTGAATTATGAAGTGCTGTGCTCGGTTCAAGCCTTTCACCAATTGAGAAAAGAAGGGTATGTAATGGTGGACCACCAGGTGATCATCTTCAGTGAAACCATCACCAATCGAGAAATTGCGGAACTCTTACCGAAAATGGTCTCAGGGAACCTTGTGATCTTTCGCAAATTCAGTGTGGCGCCCTCTTTAGAGGAACAGGAACAACTGAGGAAGTTAGGATTGAAGGAATGGATTTCAGGCGATATTCCTTGTGACCAGCTGAGGGAGCGCTTGGCTGAGAAGATGGAGCTGCTGCAGCAAACCGAAGAGCAGGAACGTGCTTCTCACCAGCAGCATTTCGTTATGACGGAAAAGCTGCTGGAACATTTTCTGAAGACATTAACGAAAAAGGAAAAGAAGGTATTTCTTTATTTGCAGGAAGCCAATGGTGAAATTGTTTCCCGCGAGGAGCTGTGCGACTACTTATGGAAAGAAGAGCTTAATCATTCTCGCATGTCACAGTTGTCCGTGTTAGTGAAAAAAATTAAGCAAAAACTGAAAGAATCAGGGTTTAGCGAAGACTTACTGCGGACCATTTGGGGCAGCGGGTATTGCTTAACGCCTGAGTTTTCACTGGAACTTATAGAGTAAATTAAACCAGCGGCAATCTTAAAAAAAGAAGTAAGGTGATGGTGTGAGAAAAGAGTTAGCAGAAGCAAGAAAAAAATTGTTTGACCAAGCCAAAAATGAACCGGTTCATTTCTTTGTGACTACCTGTTCGGAAAATAAACGGGGACAGGTTTGGCAGACTAGCAGCGATAATTTTGAACAGGGCTGGCTAAAAATAGAAAAGTATTTAGATGCCTTTTCAATTTTTCCCAAATGGGTAAAAATTGAAAGACTGAACACAGTGAAGAAGGTGAGTGCAAAAGAAGGACAACAGGCCATCTTTCAAACACAGCGGAATAATTATTTTCCTTATGGTGTGTCCTTCAATGAAGATCCTTGTTCAATCTTTTTACCTGAAGAAATTACTGGGAATGCGCTGCTGGTTCCTCATCCAGAGCATCGAATAGCTAGAAGAGATGCGCGTTTAATGAGTAGTGAAGAGAATATCCAAAAATATAACCACTACCGCGATCAGAAGGATGACGTGAATCCACAGATTCATTTTGGGGAAGAGTGGACATTTTTCACAAAGAAGGGCGTCTTCATTGAAAATGAAAACATTTATTCCATGGAAATGGAGGGCTATGGACAGGGTGTACGGAAAATTGATGCAGACAATCAGTGGACCATCTTGGAGCAGGGCATTCGGCGTGGGGCTCAATACTTGGTGGATCAGATTACCGAAACGGGGAAGTTTATCTATGGGTACTTTCCGGTACGTGGTAGAACGATTAACAGCTACAACAGTGTCCGACATTATTCCAGCCTATATGCGCTGCTGGAGGCCTATGACTATTTGCAAGAGCAGGAATTGGCTAGTGCTGATTTCCTAGAAAAGATCGAGCAAGGTCTGCAATGGGGACTTATGCATCTGACCAAGGTGACAGAGGATGCCTACTATGTAGTTGATGGCGAGGAATTAAAGCTGGGGGCTCAGGCGATGGTCATTTTGGCTTTGACCAAGTATCAGACAGTCACTGGCAATCAACAGTTTTTACCTTCCATTAAACAGTTCTTGAATGGGATGAAGTCGTTTATTGCAGAAGATGGAGCGACCGCTCACGTTTTGAATGAAGAGTTAACAGAGAGCGAAGCCTTCAGGATTATTTATTACGATGGGGAAGCGTTGTTTGCGATTATGCGGGCCTACCCATTAGTCGGTAAAAAAGAATGGCTGGACCTGGCGGAGCTGTTAATGAATCACTTTATTCAAAAAAGGTATGAACGATACCATGATCATTGGCTGAGTTATTCAGTCAATGAACTGACGACTTACCTACCGAAACGAAAGTATTTTGAGTTTGGGATTCGGAATGCCTTGGAGAATTTAGCCTTTATTGAGAAAAGAGATACCGCTTATCCAACGATGTTGGAACTGGTGGTGGCGGCAGTTAAAATGTTCGATCGGATTCAAGAGATTGCTTTTGAAGAGCCGCTGTTTAGCTCTGAAGAATTCACTTGGCTAAAGAGCGTGATGGAGAAGCGAGCCATCCATGAATTAAGAACGGGAACAATGTGGCCGGAGCTTGCGATGTTCTTTGCCCAGCCGGAAACGATTGTTGGCGGTTTTTATGTGCGTCATGATCGGTGCCGAATGCGGATTGATGATGCGGAACATTTCTTATCGGGGTTGATTAATTATCAGGTGTACAGTTCAACAGAAGAAGTTACTGAGGCAGTGATTAACGAAGCGGATGAGGATTTAGAAGTTATTGAGAATTCAGAGGAAGAGTCACTGGCTATTTCTGTGGTTATTCCGGTTTACAATCGGGAAAAAGAACTGGCCAATTGTTTGACTCAATTGGCGCACTCAACCCTTGATCACTCACAGTTTGAAGTGATTGTGGTCGATGATGCTTCGACGGATCAGACGGTGAAGGTGGTTGAGGAATTCCAGGAACACTTTGACCATTTGCGGGTGCTGCGTTTAGCGGAAAACTCTGGCGGTGCGTCTGTGCCTAGAAACCTAGGATTGAAGCAATCCAAAGGGAAATGGGTGGTCTTCGTGGACTCGGATGATTACCTTACCCCTCATGCCTTGGAGGATGCGTACCAGTTGGCAATCGAGGAGGAAGAAACGGATTTGGTTTGTATGCCTTATTTCCGAGCAGAGGGCAGTCGTCGCGCACTTGGTCGTTCGTGCTTCCAATCACCTACAGCTATCAAAGGAGTGGATTTCCTTGATACTAAGCTGTACAACAGCTTGAACATCGTTGGCAAGCTGATGCGTAAAGAAGTTGTGGATCGGTATCAGTTGGAATTCCCAACCAAGATTAGGGTACGTGAAGACAATTGGTTTTCAATGAAGCTTTATGCGGTGGTTCGCAAGATTGCGTTTTTAGGGAATATGAAGGACTACTATTTCTGCGGCGAGTGGGATACGGTTTCCCTTTCGAAAATCGGCACACCCCCACGAGATGCGATGAAAATTTATGCAGAGGTCTTTCGTTTTGTTTTTAGTTTGGAAGAAGTGCCGCAAAAGCGCAAAGAAGACATTTTAGCGATTTATCTGAATCGCTATGCGGCCATGATCAAACGTGGAAGGTATGCGCCGACCCGGCTATTCGACCAGACAGGCTATTCGCTCTACTTCCTCAAAAGAAGTACCTATTTGGATACGGAAGCCAAGCAGTTTATCAATGACTTATACAGTGGAAAATATGACGTTCAATAGTAGACGCATACAGACAGGCCGTGAAAAGAGGGATTGAAATGGCAGAGCTTGGACAACTCATTCTTGAAGTGATAAAAAATTTAGGGATGCGAAAGCTGATCTTGATTCTTTTCATCACAGTAACCTTTATTACCTTTTTAAAGCAACGACTAAAAAAGCATCGCTCCTATGATGAATTGGATGCAGTGGAAGATAGCTACCAAAAGGATGAAAATGGTCTTTATCCTTGGGAGGCGGATACTGATGATTCTCCCCAGAGGATTCCAAAAGATGCGAAGAAATACATTCACAATGCGGGGCCAAAACGGGGGCGCTGGTCCTGATTAGTAGTCAGTGGGAAAGGAGGTTGTTGTAATAAAAAAACGTCAGAGAACCCACAAATTTATTTTTTCCAAAGGGTTGGATCGACTTTTGGTAGAACGAGATATTTTTACCAAACTAACCACACGAGAAAACCGGTTTGTACATGGGAAGGATCCGATGTTTGTGAATAGTACAGTGGCGATTGAGCCCTTTTCAATCTTTGTTAAGGGCACTTATCTGCACACCATGGGAGCTTTCAGTTACAGTCGCAGTAATCTGCCAGTGGACACAATCGTTGGCCGTTACTCTTCGATTGCCCCGGGTGTAAGCCGGATGGGGCCGAATCATCCAATGGATCGCTTCACCACCTCACAGATTACGTATGAAACCAAGAACATTTCTCTGAATACCTATAAGGAAAAATGGACCAATCAATTTGAACCTTCACCGAATCAGTTACGACGTCAGCCAATTGACATTGGCAATGATGTTTGGATCGGTGAGAACGTTACGTTTAGTTCAAAAGGGATTAAGGTTCACGATGGGGCAGTGATTGCTGCGCATGCAATTGTTACAAAGAATGTCCCGCCTTATGCAATTGTTGCAGGATGTCCGGCAAAAATCATCAACTTCCGTTTTTCGCCTGAATGTATTCAGCAGCTGCTTCAATTAAAGTGGTGGCAGTATGATTTTGGCCAGTTTTCGACGATCCGGGGAGACGAATCGATCGAAGATTTTATCAGTAAGGTGAAACAATTAATTGATCAGCAGCAAGTAAAACCCTTTACGCCAACCGTAACGACAATTGATGATTTTCTGAAGGCTGCTGAAGAATAGGAAAGAGGATCCTGTGAAAAAGAAGGGAATATCCATCCTACTGCTGCTCATTTTTTTCTTTGCCTTTCAACTGATAACGCAAGCAAAAGACGCCGATTGCCTTGACCCAGTAGACATAACAGGCGAAGCCGCAGCCGATTATCCAGAAGAAACCAGTACTAAAAGAAAAAAGAGAAAAAAAACACGGACCGTTCAGCTCAAACGGTTTTATCTGAGGGTGACAGATGGTGCAGAGGACTCTGTTCCAGTTCCGTTACCTAATACCCGGTACACTATTCGTTTAGTCACGAAAGAGCAAGAAGTGTTTTTGCACGAAGGGGTAACCAATAACCAGGGAGAAATAAAGGATGTAGCACTGCGCAAGATTCCTTTAGAAGGAGCTTCATTGAAAATAGGCTATATCTTAGGCAATGATCAAAGAGGCTACGTGCAAAAATATAATAAAAAGCCCTACAGCTTTGTTTTTACACTGAGATTAGGTAGCGATAATACAATTAATTATTCCAATCATCAGGTGTTGTTTGGAAAAGAGAAACAGGAAGAGACCTTTTTCTATAATTTCCAAGCTGCCCGAATCAATGACTATTTTGATCAAGCTGTTCAGGCGCAAGCGAATGCCGTAAAGCAGGCACGCAAATTACTTCCTGACACTGCCAAGTTCACAATAAAACCGATCAATATCAATTTTGAACAGGGAAAATATCTTGATAAGAGCAATGCTTTTTCTCGCAATGGGCATGATAATCGTGCAATTCCCGACATTGTGATGGGTGACCGCAGTGACAAGAACTTTGAGACAAAGAAGCTGATGCACAATATTATGCACGAGTGGACGCATTGGACTATGTATACAACCTTCGCAATGCCTGGCGGCGAGTATGATAGTCATTATGGGGTCAATTCAGATCCAAAGATTAGTTATAAGGAGGGCTGGGCGTTATTTGCAGGTGAGTTTTTTGCGGCTCCTGAGAGTCTCGCAGAAAGGGATACGTTAGTGCAGGAGGATGATCATCAGGGAGTGAATCGGTTATTTGGGAAATCAACCAATCTCACCGTTCAACAGGTTCTCTATGACTTGTTAGACACCGGATCGACGGATGAAGCTTTTCATATTTCTGAACGCTACTTAGATGAAGAGCGATCGGAACAAGCGATGCATCAAGTAAACTTCGGTATTCTGTATACCCTGATGCTGGAATCAGAAGCGACAACTTTACAAGAATTCTTAACCTATTTAGAAGATAAGTATATAGTGACTGCTTCAGATAAGGAGAAGTTCACTGAGGTACTAAAAATAAATGGACTGGCAAGAGACGGAAGCTTTAGTAAAGCGAATCCGGAAAACCAAGAGTAGCTATTTGTACAGTCAGAGACTAACGAGGAGTGTGAACAAGTGTATAAAGTACTGATTCTCACCAAGAATATTTTAGCTGAACAACAGCTTCAAAAGCAGCTTCAACTGTTGGACTATGAAGTGTTTTGTTCAAAAGAGAGTTTCAGAAATCTAAAATTATTGTCAATCACCGATTTTTTCCCGGTTATTATGTTAAGTGAAACCATCAGCAACTTAGAGATCGAGAAGTTTCTCCCTTACATTGATCAAACCAATAGTCTCGTGGTTCGTTTGGTGATGGATGAACCGAATGAAGAAGAACTAAGAGTTTGGCAGGAGTTGGGGGTCACTGGTGGACTGGCAAAATCCCTTTCCTTTGATGGATTCCGGGAAGAATTAGTCCGGTTGCAAAATGCCTTTTACAAAGAGCTACACGAAAATAAAAAGCTGGAATCTCCAGCGATTGATAAAATTGAGAATCGAACCATGGAAACTTCGGCAGGTCGAATTTATTTTTCTAAGAAGGAAGAACGGCTGTTCAAGATGTTGTTGGAAGCGAAAGGAATATTAATCCCTCGCAGTGATATTTGTGCAGTGCTGTGGTCTGAAGGAGAGACGGATTCGAATCGCAGTCAGCTTTCTTGTATCACTACGAAGATTAAGAATAAGTTCAAGGCAGCTGGTTATCAAGGAGACACGATTATCACCAAGTGGGGCCAAGGATATGGGCTGAATCCTGATTTTTATACTTATTTAAGTACTGATCAAGCAGAAGAGAGCTATCCTGAATTTATTCGGGATCATCGTAAGCAGGATAGTATGCTGATTTGATAAAAAAAGAATGTAACAGTGAGATAGTAAAGTGGCTAGAGAAAAAAATCTCGTTGTTAGAATTGATGTATACTATCGACGACTTATATTTGACAGAAATAGTTATCGGACTGTACTAGTTCAATAGCTAGGTCGAGGCTGAATCCTGTTTATGGTAAGATTGAATTAAGAATGCCACGTAAATATTCAAGCTTTCATTTGTTTTTAGGTTATTTAATACCAATGATTTAGCAGCGTAACAAAGTGAAAGGGGCAGGGATTTTTGTTTGAAATTATCAAAGAATACATCATCAAGCCGTTCAAAGAAGGTAAAGAAGAAGCTAGGAAAGAAGTTGAACAAGAAAAACGAGAGCAAGACCAAAGAACCAGAGATACTATAGCTGATCTAACGTACACAGAAATGTTTGCTGCGTGTCTTGCGGCACCATTTCGTGCAGTGCTTTTTTTAGACTGGTTTAGTTTATTCAAAAAAGAAGAGGTTGACTTTGAGGATCAACCGATTTTACATTTACTTTGTTTTGGGGAAACTGCTAATTTAAATGAGGAAGATATTCGGAGTTTGAAAGTGCAACAAGAAACGAGTTTTAATATTTTTTCGGGTGAAGAAGCATTAATTGTTGCCAAAGCTAGTTTACAAGCTGCGGATATTCAATTACTTTCACTGCGAGAAGTTAGCGAGTCTTCTGAAGCCGCCCACTCGAAGATAAATTTTACGGCCTTGGAAATTGGAATAGCGGCAATGGCTTTAGTTTCTGCTGTGGATACTAGTCTGCTTCAAAAAGATCAAGTGTTAGCGATTTTTGAGGAACTAATACCAAAAGTTCAAGAAAAATTCGAGGGCTGGGAGCACTATGGCACTCGGTTGTTGGATCAAGAAGCAATAGTAAAGTTTAATACGGGATTTAGTAGAAAACAATTTGAAGGAGACATAAAAAATCTTATTCACAAAAGTAATAGTCCCTGGCAATATTTAAAATGGAATCTATATTCGTAGTAAATTATTTCAATATCGAAAAAAGCCGTGGATGGTTTACCAGTTTTCAAAAGTTAGAATAAACCTAACACTTGGAGTAATTGGTTTATTATCCACGACTTTCTTTGTAAGCGTGCAATTACTTAAAAAGCGAAACGTTTCAAAAATTGCGTGAAAGAGATGCAGTATAAAAATTTGGTTTGATACAGGCAGAATTAGAATAAGTACATAGTGTTTTTATGAGAAACACGATATCAGACAACAATCTGATTTTTTGATAAGTGTTCATAGTTTGGATAAGAGCGAGTTTCAATAAGCTCTTATAGATAGAAGGAATGATTTTGAGCAGTGCCTGCTAATTCAGTCTTTGTTAGAATTATGAAAGAGTAAGAATAGTTCGTGTAAGAGAGCTATCCTGAATTTATTCGGGATCATCGTAAGCAGGATAGCATGCTAATTTGATAAAATAAGAATAGCCGATCTCGCTTTTTTTGTCGGCTATTTGAGTTGTTTTAAGCTGTAGAAATTAAAAAACATGGTGCCACAATCGGCAACATGTTCTTGCTTTATATATAAACTAAAACCAGAGCGGCATCATCAATGCACTAATGGCAACTGCATCATATTTCACTGCTTCGCCTTTTACTTGATTATAAAGAATGCCGATAGCCTTAGGAAAATCTTGTCGGTAGGAAAGATAATACCACGAGATAGCTTTGCAAAGTTTAGTGGCGACCAGCTGGTATTCGCCATTCTTTTCTAATAGCGCTGCATTTTCTAATAGAATATCCTGCAGCTCAGGTCTTTGCTTGACTGCTTCATCTGCATAAGCAGCACTAATCTGATCCATCATTTGCGTAACCTTTTCCTCTCGCTTCATGATCTAACCTCCTGAGATTTTACTTATACTAAAATGATACTATCAAACATATCAGTACGTTTAAATAAAATACATTGATTTGCTTCTATGTGACAAAATTGTTCGTTTTGAATCTAAATGTTAAAAAAACTTAAGAGAAACGGCAACTGAATGTAAAACAATAAAGTGATAAGTAAAATCCCCAGCTATCTTTACTGACGATGATTGGCTAGGAATTTTAGCTTTAGAAACGCTAAGATGTTACTTGAGAATAGTGAGTATTTCGTTATTAACAGCATTCATTATATGAAGAAACTGTACCGGATCAAAGATGTTATTGACTAAAACAATCCGATAGTCACCATTAAGATATTCTGGATTGTCAGTAATAATGATGTCAGCATTTTCGTAGTCGTCAACAAAATTTAGCAGGCCATTTTGATAAATCAGCTGTAATTTTTCTTTGAGAAATTTTTTAGTGATATAGTTCTTTATAAAATGCAGGTAGATAGATACTTGAGAAGTATCAAGAATACTTAATTGAATATAGGTTAGGCTGATAAAGTACTTAACATTACTATTATCCAATAGTAATTCACGGATACTAGTGAATCGCGGGTCATTTATTAACTTAGTGTATATTTGTTCAATTTCCTTTTGTTTTTTATCGTCGGCCTCTAAAAGTTGGACGGGTTCGTTTACGTAAGGTAATTGCTCAAAATCCAACGTATTCAGATTCCAAATATCTAAAAGATACACACGAGTAGCTGAAATGGAAAAGGTAAAAAATAGATAATAGTAATAAATAATCTGTCTGTACTGCTGCTGGGTCAGACTAATTTTTAAGTCGGCAGAATAATCGCTGATAAACTGTCCAATGAATTGATATATGGTGGAGTCTTCAGCGATAATCCGATCCGCTATTTGATAGATCTTATCAATTGAAACAATATCATTTAGAAAAATCTGAACAAAAAAGCTAAAAGCCAATTCCTCATTTGCTATTTTCAACTGGTCATTGCAGTAAGTAGAAAAGTAGTCAGTACAATCAAAGGAATCTAAACGGGAGAGCTCAAAGTAATTTCTCAAAACTTCGAATTCTTGATTGTTTAACAAGAACCCATTGGATAGACGACAATGCAAAATCCCAAACAAAATCAATAAATTGTTCAAGGAATACTCTGACAGTTTCCGGTTAGCGGCTATTTTTTGGACCTGTCTCTGAATCGTTTCTTTTTCAACTGGAAACAACCAGATAGAATTTGGAACACAAGAGATAAAAAAATTATATACATACAATCGAATATTTACTTCGTTGCCTTCAAAAGTTAGTTTTTTATCGTTGCCCTGTGTGATTGCTATATCGAATTTTTTTAGTGATTTATTTAAGTTTCGTATGACTTTGTAAGCATAAGATCTACTGACTGCTAAGGAGTCGCAGAGATCGTTAATACTAAGATCACCTTCAATAACGAGCTGCAAACAAGCCTGGAAAGGGATCGACTCCTTGAAATAGCAATATCGAATGGTATTGAATACCATACAGGATTTCTCCAGAAACGCTGGGTTGATTTGATAAGTATGGGTTGCCGTTTTGTAGATGAAAGAGTCAAGCCCCGTCAGATGATCTATTTCTTCATTTAATTCATGAATATATCGGAGCGTGGTCTTCGCTGTTACTCCTAAGTAGACACCTAAATTATCTTGAATATCGCTTATGGTATGTAGTTCATTACTTTTTTGATAAAAACGGTAAAGGATACAGAGTTTGAAAAATTTGTTTTCTGATAATAGTGTGTTAATCATGGGTATTCTCCTTTTTATTCTCTTTTCTTCAAAAACAGGATACACATTTTTTAAAAAAAAGAATTATACTAATTTTGATCGGGGAGATTGAAAGAAAAACAACTATCCATGTTTCAAAGATTGGTAGATTATTCAGGTGAATGTAATTCAAAATTCATAAAACTAATTTCTTCTCAACTAATAAATTAACAAAAAATCTGCTTGATTTCAAACTTTGTTGGTCTTTTTTTCTTTCTTTCCTTCCGAAAAAAATTCAAGGTAAGAAGTATTAAGCATTAACTATTTATTACTGGCATCATGAGGAGGACAGCTACTTTTAAAAAGAAGGCTGTCTGGTCGAAGAATGAAAGTATCACTATTACGAGGGGGAACTACTATGGGCTCAATTCTAGTTTTAACAAAAAATCTACTGGTTGAGCAACAGTTACAGGAGCAGCTGCAACGATTAAACTATGAGGTCTATTGCTCTACTGAATTTTTGGATCAGTTATTAATGGGCAATGCGATTGATCCTATCTTTCCTATTTATCAAGCGGTTATTTTAAGTGAAACGATATCGAACCAAGAGATTCAACAAATTCTGGAACATCTCTTGAGTCAAAACCGAGCGGTGTTGCGTAAATTTGCCAGCGATCCTTCTGCTAAAGAAAAAGAACAATTAAAGTTAATTGGGATACATGATTATCTAGTCGAGGGAAACACGTTGGACCAACTCAGGGAGCAGCTTGTTGAAAAACTGGGGACAGTAGGTTGTTATCCACACAAAACAGACCTCATTCATCAAATGAAAAAGAGGAACTTAAGGGACATTAAAATTAAGTTCTCAAAAATGGAGAAAAAAACGCTGCAGCGTCTAACCGAGTCACAGGGTGAATCTGTTTCTCGCCAAGAGATGTGTGAGGCTTTGTGGAACGATGTGCCTAATAACTCTCATTTATCCCAGCTGTCGTTGTTGATTAAGCGTGTAAAACACAAATTAGAGAAAGGTGGATTTGAGGAAGAGGCTATTGAAACGATCTGGGGATATGGTTACCGTTTGTCACCGGATATTTTGGAAGAAATAAATAGGGTTAATGAAATGAGAAATGTAGAAGAATTGAAAGAAGTAGCTATAGAAGAGTATTGATTTAAAATCTAAAAAAAGCCCGGTATCCTGATTGCAATCACGTAATCAGGATACCGGGTTTATTCGTTTATCTTAAACGCCAAAAAAGCTTAAGATAAACAGTAGTAATGCAGGGAAAATCGAATTCATCGAGTTGAACATCCAGTGAACCATAATTGACCCCCAGATGTTGTTAAATACTAGGTAAATTACGCCAAAGTAAATCCCAATTACCATATAAGGAATCGTTCCATAGATATTGCCGTTAAAGTTGCTGATATGTATCAAGCCAAAAAGAATGCCTTGTACTATCAGCATAACACCCCTAACTGCCCGGCTAGTGAACTTTCCTAATAATAGGTAACGGAAGGTTAGTTCTTCAGCGAATGGTGCGATAAAGGGGATTAAAGCTGCCAAAAGTGCCCATCCTGCGGATAATTGAGCACCAGTATCAGAAGAATCACTTTTAACTGTTAGCAGATGCGCAGGGATTAGTTCTCGAACCAGATGCAAGAGCAGAAAGGCTCCGGCAACCAGAAAAATACTGATTAGCAGCTTCCAAAATAGTTTGTGGCGATACAACCGCCATTGTGCTTTTAAAAAGTCCTTAAAAATATAAATCATTACGGCAAAGCCGGTACCAAAGAGTAATGTAGTGAGAATCAGAGCAGGAATCGGTTTGCTCGTAATAGAAAAGAGGGGAAAAATATAATCGCCTATAAGTAATTCGATGGGAATAATTAATAAGGCCCACCATTGTTTTTTCGATTGTTCCATGCTGTTCCTCCTTATTTTCCTAATAGTAAGAAATTTCCAGAAATATGTAAAGCTATATGCAATTTTTCAAAAAATGACCTGTTTAATAAAACTTCTTTGGTATACTAGTAAAAAGGAGTCGATGAATAGTGGCGGATTATCAAATGCAAAAGGCAATAGGTGCTCTTTTTCGCAGTAAGACCAACAGGCAGACTGGTATCATTCAGATATTAGGCAGCTGGTACGATTACAAAGTAGTTGAAGGGATACCGGAGGCTGGAAGCATGTTAGAGGTGATTGATTTTACTAGTCGAGAACTATTGGTCGTCGTTAATAATGAAAAAACAGAAAGTGAAGTGAACTACATTGATAATTTTTAATATCATCTTGTTTTTATTCTTAGTCGTTGTTGTGTTGTTTGTGATTTCCAGAATGGTGGTCATTGTTCATCAGGGGGAAGTGAAGGTTGTTGAAAGCTTTGGGAAATATGTGCGGTCTTTGGATCCAGGCTTGCATTTCTTAATACCAGTATTGTATCATGTACGTCGCCGTGTTTCTTTGAAGCAGACACCGATCCAGATTGAACCGCAAAGTGTGATTACGCGGGATAACGTAATTGTTGAGATTGATGAAGCTATTAAATATCATGTAACAGATGCACGTGCATTTGTTTATGATAATGAGGATGCAGTTACTTCCATGATTCAGGATTGTCAATCGAACCTGCGGGGAATTATTGGGAAAATGGAATTGAATGAAGTGTTAAATGGAACGGAAGAAATCAACATGAGCTTGTATGAAAGTGTGAAGCACATCACTGCTGGTTACGGCTTATCGATTGACCGGATTAATATTGGAGAAATCTCGGTTTCTAATGAAATCATCAATTCTATGAACAAATTAATTACCGCCAGTCGTGACAAGGAATCCTTGATTACAATTTCAGAAGGTAAAAAGCAGTCAGTGATTTTAGAATCCGAAGCGAAAGCCTCAGAAATGCAAATTGATGCTGAAGCACGGGCTAAGCAAACGAAGATTGACGCTCAGGCAAGGGCAGAACGGACTAAAATGGATGCTGTTGCAGAGGCAGAAAGAATCAAGTTGATTACTGAAGCAGAAAAATTAAAGATCAAGGAAATCAACCAAGCGATTTCTGAAAGTGGATTGACAGAAGAAATGATTGCCTACCTAGGTATTGAAGCCTTCAAACACGTAGTTGAAAACAATAGCAACACCGTTATTATGCCTAGCAATTTAACTGAATTGGGGAATGTGCCAGCAATCAAAGAAATTTGGCAAAAAACCAAATAGGAGTTGAAGCACCATCGCAAAGAAACGTAAAAAGCAGACTCCTGTAACGATTCTAACCAGTGTCGTATTGCTTATAGCTGCTTTATATGGCTTATATACACAGGAACACACCGAAGATACTTCGGTAAAAAATGTTGAACTTGCACAATTAGCTGAGATACCTGCGTATGACGGAGAACATCAGATCATTCAGCTGAATCATAATCAGCCGAATTTTACTGAAGAAGAATTGAAAATGCCGCTGGGTACTCAGTTTTCGGATTTAGACAGCTTGAACCGGGTGGGTCGAGCAGATGGTATGCTGCATAAGAGTTTATTTCCTAAAGAAGAACGGGAGCGGCTATATGTGAAGCCGACGGGGTGGCAACAGAAGTTTTATCAGGATCAGCCTTTATACAACCGTGCGCACTTAATTGCTTTTCGGCTAACTGGGGAGAATAATAATCTGAAGAATTTAATGACTGCAACCAGCAGCCTGAATTCACCGGGAATGACGGTCTATGAGAATCAAGTAGCCGACTACCTAAAGAAGACTGGAAATCATGTACGCTATCGGGTGACTCCCTATTTTGAGGGGGATGAATTAGTTGCCCGCGGGGTTCAGTTGGAAGCACAGAGTATCGAGGATGATGAGGTTTCATATAACGTCTTCATTTATAATATCCAAGAGAGCGTAACGATTGATTACCAAACGGGACGTTCACAGAAAAGTGAGTAGGCTGACTACTCACTTTTTTGTGCAAAACAAAAAACCGAGACAAAACGTCTCGGCCTTAATCAGTTTATCCCTTTAATGAACCTTTGTTTTCCATAACTTCATCAATCAAGCCGTAAGCTTTTGCTTCTTCAGCAGTCATGAAGTTGTCACGGTCAGTATCTTTTTCGATGATTTCGATTGGTTGGCCAGTACGTTCAGCCAAAATGTTGTTTAAACGTTCGCGGGTCTTCAAAATGTGACGAGCCGCAATTTCGATTTCAGTCGCTTGACCTTGTGCACCGCCAAGTGGTTGGTGAATCATGATCTCAGCGTTTGGCAATGCAAACCGTTTACCTTTGGTACCAGCAGTCAATAAGAAGCTTCCCATTGATGCAGCCATACCTAAAACGATAGTTTGAACATCAGCTTTCACAAAGTTCATCGTATCAAAGATCGCTAAACCAGCAGATACGCTTCCTCCTGGAGAGTTGATGTAAAGGTAGATGTCTTTTTCAGAGTCTTGAGCATCCAAGAAAAGTAATTGAGCGATAATTGAGTTTGCCATATCGTCATTTACTTGTCCGCTTAGCATGATGATGCGGTCTTTTAATAGACGTGAATAAATGTCATAGGCCCGTTCACCGCGGGATGATTGTTCGATAACTGTAGGGACTAAATTCATAGTGAATCCTCCTTGTAAAATGTAGTCATATATTAGTTTAGCACATTCAAAGGCTAAATCCTAAAAGAAAGTATACACCAATGGTCAGTTTTGGTCAAATATTTTAGTTTTGTTTTTTGACGTTTGAATGCTATCGCAGATAGTGGAAAATATGTTACTATTAATAACGCATAAACAATGAGGAGGAACAAAATGAAAACAGCGTTGATCGGCTTATTGGGCGTATTGGTCGGAGCAGCTATTGTCGGAATTGCTGCTGTTATTTTTTTCAGATATATAGAAAGAAAAGATATTCGTAAAAGAGATCTGGAACATCGGGTGAAAGAAATCGAAACATTGAATCTTCTGAATAAAAAAATAAATGAAGTGCTAGGAAAACGGAATGTTTTAATGGAAGACTATGCCCGTTTCAATTCTTTTGATGATTGTTATATTACTATTGATGACTTCATCTATCTTCACTCATTTGCAGCACAAAATAATTTTTACTTGCCAAACTATTTAATTGAAGAGTTCTTCAAAAATATTTCGCAGCGGAAGTCTATTTTGTCGCCGGAAGAAACCGTAAAAATGGGAGGCTACACCTATAAGGGTGGTCGTGTCGTGATGGAATCCTTTTCTGACGAATTGGTGGGAATCATTAATGAAAAGAAAAATCAGTTAAGTAAGCTGACGAAAAAACCACTCCATTATTTTGACGTAAAGTAAAAAGTAAGAGGTGAGACTACGTGACCTTAATTATGGCCCACCGTGGAAGCAGCGGAACACATCCAGAAAACACTTTGCCGGCCTTTGCAGAAGCTGTACGGGCAGGAGCAGATTGCATTGAGCTGGATGTTCATTTGACAAAAGACAAGCACCTGGTCGTGATTCACGATGAAAGTGTGGAACGAACAACTAATGGTAAAGGGCTGGTTCGCGAATTGACTTTGGAGGAAATCAAGAAGTTGGACGCGGGCAGCTGGTTTGCGAAAAAGTATCAAGCTACTAAAATTTCGACTTTGCAGGAGGTATTGAACCTGCTGCTGCAAATGCAATATCGTGGAATTTTGAACATTGAAATTAAAACTGATAAGTACCATTATCCTAATATTGAAGCCGCATTGTCAGAGGTCATGCAGAGTCGTGATTGGCCGTTTACTTACTGGTATTCCAGCTTCAATCTGGAATCTTTGCGAATTATGCACGAGATTGAAGCCGAGGCTCAGCTGGATTTGATTTTAAAGAAATCTCGGGCAAAGGTTGAAGCGGCTTTAGAAATTGATTTTATCGAAGGCATTCATCCCAGCTATGAGTGGGTACAAGAGAATTTAGCGATGGTGGGGAGCTATCCGAAGCCGATTCGTCCATGGACAGTCAATCTCTATCAATCGATGATTGAATGTATGGATCTGAATGTGGATGGGATGTTTACCGACTTTCCGGAAAAGGCACATCGAGTACGAAGCAGGATCAAGCGATGAAGAAAGTAATCGCAATTGTTGGTCCGACAGCTGTTGGCAAGACTAGCTTAAGTATTGAACTTGCTAAGCGTTTTAATGGAGAAATCATCAGCGGTGATTCGATGCAGGTATATCGTACCTTGGATATAGGTACGGCCAAGGTAACCTCAGAAGAGATGGAAGGGGTTCCTCATCATCTAATTGATGTGCGCGACATCACTGAAAGCTATTCTGCAGCTGATTTTCAAGTTGCTGCGAGACAAAAAATTGAAGAGATTTACCAACGGGGGAAGTTGCCAATTGTTGTAGGCGGCACTGGACTTTATATTCAATCTTTATTGTGGGATTATAAGCTGGGCAATGAGAACCAGCAGGAAGATCCTTCATTGCGGGAAAAATATGCCGCTTTTGCTGAAGAGCATGGCAAGCAAGCCTTGTGGGAGAAGCTGGCAGCACTGGATCCTTTGGCAGCTGAGAAAATCCATTTTAATAATTTGAAAAAGGTTATTCGAGCTTTAGAAGTTTATCAGCTTACTGGACATTCAATTTTAACTCCGAAAGAAACACCGAAATTATTGTATGATGCGTATTTGATCGGACTTGATACGGATCGTACGGTCTTGTATCAGAGAATTAATCAACGGGTGGATTTAATGATGCAACAGGGTGTACTGGAAGAAGCCGAGAAGCTGTTCCCTTTCAAGGATCAGCAAGCTGCTCAAGGCATTGGCTATAAAGAATTCTTTCCCTTTTTCGAAGGGGAGCTATCGTTAGAGCAGGCTGTTGAAGATGTGAAGCAACAGTCCAGACGATACGCTAAACGCCAGCTGACTTGGTTTCGTAATCGGATGCCGGTCTACTGGTTTGATTTAGTTCAGCACTCGGATGAGACCGTAAAAATAGAATCAGCCATTGCGCAATGGCTCGAGGAGGGATAAGTCATGTCAGAGAGAGTTATTCTTGTCGGAGTAGAAACAGAAGAAAATAAACAGAATTATCTGGAATCCATGCAGGAATTAGCTGGGTTGACCAAGACCGCTCATGGAGAGATTGTTTTTTCTATGACGCAAAAACGTCCCAGAGTAGATCGTCAAACAATCATTGGTAAGGGGAAAGTAGAAGAGCTGACTCAATTAGTGGATGCCCACGAAGCTGAGCTGGTTATTTTCAACCATGCGATGACCCCCAGACAAAGTCAAACCGTAGAAGACATTGTTGGTGTGCCAGTAATTGACCGGATTCAACTGATTTTGGATATTTTTGCGCAGCGAGCGCGTTCCAAAGAGGGCAAGCTGCAGGTAGAGCTGGCTCAGTTAAGCTACCTGCTGCCTCGTCTTATGGGACAGGGCCATAGTTTGTCACGACTTGGCGGAGGGATTGGAACAAGGGGTCCTGGGGAAACCAAGCTGGAAACGGACCGTCGTCATATCCGTAACCGTATTTCTGCAATCAAAAAAGAATTGAAGAATGTCGAAGCTCATCGTGAACGCAGTCGCCAAAAGCGGCAACAGTCAAATATTTTTCAAATGGGCTTGATAGGGTACACCAATGCTGGCAAGTCGACGATCTTGAATTTATTGACCAATGCGGAGACGTACTCTAAGGATCAGTTATTTGCGACCCTGGATCCGTTGACTAAGAAATGGCAATTGCCGCAAGGAATGCAAACTACCATTACTGATACTGTTGGCTTCATTCAAGATTTGCCAACGCAATTGATTGACGCCTTTCACTCTACTCTTGAAGAGAGTAAGGGGATGGACTTGCTGCTGCACGTAGTGGATGCTAGTTCAGAGGACCGCCTGCAGCAAGAGCAAACAGTTATGACTTTGCTGAAGGATTTGGAAATGGATGATATCCCAATTTTAACCATTTACAATAAAGCCGACCGGATTGATCCTTTTAGTTTTACGCCAACCTTGTTTCCTAATACTTTGATTTCGGCTAAGTCCAGTAAAGGTAAAGAAGTCTTGGCTGAAGCAATCAAAAAAGAAATCATGGAACTGCTGGAACCTTATTTATTAACAATTAAGGCCGAAGATGGGCAGTCTCTAAATGCAGTTCGACGAGAAAGCTTAGTATTGAGTGAAACATTTGAAGAAGAAAAAGAAGTTTATCAAGTTCGTGGCTTTGCGAAGCGGAGTTCCGTTTGGATAAGGAGAATGGATGATGAGTTGGACGGCTAATTTAGCCCCTGAGTTAGTAAAAACAATTGATAAAGTTGATCAAAAAATTGAACCGGCTTTAAAAAAAGTGAGAGAAACGGCGCTCTCCAATCAAGCAAAGGTTTTAGCCGCCTTTCGGGAACAGCACGTGTCAGAAAGTCATTTTTTGCCATCAACCGGTTATGGCAATGACGATTTAGGTCGGGATACGTTAGAAGCAGTTTATGCCCAAACTTTTGGTGCTGAAGCGGCATTAGTACGTCCTCAGCTTGTTTCGGGAACTCATGCTATTTCGACTGCTTTGTTTGGTGTTTTGCGTCCTGGAGATGATCTGCTTTATATTACCGGGACACCTTACGACACATTGCTGGAAGTTATTGGAACCCAAGGCAATGGGATTGGCTCAATGAAAGAGTATCAAATTGGCTATGATGAAGTTGCCTTATTAGAAGATGGATCAGTGGATTTTGAGGGCGTGAAGCAAAAATTAACTGAGAATACTAAAGTGATAGCGATTCAGCGTTCGCGCGGCTATGCCGCTCGTCCTTCTTTTACGATCAATAAGATCAAAGAGATGTGCGACTTTGTTAAAACAGTCGCACCTGAAGCAGTTATTTTTGTCGATAATTGTTATGGGGAGTTTGCGGAATTGCTGGAACCAACTCAAGTTGGGGCTGACTTGATGGCTGGTTCCTTGATTAAGAATCCTGGTGGTGGTATTGCTAAAACCGGCGGCTACCTTGCCGGTAAAAAAGAGATCGTTGAACGTTGTGCTTATCGCTTAACTACGCCAGGAGTTGGTGCGGAAGGTGGAGCGATGCTAGGCAATGTTTATGATATGCTGCAAGGGTTTTTCTTAGCCCCTCACGTAGTTGGTCAAGCGATTCAAGGAGCGATCTTTTCTTCAGCACTGTTAGCAGAATATCAAATTGAATCCACCCCTAAGTGGGACGATCCCCGCACCGATTTGATTCAATTGGTAGAGTTAAAGGAGCGAGATGCCATGATTCGCTTTTGTCAGTCTATTCAAAAATTCTCACCGATTGATGCTTATGTAGCGCCGATTCCTTCTTACATGGCGGGCTATGAGGATGATATTATTATGGCAGCTGGAACTTTTGTTCAAGGTGCCAGCATTGAATTAAGTGCGGATGGGCCTTTACGTGAACCGTATTCTCTTTACCTGCAGGGCGGTTTAACTTTTGAGCATGTGAAGGTAGCCGTTTCAAATGCAGTGAATGATGTTTATCATCAGTCTAAGGCTGAATAAAATTTACTGAAAAACAGGCGTTTCCTATCGGGAGACGTCTATTTTTATGTCGTTCAAAGAGTCATGTTAGAAAATTATTTGCGTCTATGTAAGAAAATCTAACATTTGCGGTTGACAACTGGTCTAATGCTTGGTATCCTATTTTCAACATTAAGAAACAAGGAGGATATTTGATGCGGGAGAAAGAATTGCGTCGTTCATTAGCTGTTTTTCCAATTGGTACAGTTATGAAATTAACTGATTTAACTGCTAGGCAGATCCGTTATTACGAAGAACAAGAATTAATCCATCCAGAGCGGAGCGAAGGCAACCGCAGAATGTATTCTCTGAATGACATTGATGTGCTTCTGGAAATTAAGGATTATTTATCAGACGGTCTGAATATGGCTGGAATTAAACGAGTGTATCAAATGCGCCAGGACGAAGAAAAAGCGGCCAGAGAAAAGCCGCCGTTGACCGACAAAGATGTTCGTCGAATCTTCTATGATGAAATGCTGACCCAAAGCGGGTTAAGTCAACAACATCCATATCAATCGCAAGGGCCAAAGCTTTAGTGGTTGTGGAATAATAAAAAAATGAAGCGTAAGGAAGGGATACTATGCCAAAGAGAGATTTATCAGTTGAGGACATTAAAAAAATCGTTGAGGAAGAGAACGTCCGCTTTTTACGTTTAATGTTCACCGATATTTTAGGAACAATTAAAAACGTAGAAGTACCAGTAAGCCAATTAGAAAAAGTGTTAAGCAACAAAATGATGTTTGACGGTTCTTCTATTGAAGGATTCGTTCGGATCGAAGAAAGTGATATGTATCTATATCCAGACTTGACTACTTGGATGATCTTCCCATGGGAAAGCGAACACGGCAAGGTTGGACGTTTGATCTGTGACATCTACAATCCAGACGGTTCACCATTTGCAGGAGATCCTCGCGGAAACCTAAAACGTGTATTGGCTGGTATGGATGAATTTGGCTTTACCTCTTTCAACTTAGGACCAGAACCTGAATTCTTCTTATTCAAATTAGATGAATGTGGCGATCCTACATTAGACTTGAATGATAAAGGTGGATACTTCGATTTTGCTCCGACTGACCTTGGCGAAAACTGCCGACGCGATATCGTGTTAGAATTAGAAAGCCTAGGCTTTGAAGTAGAAGCCTCTCACCACGAGGTAGCTCCTGGTCAACACGAAATTGATTTCAAATATGCCGATGCAATCGAAGCTTGTGACAATATCCAAACCTTCAAGCTGGTTGTTAAAACAATTGCTCGCAAACATGGTCTGCACGCAACCTTCATGCCAAAACCTTTATACGGAATCAATGGTTCAGGTATGCATTGCAACATGTCATTGTTTAACGACGAAGGCAATGTCTTTTATGATGAAGATGGTCCAATGCAATTAAGCGACATTGCTTACCAGTTTTTAGCTGGTCTATTGAAACACGCTCGTGCTTACACAGCAGTATGTAATCCAATTGTTAACTCTTACAAGCGCTTAGTACCAGGATTTGAAGCACCTGTATACGTAGCATGGAGCGGTCGTAACCGTTCACCATTGATCCGTGTACCTGAATCTCGCGGACTTTCTACTCGATTAGAATTGCGTTCTGTTGACCCAGCTGCAAATCCTTATATGACAATGGCAGTATTATTGGAAGCCGGCTTAGACGGTATCCGCAACAAATTAACACCGCCAGCAGCTGTTGACCGCAACATTTATGTAATGACAGAAGAAGAACGTAAAGAAGCACAAATCCTTGATTTACCTTCAACTATCCACAACGCAATTAAAGCTTTGCGTGAAAACCAAGTAATGATGGATGCTTTAGGTTCACACATCTACAACAACTTCTCGGAAGCGAAGAAGATTGAATGGGCAGCGTTCCGTCAAACGGTGTCTGAGTGGGAACGTGAGCAGTACCTAGAATTATATTAATCCCTAACTTACGGAAAGACCTAGTGAAGAATCCCTCTTCACTAGGTCTTTTTTTCGTTTCCAAAGTAGTCAAAACAACCCCATGGCTGTAAAGGAACTCTGCGAGTTGTTGGAAAAAAAGCCATGCCGGTGTTTGCCAAGAAAAAGGGATTAATGCTTTAACGGTTGCTGCAAAAGTGATCACCCAACTGCCGATGGGAAGAGTCGATGAAGAAACGACCTGTAATATCGGAGTCGTACAAGGCGGCAGTGCCACAAATGTAGTGATGGGCGAGGTCGAGATGCAATTTGAGGCCCGCAGTTTTGATCGGTTAAAAATTAGAAAAATTGATCGAGCAGGTGAAAACTGAATTCCAAACAGTTTGTCAGGCCAACGGAGCTATTTTTGAAGAGACACTAAGTTATGGAACACCAGGCTATACCATCGATGATCAAAATGCCTTAATTGTATCTTTTCAAAAGGCCTGTAAAAAACAAGGTGTCAGCTATCAAGGAGCGGCCTGTGGCGGCGGAAGCAATACCAATGTGTATCGCATGAGGGGAATAAATGCTGTCAACCTGTCGACAAATATGAAAAATATTCATTCGACAGATGAAAGTATTGCTGAAGCAGATTTACATCAAATGCTGGAAATATTGCTTTCACTAGTCGAAAAATTTATCAATTAAAGAACAGACAAAAAGCAGTGGCACGAGTCCGCTGCTTTTTGTTGTTGAAGAAGTTTAAATATATAAGTGACGGCTGATCATTCAGCTTGGCGGGCATTCTCAGCATCGATCGAAGCATTCTGCGCATCTACTTCGGCTTGCATCCGTAAACGTTCGGCTTCCTCTTCATCTGCGTAACGAGCGTTTTCAGCATCAGCTGAAGCCTGTTGTTCCGCCGCTCGGCGCTGAGACTCTGCCTCCCAACTAGCATTGTCAGCATCAATTGAGGCTCTAGCTTCAGCGTATTCTCGTGAAGCTTCCGCTTCTTGAGAGGCTTGCTGTTCACTAAGGAAGGCTTCTAAGGAAGCATTTTGTTCATCAATTGACTGTTGATAAGTATTTTCAGTAGAAGACGACTCTAAACTGCTGGAAGAAGTCGAACTGGAAGTTTTAGTCGTTGTTGTTGTAGTGTCAGTTGTCTTTGAGCTGCTTTTAGTTTTTTTATAGGGTTTCAAAATAAGTTTTTCCCCCGTTTTTTCAGGAGTCAGCACTAAATTTTTATTGTCCTTTTTAATGGTATAATCATTATCTAGGTCAAGGTCCTTGTTTTTAAGGTGGATACTGTTACCTTTTAAGGAGTATTGAACTTTAAATTTCATGTTTTCTAACAACTGCTTCCCGAAATCTTCCCCCATTTTTTCCCACTCGTTGGAGGATTCAGACTCCATATCCGAAGTATCAAAGGACAGTGTCATTACCTCGTTGCTGAAAGTAGCCAAGTAATTGATGGACTCATCATTCTTTTTGATATCCAATTGCCAGTCATGTGCTTTTAAATCTTCTACAGTCACTTTACTGCTGCAGCCTGCGAGCAAAAAAGTAATCACTAATACGAAACAAACGCTCCCCAGCTTTTTCATCATTTTTCCTTCTTTCCGTTGATTATGAGTAAATTTTATCATCAATTTTGCTAACTGAATAGACTTATGTGAACCTTCTCATAGCAGAAAAGAATGGATAAAGACCGGAAAATCTTTTTCCAAAATAGTTGTTAAAAAAATTTATTCATTCAGTCATGTTCGAGCAAAAAGCTTAGCTTATCAAGCAGGTTTTAATGGAATCCTGAAGAAAAAGGTGGAAAGTCCGGGATAAATGAATTCAATATTTGTAAGTTGGTGCTTCTTTTAGTAAAATGGTAAGTGTGAAAACTTTGAGAAAGAGGTGTAGCTTTATGGGATATACAGATGAAACAGTCCGTTTTGATTTTGATGACAATCGCAAGAAAGAAATCAGCGAGACGTTAACGATCGTCTATAATGCTTTAGCAGAAAAAGGATACAACCCAATCAACCAAATCGTTGGGTATTTATTATCAGGAGATCCGGCGTATATTCCACGTTACCAAGATGCGCGTAACCTGATTCGCCGTCACGAGCGTGATGAAGTGATGGAAGTATTAGTGAAATACTATCTATCTAACCACGGTATCGATCTTCCATGAGAATCATGGGATTAGACGTTGGTTCCAAAACGGTGGGTGTTGCAGTAAGCGACCCATTTGGATGGACCGCACAAGGAATTGAGATCATCCGAATTAACGAACACAAAGGTGAATTCGGTTTTGAACGATTAAAGGAATTGGTTAAGGAATACAACGTTGACCGATTTGTAGTGGGCCTGCCCAAAAATATGAATAATTCCATCGGACCTCGTGCTGAGGCTTCGATGGAATATGGCGAAAAGATCAAAGAACTTTTTGATCTGCCTGTTGAGTATCAA
This sequence comes from Candidatus Enterococcus ferrettii, assembly GCF_017377655.1. Lineage (GTDB taxonomy): Bacteria > Bacillota > Bacilli > Lactobacillales > Enterococcaceae > Enterococcus_A > Enterococcus_A ferrettii. Next base: position 25,683 of record NZ_JAFREL010000047.1, read on the forward strand.
GATGAGCGCTTAACGACCGTTCAAGCTGAACGTATGTTGGTCGAGCAAGCTGATGCATCACGTTCCAAACGAAAAAAAGTGATTGATAAAGTTGCTGCAGTGATGATTTTACAAAATTATCTCGATCGAACCAGCAATAAATTTTAGAAAAGAGGAAAGTAAATGGCACACGAACACACTCATGACCATGATCACGATCACGAACATGAAATGATTACATTGGTGGATGATGAAGGAAATGAAACCCTGTATGAAATCTTACTAACAATTGACGGACAAGAAGAATTTAACCGTAATTATGTATTGCTTTATCCTGCGGGTGCCCCAGAGGACGAAGATGTTGAATTGCAAGCTTACGCATACGTAGAAAACGAAGATGGCAGCGAAGGTGAATTGCTGCAAATTGAAACGGATGCTGAATGGGACATGATTGAAGAAGTCTTCAACACGTTCATGGCTGAAGAAGAAGAATAGAAATAAGACCTTATGGCTAAATCCTCAAAAAAGGATTTAGCCTTTTTTTGTTCGCTACCACCGAGAACTTTAAAACGCATGCTGACTATCGAATCATCTTATTCAGAAGTTCTAACCATTCAAGGTTCATTCAAGGTACTTTTACGTATAGTAAAGCCAAATAATAACTGAAGGGTGGATACTTGAATGTCAAAAACTAAAAAATCTTTACTTACATTTCTCATCTTATGTTTTTCAATTAGCTTCATCTTTTACTATTTAATAATTGCTAAACAAATACTGGAATTTAGTTATCTTCTTATGTGGTGTCCGGGAATTGCAGCGATTGTTACTAGTTTGATTTACCATCGTAAAGAAAATGCACTGCATATCAATCGAACACATCTAAAGTATATCGCCATTACATTTTTGCTGACTTTCTTGTATTGGGGTATTTCATATGGTATCTATTTCTTGATATATGGAAGAGATGTCATTGTGGCAAATATGCCACTTGAGTTGGTCAAAAATCCAATGATGCTGTTTATAATGCTGGTAATTTATTTTGTTACTGCGTTAGGAGAAGAACTTGGCTGGCGAGGGTACATGGTACCTAAGTTAAATGAACTATATGGCTTTTAGAAGGGTGCATTGATTAGTGGATTTGTCTGGGCATTATGGCATGCGCCGATAATTTTAAGTGGCTATGTATCAACGATTTCGTTAGGATATCAAGTTCCAATTTATGTTTTACAAATGGTTGTTGTGTCCTATACAATGTTTTACCTTATTTTGAAATCGAAAAGTGTTTGGCCAGCAGTCTTTTTACATTTTTTAGATAATTTTGTCAGTCAGCTGCTGTTAGATCAATCTTTTGGAGGTCCGCTGAGTCCTTATCTAGTAGGCGAGACTGGGATAATTTCATTATTGATGATGATCATTGTTGCGGTAATTGTCATCAACATGTACAACAATCAATCGAAAGTAAAAACGTCGATTTACTATAAAAAAGCTGCTTGATCCAGAAGCTCCCTAATACTTTGATAGAACTTACCCACCTGACTTTTGATTGAAGAGTCAGTTTTTTTGTGTACAACAATTCCACTGCCATACTATTGACAATTTTGTTTTGTAGTGTACTATTGTATTAGTACACTATTGGAGGCATCAGATGAACTTCGCGGAAGATCGACCAATCTATTTGCAAATTATGGATGAAATCATCCAACAAATTATTGCTGGCAAGCTTAAACCAGGTGAAAAAATATCAGCAGTCCGAGAAATGGCGGTCCAATTATCAACGAATCCCAATACTGTCCAACGCTCGCTGCAGGAGCTGGAACGGATGAATATTCTTTACTCGGAACGAGGCAAAGGACGGTTCGTAACTTCAAATCAAACAGTTTTGGAAAATTTAAATCAAGAGAAGGTTGCTCAAGTGATGAACGATTATTTGAGTAATATGAAGCATTTGGGGTTTTCCACAACAGAAGCCTTAGAAAAACTGCAGCACTTTATTGAGGAGGATCAGGAATGAGTTTTATAGAAGTAAAAAACGTACATTATAGAAAAAACAGTCATGAAATATTTTCTGATTTGAATTTTTCATTAGGGAAAGGCAGGATCGTAGCCCTGTTAGGTGAGAATGGCTCAGGAAAAACGACCATCATGCGACTTCTTTCGGGGTTGGCGCTTAATTGGAAAGGCCAGATGAGTATTGATGGAACAATTATCGGAGATGAAACTAAATCCAAGGTGTCCTATATTGTTAATTTAAATGATTTTCCTAAGGACTTTACCATTAGCAAGGTTTTAGATTTTTATCGACGTTTTTATGCAGATTATTCCTCAGAACGAGCTGAAGAATTATTGAACTTCATGGAAATAAACCCTAAATCTAAATTAAAAACTCTATCCCGTGGTCAATTGGAGAAAGCGGCTTTAGTCGCTACCTTAGCTAGAAAGACTGAAATCTATCTTTTGGACGAACCTCTGAGTGGGATTGATTTGTTGACTAGAGAGAAAATAATTCAATCCTTAATTCGTTGGTTTGATGAAAAAAGTTTGATTTTACTTACCACGCATCAAATGACTGAAATCGAAAATATTGTTGATGAAGTGATGATTTTGAAAAATCGCCAGATTATCCAGCATCAAGATATGGAACTACTTCGGGAAACTAGAGGAATTGGTTTGGAAAATCTTTATCGGGAGGCGTTAACACAATGAAATGGCTAGCACTTTTAAATGACCATAATACCAGAAAGCTTTACTTATTAAGTACGGTGCTGAGTCTCTTCTACACCTGCTTAAGTATCTACTTTTACTTAGCAAAAGATATCCATACTCCTGGCGTGTTGCCTTTAGTGGCCGGATTGCTGACGTGGGGATTCATAATTGGCGATACAACACGCTTTGGTAACTTTTTTTCGAAAAGAACAGTTCGCTTACTGCCTCTAAGGATCAGTCAGCTGTATTTAATAAATATTTTATTGTCTCTTTGTAATTTCGTGTTTTTTACTCTAATTAACGGTGTAATTTGCAGCCTAGCTCATTTAGTGATTTATCTCATAGTCTAAATGTTCCTAACTTTGACTTTATGCACTTGGGAGATTTATGGAATAGCTTAAGTTTATTAGGTTTTTATATTCTTTTGCAATTTTTTATCTTGTCAACTCAAGCAATCTGGCAGCGTTGGTCCTCTAAGATTTCTAAAGCATGGGTGCCGTTGCTATTCGTGGTTTTAGTACTGGCTTTCTTGTACATTCAAGAGTTGTTTCAAGGAGTCTTGACGACGATTCCATTTGCCCTGTATCTGACTATTTTAGTTGCTATAGCAATCGCAGCTTCATTGGTGATCGTCAACAAGTATATTGAAGAAACAGACTGATTACCGAGTAAATAAATTTAGCATAAGAAGGAGGGATCAGGTTGAAAGTTTTGCTCTATTTTGAAGGCAAAAAAGTTTTAGCAAAATCTGGTATTGGTCGAGCGTTAGAGCATCAAATGGAGGCTCTTTCTACTGTAGGCATTGAATACACGTTAGATCCTGCCAGCACAGATTATGACATCCTTCATATCAATACTTATGGTCCCAACAGCCAACGCATGATTGCTAAGGCGCGGCGATTGGGGAAAAAGGTAATTTATCATGCACATTCTACTGAGGAGGATTTTCGGAATTCGTTTGTTGGTTCAAATCAATTGGCTCCTTTATTTAGAAATTATCTGGTCCGTCTTTATTCGAAGGCTGATTGCTTGATTACACCGACTGACTATTCTAAAGAGCTCTTAGAAAATTATGGTCTCAAAATGCCAATTAAAGTTGTTTCTAACGGAATCAAAATGAAGAATTATCAGCCGAATAGTGAGAAGGAACAAAAATTTCGTCAGTACTTCGACTTAAAACCGGGCGAAAAAGTGATCATTTGTGTGGGATTGTATTTCAAACGGAAAGGCATCTATGACTTTGTAGAAATTGCTCGACAAATGCCGGAATACAAATTTATCTGGTTCGGATATGTTCCATTGTACAGCATACCTAAAGAAATCCGAAAAATAGTGAAAACCAACCATCCTAGCAATGTACTTTTTCCTGGATATATCAAGGGAGATATTATTCAAGGCGCTTATTCTGCAGCTGATTTGTTCTTTTTTCCTTCCTATGAAGAGACTGAGGGAATTGTAGTATTAGAAGCTTTAGCTAGTAAGCAGAATGTTTTAGTTCGAGATATTCCCGTATATAAAGAGTGGCTGGAAAGCGGTAAGAATTGTTTTATGGAAGTCGATAACAAGAGTTTCAAAAGGAAAATTAAGCAAATTGTTGGAAATCAAGCACCAGATGTAACCAGAAATGGCTATCAGACAGCTAAAAAGAGAAGTATCGAGTCCATTGGCAAGGAATTACTGGCTGTTTATCAGTCCGTACTGAATTATTCAAGCGATTTGGCAACAAGTGAGAATTGATAAGGATAGCATGGCTGCACCCAGAGCGAGAATAGGTGCAGTTTTTTTAGTGATTTTTTGGTTAACAAATGCTTTTTCATTCATCTGAACAAAATTTCATGTTATTTTTCCTTGACACATTTTCTAACTAGTGGTAAATTCATTTTATCAAATCGTAAACATTACGTTTTGTCTGCCGTAAATAGTAATGCTGAAAGGAAGATTAAATGGCTAAAAAATCAAAAATTGCGAAAGCTCGCAAACAGCGAGAATTGATCGATCGTTATGCTGAGATTCGCCGAGAATTAAAGGCCGCTGGTGATTACCAGGCTTTAGCAAAGTTACCAAAGGATTCCAACCCTAATCGTTATAAAAATCGTGATTTAGTCGATGGCAGACCTAGAGCTTATATGAGCAAATTTGGAATGTCACGGATTAATTTTAGAAGACTAGCACATCAAGGAAAGATTCCTGGTGTCAAAAAAGCTAGTTGGTAATAGGAGGAATTGGAATGGCAGTACCAGCAAGAAGAACATCTAAGACGAAGAAGAAATTAAGACGAACCCATCAAAAGGTTTCTCGACCTGAAATATCTTTTGACGAAGCTATGGGTGAATATCGCCGAAGTCATCATGTTTCGTTGAAGGGGTACTACAAAGGGAAGAAAGTAATCGATTAGGAGCTGATCGTGATGGAAATAATCTACCCGCCGTTAGTTGAAGAAGGATTCAGCTATTTACTGGGACAAAAACAGGAAGTTGGCAGCAAGGCTGAATTTTATCGATCGATGGTGAAAAAAAGGATGATTTCAGAAACAGGGGAACCGACTGATTATGCAATTGAACAAGGCTGGATCAAGGTTTTTGATGAAGCAGAAGGTCTCAGCCTTGAAAATTTTTTAAAACTCTATCCAGTATTTCAACGGTATGATCTTAATCAGTTTCAGCAAATTAATGGTTTCTGGGAAATTCCTCTTAGTCTGAAGCAACAGATTTTACAACAGTTGTCAGAGGAAATCTTTAATTATGATGAAGAACTTCAGCTCAAAGAATACTTAACAGATCGATAAAAAGGAGAAAGATATGAGACAAACTATTATTTTGGAATGTGTAGAGACTGGAGAACGCTTGTATCTGACTAGCAAAAATAAACGCAATACTCCCGAACGACTGGAGCTGAAAAAGTACTCTCCTAAACTACGGCGTAAGGCGATTTTTCGAGAAACAAAATAGTTTAGAGTGGGAGGAAGCAAGATGGGTATTCCAATCACCATTATTTCTGGTTTTTTAGGTTCAGGGAAAACGACCTTGATCAATCAGGTATTAAAAGGCACTAATCTGGCTTCTGAAGAGATAGTAATTATCGAAAATGAGTTTGGTGAGACTGGGATTGATCACGAACTGCTGCTGCATTCCCAAGAACGAATTTTTCAAATGAATGGTGGCTGCATCTGCTGCAGTTTGCGAACGGATTTGATTAATGCCTTGTCAGCTGTTCTCGAGGTGTTTGTTGATCAAGGTTATCCGATTAAACAGATTATCATTGAAACCAGTGGCATTTCTGATCCTCAACCAATCATGCAAACGATTGTGGCAACGCCGGGGATCTGCTCCCATTTCTATTTGGACAGTGTAATTACAGTGGTCGATAGTGATCAATTCGAACGAAATTTTCTCTATCCAGAGGCACTTAAGCAGCTAGCAATTGCTGATCGGATCTTCATTTCGGAAAAATCAGAAACCGATGCTTCAAAAATCCCTAAAGTTGTTCAGGAAATAGAAACGATGAATCCACTAACTGATTTTCATACGTTTTCTCTGTCAATGAAGGAGTCGCTGCTTGCTGCACAGGTTTTAGGAATTGCTCGTTTTCATCAACAGTTGCAATCAGATAAGACGGAGGAGCACGCACACCATGCTCACAAGGAACACCATCATCAGGAGTTGAGGCATAATTTTGAAGCCTTGAAATTACAAGGGCAGGCCGAAATTCCTGAAAAACTTTTAGTAAGGTGGATTGATTGGTTGCTACTGAATAATCCTGATAATATCTTTCGAATTAAAGGATTTGTACAATTAGCTGAAAACGATTATTTGACGGAGATTCAAGGAGTGAATCAGGTGATTCAGTTTAATCCGACAAATCGCAAGGCTAAAGATAAGGTGAATGAAATAGTTATAATTGGAAAAAACTTGGATCAGAAGACTATTGGCAAAGCATTCAATAAGATTCAACGGATATAGTTTGAAAGGAGGCCTATTTTTATGGAAAAATCAGATGTATCTAGTGCATACCGACGTTTAAGAAGTCCCAATATTAAAACGCGCAAAAGGGCGTTAAAAATTATTAAGGAAGCAAAACGCAATCAAACAAAAAAATAAAAGTAAATGAGATCAAAATGCTAGCTAGGTATTCTGATCTCATTTTTTTGTTGGCTAACTAAAATAATTCCAGCGCTTTATCAGCAAATCGTTGCCCGAAAGTTTTAAACAATTCTTTGGATTCTTCAAAATGGTTTCCAACAGCATCTAGTGCAACGGGTCCATGGTGAATAAAGGGTTTGCCTAACGCTGAGCCACCTGAATAGACCAGCATTCCTTTAGTCACCAAAATTCCCACTAAGGACATGATAGCTGAATCGCTGCCGCCTTGGGCATAATGAGCAGTGGCAAAACAACCACCTAGCTTTCCACCTAGCTTAATGGTACGGTCTTTAGTCAGCCATTCAATGACCCGCCAATGGGAGGTTGCTACATAAGTTGGAGTACCGAAGATGATACCTGCACACTCATTTAAATAGTTTTCATCCAACTGTTCGTTAAGTGAAAATAAACGAACTTCCACATCTTTAGATTGTATTCCTTCCGCAATACATTCAGCCATTTCATGCGTATGACCGCCATGTGTATAGTAAATTATTCCCAGTTTCATTTTGTCTCCTTTGCAATCTTTTTCTTCACTATAAATTCATCTAATAGAATTGGCAAGTTCTTTTACAGCTAATGCTTGACTAATATAGAAGAAAACACAAAAAAACCGCATGAGACTGTTAAATTCTCATGCGGTCCGCTATAGGGAATTTACTTTTTAGTTAAAGCAAAAATAGCGACATTAATTAAAATTTATTTTGCTTCTTTTTCTACCATCTTGTAAAGGTCTTCTCTGTGACCCATAGTTGCTAAAGCAGAAAGTTCTTTAGAAGCGGTGTGATCAAAGCCTTTACCTTTAGTATCGGTAATTTCCCATACACCTGATGAGAATGGAGTTTCATGGTCACCAGAAGACATATTTTCGATAGTTACTACATACATATCATTTTCCATAGTAACAGTTGCTTTCATAAATTCGCTAGTGTCTGCATATTTCAAATCACCATCATCAGCAGTTACTGCTTCAGAAGTTGTTTCATTTGGAGCAGCGAACAAGCCCATTTTATCAGTGATATCTACAGAGCTGTTCCCATCAAACATTGATTTAGAAAGAGCAATACCATCTTCAGATTCAGGTGCAAAATACCAACCTTTATCACCAGAAGCAGCATGCATAAATGCTAGGTGAAGGTATTCATCGCCATCTTTAGCAGGAACTTCAAATTTTACTTTTTCGCCAGGCTTAGTAGCCCCCATTACTTTACCATCAGAGCTATCATAACTGCCGACGATTTGTCCTACGCTGGACATGCCCATACTCTCATTGCCACTGTTCATTGACCCGCTTGTTGAATCACTTGTTTCTGAACTGCTCATGCTTGAACTAGACATGCTCGAGCTACTCATACTTGAACTGCTCTGACTATTATCGGTGCTTCCTGAACCACACGCACCTAATATTAAGGTTAATGTAGCTACTGTGAATCCTCCAATTAATGCTTTCTTCAACATACTTCATCCATCTCCTCGTCGTTTTTTCATTACACCATTGATGATATGCTCAATAAAGAGGATAGACAATTAATCAGATTATGAAATACTCTGTTATTTCTAAGAGTAAAAGTTGTTCGTTCTCATTTTATTTTTTTGCGAATACTACGAAAGTGCTAAAAGAGTTGTTTTAGCTCCACCTGATTAATGAGAAAAATGAATTGAATTGTGAAATAAATAAGATTATGCGAGAATTGTATTTTTTCTGGTTTAATACTTTCTTAAACTTAAGCAGTTTTATAGATGATTTCGCTTACTTTTTGTCAATAATGACTGAAACAGATTAGTTGTTTAGGATTACAAGAAAGAGTAGGATGGCTTTGTAAGCGTTATAGTGAAAGGATGATTAAAATGACAATAAATTATCAGACAAGTAATGCTGAGGGGCCAATCGACTTTATCAACACTCATGATTTAGAAGAACAGGCAAAAGAAGTAATTCCCAAAGGTGGATATGGCTACATAAGTAGTGGTGCAGGTGATATTTTTACTTATCGTGAAAATGAGAGGGCTTTTGAACATCAGTTGATAATCCCTCATGTGTTGAAGGATATAGAGTTGCCAACAACGGAAGTTACCTTTATGGATGAAAAGCTGCGGGCGCCCATCATTATGGCACCAATCGCTGCCCATGGTTTGGCTAACATGCAAGGAGAAGAAGCAACTGCAAAAGGGGTAGCTGATTATGGCTCAATTTTCTCAATCAGTTCGTACGCCTCTCGCACGATTGAACAAATTCGGCAAGCTGCCGGTCCCGAAGCCTGTCAGTGGTTCCAACTGTATATGAGCAAGGATGATGGCGTCAATATCGACATATTATCTAAAGCTAAGGAAAGTGGAGCAAAAGCGATTATCTTAACTGCTGATGCAACAGTTGGTGGTAACCGAGAAACGGATAAACGAAATGGCTTTACTTTCCCGTTGCCAATGCCAATCGTACGAGCATACCAATCAGGTGTCGGTCAAACGATGGATGCTGTTTATGGTTCATCTAAGCAAAAGCTTAGTCCAAAAGACGTGACCTTTATTGCGAAAAATTCTTCGCTGCCAGTCTTTGTAAAAGGAATCCAGTCAGAAGAGGATGTTGAGCGGGCATTAGATGCGGGTGCTAATGGTATATGGGTATCCAATCATGGTGGTCGACAGTTAGATGGCGGCCCTGCAACTTTTGATTCCTTGCAGTATGTGTCAAAAGCGGTGAACAAACGTGTACCGATTATTTTCGACAGTGGGGTCCGCCGTGGTCAGCATGTCTTTAAAGCCATCGCCTCTGGCGCAGATCTGGTGGCAATTGGACGACCAGCAATATATGGTCTCGCTTTAGGTGGTGCAACTGGCGTTCAGCAAGTTTTTGAATTTTTCCAAAGAGAACTGGAAATGGTTATGCAATTAGCAGGAGCTCAAACAATCTCTGATATTACTCAAACGAAATTAAGAAGAAACTATTACATGTAAGACAGTATAAAAGAGTATCAAAAGACTATTTAGTGTCTTTGATGCTCTTTTTTCTTCTATTATTTTAATAAATTTTGCGCTTTTTCTGTATTGGCAAAATGCAGTTTCGCATAGTTTGTCAACAATTCGCTGCCACCTCGTTTAAGTAAAATAGCTGCGGCCTGATCAGAGGGTTTCCCCGCACCTGAGGGAATCACGATTCCTACCTCTTCAGATGCTTCATCCAGTCCTTCTAGGAACCTAGCTCGACTAATAATGGAGGCAGCTGCTACAGCCAAATGATAGTGTTCACCCTTAGTTATAAAGTAGATTTGCTCGTCTATTTGGCGTTTCTCGCCTTTTACGTGCTTTTTATAGTTCGCTGGTGGAGTAAATTGATCAATTAGAATAGCATCCGGTTTTTGAGGAAATATTTGCTCTAATAACAAGGCGATTGCTTGATTGTGCAGAGCGACCTTCATCCGAACCGCGTTGTATTTAGGTTGGATCTCGTTGTATTTTTTAGGCATTAGAACCAATAATTTATAAGGAATCAAATCCTTTATTTTTACGGCCATTTCACGGATTTGCAAATCAGTCAGCATCTTGGAGTCTTTTACACCGAGATGCCTTAACTCAGGTAATTTTTCTCTATCTGCGGAGGCAGCACAGACACATAAAGGACCGAAATAGCTGCCATTCCCCACTTCATCACTACCAATAACTGATAATTGAGCAAAACCATCAGGTAGTGTGGCAGTTGAAGAACCTGCTGCTTTTCGAGTTGAGCTTTCAATAGTTCCCCATTTACTAGCCTCAACATTAGCGTTATTTCCCTGAAAGGTTACTGTACCAGAAGTATAAGCGGTAATGCTAATTCCGTTTTTTTTAGCCGTGAATTCAGTATAAGGGATGTTTTTTTTTAGTCAGATCATTGCAGTAGTATTCTTCGAGCTCTAACAACTTACTTCTCGATAATTTCAATACATTTAAGCGCATAAAGTTTTCTCTTTTCTTTAATTTCGCAGACTTTTCTTTGATGAAAGTTGTAAAAACGCCCTCTTATAGCATATAATAAACTAGTGTTTTTTCGACAATATTGCGAGGAGGGAAAATCCGCATGGCTCAAAATAGATACAAAGCAACCGTAGCTGGACAGACATATACTATCATTGGTCAGGAATCCAAGCAACACATGGACATGGTTTTAGCATTGGTAAATGAACAGTTGAATGAAATAAAAAACTTGTCACCGGAGATTACAGCGGAGAAGGCTGCGATCTTATTAGCAATCAATGCGGTATCCGATCAAGTCAAGAAGCAAGAGGAACTGCTGCAGCTAAAGAAGCATCAGGCTGATTTGAAGCGCCGGGCTGCTCGGTCAGTGGAGCTTGAAAATAAAATAAAAAAGATCGAAGCGATTGAAGCAGAAGCAAAGTCAATTATGCAAAAAAATGGACAGAATAATGCGCAAATCCGCAATCATGTAGAAGCGCAACAAGTTGTAAACGAAAATCGCAAGCGTGAAATTCAAAAACGTGCTGCTAATAAGTGAGGAAAACCATGCTAACGCTATTTATCTTAATTGTTTTTATTCTTTCTTTTTATACCGGTTACCGTAGAGGAACAGCGTATCAACTATTTTTCACAGTAGGATACGTGCTTTCATTTATCGCGGCTTTGGTATTCTACAAGGGAGTGGGAGAGAAACTGGAATTATTCGTTCCCTATCCTTCGGTTACCAGCGAGTCCAATATGGTTTACTATTCTATCGAACAGGGATTTAATCTAGATCAAGCCTTTTATGCCGGCTTTGCCTTTGTGATGATCCTGTTTATCGGCTGGCTGATTACACATTTGTTCTCGATCTTTTGCCGAAACTTGTTGTATCAAGTGTTGATGCCGCAATATGATGGAATAGTTGCTGGAGTGGTTTCGTTAGTGCTAGCCTATGTTGCTGTCTTTCTTCTGCTGAAGCTGGCAAGCTTCGTACCGATGGCATTGGTCCAAAATGCTATTTCGGGAAGTTTTCTTGCACGTTTTATCATTGATTATTCGCTATTTTTAAGTGGTGCCTTTGATAATTTGTGGGTAACGAGAATTATTGGACAAATTTAAAAACCGGAACTTTAGGGTTTCGGTTTATTTCTTATTGTAGAAGGTGAATGCAATGAATGAACGAATTCTAACAACCTTAGGATTTGATGATGTAAAAATGAAGGTTGCTCAGTACTTGGCAACCGCACAAGGAACTGATGAATTAAATCAGTTAGTGCCTTCTAGTGATAGTCATACCATTCGTGCCTGGTTGGAAGAATCAGAGGATGGAATGAAGGTACTGCGTCTGCGGGGTGGCCTGCCGGTCCCTAAACTGATGAACATCAGTCCTCATATGAAACGAATTGAAATTGGTGCAAATCTTAATGGCTTGGAATTGGCCGAGGTAGCACGAATACTATCAACAACTAGTGAAATGACGCGTTTTATTGAAGATTTACAAGATAGTGAATTGGATTTCGCTCGTTTATATTTCTGGGCGGATCAATTAGTGACCTTGCCGGAATTAAGTGGTCGTCTCCGACGTTCAGTTGAAGAAGATGGGCGGATTAGAGACGAAGCATCACCTGAATTACGGACGATTCGCAGTCAAATCCGTCGCAGTGAACAAAACATCCGAGAACAGTTGGATGGCTTGGTTCGTGGTAAGAATGCTAAATATCTAAGCGACGCAATTATTACAATGCGTAATGACCGCTATGTTATTCCGGTAAAACAAGAATACCGTGGAACCTTCGGCGGAGTAGTTCATGACCAAAGCGCTTCAGGTCAAACATTATTCATTGAACCCAAGCAAGTGGTAGAATTGAATAACCGTCTGCGTCAGCAGCAAATTTCTGAACGTACAGAGATTGAACGGATTTTATCTGAACTCTCTGCTGAACTAGTTCCTTATCGTCGTGAAATCATTCATAACGCCTATGTTTTAGGTCGTTTTGATTTGATGAATGCTAAGGCCCGCTTGGCCAAGGAGCTCAAGGCAGTCGTTCCAGAGCTTAGTGAAGAAAACCATGTATTCTTTAAACAAGCAAGACATCCATTATTGGATCCAAATACGGCAGTGGCGAATGACATCACGATCGGTGAAAACTATCAGGCAATCGTTATTACAGGTCCCAATACGGGTGGTAAGACAGTCACCTTGAAAACGTTAGGACTTTTGCAGCTAATGGGGCAAGCTGGGTTACCATTGCCAGTTGGCGAAGAAAGCCGGATGGGGATCTTCGAAGAGGTCTTTGCGGACATTGGTGATGAGCAGTCGATTGAACAAAGCTTATCTACTTTCTCTTCTCATATGACAACAATTGTTTCGATCTTGGAGAAGATTAATGAACGCAGTTTGGTTCTGTTCGATGAGTTGGGAGCTGGCACCGACCCTCAAGAAGGTGCTGCTTTGGCAATAGCGATATTGGATGCAGTCGGTGCTAAGTCGTCTTATGTAATGGCAACGACCCATTATCCTGAATTGAAAATTTACGGCTATAACCGTCCTAATACGATCAATGCCAGCATGGAATTCGATGTAGATACTTTAAGTCCAACCTATCGTTTACTGATTGGTGTTCCAGGCCGTAGTAATGCTTTTGAGATTTCTCGTCGTTTAGGTCTGGATGCAGGAATTATCGAAAGTGCTAAACAGATTATTGATGATGAAAGTCAAGACTTGAACGACATGATCGCTGATCTAGAAAATCAGCGTAAAATGACAGAAACGGAGTATCATGAAGTTCGCCATTATGTAGAGGAGTCTGAAATCTTGTACCGCGACTTGAAGAATGCCTACAGCTATTTCTTTGATGAACGTGAAAAGGAAATGGAAAAGGCTCGGAAACAGGCCAATGAATTGGTTCAACAAGCTCAAGAAGATGCTGAGAAGATTATCAAGGATATTCGGCAACTGCAGCTGTCTGGTCAGGGAAATGTAAAAGAACATCAGTTGATTGATGCTCGAACTCAGCTGGAGGATCTGAAACAAGATGAACAGTTGAAGAAAAATAAAGTTTTGCAAAAGGCGAAGGCCAAGAAGCAATTTAAAGAAGGCGACGAAGTATTAGTCGAAGCCTATGGCCAACGAGGAACTTTGTTAAAGAGAATGGGCAACAATGATTGGCAGGTACAGATCGGTATTTTGAAGATGACAATTTCTGAAGATGATATGACATTAACAACACCGATTGAGGAACCACAGCAAAGAGTTATAACAGGGGTTCAACGAGGAGTAGGCTCACGGGTGAAAACCGAATTGGATGTACGAGGCATGCGATATGAAGCTGCTCTGGCGGAAGTGGATCAATATATTGACGCTGCTTTATTAGCAAATTATGCACAAGTTCGAATTATCCATGGTAAAGGTACTGGCGCATTACGAAAAGGAATTACAGATTACTTAAAAAATCACCGCAATGTCAAAAGCTTTGAATTTGCGCCGGCCAGCGAAGGCGGAGATGGCGCAACGGTGGTAACTTTTAAGTAATGTTTACAACTGTAAGCAGAACAATAGCATAGGGGCAAATTGCATGCTATAATGTGAATACAAATTTGAGGAGGGATATCATGTCACAAGTAGTAACTGATACAACATTTAATGAAGAAACTGACAACGGCCTGGTCCTGATTGACTTTTGGGCAACTTGGTGTGGTCCTTGTCGGATGCAAGCACCAATTTTAGAACAATTAAGCGAAGAATATGATGAAGACCAATTAAAAATTGTAAAAATGGATGTTGACGAAAATCCAGAAACACCAGCATCATTTGGTATCATGAGCATCCCAACACTTGTGTTGAAAAAAGACGGTCAAGTGGTAGATAAAGTAATCGGTGTTCATACGAAAGATCAATTACAAGAATTAATTAGCGCTCATATGTAAGCAACGGAGCTGGGCATTATTGTCCAGCTTTTTGTCTGTTTTGAAACTATTTGGAAGGGAAACTTAGAATGAATGAACGAATAAAAAATAAGTTGGCCTTGCTTCCTGATCAACCAGGCTGTTACCTAATGAAGGACAAAAATGGGACAATCATCTACGTCGGCAAAGCGAAGGTTTTAAAAAACCGTGTACGTTCTTATTTTACAGGAAGTCACGACACCAAAACCGAACGACTGGTCAGCGAGATTGAAGACTTCGAATATATTGTTACCGAATCCAATATTGAAGCCCTGCTATTAGAAATCAACCTGATTAAGAAAAACGACCCCAAATATAATATTATGCTGAAGGATGATAAAACCTATCCTTTTATTAAGATTACCAATGAAGAATTCCCACGTTTATTGATTACTCGAAAGGTTTTGAAAGACAAAGCCTTGTATTTTGGACCTTATCCGGATGTTCGAGCAGCCAATGAAACGAAACGCTTATTGGACCGTTTGTTCCCATTGAGAAAATGCAAAGTTCTGCCTAAGGAAGTCTGCCTATACTATCATATGGGGCAATGCTTGGCACCTTGTGTATTTGATATTCCTCAAGTGCGTTATAAAATCATGGTAAATGAAATCAAGCGTTTTTTAAATGGTGGGCATATGGAAGTTCAAGAAGTTTTGGAAAAGAAAATGGCCGATGCAGCTGAAAACATGGAGTTTGAAAAAGCTGGGGAATACCGGGATCAAATTCAAGCAATCGGAACCGTTATGACTAAGCAAAAGATGACTAATGCTGATTTGGTAGATCGCGATATTTTCGGCTATGCTACTGATAAAGGGTGGATGTGTGTGCAGGTTTTCTTTGTACGCCAAGGCAAGCTGATTGAGCGAGATGTCTCGATGTTTCCATTTTACAATGAGGCAGAGGAAGACTTCTTAACCTATATTGGACAGTTTTATCAAGAAAACGAGCACTTTATTCCTAAAGAAGTTCTGATTCCTGATAACATCGACAAATCAAGCGTTGAAGCTCTGTTGGAAACCAAAGTCCTTCAACCACAAAGAGGCGAGAAGAAAAAGCTGGTGAAGTTAGCAGACAAGAATGCCCATGTAGCATTAAATGAGAAATTTGATCTGATTGAACGAAACGAAGCTCGAACAATTGGTGCAGTGGAGCGTTTAGGTAATGCTATGAATATTCCTGAACCAATTCGAATCGAAGCCTTTGATAATTCTAATATTATGGGGACTGATCCGGTTTCTGCCATGGTTGTCTTTATTGACGGCAGACCGGCTAAGAATGAATACCGTAAATATAAAATCAAAACAGTTAAGGGTCCGGATGATTATGCGTCAATGCGAGAAGTTATTTATCGTCGTTATTCTCGAGTTCTAAAAGAAAATCTGCCGTTTCCTGATTTAATCGTTATTGATGGTGGAAAGGGGCAAGTGGATGCTGCAAGGGACGTTTTAGATAATCAGTTAGGCTTGGACATTCCGATTGCTGGATTGGCAAAAGATGACAAGCACAAAACCAGCGAGCTGCTGTTTGGACCGGATCTATCACGTATTCCGTTAGAACGAAATTCTCAGGAATTTTTCCTGCTGCAGCGTATTCAGGATGAAGTCCACCGTTTTGCGATTACCTTTCATCGACAGTTGCGCAGCAAAAATAGCTTTGCTTCTAAACTGGATAAAATTGAAGGATTAGGTCCTAAGCGAAAGAAACTGCTGCTGAAAGAATTTAAGTCACTTAAAAATATTCAAGCAGCCTCGGTAGAAGAACTGCAAGGCATTGGGATACCAAAAAATGTAGCTGAAAATGTCTATCAACAATTACATGAAGAGAAAAATGTATAGCACGCTTTACACGCCATGTAAAGCGTGCTATACTTTTGTTAACAAATGTAAAGGGTACTATACATTGGAGGGGATCATTTGCAAAATCGAATTCAGCAATTGCGTAAAGCACATAAAATGACCCAAAGTGAACTAGCTGATCATCTCGAGGTAACTCGCCAAACGATTATTTCATTGGAAAATGGACGGTATAATGCTTCATTGCTCTTGGCTCATAAAATAGCGCAATTTTTCGAGTCAACGATCGAAGAAATTTTCATTTTTGATGAGGAGGATGAAGAATGAGTAAGGTGCCTAAAGTAAACCAACAAAATGCGAGCCATTTGCGCAGCAAAAATCGTCGTTGTCTACAAGTAATTTTTTTCATATTTTTTTGTACGATGTTTTACTATAGTGCAACTAATTGGTTAGGATTAACAATTAATCGTAACTTCATAGAGTTCTTTTCTGGCCTGTTTAGTTCACTAACGTTGGTCTTAGCAGTCTATATCGTTAGAAATCAATTCATTATGAAGCGGTATTTGAATCAGTAGATAAGGAGAATAAATAGATGGAAACTTTACCCAAAGCAGATAAGCAATACATGAATCGTTTACGCCGAAAAAATCTTTGGTATCTAGCAGCTATTGTTTTTGTTATTCTGTGTACACTATTTTTATATGTTGGTACCAATTGGCTGGAGATCAAAGTAAGTGGCCATACGATTGATTTTTTGACAGGTATGTTTAGTTCACTGACGTTGATTCTCGTTTTGTATATTGTGAAAAATCGACGAACTATGAACGATCCAAAGCTTTTGCGTAAACAGCGGATTGTAGTGATGGATGAACGAAATCAAGAGATTATCAACCAAGCATATCGATTAGGAACCTATACTTTAATCGTAAGTATTATCATTCTGAGTGTCGTTGGAAGCTTTGTACATCCACTTATGACGCAGATAGCAGTTAGTTTGCTGTTTCTTTTCTTTGCAGCGTATTTAATTGCCTATCTGTATTATCGAAAAAAAAGTTAATTAAAAGAAAATTAGAGGAGTGAAGAAATGTTAACCGTAAGTAATTTAAGTAAGAGCTTTGGAAACTATAAAGCTCTTGAGGACTTATCTTTCACGATTGAAGATGGGAAAATTTTGGGGCTAATTGGTCAAAATGGAGCAGGAAAAACGACAACTTTCCGCCTGATTTTGGATTTCTTAACAAATGATACCGGGACCGTGCTATGGAATGGACAGCCAATTAAAGAAAAAGATTACGATATTATTGGGTATTTACCTGAAGAACGGGGACTGTATCCCAAAGTCACAATCGAAGAACAGTTATTATTCTTTGCTTCACTACGTGGCAAAAGTCGGAAAGAAATCGCACCAAAAATCGACGAATGGATGGAAAAATTTCAAGTAAAAGGGAAAAAGTCCGACAAAGTAAAATCGTTGTCAAAAGGAAATCAGCAAAAGGTTCAATTGATTGCTACCTTAATTCATGAGCCAAAACTGGTTATCTTGGATGAACCATTTAGTGGACTCGATCCAGTTAATGCTGAGTTGTTGAAAAATGGTATTCTAGAATTGAAGAAAAAAGGTTCTTGTGTCATTTTTTCTAGTCACAATATGGATAATGTTGAGAAAATATGTGACCATCTAATTATGTTGCGGGATGGGAGAACGGTGCTAAACGGTAAAGTTAGTGACATCCGCGCTTCGTTCGGACGGACGAAGCTCTATCTGTCCTCACCATTAACAGAAGAACAGCTAAGTAGCTTTGATGGAATTAGAGATATTCATCAACGCGAAGATGGTAGCTTCGACTTAACTTTGGCTAATCCGGCAGTTGGGGAAAGGATATTTACTTTGGCAACTAAAGATGGTTATATCCCGATGTTTAATCAGCAACCACCTACTCTGGAAGAAATTTTCAAATGGAAAGCAGGTGAACCAAATGAGTAAATTAGGAATTATCGTCAAAGACGTGTATAAGAAAAATGTGAAGTCAGCCGCCTTTGTTATTATGATTTTGGCACCTTTTCTTGTGATGGGCATTTTCTTTTTGGCCCAATATTTCTTTGGCGATATGACAGATATCAATAAGATTGGTGTGGTAGCCAATCAACCAGCAGTAGCTCAGCAATTTGAACAGGGTGATTCTGGGGAGTATACATTTTCTTCAATTGATAACGAAAAAGAAGCACAAAAACAATTAGAAGACGAGAAAATTGATGCCTATTTACAGCTGGATTTAAATGATGGAAATGTTTCTGGAAAATTGTATAGTACTTCGTCATTAGGGTCCTCTACTGAACTGGGGATACAACAAGTCTTGAATCAAATTCAGTCAGGTGTGCGAGCATCGAATCTTTCTCTAACAACCGAACAGGTACAAAAAGTGGTAGAACCTGCTAAGTTTAAAGCTGCTAAAGTTAGCTTTGAGAACGGTCAGATGAAGAATGATGAAGGGGATGCAGGTGTTCAAATGATTTTGAGCTTCCTGACAACAATTATCATGTTTGTCTTTATTATGACCTACTCATCGATTATTTCGCAGGAAATTGCTTCTGAAAAGGGAACTCGTATCATGGAAGTGTTGCTTTCGAGTATGAAAGCCAAGACGCATTATTATGGAAAGCTGTTGGGTATTTTACTTGTTGCGTTTACTCAATTAGCTATATATGGGGTAGCATTAGTTGTAGCGTATCAGCAATTTAAAAATACTCCCATGGTCGAGTCTTTCTTGAGTAATGTATCCATCAAAAGTTTATTAGGCAAAAATATTCTTGTGATTGTCGGTTTTATGCTTGTGGGCATATTTATTTATGCTGTATTGTCCGCGCTGTGCGGATCATTAGTGAATAAAGCTGAAGATACAGCAAAAGCAATTCAGCCAGTTATGTACTTGTCCATGATTGGCTATATACTTGGATTGGTTTTGGGAGCTGCAAGTCCAAATAATATAATTATTAAAATTGCTTCCTATATTCCATTCATTTCTTCTTACTGTATGCCATTAAGATTAGCAACGAATACTGTTCAATTTTCTGGAGCTATAGTGTCGCTAGGAATTTTGTTAGTGACTACCGTTGTATTAACGTTATTCTCAGCTCAATTGTATAAATCGAATGTCTTGGTCTACAGTGAAGGTGGGACCTTCAGCGCCTTGAAGCAATCCCTGTCAATTATGCGTAATGAACGTCGAAAATAATAAACAAAATAGTTGACCTATTAGCTAAACAGTTCCAGAATGAGAAGAGAAAGAGGAGGAATGAACATGGATAAAATGAAGCAACTTGCTAACGGTACTGAAATGCCTCGTTTAGGTTTAGGTGTGTGGCGTGTAGAAGATAATGTAGCAACGGATGCTGTAAAATGGGCAATTGAAGCTGGGTACCATTTGATCGATACAGCCGCTATTTATAAAAATGAAGTAGGCGTTGGTAAAGGAATTAAAGAATCTGGTGTTGACCGCAAAGACTTATTTATTACTACTAAGCTTTGGAACAGCGATCAAGGCTATGAATCGGCTCACCAGGCTTTCAATGACAGCTTAGAACGCTTGGGCTTAGACTATGTTGATTTGTATTTGATCCACTGGCCAGTTGAAGGCAAGTTCAGCGATTCTTGGCGGGCGATGGAAGAAATTTATGAGAGTGGCCGGGCAAAAGCTATCGGTGTTTCTAATTTCCATCAACACCATATTGAGGAATTAATGAAAACTGCCAAGATCAAACCAATGGTTGACCAGATTGAATTGCATCCAACCTTAACACAAGTTCCTCTTCGGGAATACTTAGCAAAAGAAGGTATTGCGATTGAAGCATGGTCACCACTAGGACAAGGGAAAATTCTAGAAAATGAAACCCTTGTATCGATTGGTAAAAAGCACGACAAATCGGCGGCACAAGTAATTATCCGCTGGCATTTGCAAAATGATATTGTTGTTATTCCAAAATCGGTTCATGAAGATCGCATTCAACAAAACTTCAATGTGTTTGATTTTGAATTAACTGATGAAGAAATCAAACAAATTGATGAAATGAACATTGATGAACGTCTCGGTGGAGATCCAGACAATTTTGATTTTTAAATCGCAATTAAGGCTGTCAGCAATTTTGCTGACAGCCTATTCTTTTTATTCATAACGCAAAGCATTGATTGGATCTAAGCGTGCTGCTCGATTTGCTGGGAAAGTCCCGGCCAGAAAGGCAATCAGCATAATAACTAAAATAATAATTACCATACTTGGTACGGAAAATTGAATCAAAGTAAAGCCAGTTAAGCCATCTAGGAAAGTACTGACAGCCAACTCATTCAGAAAATGTCCTGCGGTTACAGCGCCACCGATGCCTAATAGGCCACCCCAAAAACCAATTAGTAAAGCTTCAATACTAAAGGTTAAAAATACTTTGAAGCCGCTCATTCCCATGGCTTTCATCAAGCCGATTTCTCGGGTTCGATCTTGGACAGACATATACAAGGTGTTAATAATTCCAAAGCTTGCTGCCAGCAAGGCGATTGCACCGAACATAGTGAGAACACCAGTAATTGCATTAACAACTTGACGGATCATTCCAATCTCATCTTCAACAGTCATTGATCCATACCCTTTATCCTCTAGTTGATCTTTTAGAGCTGTTATTTGTTTATCAGACAGGTTTTTCTTCATGGTTGCAAAAGACATGGTGTAGTTATTCTTCATTGAATCTGGTAAACCTTCTTCGTTAGTCGCAACAATCTTGTCAGATAAGGCTTTACTAGTGATGGATTGTCCTTGTTGGACCAAGCTAACGTTTCGTACACCGACAATCGTTGCTTCAATCAATTCCTGTTTTCCAGTTGCTTGACTGCTAACAGCAAGTGTCACTTTTTTGTTCAAAGCATCTTTAGCTGAAGAAAATCCTAAAGCTTTAACAAATTCAGGGGCCAAATTAATCTCATAATCGTTGGCATTTGCACTAACCTGTCGACCAGCCTCTAAATCAATATGAATGTCTGATTGGCTGGCAGCTGAAAAAACCAGTCTCTTGTCATTAGGGCCTTGCACATAATCAGTCGCTAGAAAATGAAAGGGTTCGACTTTACTAATATTCGACATGCCACGAATTGTTGTCATATCTTTATCGGTCATATAATCGCCATCGCTGTTGCTAGTTCCCTCGGGGTTGTATTCCTGAGGTTCATTATTTGGCATGCCCATTGATTGAGTACTGGGTGAGATCATCAGTTGATCTTCACCACCAACACCATTAATTTGTTTATCAATATAGTCATTAACTCCGGCATTTACGCCACTAGTGAGGGAAATGGTGAAAGCACCAATGAAAATAGCGACGATCGTAAGTATCGTTCGCCCCTTATTGCGCCACAAGTTTGAGCTGGCTGATTGGATAATGTCAAATAATTTCATGTTAAGATGCCTCCCCAACGATCAGGCCATCTTTAATATGAATTTGGCGATCGCACCTCGTTGCTAGTTCCGAATCATGGGTGACAATAATCAAGGTAATATTTTTGTCTCGATTTAAATTGAATAGTAATTCTTCAATCTTTTCCCCTGTCGTCGAATCTAAATTCCCAGTAGGCTCATCTGCAAAGATGATTTCAGGCTGGTTAACCAAAGCACGAGCAATACAAACGCGCTGCTTTTGTCCACCAGACAGATCGTTCGCCTTATTATTACATTTATCCGCCAAATCAACAGCTTTCAAAGCATCCATGGCCATTTGCTTTCGTTGCCGAGTATTTATACCAGCAATTTTTAAAGGAAGCAGTACATTTGCCAGCACTGTGTCCTTGGGATTCATAAAGAATTGCTGAAAGACAAATCCATAGGTTTGATTTCGCATTGTGTTAAGAGCAGATTTTTTCATTTTGTTAGGATCTTGATCAACTAAGAAAATATCTCCCGAAGTTGGATGATCCAATAAGGCTAAAATATGCATTAAGGTAGATTTTCCAGACCCGCTTTTTCCGACAATCGCGACCGACTCGCCTTTCTCTATACTAAAACTAACCCCTTTTAAAGCATGAAACGCTGATTCTCCTGAACCATATGTTTTTTTTACATTTACTGCTTCAATAACCTTCAATCCATTTCCTCCTTTTATTTCATAACAATAGTTATAAAAAGATTTTCCCATAGTGAAGAGGAAATAGAATGGGACAAAAGTTGTATCTTTTTCTCGGTCTTAAAAAGGAAGACGCCAGCTGGTTAATCAGCTGGCGCCCTCTGTTTATTCAAAAGATTGAACAAAGTAATCAAACAAACCTTGCTCTTTTGGATCAGTGGTATGTGTTAGTTCCGGATGCCATTGAACACCTAAAATTTTAGTGTTTGCTTCGCGACTTTCCACTGCTTCAATGATTTGATCCTCCGACCAAGCAATTGGAACTAAGCTTTCAGCTAAACGATCAATTGCTTGATGATGGTAGGAATTTACTTGAGCCTTTTCACCAAAGAGCGTTGCCAGACAAGAATCTCCTTTAACTGTGATGGAGTGTAAAGCAAAGGCAGGAGGAGTTGGATACATATCATGCTTCACTTGCCAGTCAGTGTATTCTGAAAGATCCTGATACAACGTACCACCTAAAGCAACGTTCACTAATTGAAAACCGCGACAAATTGCAAAAATAGGTTTGCCTTGTTTAATAGCTTCTTTAATCAAAGCAGTTTCAAAGCTATCCCGTTCAATACTGGTGACACCTAGTTTTGGACGAGGTTCTTGCTCATATAAACAAGGACTTACATCCTGTCCGCCAGGAAGTAACAGCTTATCAATTTTTTCAACATAATCAGCGGCGAATTCTGGACTTCCAATTGGCATTAAGAGAGGCAAACCGCCTGCCTGATGAATCCCGTCAACAAAGCCCTGTGGACTATATGTAAATGGTTGATTAAAAAAATCTTGATTACTTAAATAATGTTTATTGGCAGCAATACCAACGATTGGTTTGATCATACATGCAACTCCTTTTTTGTAATAATTAATTCTTAACATAACCATAAATGGAAAGCAAGAAATCGACTTTCTTTTTAGAACTGACTTTTACTCAATCTGAATTTCTGGTATACTGGGCATTGTATATTTTTTAAATGGTTGGGCGCAAGCTTCAAGGATCTGTTCTTCAAGGGGTGAGAAGAACTCTTTGGATGTTTGTGCCCATTTTTTGTTTTGAATTAAAGGAGGAGTTTGAATGTTAGAGGCTTTGCAGCGAATTAAAGAAGCTGAGACGAAGAATGAACAATTGAAGCAAGACTTGCAGGAAAGGCTGCAGCGTGAAGAAAACGAAAAACGCCAGATTGTTCAAGAAAAGAAAAAAGAGCTTCAAAGTGAATCTGCCAAAATCATTACTGAACGTGAAGACTCTTTACGTGTACAGTTGGAGCAAGAAAATGCAGCCTTAAAAAAGGATGCTGCTGCAGCAAAAGAGCAAATGCAGGCAAACTATGAGCGCTTGAAAGAAACCGCCATGCAAAAAATTATCGAAAGGGTGATTGCACAGTATGGCAGTCAGTAAAATGAAAAAACTGACCTTGATTGCCGAGGCCAGTCGAAGCGATGAAATTTTGAAGGCTGTTCAAGGATTCCAGGAAGTAGAAGTCCGTGATGTTTTTCAAGCAACGGAAAATAATCAATGGGTTGAAGCTTTTTTTGGAGATTACCAGCCTGAAAGTCATCAAGATAAGGTTCAAGCAATTAATTTCAGGATTGAAGAACTGGCCAACGCCATCCGTTTTATTGATCATCATGGCAGCAGCAAGGATAAAGGATTTCATTTAAAACGAAAAATTTTAACTTTACAGCAACTGGAAGAGAAATTCGATGAAGCAGAGTTAGATAGAGAGCTACGTGAGATACAAACTTTAGAAGATCGATTTAACCGAAATTTAGAAAAAATTCGTGAGTTGACGGATGAGGAAAGTAAACTCTCTCGTTGGCAGTATTTGGATGTCATTCCAAGTGACTACAAATCCAGCTTGACGAATGTTTTGCTGGGTGCGATTGATGAAGTTGTTTGGGAGGATTTCAAAGCATCGTTGCAGCAGCATGAGACAATTTATTTAGAAGAGCTGTATCGTGGAGAATCGGAAATTTGTTTCAGCTTGATCTTCTTGAATGTGGACCACTCGCTTATCAATGAACGAATCCATAGTTATGGGATTGTACGTTACCAATATCCTTATAAGGAATTACCTAAGGTGCGCCTGCAAGCCATTTCTAAAGAATTGCGCAACCTATATGACGATCAAAAGAAAATGGCTAAGCGAATTGGTCAAAAACGAGTAAATATTGAACAGTTGGAGTGGGCAGAGGAAACGTTGCTGGCTCGAAAAAATCGGCTAATGGTACAGGATTCTTACATTCAAACTCATCAGTTATTTGTTTTACAAGGCTGGGTGTCTGAGGATTCTAGTAAGAATTTTCAGCAGTTTATTGCTGAATTAGTCGGACAGGAAACTATTTATTTGGAGCTGGAAGAACCAACGATAGATGAAATCGCGACGGAAATCCCCATCAAGCTAAAAAATAATAAACTTGTTCAGCCTTTTGAAATGTTAACGGAAATGTATAGTTTGCCGGCTTATCATGAGGTAGACCCGACTCCATGGTTTGTTCCATTTTACTTCGTTTTCTTTGGCATGATGGTAGCAGATGCCGGATATGGCGCTTTGATGTTATTGGTTACGACAATTGTGCTAAAAACAAAAATATTGCCTCGTGGAATGACTCGCTTTATGCAGTTCTTCCAAATATTATCGATTCCGACGATTCTTTGGGGTTTAATCTATGATTCATATTTCGGCTTTGCATTGCCTTATAAACCCATTTTGTCCACTAGTGACGATGTTATCACAATTTTAATTTTATCGATTGTCTTTGGAGTAATTCAAATCTTTGTTGGCTTAGGATTAGCTGCTGCTGAGAATATTAAAGCCAAGGATTACCTCAGTGCGGTGTCAGATGGATTTGCCTGGCAGGGTATTTTTATTGGAATTATAATGGCTGCTGGTGGTCAAATGCTATTAGGAAATCAAGGCTTGATGACTACGGGTGTAGTAATTGCTGTTTTAAGTGCCTTGGCGATTGTTTTTGTTCCTATGATGCGATCTGCTTCGAAAGTAAAGGGTTTAGCTAGAGGAGCTTACAATCTTTATGGTATAACCGGCTACATTGGTGATTTAGTTAGTTACACGCGTCTGATGGCTTTAGGGATATCTGGTGGAAGTATCGCAGCAGCGTTTAATATGCTTGTTGGCTTTATGCCGCCAATCGCTCGATTCTCAGTTGGTATCCTATTGATGCTTGCACTGCATGGATTGAATATATTCTTATCCTTATTGTCTGCTTACGTGCATGGAGCCCGTTTGCAATATGTCGAATTTTTTGGCAAGTTCTATCAAGGGGGCGGACGCCCGTTTGCACCTTTGAAAACAGAAGAGAAATATGTAAACATTGAACAAAAAGAAAAATAATTGGAGGATTTTTTACAATGATCGATTACTTAATCAACAATAATGGCGGTATTATTTTTGCAATTCTAGGAATGGCAACAGCAACAATCTTTTCAGGAATTGGCTCTTCAAAGGGTGTGGGAATGACAGGGGAAGCTGCTGCTGCTTTAACAACCAGCCAACCTGAAAAATTTGGACAAGCATTGATTCTGCAATTGCTTCCTGGTACTCAAGGACTGTATGGTTTCGTTATTGCTTTCTTAATCTTTACTAATATGTCATCAGGTGATCTATCAATGATTGACGGCTTGGGTTACTTAGGGGCTTCGTTACCGATTGCTTTCACAGGTTTATTTTCAGGGATTGCTCAAGGAAAAGTTGCTGCTGCTGGTATTCAGATCTTAGCAAAAAAACCTGAGCATGCAACAAAAGGAATCATTTTTGCTGCGATGGTTGAAACCTATGCCATCTTAGGCTTCGTTATTTCATTCTTACTTGTAGGTCAAGTATAAGGAGTCGTTGACTATGGAAGCAATTGAAAAAATCATTCAGCAACTGGATGAGCAAGCTGCGGCTGAACGACAAACGTTAGAAGCAAATGAACAGCAACGAATTGAACAAGAGTATCAAGCGAGTTTAACAGAAATAAAAATGGATCATGAGAAACGTCTGGAAAAAAGTTTGAAGACGTTGAATCAAAAATATAAACAACAAGCGAACCGTCAGCAAGTCGAAACAAAACAGGCTATTTTGAATCAGAAGCAAACCTTTTTGGAGCTTCTATTTGAAGATGCAATTGAAGCAATGGAGCAATGGGACGTAGAAAAACAGCAGACATTTGGCCAGCAAGCACTAGTTAACTTAGCTGGAATTGACGGAAAGGTACTATTTATCTGCGGTGAGAAATCACAGGCTGCTTTTTCTAAGGATTGGATTGCTGAACAGAATAAAGTCTTGCCCTTTCAGCTGGTTGTAAGTGATGATTTACTAAAGAATCAAGCTGGATTTGTCATTAATGATCATGGCGTGCAATATAACTTCTTGTTCCGCACTCTAGTGCAGGATATTCAATCTGAGATGAGTTATGAACTGGCACAGGAATTTTTCGCATAGGGGGATTTAGATGAAACCATATAGTTATCATGAGTTAAATCCGCTGATTCGTTTAAAAGAAATGGAATTGATTCCTACTGAGTTAATGGAACGTATGATTCAAGCCAAAAATATTCAAGAAGTAGGCGAATTGTTGAAAACGACAGTTTACGCTGAATACATCAATGATAATTTCGAAGATAACTTTGAAGCGGGTTTGGCTAATGAGCAACGTAAACTGATTGAAGAATTAGTAGTTATTGCACCTGAACCAAAAATTGTTTGGGCGTATACGATGCGTTTTACCTTCCATAATCTAAAGGCGATGACCAAAGCCGAGCTACTGGATGAAAATTTTGATGATTTATATATTTATGATGGCTTCTATTCATTGGATCAGATCAAAAGTGCTGTAAAGACTGGTACAGCCAGTGAAATGCCGGCAGCTATTTTAGCAAGTGTGCAAGAGGTTAAAGAGCATTTTGCTGAATCTAACAGCCTGCAGGGGATTGATATTATTTTTGATCGGGATTATCTACGGTGCATGCGTTCGCTAGGAGAAGAATTGAATTCGATGGATTTGTTGAATGAAATCATCAGCTTTATTGATTTTACTAATATTGTTATGACTGGTCGTGGAATTAAACAAAAGCGCAGTAAAGGTTTTATGTCTACGGTTCTTTCAAGTCAAGGAAGCATTCCTAAAGAGGATTTGCTGGATGTAATCGAAGAATCTATGGGGCGTTTTACAGAGTTTCTACTTACGACAGACTATACGGAGGTCATTGCGCCTTTGGTTCAAGATGGAACAATTGATTTGGCTCAATTAGAGAAAATTCGCGATAATTATTTAACACGACGCTTCGATCTGGCACAGGTGCAGGCCTTTGGTCCATTACCGCTATTAGCTTTGTTGAATGCTAAAGAAGTTGAGATCAAAAATTTGCGTTTGGTTATAGTAGGAAAGAGCGTTGGGATTTCTGAAGAACACCTAAGAGAGAGGATGAGAGAGACTTATGACGCATAAAATTGGTGCGATCGGAGATAAGGATTCTGTCCTTCCTTTTAAACTCTTTAATTTCGATGTTCGAGTAACGAAGCAGGCGAACGAAATTCGTCGAATCATTGAAGAAATGGCTCGTGAAAAGTACGGCGTTATCTACATTACCGAGCAATACGCACAGCTTGTTCCAGATACAATTAAGCGATATGAAGAAGCGCTCATTCCGGCAATTGTCCTGATTCCTAACCATCAAGGGACATTGGGTATTGGCAAGCAAATGATTCAAGATCAGGTAGAACGAGCAGTTGGACAGAATATTTTATAAAGGAGCAATCAATTTGCAAGAAGGAAAAATTATCAAAGTTTCCGGACCCCTAGTTATGGCCGAAAACATGGCTGAAGCTGCCATTCAAGATATTTGTTATGTCGGTGATTTGGGGGTTATCGGTGAAATTATTGAGATGCGCGGTGATGTTGCTTCGATTCAGGTATACGAAGAAACAGCCGGGATTGGACCTGGTGAACCAGTAAAAACGACTGGAGAAGCTTTATCCGTTGAGTTAGCACCAGGAATTGTTTCGCAAATGTTTGATGGTATTCAACGACCATTGGATACTTTCAAAGAGATAACTAACAGTAATTTCTTAGCTCGTGGCGTACAGCTTCCACCATTGAATCATGAAAAAAAATGGTGGTTTGAGGCAGTCGTTGAGGTCGGTAAAGAAGTTGCAGCTGGTGACATTATAGGGACTGTTCAAGAAACTAAATTGATCAATCATAAAATTATGGTTCCTGTTGGTGTTAGCGGAAAAGTTAAAAAAGTCGCTTCAGGTGAATTTACAATTGATGAAACGGTTTATGTTTTAGAAACAGGTGAAGGTGACAAAGAGTTTACTATGCTGCAAAAATGGCCGGTTCGTCGTGGTCGTCCAGCAAAAGAAAAATTAAACCCAGAAGCCCCGATGATTACTGGTCAACGGGTTATTGATACCTTTTTCCCAGTAGTAAAAGGGGGAGCAGCAGCTGTGCCGGGACCTTTTGGAGCTGGTAAGACAGTTGTGCAGCATCAAATCGCTAAATGGGCCGACGTTGATCTTGTAGTGTATGTAGGATGTGGTGAACGCGGCAACGAAATGACTGATGTTTTGAATGAATTCCCAGAACTGATTGACCCCAAAACGGGAGAATCCTTGATGGAACGGACTATTCTGATTGCAAACACTTCTAATATGCCAGTAGCAGCTCGTGAGGCTTCTATTTATACAGGGATTACGATTGCGGAGTACTTCCGTGATATGGGCTACAACATTGCGATTATGGCGGATTCTACTTCACGTTGGGCAGAAGCTTTACGGGAAATGAGCGGACGTTTGGAGGAAATGCCAGGGGATGAAGGTTATCCAGCCTATTTAGGCAGTCGATTAGCTGAGTATTATGAGCGAGCAGGCCGTGTGCTAACTTTAGGTGCAGGAAGTCGTGAAGGATCAATTACAGCTATTAGTGCGGTATCACCATCCGGTGGGGATACTTCCGAACCAGTAACGCAAAATACTTTACGTGTGGTTAAAGTGTACTGGGGTCTTAGTGCCACCTTGGCGCAGCAACGTCATTTTCCATCAGTCGATTGGATTGCCAGCTATTCATTGTATTCTTCTGAGGTAGGAAAATATTTGGATAATGCAATGCAAGGTGACTGGTCAGCAATGGTATCTGATGGCATGCGCATTTTACAAGAAGAATCACAGTTAAGTGAGATTGTACGTTTAGTCGGGATTGATTCCTTATCGGAAAAAGATCGTTTAACTCTTGAGGTTGCCAAACAAATTCGTGAAGACTATTTGCAGCAAAATGCTTTTGATGATGTGGATACCTTCACTTCAAGAGAAAAGCAATTCAAAATGCTGAATAATATCTTGACCTTCAATAAAGAAGGACAGCGAGCTTTGGAGCTTGGAGCTTACCTGAAAGAAATTATTGACGGAACAGTTACTCTACGGGATAGAATTGCGCGAAGCAAGTATATTGCAGAAGCTGAATTAGAGATTTTGGATCAAATTAATCAAGACATTACAGTTGAAATTCAAGCAATCATTGCTGAAGGAGGAATGACCAATGATTAAGGAATATCGTACGATCAGTGAAGTGGTCGGTCCTTTGATGGCAGTGGATAAAGTACAAGGTATTAAGTACGAAGAACTATTGGAAGTTCGCATGAGCAACGGTGAAATTCGTCGTGGTCAAGTTTTGGAAGTTAATGAAGATAAAGCATTGGTACAAATCTTTGAAGGTACTAGCGGAATCAATTTAAGAGATTCTACAGCACGTTTTTTGGGGCATCCATTAGAGCTTGGTGTTTCTGAAGATATGATTGGCCGAGTATTTGATGGTTTAGGACGTCCTAAAGACAATGGACCCGAAATTTTGGCTGAGAAAAAGGTTGATATTAACGGTGAAGTAATCAACCCAGTTTCTAGAGATTATCCAGATGAGTTTATTCAAACTGGAATTTCAGCAATTGATCATCTGAATACTTTAGTCCGGGGACAAAAATTACCAGTGTTCTCTGGCTCTGGTTTGCCCCATAAAGAATTGGCAGCCCAAATTGCTCGTCAAGCTAACGTACTAAACTCCGACGATGACTTTGCAGTTGTCTTTGCAGGAATCGGTATTACTTTTGAAGAAGCTGAGTTTTTTATGGAGGATTTCCGACAAACTGGAGCGATTGATCGCTCAGTTGTTTTCATGAATTTGGCTAATGATCCTGCAATTGAACGAATTGCAACTCCGCGAATGGCTTTAACGGCTGCAGAATATTTGGCTTATGAAAAAGGCATGCATGTGTTAGTTATTATGACTGATATGACTAACTACTGTGAAGCCTTGCGTGAAATTTCTGCTGCTCGTCGCGAAGTTCCAGGTCGTCGTGGTTATCCAGGATACTTGTATACAAATCTAGCTACTTTGTATGAACGTGCTGGAAGAATTCGCGGATTAAAAGGCTCTGTTACTCAAATTCCGATTCTTACCATGCCGGAAGGAGATATCACTCATCCAATTCCCGATTTGACCGGATACATCACTGAAGGACAAATTATTTTGTCTCGCAGCTTAGATAAAAGTGGGATTCAACCACCAATTGATGTATTGCCTTCGTTATCCCGTCTTAAGGATAAAGGTACGGGTGAAGGAAAAACTCGTAATGACCATGCACCAACAATGAACCAACTGTTCTCTGCGTATGCGCAAGGAAAACAGGCAAAAGAACTGGCGGTCGTTTTAGGGGATTCTGCTTTGTCTGATGTGGATAAAATATATGCCAAGTTTGCAGATCGTTTTGAAAATGAATATGTTAATCAAGGCTTTTATACCAACCGGACTATTTTCGAAACTTTGGACTTAGGCTGGGAACTATTGTCGATGCTTCCACGAACGGAATTGAAGCGAATCAAAGACGATATGCTGGATGAACATTTATCAAAAGGAGTCTGATCTGATTCATGGCAAAATTAAATGTTAATCCAACTCGAATGGAGCTTACTCGTTTAAAAAAACAGTTGACAACAGCTGCTAGGGGACACAAACTCTTAAAAGACAAACAAGATGAATTGATGCGCCGATTTATTTTACTGATTAAGAAGAACGATATTCTTCGCTCGGAAGTTGAAGAGGAGCTGCAATCAGCAATGGGTGCCTTTGTTCTAGCAGATGCCATGCTTAACGATAAATATATTGACGAACTATTGGCTGTACCAAAGGAAAAAGTTGATTTGGATGTGATCGAAAAAGACGTCATGAGCGTAAAGGTGCCCGTGATGAATTTCCAACATGACACTAATTTATCCGAAGACCCTTTGGAGTATGGATTCTTGAATTCAAATGAAGAATTGGATCAGTCAATTGATCGTTTTACAGGCATTTTGCCGAAGCTTTTGGAGTTGACCGAGATTGAAAAAACTTGTCAGTTAATGGCAAAGGAGATCGAGAAGACGCGTCGACGAGTGAATGCTTTAGAGTATATGACTATTCCTCAATTGGAAGAGACCATCTACTTTATTAAGATGAAATTGGAAGAAAACGAACGTGCGGAAGTGACTCGCATGATTAAGGTAAAAAATATGGGTGCCACCTAGTGGTGCCCTTTTTTAGGAAGAAATCATGGAAATAAAAAATAAATTGACAAAATTTAGACTGCATCCATTACAATTTTTGGCAGTAGGGTTTATGCTGATAATTTTAGCAGGGGCTTTATTATTATCATTACCCATTAGCAGTAATTCTGGTGAAGCAACCAACTTCATTGATGCGCTGTTTACAGCAACTTCAGCAACTTGTGTGACTGGCCTCACTACATTAACTACGATCGACCATTGGAATTTCTTTGGTCAAGTGGTCATTTTAACGATGATCGAATTGGGTGGTCTTGGTTTTATGATGATGCCAATTCTGTTCTTTACGGTTTTTCGTAGGAAAGTTGGTTTAAAGACTCGAATTGTGCTTCAAGAAGCATTGAATCTGGAAGCAATGTCTGGGGTTATGAATCTGATGGTGCACATTTTACGGCTGGCTGCCATCATTCAGTTTGTGGGTGCAGCATTATTAGCCATCAATTTTATTCCAGAATATGGCTGGCTTTCGGGAATTTGGTATGCGGTGTTTCATTCTGTATCGGCTTTTTGTAATGCTGGATTCGATCTATTTGGAGACAGCTTAGTTAGTTTTCAATCGAATTCATATGTATTATTGGTTATTTCTAGTTTAATTATTGCTGGAGGATTAGGCTTTTATGTTTGGAAAGATGTAATTAGCTTTCCCAAGCGAAGAAAGTTAAGCTTACACAGCAAAATTGCACTGGGTATGACCTTTATTTTATTAGTCGGTGGTACATTGCTGTTTTATCTTACCGAACATAATGCGTCTTCTTTGGCAGCGGGAAGTAACGGGATGGAGCGCTTTGCCAATACAATTTTTATGGCGGTGACACCACGTACTGCAGGCTATTTCTCAATTAATTATTTGGGAATGAGCCAGGCCGGACTTTTACTAACAATCATTTTAATGTTTATTGGCGGGACCTCAGGTTCAACCGCAGGTGGATTGAAAACAACCACTTTAGCAGTACTGATTATTCAAACAATATCTATGCTCAAGGGACGACAGCATGCAGAATTGGGTGGCAGAACAATTCGTTCCGCAACTGTTTTCCGAGCAATGTCCCTGTTTTTCATCACCCTGTCTTTATGTGTTGCTTCGACAATGATTTTATCAATTACTGAAGGGATTCCAGAAACCTCAGGGATTGAGTACATTGCGTTTGAAGTAGTTTCAGCTTTTGCAACAGTTGGTCTGACAATGGGCTTAACACCTGATTTAACATTGTTCGGCAAGCTGCTGATTATTTTTCTGATGTATGTTGGGCGTGTCGGGATTCTGACTGTGGGCTTCTCTATTTCTATGCGGCTGGCTCAAGATAAGACACATGGCACTTACAAATACCCGGAAGAGACGGTTATTGTGGGATAAGAAAAAGGAAGTGAACCATTCTGGAGTCACTTCCTTTTTTGTTACCCTCGAATTACTTCAATTTTGTAACCGTCGGGATCAGTAATAAAATAATATGAAGGTTCCGTGCCAGGCAATCCCTTCATATCAGTTACATTAAAACCAGCTAGTTGATGTTTTTCATGTAAGCTTTGAATGTCATCGGAGCTAATCGCAATATGCCCATAACCATTTCCAAGATCGTAAGACTCATGGTTGTAGTTGTAAGTTAACTCCAACTCATAATCATCTCCTGGTAGTGTTAGGTAGAGTAAAGTGAATTCAGCTTCAGGGAAATCGCGACGACGACTTTCCTCAAAACCAAACGCTTCTTGATAAAATTTAACAGACGCGTCTAGATCTTTCACGCGAACGCAAGTGTGAGCCATTTTCATAAAAAAATCCAACCTTTCCTAATAAGTTAAATTTATCATAACATAAATTGGCAAAGATGCCTTGTTTTTGCTTAAGTGTTGTTTATGAGATTTTTTTAATGTAAACTAATTTTAAATCAATCTAAGGAGCGAAAACAATGACCCCAATTTTCGGTGTAAAGGAAGCTGAAAAGGAGTACCAGGCTCGTTATGCAGCCTACGCTATTATCTATAATCAGAAGAATGAAATTGCTCTCGTCCAGGCTCCTAATGGTGCTTATTTTTTACCTGGTGGAGAGATAGAAGGTGATGAAACCAAGGAAGAAGCCATTGACCGGGAGATGTTAGAGGAGCTGGGTTTCCGGGTTGTCTTGTCAGATTATTTAGGCGAAGCTTGTGAATTCTTTTATTCTAGACATCGAGATACTTACTTTTATAATCCAGGCTATTTTTTTGTCGCTAGTGAATGGAAAAAGGTGGGAGAACCATTAGAAAAAGAAAGTCGCAGTATCTGGACTACTCCTGAAAAAGGGATTGATCTTCTAAAGCGGGGTAGTCATCAGTGGGCTGTAAAAAAATGGCTAACAAAATAAAAAAAGTTGTTAAGTGAGCTTTATCATCACTTAACAACTTTTTTTTGTAGCAGATAGCTTTAGAATCTCAAGAATTTTCTAGATTATATTAAAATCTAAAAATAGTGAGACTTAAAAAAAATATTACTTGCTATTCTAATAATATATCAAAGAAATATGCATAAAGGAGGATAATATGTGAAAAGAATGTTAGCAAGTATATGCGTTAGTATCTTGCTAATTGGAAACTTTGGTGTAAGTCTTGGATATGCTGAAATACAATCCATTAGCAAGACAACAGGTTATTTGGAATTAGTAGAGAATACGAACCCTATCGAACCTAAAGATCCAGATAATCCGACCAACCCGCTCTATCCATCAAGCGAATTTGAGGAAGATCACATAGTGACTGGAAACATAGGACCGTTATCGCTCGATGTTGCACCAGGGACCTTTGACTTTGGGCAACAGGAAATGTATCAAACGGCTCACATGTACCAAGGTGTGGGTGCAGAAAATTCGGACCAATATATCCAAGTAACCGATAATCGAGATGCGCATGTAGTTGGTTGGGTAGTCAGTGTCAGGCAAATAAGCTATTTGACTAGTGAGAATAATGTTTTGGAAGGGTCACTGATACATATTCCAACTGGTGAAGCACGAAACACTCTGAACCATGATACAACAAAGATTGATCCAACATTGACAGGCAAAGCTGTGGAAATTGGTTTAGAAGAAGAAAAGATATTTTATCCAAATAGTCCAGTTGCTGGAAAAGGAACATCTATCTTGAAATGGCGATCCAATGACGTCGCCTTAACAATTCCAGCCAAGCAGGCCAAACAAGGAAATTATAAAAATACGATACTTTGGACATTAACTGCTGATGCAGTTTATTAATTGGAGGAGAATAAACATGAAGAAAACAAAATTATTGATCAGTACAATATTACTAGGGAGCATAGTAGCTGCAGGCAGCGTAACCTCTTTTGCTGAAGAAGTAATCAATACAGAAAACGGAACGGCTTCAATTGAATTTACGGAAAACAATGAGAAGCCAGAAATTGTTGATCCGCTAGATCCAGAAAAACCACTTGATCCTCAAGTTCCCGTAGATGAACCAGATAACGAAGATACAGAAAATTTAGGACCACTCTCATTGGATGTATATCCAGCACGTTTTGATTTCGGTACCCATAAGGTAGACATGATGGGTGGAGAATATGACTCAACACTAACTGGTATCCACTATTTACAAATTACTGATAACCGTAGTGATATCCATGGATGGAATGTAAGTGTAAGTCGTACCGAGTTTGAAGATACTTCAGCAGCAGAAGAAAGAAAACTTGCTGCAACTTTGACATTACCAATTGGTACTGCACGTAATAGCATGCTCGGAGCAGACGCTACAGATACGTTAACACATAGTGATACAGAATTTGAAATCCCAGTTGCAGCTGAGGATGGCAGTGGAGCAGTATCCATCTTTAGTGCGGAAGAAAATAATGGTAAGGCCACATCTACTTATGTTTGGGATGCTAGTCAAGAAAAACTGACGATTGGTAAAGGAGCCGCCAAAACTGGTAACTTCACATCAACTGTAAATTGGACACTTTCTGCAATGCCAGAACAATAATAAAATAAAAGGATGAGATAACGATGGGTAAAAAAATAGTGTAGGGTTTGTTGCTTTGCTGTTTGCTTTGATAGGAGCTATCATTTTGCCAACAAATGTTTATGCAGAAGAAAGCCCTAATAAAGGTGTTGGTTACAGTGTACAAAAGGTGAGCCCGGGAAACGAGGTAGACAGCACCAGCTCATTTTACGATTTGGCTGTAGCACCAGGTGAAGAACGAACAATTGAAGCAAAATTAGTAAACCCCACTAACGAGCCCATCGTTGTCGTTTCCAAAATTTTTACAGCCTCTACCAATAGTAATGGAGAAATTAATTATACGATGCAGCCGGTGGAGCTTGATCGTAGTTTAAAGCACTCTGTTTCGGAATTGGTTGAAGTAGCCGCTTCAGACACTAAAACTGAAATTGCTCCTCAATCGGAAAAACTGGTGCGTGCTACTATCAATATTCCGCAAGACGTAGAATCAGGTGTCTTGCTAGGTTCATGGTATTTTGAAAAGGAAGGTCAAAGCACTGACAGTAACGAAAAAGGCATTGTCATCAATAATAAATATAGTTATGCCATGGCCATTAAAATGACTGTTCAACAAGAAATTGAAGAACCCAATATGAATTTACTGACTGTTACTACTGGATTAAACAATTATCGTAAAGTAATTAATGCCAACTTACAAAATGATCGTCCAGCTATTGTAGGAAGTTTATCCGTTACAGCAAAGATTACTGAAAAAGAAAAATTCGATGTGTTGTATGAAAATCAGTCTGACGGAATGATTATGGCACCTAACTCAAATTTTGCTTATCCCGTTTTTCTCAACGAGCAACCGTTAAAACCAGGTGACTATACGATGCGATTAACTGCCACCAGTGATGATCCTAAATGGACCAGTCAAAGGTGGGAGTGGAACAAAGATTTTACAATAACTGCAAATGATGCTCGAAAATTAAATGAGGAAGCGCTCAATGACCCTGAGCAGCCAACTAACTGGTTGTTGTATGTCATCCTTGCTTTAGCAATTCTAATTCTGATTTTACTGGTTCTATTAATTCGTAAACGAAAACATACTGCTTAGAAAATTGTTCGTTTTAAAAGGAAGGTCAAGCAATGAAAACAGTAAAAATTTTAATACTTTGTCTCTTTGCTTGCTTTTTTTCTGTAAGTGTTTCTCAGACATATGCTGCAGAAACGCAAGGAGCTATTCGATTGGAAGGTTGGGCTGATCTTGAACCACCACAGCCTAATCAACCAGTGGGACCGCAAGGCGAATCTAGTTTAAAGGAACAAAAAACAGAGTATAACAGAACAACACAAACACAAAATCAAAAAAGTGATAAATCTGCCTCTTTTTATCCACAAACAAATTTTACTCGGAATCATTGGCACTGGGGAGAACTATTACTTTTACTTAGTCTATTACTACTGGAAAAAGAAAAGAGGAGGAAAAAAATTGAAACATAAAATTGCATTATTTTTTACTTTTATCCTGCTCTTACCTACTTTTCTTTTTTTGCCTTTAAAAGGAATAGGCGAGACTATAGATACATTAACTATTGTGTTAGCAGGAAAAGCAGATTCCTGGGTAGTTGATGAATTTTCTTTAGTAGTCACTGATCAAGCAGTCGAAGCATTGCCCAAAGAGAGCAGTTATCGCATGGTGGTGCCGGAAGGTATTATATATCAAGGAGCTTCATCAGAACTAGAAGTAGTTCAGCAAGATCAGGAAATTGTATTCACTGGTTTAAATAAAGAAAATATTTCAGGCGAGTTGCAGTTTCGTTTGCATCCTGAAATTGATAAAGGAACGACTTTTGATTTACAATTGGAAAAAAGTGGTGATCTACCGTTATTTTCACATCCATTAACTATTATAAAACAAACAGAAGATGCTTTAGTTGATGAGGAACCAGTAATAAGTGAAAATGAAAAAGTAGTGAATGAACTCGAAACGAGTCCGCTGAAAGAACGAAAAGCATCTGTACCATTTGAAGCGGCTAATGAAGAAGTAGAAACAGATCAAGTTAATGCTGTAGACGAATACTTTGCTACGTATCAATACCCAAGCCCTTCTAGTAAATCAGAGTTGTCAAACTTCCAAAGTGGCGAAAAAGATCTAAGAAATTATTCCCGTGAACAAATTAAATTGGTTTACAATAAAGAAGACTTTCAAGCTGCCTGGGACGACTCTAATATCGTTGTCTTTAATATAATGAATGATTTTGTAGTCGATTTTAGTACTAGTAACAATCATAATCCTCTGCAAAATTCTAATAATGGAAATAGAGAAGTTGTGATTGAAGGAAATGGGCATACCATTGATTTTCGAGGAACATCATTTAGGCTTGGTGGAGGAACTTGGCATATGGCTGTTCAGAATTTAACTGCTTACTCGAGAAATTATTATGGCCCATTAACTGCCCGAAATGCTGGAAATGGATCAACTCAAGTTTTTCATAACTATTCTAACATCGGTAGTCAAATGCTTTACGCAGTTAGTACGGATGTGAAATTTTCAGGAGACGTAGTCAACGATATAGTAACTTCTTACGTCTCACCTGTTGATAATGAAAAACACACGACGAACTACAGTGGGCAAGCAAATTTACAAATAAAAAATTTCGAAATGTTAAATGGTTCTACTTTTTTGGGAAGTACTCAAAATTCAGGAAATATAGCAGTTTCGAATGGTGGGAATGTTGTTATTGGCGAACATGCGGATGTTATTTTAGAGGCAAAACATGAATCTAGTACGGTAGCAGGTGAGGCAAGTGGCTACGGTATTGATTTAAATGGGACTTTTCATATGAAGAAACATTCGACTGTTAATTATTCTTATCGTTACCACTCAGATAGAAGTGAACGAGATCAATACGGTATTTTAAACATGTCAAGTAATAATGAGTTTATTATGGACGAAGAAAGTAAAATGAGCGTTTACAAAGACAGTCATTCTGGTTTGAGAGATATTATCAGCATCGGAAATTCCAGTACCTTTAACCTAGGAGAACGAGCAGAAATTAATTTCGATATTAAAAATATCCAAGGAACAAATTCCGTAATTTCTATAGGAAATTATAGTCTCTTTGATTTGAAGCCTCAATCTAAGGTAAATATGAATTTGCAGGGTACTGCAGCAGCAAAAGCAATAAGTGCTGGTGATCAAAGTCAGTTTTTGATTGGTGCGGCGGCAGAATTATCCATTCAGGCTGATGGCTTAACCGGAACAATGGTTGATTTAGACAGAGGTAGTTCATCAAATCCAGTAACTTTCGAGGTTAAGGAAGAAGACCCAAACCGTGGTCTAGAAGGTGGGGTCGTTGACATTGTCTCAACAAATCGTGGTTCAGCTACTACTAACATTTTTAGCACTGGAAATTATGCTAAATTTAAGGTGGGGCGCTTAGGTACATTCAATCTTAGAGCTGACGGTGATGGTAGTCGAGCACATTACTTATTAAACTTTGGTACAAACTCAGAATTTATATTTAGTGATGCAAAAAGTGTAGATCTGGAATTCTTATCTATTCCAGCAAATAATCGAGCATTAATTAATATGGGTGGCAATAATGGTGTATTCGAGGTGGACGTGCAACGGGTTAAAGCCTGGCAACGAGGTAAACAAGGAGAACCGAGTTATGATTGGTTTCCAATGTTTGATATGCAAATTCCTTATCGAACGAACAACGTGGATCGAAGTAACCTTCAAGGTCGTTCGGTTAACTCGGCAATTCGTCAGGAATTTTTAGAAAATTTTGATACGGGACAGACTACGGGATTTCAACGTTTATTATTCGAATTTATTCCTGATGTAGATGCAGTAATTTCTAATCAGCCGGTTGATAATCCTAGTGATGAAAATTCAAAAGTTATTAAAGGGCAAACTAATCCAAATGCATTTGTTCGGATGAGCGAAACAATTGTTTCAAACGGCCAAATAAGCTTTCCTGCTGATAATAATTTAGTAGAGAGCCCGGTGGAGGTGGAAACAGGAGAAACGTTGGATGAGATGACTCTTCCATATACGGTCCAGGCAGATGAAACAGGGAATTTTGAATTCACTATTTCCGAAAAATCCCCCACTTTTACTGCTGGAAATATTATCCATGCATATGCTTTTAAGGACGGGAAATCTGACACCGATCAGGTGACAGTATTGGATACTACCGCTCCAGAAGGTGAAGCAGTAAAAGTTCATGCTGTGGTGGGAGATGAACTGCCAGGGGTTGAACACTTTACTGCAAATCGAAGTGATTCGAATCCCGGTACGGCCATCCATAGCGAGTTTGTTGAACCAATTGCTCAACTACAGCAATATATGCACCAATTTGGAGAATATGACATATCTGTCTTGTTAAGAGACGATGCGGGGAATCAACTAGTGGTTGAGAGTCAGTTGATCGTTCATGATGTTGGTCATTTGTTAATGGGGAATGACGTAAAGCTTTCTTATTTTGAGATTGAAGAACTTAATCACAATGACTTCGAGCAATTAGTGAAAGACTCCATTCAAGCTATTAGTTATCGTCTGCAAGATTTTGAACAGATCTTATTAACAGAGCATATCAAGTATGACTTCTCAGAATTGGAAAATAGGCCAGGAATCTATACAGTAGTCTTAACGGTTGCCCCTGAACACGCTCAGATTGAATCAGGATTGTCACAGGAGGTTGAGATTCGTATTGACGCCAGTCGACCTCCGGAGGTTGTTAATCCTGATGATCCACAACCAGGCTCTCGACCAGAGAATGGACAAGAAAATGAAGGAACTGCAAAAACTGGGGAATTACGGATAGACTATATTCCCGATGACTTTCGATTTGGTAGTGTACCGCTACAATTTGACACCAAAACCTACCAGGCGTTACCCGGACTTTCCACTACAGGAAACCTATTAGATAAACAGTGGGTACAGGTTTCGGATGCACGTCTTGAAGAAAGTGGTTGGCAACTAAAGGTTCAGCAAATCAAGCCATTTCGCTCGACGAACGGCCATGAAATTAAAGGAGCAGAATTAATTATTCCAAGAGGTATTGCTAGAAATAGTAAAATGTCGCCTGAAATTGCTGAAAAAACAATGTTTGCCAAAGAAATTGTTCTCTCCGGTGAAACCCAAGAACAAACAATTTTTGGTGCATATAATATGACCGAATCAGGTAAAGAAATTTCTACTTTGCAGTGGAAAGCAGCAGACGTGAGTTTAACTATTCCCAAAGGCCAAGTAAAAACGGAGGAAGCCTATCAAACTGAAATTGAATGGGCTTTGGTAAGTGAACCTGTACAATAAAATAAAACTCGATGCAACCAACCCAAGAAATGCATCGAGTTTTTATATGCATGCATAACTGTTGTCGGGGAGAATAAAGTTGTAATAAGTTATCGGCTGTTTTTCAAAAATTTCAAAATTGTAATTTCTTCTTTTCTCATTTATCCTTGTTTTAGGAGGTGAAGAAAATGAATATCCATCATCTACTTGATCGATCGTCTGACTTGCAGATACGAATTATTCGTCAGCTTTATCGTAATGGAGGAATTGGAACAAAAGAAGAATTGATGCAAGAGTTTAAAATTTCTTTACCAACCTTGCACAAATATTTAGATGAAATTAATGCCTCACTTGAAGCGCAGGACGGAAAAATAAGGATTATTTTTAATGGACCAGAGTTATTTATAAAGCTTGCTCCTGAATTCACCCTTCATGAATTAATGATTGATCGATTGAGGGATTCGATTAAATATCAATTGCTAGTAGAACATTTGAATGGGTTTAAGAAAGAAATTACTTATTTTACTCAGAAATTCCAAATCAGCCGGGCTTCTTTTTTTAGAAAAATCAAAGAGTTAAATGAAGCATTAAAAGAGTTTAAATTAACTTTGGAAAATGGAGAAATACAAGGAGACGAACTTCAAATTCGCTATTTTTATTTCCAATTATTGTGGTACACAGAATCCCGTGTAATCTCTGAGATTGATCTTTCCATGCGTGAAATAGTTATTGAACACTTAGAGTCTACTTTTAAAAAAAAATTTTCAGAAGATATTCGACAGAAAATTGTTTTATATCTAGAAATTTTTGGCAAAAGGCGCAAAAAGCAAGAGCAGTTTCAACTCCATCTTACTAGAGCAGAAGAAACAACTATTTCAGCGGATGTTTTAAAATTAGTAAAAGCGTCCTTGTCAATTTATTCAGAACGTTATGCGATTACGATAGAAACATTCGAGCTAAAAAGTTTTTACTTTTTTTTATGCAACATCAATATTTTTTCTGCGACTGATGATGTCAGCTACCATATCTACGAAAAGAATTTCCAAGAGCAGACACCAGTTATTAAAATGAATGACATTATTTTTGACTATTTAAATGAACATGATTTTTTTTATCAAAAGAAAAATCCGGGATTATGGTTAGAGATTACCATGTTTCTTTTTCGTATTCATTTTAATGTATTTAAGTTTTCTGGGTGGTTTGAGGAATACTATGAACATGCTGCTAGTGCTGGAGAAGGAATTCCTGAAATGGATTTTTATCAACCGCATGCTGAAGAAATGGTTCGACGAGTTCAAAAATTCGCAAAAAAATATCGCAAAATACTAATTCCTGAATACGTTTTATTTGGGGTTTATATGGACATATTATTGCTTATCTCCCGTAGAAACGTTAGGGAAGTCAAGGTAGGTCTATCCTTTTCTTTCAATCGCATAAGCAATCGAGCAAATCAATTACTCCTCGTTGAAGCGTTAACTAGTAATTATCCAGTTGAATTTGAAGATTATATTCCTGGAAAATACTATCATCTGGTCATCAGTGACCATAGAATGGAACAAGATTGTAAGGTGGAAAGGTACTACACGATTTCTGAGATAGGTAGTGAGTACGATATCAACGCTTTAAAAGAAATTCTAAATGAATTAGCAAATGGGACAGGGGAATATACGCTATGATTGTAATTATTGGAGGGTCCTTTGCTGGGGTACAGGCTGCTCTAGAGATCCGGAAATTGGATAAACACCAAGAGATCACTATTTATGAAAAAGAAAAGTATTTAGGTTATGTTCCAAATGGTTTGAACCAATTATTGAAAGGGCAAATAGATTCATTGAAGGAAGCCATTCTATACGATGAAGAAACCTTGAAGTTGCAGCAAATAGATGTCCATTTAGAAAGTGAATGTTTACGGATCAACCCTACATCAAAACAAGTTATTATTCAGCAACATGAATATACTAAGACGATTGCTTATGATCACTTAGTTATTGCGATTGGCTCTATTCAACGTCCGTTAGCAGCTGAGCAGGGAGCAAATCTTGTCTATCAAACCAAAACACTAAAGGATGCACAACATACATTAGAGAAGTTGCAAGAAGATATTCTTGCAGTTGCTATTTTAGGAGGCGGAATTATAGGTATTGAATTGGCTTCCGCACTTCGACAATATAAACCAGAGCTTCAAATTACTATTTTAGAAAAATTTGATCACTTATTAGAATTGGCAGTTGATGAAGTGATCACAGAAGCTATTGTTAACAAGATGAGTAAAAATAACATTAAGTTCTACACAGGGATAGATGTTGAAGCCATCCAAGGGAACACGGGGGCTGCTTGCATGTGTACGAACCAAGGGATTTTTGAGTATGATATGATCATCAAGGCACCTAATCTTGAACCTAATCATAAAATCCTTGAGGAAACGATTGCTCTCGACATTGATGGCAGTAGTGTAGTAAACGAACGCTTTCAGGCGGAAAATTCAATTTATGTACTAGGTGATCTTCTCCGCTTACCTTTAATGCCAATAAGTGAGAAATTTTATATGCCGTTGATTAATAACTCAGTTCGAACGGCTATGGTTGCAGCTCATGACATCAGTGGAAAAAATATCTTGAAATTCGAAAGTACAAAAACAAATGTTTTTGCAGCCTTTGGTCTGACGATTGTTCGTAGTGGCGCTCAAACACGTAACGAACGGTTTATTACGTATAGTATTAACAAGTCTAGTGGTGTTTACTCATTGCACAGTGAAGGGTCTGCGAAGATTTATACTGTCATTTTTGTTCATGAAGACACTAATGAAATTTTAGGTATACAAGCGGCTTCAGAAGCAGATATCAGTTCGTTTGCTAATCTTTTTTCAGTAATCGTTCGTGGTAAAATGACAGTTGAAGAATTAGCTACTCATGACTTTTTCTTTCACGCGGCCTACGCTTCACATGTCACGCATTTTTTGAATGAGATTGCTTTAGATCATCTGACTAAATAGA
Source organism: Candidatus Enterococcus ferrettii (assembly GCF_017377655.1). Classification (GTDB taxonomy): domain Bacteria; phylum Bacillota; class Bacilli; order Lactobacillales; family Enterococcaceae; genus Enterococcus_A; species Enterococcus_A ferrettii. The sequence continues at coordinate 70,128 of NZ_JAFREL010000047.1, forward strand.
AAAGCGCTAGTACCAAAAATTGTACTAGCGTTTTTTCATATTTAATAATTTGCCATTACGAATGTAACTAGCGAACTCGGTATAATCATCATCAAAAAGATTAGCGTTATTAGGACTAATCTGAGTCATTTCCTTAGGATAATAAAAACGCGCATCCCCCTGACCTTGACCTGCTAAGGCAGCCACCAGATGGCTGGCCTGGGATAATTCTACTAATGTACCATCAGACTGCATGATTTCTATTTGTGTACGATGGTGGTCAAGCTCAGGTCGGTAAAAATCGTAAGGTAAGTCATAACTGGAATTAATCGCCGTGTAATATCTTGCATTAAAACCCACTTTTTCAACGAGTTCGCGCATTTTACTTAACAGTGGATTATCTGGTGTGTCAATAGCCACGGATTTCAAAGGTTTTCTATTTAAAAATCGCTGGGCTAAATCACTCAAAATGACATCCTTCTCATCGCTCCACTGAGCAAAATAAGTATTCAAAACTCCATCATCAAGTTTCAAATAATCCTCTAGAGTAAAAGATTGATTCAAAAACGGAAGCAATAATTGCGAATGATAAGCGAAAATCTCAGGAGTATTCTGACTTAATTCATGAGCACGATCCAGCAAATGCTCTAAAATGACTTCCATACCTCGCGAAACGCTATGAAAATAGACCTGTACATACATTTGATAGCGACTGACAATATAATCTTCAACCGCATGCATCCCGTTCATTGAAAAAGCAATTCCCCCCTCATAAGGACGAATCACTCGTAGAATACGGGTTAGATCAAAGGTTCCATACTCCGTACCTGTATAATAAGCATCTCGCAGTAAATAATCCATCCGATCAGCATCAATTTGGCTGGAAATCATTTGAACTACCTGCGGATTACTGTAGGTCTTGGTAATGACACTTGCAACTTTCTCTGGGAAACCTTCTTCCACATTATTCAAAATTTGGAAAACTTCCGTTTCTGGGGAAGTAATAATAGCAACAGTCAAGGCTTCGTGATCTGTATGAAAAATGTGTTCAAAGGTGTGAGAATAAGGGCCGTGTCCAATATCATGGAGTAAGGCTGCACATAGAGCAACTATGCGATGAGAGTCATCCCAACCATCCTTGCCTAATTTTTCAATTGGATAATTTCGTTTGAAAATATCGCAAATTCTGCGAGTAATCTCATAGACACCCAACGAATGTGAAAAGCGACTATGTTCAGCTCCGTGAAAAGTATAGGAAGAGGTTCCCAGCTGCTTGATTCGTCGCAGTCTTTGTACTTCACGAGAATTGATTAAATCTAAAATAACTTGATGCTGAACATGAATGTAATTATGGACAGGATCACGGAAAACTTTTTCCATAGGTAATAATTGATTTTTATAACTCGTCATGAAAATCCTCCTGAATGTTAAGGTTTCTTTGGTGCATATTTTTTAATCGCTGTTGATATTCATCCGTTTGATAAAATGCTGTAAGACGATTGGTTTCATTGTTGAAATCAGTACCCTTTAGTAACTGCTGTTTAACTTCGCTGATAGTTAACTCTTCATTAAATACGTCGGCAAGAGTGGTCATACTGTAAGGATTAACGGCAGGGTAACCTAAGGTGCCAAATTCATCTAGCCCAGCTTGGTAGAATGACCGAACTAATTCTCCTCGCTGTATTTGATCACCGGAAATACTTAGATACATCATAATTGCAACACCCTCTTTTACCCTGCGCTGTGCAATACCTGCAATCTTTTTGTTTTCTATTGAGAGATCAAATTTTCCAGGACAATAAGAATCGGAAACTTCTCCAGCTATAATCTTGGCAGATTTTCCATAAACGGTACGATTTAACCAATCAAGCATTGTTTGATAGCCGTCATCAATTGACAAAGAGTTGATCGTTTGTTTTGGGAGAATTAAGGAAACATTCAAGACACCTGAATCGCTCACAACACCTAATCCCCCAGAATTTCGTAACAAAGGGTAATAGCCAGCTTCCCGGATGCTCTTTAGCCCCCGGTCGAGATGCGATACTCGACTATCTTTCATTCCTAAGATGAGGGTTTGTGAAAGCTGCCAAAAATGGATAATCGGCTGATTATTCTCACCAGAATAGGTAGTCAGAACATCGGTTAAGGCAAAAGGGCTGAAATGATTCTCGTGGGAAATCATCTTTTGATCGAACAGCAGGGCAGTTTTCATCAAATCTTCCTTTCAAACAGTATCTGATACAAGTATAAACAAAAAAGTTCGTTTCGCGTAGTGTAAGCTACCAAAATAAAGCAAGTAGTTGACAAAAAAAATAAAACCGTGAAAAATAGAAGTGAAAGGGGCGAGACTCTGTGAATATTAAAGGCGGATTTCCAGCTAAGATAAAATTGCAAACGAAAGTAACACAGAACAATGAGGTCGAAGAATTTGTCTTTGATTTGTTCGGTCAGGTTGTTCAGATGGGGAGCACATTGTACATACGTTATAAAGAAGTACAGTCTGATGGCAGTGAGGTGCCAGTAACAATGAAGATCACACCCGATTCCCGCATACAATTAATCCGTTCAGGCGAGATGCGTTTGCGAATGAAATTTGGGTATCGTGAAAAAATAGAAACTAGTTATAAGACACCCTATGGCATGATCGCAATTACGACTGATACACACAAATTGCACGTCAGTCTAAAAGATCGACCTTTTTCTGGAATTGTAACGATTGATTACTCTCTTTCAATGCATAATGAAAAAGTCGGTGATTACAATTTGATTTTAGAATTTACCACTTAAAATGAAGAAAGGTTTGCTTTTTAGTCAGTGATTTTGTATGATAAGGAGTAGACTTTGAAAGGACGTGTCATACTTGGAACTTAGTGTTTTTGATGGTTTAATTAAAGATGAATTGTCAATGATTGAAGTGGCACACGCAATCCTGGAAGAACGCGGCGAGGTAATGGATTTTTCAGATTTAGTAAATCAAATCCAAACATACCTTGGCAAGTCAGACAGCGAGATTCGTGATGCATTAGCCCAATTTTATACAGATTTGAATATTGATGGAAGCTTCATTTCTCTTGGAGATAATCGTTGGGGATTGCGTTCATGGTACGCTATCGATTCAATTGATGAAGAAGTAAATCATGGATTAGATGAAGAAGATGAAGAAACACCACGTCGTAAGAAACGTAAAAGAGTCAACGCCTTCATTAATGGTGATGACGATGCAATTGATTACAACGACGACGATCCTGAAGATACTGATTTGATCGATGACGATGAAGAAGATATTGATGATGATGACGACGATGACGATGATGAAATCGCAGCATACAATTCTGATCTACAAGAAATTGGTGCCGATGAAAACACCGACGACGAAGAAGTTGTTCCTGGCGGAATCGAAGATGATCTAAGCGTTATTGATGACGACGATGATGATTTTGATGATGACGACGATGATGAAGAGTAGGCATAGAGCCTGCTCTTTTTTAGTCGGATTTATAATTTTATAAATAAAAAAAGAGCTACCCAGCTCTCTCAAAATTAGTACTCAATTATATGCTGCTTGTTAAACAAAAGCATTTTGTCAAAACTTGTAAATTCATGTATACTTAAAACTGCTTAAAAGACGCGCCCTGAGGGAATCGAACCCCCGTCTCAAGAACCGGAATCTTACGTGATATCCACTACACTAAGGGCGCAGCAACGATTATTAGTTTAGCACATTATCTAAAAAAAACAAGGGGAAATTACAATGAAGTTTCAACAAGGTTATTCGCAAGCGCAACAACAGACACAGAAGCTGGCTATGACGCAAAAGCTTCAACAAGCTATTCAAATGCTACAATTCAATACCGAAGAGCTGCGGGACTACGTTGAGACGATTTCTTTAGAAAATCCATTAATTGAGGTAGTAGCACCAAAAATCCGCAGTGATCTGACTATGATGGGTGATCGTTCTGACAAATCTGATTTTATTGGGCAAATTCCTGATCAGTACGAATCACTGTTTGAATATTTAATTAATCAAGTGCATCTTAACTATCGTGATACTTTTTTACGGAGAATTATACTGGTGTTAGTTGAGTATGTAGATATAAACGGCTACTTGAAGGTTGATGAAGAAGAAATTAAGCAAGAAATGGGAGCGACCGATATCCAGTTCTTAGATGCTCTGACACTGCTTCAGCAGTTGGACCCGCCTGGCGTAGGTTCTAGAGACCTAAGAGAATGTTTGATGCTTCAGACCGAACGAGATGATTATGCTCCAGACTTGGCTTACCTACTATTAGAAGAAGCTTTTGAAAAAATCGCAAACCACCGTTTTGAGCAGTTGGGCAAGGAATATAATTTAACGATGGTTCAGGTGCAGGAAATTATCGACTACATCCGGTCTTTGAACCCATTTCCTGGTGCTGGTTTTGGGGAAAGTGTTCCAGACTTTATTATTCCTGATCTCACATTAATACGTAAAGAGGATAAATTGGACGTTCTTTCCAATAAAAGAGGGCAGCTGCGACTAAATTTTAACGAGAATTATTTTACTCGTTTAGAAAAACAAGCTGATTCTGAAACCAAAGACTATCTAAAAGAAAAGCTGCAGCAATATGAATGGTTGAAGCGCACTATTGGCCAGCGTAAGGATACCATTTTAGAAGTAGGCAGACTAATTGTGAAATATCAGAAACCTTTCTTTTTAGAGAAGAAGGGTGCACTTAAACCATTGATGTTGAAGGATATAGCCAAAGAACTGGAAGTACATGAGTCAACTATTAGCAGAGCTGTAAATGGAAAGTACATTGAAACTGATTTCGGTGTATTTGAACTAAGAGGTTTTTTTGTGAATAAAATCAGTGACGAAGATACTTCGGCGGATGAGGTAAAGCAGTTAATCAAACAATTTATTGATGATGAGAACAAAAATAAACCTTTGTCTGACCAAAAAATTGCTGATATGTTAAAAACGAATGGGCAGAAAGTGTCCCGAAGAACAGTTGCTAAATACCGAGAAGCACTAGGAATCGCAAGTTCATCTAAACGAAAACGATTTGACTAAGCCAAGAAAAAAATCTTGGCTTTTCCCTTGCTTGTTAGGCATAAAACTGGTAAAATTTGCAATGTAAGGTTTGAGATTGAAAAAATCAAGTATAGAACTTACTTTTTTTTACTATTCATGGGTCGCTAAAAGTCTATGAGGGACTTAAGGAGTCCAATGGAGGGAATCCTTTGTTATCTGAAATCAGAGTTCTTGAAGCTATTGCCCCTGATGTGTTGAATACGGTGAAAAGAAGATATCGGGTATTACAGAATATTTTCTGGATGCAACCAATTGGGCGAAGAAACCTTGCTGAGTCGTTAAGCTTAACAGAACGTGTGTTGCGTGGGGAGACTGATTTTTTAAGAGATCAGCGTTTAATTGAAACCAACAAAAGCGGAATGTCCTTAACGGAAAGAGGGAAAGACATCTTACAGCAGTTGGATCTGTTAATGGACCAATTTACTGGGATGGACCAGTTAGAGAAGCAGCTAGCTTCGATGTTCAACATTGATCGATGTCTCATCGTTTCTGGTGACAGTGATGAACAACCGAAAGTCAATGGAGATTTCGGAGAACTTGTCAACGAAGCCTTGCATCGTCAATTACCTGATGGTAGAAATGTTATTGCCGTTATGGGTGGTACAACAATGGCTGAGATTGCTCGACATATTACGCCACTTGAAACAAATAACCGTAAGAATTTATTCGTACCTGCGCGAGGTGGGATTGGAGAGTCAGTTTCCATTCAAGCCAACTCAATCAGTGCGGTTATGGCAGCTAATGCAAAAGGCAATCATCGAGTGTTGTATGTACCAGAACAGCTAAGTCAGGAAGCGTATCACACTTTGTTGAAAGAACCATCTATTATGGATGTTCTCGCAACAATTAAGCAGGCAAATTGTGTCGTTCACAGTATTGGACGAGCCCTGCATATGGCAGCCCGACGAAAAATGCTGGAAGAAGAGATTGTCTCTTTAAGACAACATAAAGCAGTAGCGGAATCATTTGGTTACTTTTTTGATGAAAGTGGACAGATCGTTTATCGAGCTTCCCGGATTGGGTTAACACTTGAAGATGTCCAGAAGATTCCAATTGTTTTAGCAGTTGCTGGAGGGAAATCTAAAGCCAAAGCAATTATGGCTTATATGAAAAATGCTCCAAAACAAACGTGGTTCATCACCGATGAAGCCGCAGCAAACGAGATTTTAAAAGGGGCAACCCTTTAAAATAAATATTTTTCTAATTCCATAAGGAGGAATTTTTAAATGACAGTAAAAGTTGGAATTAACGGATTTGGACGTATTGGACGCTTGGCTTTCCGTCGTATCCAAAATGTAGAAGGACTAGAAGTAGTTGCTATCAATGATTTAACAGATGCTAAAATGTTAGCTCACTTGTTAAAATATGATACAACACAAGGCCGTTTCGATGGAACAGTTGAAGTTCACGAAGGATCTTTTGACGTTAACGGAAAAGAAGTTAAAGTTACTTCTCACCGTAACCCTGAAGAAATTCCTTGGGGCGATCTAGGTGTAGATATCGTTCTTGAAAGTACTGGATTCTTCACTTCTAAAGAAAAAGCTGAATTGCACTTGAAAGGTGGCGCTAAGCGCGTTATCATTACTGCTCCTGGTGGAAGCGACGTTCCAACAATCGTTTACAACACAAACCATGACATTTTAACTGGTAAAGAAACAGTTATCTCTGGTGCTTCATGTACAACTAACTGTTTAGCTCCTATGGCTAAAACTTTGAACGATAAATTTGGTATTGTTGAAGGAATTATGACAACTATCCATGCTTACACAGGTGACCAAATGACTCTTGATGGACCTCATCCTAAAGGTGACTTCCGTCGTGCACGCGCAGCTGCTGCAAACATCGTTCCTAACTCAACTGGTGCTGCTAAAGCTATCGGCTTAGTAATTCCTGAGTTGAACGGTAAATTAGATGGTGCTGCTCAACGTGTTCCTGTTGCAACTGGTTCATTAACTGAATTAGTAACTGTTCTTGAAAAAGAAGTTACTGCTGATGAAATCAATGCAGCTATGGAAGCAGCAGCTAACGAATCTTATGGTTACAACACAGACGAAATCGTTTCTTCTGATATCGTTGGTATGACTTATGGTTCATTATTTGATGCTACACAAACTAAAGTTATGACTGTTGGCGACAAACAATTAGTTAAAACTGTTGCTTGGTACGACAATGAAATGTCATACACTGCACAATTAGTACGTACTTTAGCATACTTTGCTAACTTATAAGATTTAAACATTGTCTGAAAAAGGCGGGGAAGCAACGCGCTTCTCCGTTTTTTTAATAGGTTATCGTTACCTTTTTCAACCGAAGAGGTATATAATAGACGAAGTGTCAAAAAAATTTAGGAGGTCTTTTTTCATGGCAAAAATGACTGTTAAAGATATTGATTTAAAAGATAAAAAAGTCTTGGTACGTGTAGACTTTAATGTTCCTTTAAAAGACGGCGTGATCGGTGATGATACTCGTATCAAAGCAGCGCTGCCTACTATTAACTACGTTATTGATAACGGCGGAAAAGCAATTTTGTTCTCTCACCTAGGACGTGTGAAAACGGAAGAAGATAAAGCTGGTAAATCTTTAGCACCAGTTGCTAAACGCTTAGGCGAACTTTTGGGTAAAGAAGTAACTTTCGTACCTGAAACTCGTGGCGCTGATTTGGAAGCTGCGATCAACAACATGAAAGATGGCGACGTTGTTGTTTTCGAAAATACTCGTTTTGAAGACATTGATGGTAAAAAAGAAAGCGGCAATGATGCTGAACTTGGCAAATATTGGGCTTCTCTAGGCGACGTATTTGTAAATGATGCATTTGGCACTGCTCACCGTGCCCACGCTTCAAACGTTGGGATTGCTTCAACTGGCATTCCTACAGTTGCTGGCTTCCTAATGGAAAAAGAAATTAAATTCATCGGCGAAGCGGTCGAAGAACCAAAACGTCCAATGATCGCAATTTTAGGTGGAGCAAAAGTTTCTGATAAAATTGGCGTAATCAAAAATCTAATTCCTAAAGCTGACAAAATCTTGATCGGTGGCGGAATGACTTATACGTTCTATAAAGCTAAAGGTATGGAAATTGGGAACTCTTTAGTTGAAGCAGACAAAGTTGAATTGGCGAAAGAATTAATTGAAGCAGCTGGTGACAAATTAGTTTTACCAGTAGACTCAATTACAGCCGCTGAATTCTCTAATGATGTACCAACTGAAGAACATGCTGGTGATGTTCCAGTAGGACAAATGGGTCTTGACATTGGACCTGAATCAATTGCTTTATTCGCTGAAACGTTAAAAGGTGCTAAAACAGTTGTATGGAACGGACCTATGGGCGTATTCGAAATGAGCAACTTTGCACGCGGAACTATCGGTGTTTGCGAAGCGATTGCTAATTTAGAAGATGCGACTACTATCATCGGTGGTGGAGACTCTGCAGCTGCAGCTGAACAATTAGGTTTTGCTGACAAGTTCACGCACATCTCAACTGGTGGCGGTGCAAGTCTTGAATTATTAGAAGGTAAGGAATTACCTGGGCTTGCTGCAATCAATGACAAATAATTAATTATGTAAAGAACTGGGGCTTTGCCCTAGATTCTTTACATAACATTAGTATTTAAAAATGAAAAGGGAGTGCAATACATGCGTAAACCAATCATCGCTGGAAACTGGAAAATGAATCTAACTGCCTCTGAAGCTAAAGATTTTGCTGAAGCAGTAAAAAACAAAATTCCTGCAAACGATCAAGTAGATTCAGTAATCGGATCACCTGCTTTGTTCCTGCAAGAATTAGTTGAAGCTGCTAAAGGAACTGAATTGAAAATCTCAGCACAAAACTGCTACTGGGAAAACGCTGGTGCATTCACTGGTGAAACTTCACCTGCTGCATTAGCTGATCTTGGTGTGGAATATGTGATTATCGGCCATTCGGAGCGTCGTGAATACTTCCATGAAACAGATGAAGAAATCAACAAAAAAGCGAAAGCTATTTTTGCTAATGGTATGACACCAATTCTTTGTTGTGGTGAATCTTTAGAGACTTATGAAGCAAGCAAAACAGCTGAATGGATTGAAGGACAAATTAAAGCTGGCTTAGCTGGCTTAACAGCTGAACAAGTATCAAGTATGGTTATTGCTTATGAACCAATCTGGGCAATCGGTACTGGTAAATCTGCCGATGCACAAATTGCTGATGAAATTTGTGGAGTTGTTCGCTCAACTGTTGCAGACATTTATGGTAAGGAAGTTTCAGAAGCTGTACGTATCCAATACGGCGGTTCTGTAAAACCTGAAAATATTGCTGAGTATATGGCTAAAGAAAATGTTGATGGAGCTTTAGTTGGCGGAGCCAGCCTAAAAGCTGATTCATTCTTAGCTTTACTTGAAGGTGCAAAATAATTTCGTCAATTAAGACACTTTTAATTGCAACTACAATCGTTTTTTACTAATATTGGTTATGAGGGTTTTATACCCTATTAATAAAACAAACTTAAAGGAGAGACAAAACATGTCAATTATTTCAGATGTTTACGCACGCGAAGTCTTAGACTCTCGTGGTAACCCAACAATCGAAGTAGAAGTTTACACAGAAAGCGGTGCTTTTGGCCGTGGAATGGTTCCTTCAGGTGCTTCAACTGGTGAATATGAAGCAGTTGAATTACGTGATGGCGACAAATCTCGCTACTTAGGTAAAGGTGTTACTAAAGCTGTTGATAATGTGAACAACATTATTGCTGAAGCAATCATTGGCTATGATGTACGCGACCAAGCAGCTATCGACCATGCAATGATCGAATTAGACGGCACTCCTAACAAAGGTAAATTGGGTGCGAACGCGATTCTTGGTGTTTCTATTGCAGCTGCACGTGCTGCCGCTGATTACCTAGAAATCCCATTGTACAACTACCTTGGCGGATTCAATACAAAAGTTTTGCCTACTCCTATGATGAATATCATCAATGGCGGATCACATGCTGATAACTCTATTGATTTCCAAGAATTCATGATCATGCCTGTTGGAGCTCCTACATTTAAAGAAGCTCTACGTTACGGTGCAGAAGTATTCCACGCATTGGCTTCTATTTTGAAAGCTAAAGGCTTGGCAACTTCAGTTGGTGACGAAGGCGGATTTGCTCCTAACCTTGGTTCTAACGAAGAAGGTTTTGAAGTAATTATTGAAGCTATTGAAAAAGCTGGCTATGTACCTGGTAAAGATATCGTTCTTGCTATGGATGCTGCTTCTTCAGAATTCTTTGATAAAGAAAAAGGTGTTTATGTTTTAGCTGACTCAGGCGAAGGCGAAAAAACTACTGATGAAATGATTGCATTCTATGAAGAACTAGTTGCAAAATACCCAATCATCTCAATCGAAGACGGTTTGGATGAAAATGACTGGGAAGGTACTAAGAAATTAACTGATGCTTTAGGCGACAAAGTTCAATTGGTTGGTGATGACTTGTTCGTTACAAACACTGAAAAATTAGCTGAAGGTATCGAAAAAGGTGTATCTAACTCAATCCTAATCAAAGTTAACCAAATCGGTACTTTGACTGAAACTTTTGATGCAATTGAAATGGCTAAAAAAGCTAGCTATACTGCGGTTGTCTCTCACCGTTCTGGTGAAACAGAAGACTCAACAATTTCTGACATTGCAGTTGCGACTAATGCTGGTCAAATCAAAACTGGTTCTCTTTCACGTACTGACCGTATTGCAAAATACAACCAATTACTACGTATTGAAGATCAATTAGGTGATATCGCTGAATACCAAGGAATCAAATCTTTCTACAACTTAAAAAATAACCCATTTATCGGTAAATAATTTTTATTGGTATTAGGTTGAATGGAGACCTGCATGTTGTTCATATTTGGACATGCAGGTTTTTTTGTACTGTCTTCGTTAAATGAGCTGAGTGACTCTGCATAAAATCAATAAACCGAATAATATATGTCAAAAAATATAACATCAAAGATTTCTGCTTTATGAAGCTTACATTACAAAACAATTTTTATTAAAAAAACAGTAAGCGGTTTCTGCGTGTTTTATAAATAACTAGATTGCTTAGAAGTATAGTGAGTGAAGGTTAACCAATTAAGTTTCTTTAAATAGTTTAATAAAAATGATAAGAATATTTCTTTGAAACAAGGTATGATAGAGATAAGTAAAGTTGGTACATTTTTTACAATTCATTACTGAAAATATGTGTTAGATTTAATTACAAGAAAGACATGCGCATGTACTTTTCGAAGCGAAAATAAAGGAGGATATGGAATGAACACTGTCGATAAAGTGGTAAATGCATATATCAAAGGAACCTTTACAGGTGACACGGAATTACTCCAATCAGTTTTCCATGAAAAGGCACGAATGACTGGCTATTTGGGAGATCAATTATTAATTGGTGATCCGCAGCCGTTTATTGAAGATATTGGTTCGCAAGCATCGATGGAAAGCAATGGAGACCCATACGAGGCAGAAGTTGTTTCCAAAGTAATTGTTGGAAACATAGCAGACGTAACCATTCGAGAAAGTGGTTTCCGCGGCTCTTTAAAATTGGAAGATCATTTTCATCTGATTGATGACGGCACTAGATGGTGGATTATTTCTAAATTATTTACTGTCATTGAATAGTTAGGAGGGCTAACTATGATCAGGATGGAACGATTTGGGACAATCATTAACATATTTGTAGGTGTCGCAGTATGCTTGGTGCTAGGATTGTATATCCAATATGTAAATAAGGCTTTTACGCCAGAGTTAATTTTTCACGGATTTGTCAGCAGCTTCTTTGTCAGTTATGTAATCGGAGATTTGATTCCAGGAAAAGCTTGGGGTGATGCTCTGGCCGCGAAAATCGGATTGAAAAATGGAAATTTTTCTCAGCATTTAGTTTCAACTATAGTTTTAGCTTTTTGTATGGTGACACCAATTAGCTTTTTAAGTACCTATGTAGGTGTAGGTCCCCATCCTATGCTTCTTCAAATTTGGTTTACCAATTATCCTGTATTGTTGGTTTTAGGCTATATCACTCTTTTCCTAAGTTTTCCTTTGGCGTTAAAAACGGCAATTTATTTGACGAAGGATTCTTGTCCAACTGCATCTGATTAGAAACTATGAGGTGAACAGTATGAGAGTATTGGAAACGAAGAATAAAATGATTGAAGCGACACCTTTTCAACTGTTCACTCATGATGAACGTTTGCAAGATTATCACGAAGAGATGGTTGTTTGGTCAAGAGAACATCTGAAGACAGAAGCGTTATTCTATGCTTTTCAAGTAAAAGAAAGAATGGAAACGGATTATTTACCAGATGCTTGTGTAAACTTATTATTCTCGGTAGATCGCAAAGAGGTAAAAGGATATTTTATGGGGATAGCGACACAGACCTGTAAGCTAACCTTTGAACCAGATACTTGCTACTTTGGAATAAAACCTTATACAAATGTTGGTTTACGATGCTTTGATAATGATCAAAGCTGTTTGATAGATCAAGTCTATCCAATTAGTGAGCAGTTTGCACATACAGAAAACTTGTTTTCGAAACTTTATGATACTCAAACGGTTCATGATAGGAAAAAACTGTTGTTGGCTAGCCATCGCGATCTTTTTTTGAATGAGAATCAACGTTCAGTATTGGCGGAGTATTTATCTGTTTTATTATGCACAGAAACAACTGCCTTTTCGATGGAAAAGATTTGTCGAGAAACAGGATATTCTCAACGATATACGCAACGACTATTCAGAAAAGAAATTGGGATTACACCCAAATTATATAGTCGAATTATTCGATTTCAGAATGCAATTAAGGCGATATATGCGGACAATGAGTTGACTTTAGCAAAGGTAGCTCACCAATTAGGTTACTATGATCAAGCACATTTGATTCATGAATTCCAGTTTTTTACCCACTTATCTCCAACGCGCCTATTGCAAACAATTGTGACATCAAAAGAACTTGTAGTATAAAAGGAGGACAATCAATGAATGTAGGAAATTGTTTCCCAATTAACGGAAAAATTGAAACAGAATGTCTAAGCGTAGCACTTTTTCAAATGAAACTTGCGGTGGTACCTAAAACTCGTGAAGAAGTTATGCAGAATGTAGATAAGATCATTGAATGGATTGATCGGGCGATTACTGGATTCCCTGGGATTGACATGATCGTAACTCCTGAGGCATCCTTGAATGGTGTAGGCCCACACGCCTCGTTATGCTGTGTTACCTTGTATGGTCCAGAATTAGCAAAATTAAAAGCTGTCTGCAAAGAATATCAAATTTGGCTGGCAGTAGGTGCCTGCGTTGATGAGCAAGATGGCAACTTTTATAAAAACTGTGCGATTACTATCAATGATAAAGGGGAAATTGTTGATATTTATCGTAAAGTAACACCTTGGAATCCCGTTGAACCTTCTAGCCCAGGAGATGAAATTCGCGTCTTTGAAGGGCCAAAGGGTTCACGAATTGCTTCGATTATATGCTCAGATGGCGATTATCAGGATAACTGGCGGGAGGCAGCGTCAAAAGGAGCAAACGTTGTTTTACGCCTAACCACTTATATGACACCTTTTGAGAATCAGTATGAAATTACCAATCGGGCAGGAGCATACTTTAATAAGGTATATGTAGTAGCAGCTAATACTTCCGAGATGGACGAATGTTATTCCTTATTTGGTCGTAGCATGGTGGTAAACCCTGAAGGAGATATTATTGCTCAAGCACCAGTCGGCATTCCATATATCTTTAAAGCCGATTTGTATCCAGGCTTATGCGATGCTATTCAAAAGCAGGCGTTAATGGGTGACTTGCTATGGTTGAGAAATCATCGAGGAGCAGCTTCTCCAGATACTTATGGAACAGGCAGTGATTCAACCATGTACAGCTATTTAGAAGACAAATAAGGGGGTAAAAAAATGGGATTTCCAAATATCGGAATGCATTATTTTGTAAAAGCTTTCAACCAACTTGATGTACGTTTTCCTGTGACAAAGCAGGAATTAATTGACAAAGCAGGAGATATTCAAGTGAAAACTTGGGAAGATCAATACACACCATTAAAGAATATCTTTGAATCAATGGTACCGGAAGAATATCCTAATGGAACTGCCTTTATGTGTGCATACACTTCTGCTAACTTACAAATGCCTAAGAAAATGTTTTTAGGAGAATAATAAAAGCAAGACCGAAGTCGCTTATAAGACTTCGGTCTTTTACTATAAAAGATTAAAATTAGATAATTTAGATTCTACAGACAGGCAGAGTGATCACAATTAATGGTAACTATTGGATATAAGACATAGCGAAGACCATCGAATTTATTGGTTAAGGTCATTGCAAAAAATCTTTAATCTGTCGTCAAATAGATAAAGAAAATATAAATGAGCAATAAAAGCGCAAGATAAATAAGTTTGTAAAGTTCTGAGAAGAAAATCAGTGGACTGAAATGCAATTGGTAAGAAAATAAAAGATAAAAAAAGCAAAGTAAGGAAAATTAATTGAAGAAAATATAATATACCTAAGAGAAATGGTTTAGCAAAACGCTAATTAACTACTTTTATTGCCCCTGTTTATCCCTCCTATTTCTAAATTCAAAGATGAAGGATCTCTATAACTATTAAAAAAACTCTTGTTAGAAGCCATAAAATCACTGTTTACCTAAAAAGTGTTTCGACCGATTTTGAAGTGATACTGATAAAACCTTTTTCTACTCGTTAAGTATTTGGATAATAGTTGTTGTCGGGCATAGTTGGTAACAAAGTACATGGTTAAAATAGCATGCAGCCTTTTTTCTCCAAATTTTTCTATAAAAAAAAAAAGACCCCATCCTTATTACAAGTGGATTAAGTACAGTTAACATATTCTTGGATTAGGCAATCCGAATTTGTCTATTACTTTAGCAGTTAGCATTTTTCTATTGAAGAGAATTTTTTGATATACTTAGTAAAAATAGTAAATTTTGAGGAAGTGAAAAGATGGCAGAGGATAATTTGCAGAAGCATTTGGATACTGGACGATATGGAACCCCAAAAATTAATCCTGATGAACAAAAAGAATATTTAGGGACCTTTAGAGAACGTTGCTTATTGAGCATGACAATTGGGGAAATGCAGGACAAAGGGAATGAAGCAGGTTTGTTGATGGAAATCAAAAAAGAACCTTCAGCACGGATATTGATTAATGGAGCAGTATCTACGGTCCTTCAGCAGCGGTATATAACTATTGCTGTGAAAGAGAAAATTGATTTTACAGTTGTAAGTGATGCAATAGCAGATGATGACTCAAAAATAGGTCTGCTAGTAGTGGCAGACTATGCAGTCGATATACCAGTTATTGATGTTGAAAAGAAATACCCAAAATTGCACGAGACTGCCAAAGAGGAAAAACCAAAAGAGAAATCAAGCTTTTGGAATCGCTTGTTTAAATAAGAAATTCTTTATTAGGCATTTTAAGGTGTTGACTTTTCGAGCTATAGTGGGTATTATACTGCTTGGGCACCCTTTTAAAAGGGTCAGAAGTTTAGTGAAATTCCGCTCCCTATTCATATGGATAGGGAGCTTTTCTTTATTTTCTAGGCTTTTCCTGCAAACTATAATGAAGGAGTTTTTTCATTTATGACAAAGTATATTTTTGTAACTGGCGGCGTTGTGTCTTCTATTGGAAAAGGGATCGTGGCAGCTTCACTGGGACGCTTATTGAAAAATCGTGGATTAAAGGTAACGATTCAAAAATTTGATCCTTATATCAACGTAGATCCAGGTACGATGAGTCCGTATCAACATGGAGAGGTATTCGTAACAGATGATGGTGCGGAAACTGATTTAGATCTAGGACACTATGAACGATTCATTGATATCAATTTGAATCAATACTCCAATGTGACAACAGGAAAAATCTATTCAGAGGTTATTCGTAAAGAAAGAAAAGGAGAATACTTGGGGGCGACAGTCCAAGTAATTCCTCATATTACTAACGAAATTAAATCTAAAATTATGAGAGCCGCAAAAATGACTGATTCAGATATTATCATTACTGAGGTTGGTGGAACAGTTGGGGATATCGAGTCACTACCATTCTTAGAGGCTTTGCGTCAAATGAAGGCAGATGTTGGTTCTGATAATGTTATGTATATCCACACTACGCTGATTCCTTACTTGAAGGCTGCTGGTGAAATGAAAACTAAGCCAACGCAGCATAGTGTAAAGGAATTGCGTGGACTGGGTATTCAACCAAATATTTTAGTTGTCCGGACAGAACTGCCGGTTTCTCAAGGAACTAAAAACAAACTAGCTCAGTTCTGTGATGTAGCACCTGAAGCAGTTATCGAGTCTCGTGATGTCGAAACTCTATACTCCATTCCTTTGGCATTGCAAGCACAAGGAATGGATCAATTCGTATTGGATCATTTGAAATTAGAAGCCCCTGAAGCTGACATGTCAGAATGGCGTTCATTAGAAGAAAAAGTGCTTAACCTTAAGAAGAAAACTAAGATTGCTTTAGTTGGCAAATATGTTGAGCTACCAGATGCCTACATCTCGGTAGTTGAAGCATTGAAACATTCTGGTTTTGCTTTTGATTCTGACATTGAAATTAAATGGGTAAAATCACAAGAATTGTCAAAAGAAAATGTAGCAGAAGAGCTAAGCGATGCAGACGGAATTTTAGTTCCTGGTGGTTTTGGTGATCGTGGAATTGAAGGGAAAATTGAAGCGATTCGCTATGCTCGTGAAAATGATATCCCATTTTTGGGTATATGCTTAGGTATGCAAATGGCTTGTGTAGAGTTTGCACGTAACGTAGTGGATTTACAGGATGCTAACTCAGCTGAAACAGCTCCTGATACACCAAATAATATTATTGACTTGATGGCGGATCAAGAAAACGTAGAGAATTTGGGCGGAACCTTGCGTTTAGGCTTGTACCCATGTAAATTGAAAAAGGGTACAAAAACAGCAGAAGCTTATAGCAATACTGAGGTAATCCAAGAACGTCATCGTCATCGTTATGAATTCAACAACGGCTACCGTGAATTGTTTGAAGATCAAGGAATGGTATTCTCTGGGGTGTCCCCGGACAATCGTTTGGTAGAAATCGTAGAATTACCAGAGAAAAAATTCTTTGTAGGATGTCAATTCCATCCAGAATTAATTTCTCGTCCTAATCGTCCGCAACCATTGATTAAGGCCTTTGTTGGGGCTTCATTAAAAAACAAAGAAGAAAAGTAAGTATCTGACTGAAATAGCTAGGGCTGTTTCAGTCTTTTTTACTAAAAAAAGTGCTAAGACGTAAGTTTTATCGAATGTAAAGGCTTTAAAAAAAGGATTGTAGTAGCAATATGGGGCAATCTTTGTTAGAATTAGATCGTTAGTTAAGACGATGTCTTAGCCAAAAAGATTACTTAGGAGGAATTTTTTATGCCAGTAGTATCAGGAGCTGAATTTTTAAAAGCTGCACGTGAAGGTGGATACGCAGTCGGTGGATTCAACACAAACAATTTAGAATGGACGCAAGCAATCTTGCGCGCGGCTGAAGCTAAAAAAGCACCCGTTCTTATCCAAACTTCAATGGGCGCTGCTAAATACATGGGCGGTTATAAAATTGCAAAAGATATTGTTTGCGATTTAGTAGAGTCTATGAATATCACTGTTCCAGTTGCAATTCACTTAGACCACGGTTCTTACGAAGCTGCTTTAGAATGTATTGAAGTTGGTTACACTTCAGTTATGTTCGATGGTTCTCATTTGCCATTCGAAGAAAACTTGAAATTGGCTAAAGACGTTGTAGCGAAAGCTCATGCTAAAGGTGTTTCAGTTGAATGTGAAGTTGGTTCAATTGGTGGAGAAGAAGACGGAATCATCGGTGCTGGTGAATTAGCTGACATTGACGAATGTGTACAAATGGTTGGAACAGGTATCGACTACCTAGCATGTGGTATCGGTAATATTCACGGTGTATACCCTGAAAACTGGAAAGGCCTAGCATTCGATCATTTACAAGCAATTGCTGATGCTGTAGGTTCTGATGTACCATTAGTATTACATGGTGGTTCTGGTATTCCTCAAGAACAAATCCAAAAAGCTATCTCAATGGGTGTTTCTAAAGTGAATGTTAACACTGAATTTCAATTATCATTTGCTAAAGCAACTCGTGAATATATCGAAGCTGGCAAAGATAAAGAAGGAAAAGGATTCGACCCTCGTAAATTATTGGCACCAGGTGTTGCAGCAATCGTTAAAGATGCTGAAGAACACATTGACTGGTTCGGTTCTGCAAACAAAGCTTAATTTTGCTTAAGTATTAAACCTCGGATATTTTATCTGAGGTTTTTCTTTTACTCTAAAAGCATAAGATCTGTTAAAATATCTTTTTGTGACATACTTTAACAGAAATGAGTTAAAGTTCTCTTTCGTATGAAGGAAAATACCTGTTTGTTTCGGAGAACAATACTACTATTTATAAATCCTTTAGTAATTCAGCCGTTAATTTATGAGTACTATCTTTTTTACTGAACTATTATGTGCTAAAATGAAAGATGGTCTACATGTAAAATGTAAATAACTTAATAGGTGAATATAGATGAAAAAAATTGTAATTCATGGCGGAAAGCCATTAAAAGGTGAAGTAACAATCAGCGGGGCAAAAAATAGTGCCGTTGCTTTAATTCCAGCAGCAATCATGGCGGATTCTCCCGTCGTGTTAGAAGGTGTACCAGACATTCAAGACGTGCATTCATTGATTGAGATTTTGGAAATCATGGGTGCAACAGTAAAATTTGAAGACAATCGAATGGAAATTGATCCAAGCAAGATCGTATCAATTCCAATGCCTAGCGGAAAGATCAATTCTTTGCGTGCCTCATACTATTTTATGGGTGCATTATTAGGTAAATTTGGTGAGGCTGTCGTTGGTTTGCCCGGCGGCTGTTTTTTAGGCCCTCGTCCAATTGATTTGCACATAAAAGGTTTTGAGAGTTTGGGTGCAGATGTTTCCAATGAGCATGGGGTAATTTATTTGCGTACGGATGAAGAAGGAATGAAGGGCGATCGTATCTTTATGGATGTAGTATCCATAGGTGCTACAATAAACGTTATGTTGGCAGCAGTAAAAGCCAAAGGTAGAACGATTATTGAAAATGCAGCGCGTGAACCTGAAATTATTGATGTCGCTACTTTACTGAACAATATGGGCGCGAAGATTCGTGGAGCTGGTACAGATGAAATTCGAATTGAGGGAGTCGATGAATTACATGGCTGTATTCATTCGATTATTCCTGA
This sequence comes from Candidatus Enterococcus ferrettii, assembly GCF_017377655.1. Lineage (GTDB taxonomy): Bacteria > Bacillota > Bacilli > Lactobacillales > Enterococcaceae > Enterococcus_A > Enterococcus_A ferrettii. The sequence continues at coordinate 89,441 of NZ_JAFREL010000047.1, forward strand.
CCGGATTGAAGCAGGAACTTATTTGTCATTGGCAGCATCTTTGGGACAAGGCATAAAAATCAATAATGTCATTTATGAGCATATTGAGAGCTTTATTGCTAAACTAGAAGAGATGGGTGTTAAGATGAATATCTCTGAAGACAGTATTGATGTACTGCCCTCAGAAGGTTTAAGAGCCGTTGATATTACCACATCGCCATATCCGGGTTTTGCGACTGATTTACAGCAGCCAATTACTCCTTTGCTATTAACAACTGGAGGTACTGCTGAAATAATTGATACAATTTATTCAAAACGGATCAATCATATTCCAGAGCTTGTTAGAATGGGCGCAGACGCGACTGTCGAAGGAAATATGATTGTCCTAAATGGACCTAGCAAATTACATGGTGCAGAAGTAGTTGCTTCTGATTTGCGTGCAGGGGCTTGTTTAGTGATTGCTGGATTAATGGCGGAAGGAACCACTACTATTTATAACGTTGAATATATTTTGCGTGGTTATGATCATATTATTGATAAGTTAACTTCACTTGGAGCTACGATTGAAATGATTGAGGAAGAGGAAAAATAATGAGCGATTACTTAACAATGGCTGAGCTTGAAAACAAAACGCTTAAGGAAATTTACACTTATGCGCGAGGCTTCAAGATTCCTTACTACAGCCAAATGAACAAAAAGGAATTGGCGCTAGCGGTAATCCGTGCGCAGGCAGAAAAGCAAGGCTTCTTTATTATGGAAGGGGTCTTGGACATTGTCGGTCAAGATGGTTATGGCTTCTTACGTCCGATTAACTACGGTTCAAGTGCTGAGGATATTTATATTTCATCCTCTCAGATTCGTCGCTTCGGTTTACGTAACGGGGACAAGGTTGCTGGTAAGGCACGACCGCCTAAAGAATCTGAACGTTATTATGGACTAATGCATGTGGAAAGCGTTAATGGTAAAGATCCAGAAGAGGCCAAGGAACGCCCGCATTTTCCAGCGCTAACTGCCTTATATCCTGATAGACAAATAACCTTAGAAACTACTCCAGGACGTCTCTCAACACGAATGATCGACATTTTTTCTCCTGTCGGTTTTGGCCAACGTGGATTAATTGTTGCACCTCCGAAGGCCGGTAAAACTTCCATTATTAAAGAAATTGCCAACGGAATTACTGATAATTACCCTGATGTAGAATTAATCGTTCTTTTGGTCGATGAAAGGCCAGAGGAAGTAACAGATCTTGAACGTAGTGTTAAAGGAGATGTTGTGTATTCAACATTTGATCAACAACCACAAAATCATACTAGAGTGTCTGAACTTGTTTTAGAACGCGCGATGCGACTAGTGGAAGATAAACGCGATGTAGTTATTTTGATGGATAGTATTACCCGCTTAGCACGTGCCTACAATTTGGTGGTTCCACCAAGCGGACGTACGTTAAGTGGTGGTATTGACCCTGCCGCTTTGTATAAACCGAAGAAATTTTTTGGTGCGGCTCGAAATATTGAAGAAGGTGGAAGTCTGACGATTTTAGCAACTGCCTTAGTCGATACAGGTAGTCGGATGGACGATGTAATTTACGAAGAGTTCAAAGGAACAGGTAATCTAGAGCTTCAGCTTTCTCGGGAACTGTCTGAACGTCGCGTCTTCCCGGCTATTGACATCAAGAAATCAGGAACACGAAAAGAAGAATTACTTATGGCACCTGAAAAATTGGAAGAAATTTGGAAAATACGTAAGAACATGGTGGGAGACTCTCTGGAATACACTAATCAGTTTATTACCTTCTTGAAAAAATCCAAAAACAACCAAGCCTTTTTCGATGCTTTCAAAGATGTGTCATTTGGTAATCGGACACCGCGAAAAAATCTAAAAAGATAATTGCATTCATGAATCTTTCATGATAGTATATATCTGTTGCTTATTGCAAACAAACTCTGATTCAGCAAATGTTTCAGGGCAAAGGAGCGAAAAAAACTATGAAACAAGAAATTCATCCAAATTACCATCCAGTAGTATTTATGGATTCAACAACTGGTTTCAAATTCTTGTCAGGGTCTACTAAGAACTCTCAAGAAACAGTTGAGTGGGAAGATGGAAACACATATCCATTAATCCGTGTCGAAGTTACTTCTGACTCTCATCCATTCTACACTGGACGTCAAAAATTTACTCAAGCAGATGGACGTGTCGACCGTTTCAACAAGAAATACGGTCTCAAAGACGCAAACGCTGGAGAATAAGACAAAAACAAAAAGTATTGAATTATCAATGCTTAGAGAACCTTCCTGCTCTCAGGGAGGTTCTTTTTTTGAATCAATAATGAAAAGCAACATGGGACTTAATTCATTGAAGATAACTATTTCTTAAAGAAGAAGCTCCCCCAAAAAATTCCAATACCTTGTGCTAATAAGAAAAGAAATAAGAGCAAGGTAATAGTTAAGTAAGGCGAGTGGAGGGTGTGTGGTGTTTGAAACAGTCCTTTTACTCTAGTCAGTACAAAAGAGATGACAAAATTTAAAAGATTTGAGATAACTAAAGCTGGAAGCTGCCTAGTTTTTATGGAATAAAATCCTAAGAAAGCAGTTATCATAACTGATACGATAATTCCAGTCAGAGAATCCAAATAATAATCAACAATTAGTGATAGGTGGACGTAAGGAAGCAGTAAATAAAGGAAAGGAATTTTTTGTATGTAGCAATTGTTCATAGAGTAGCTCCTTTTATAGTATGTTTGGTTATTTTATGTTTTTTTCAGCGTTATTTCAATGCTATTTCTTCTTTTTTGTACTATAATGAAAAATAATTTAGCTAGTTATCAAGAAAACGTAAGCAGTTTGTGAGAAAATTCAAACAGTACCACAATTCCATGAATTAGAAGGAAGTATGCCACAATGAAAAAGAACTTATCGCGTCTCTATTTATTATTTTGGTTAGTTCCGTTAGTCGTGTCTCCGTTTCAGTGGTTCAGCTCGATTGTTCAAGATGTTGAAATCTTTCGACCAATAGATGGAACGGGTATTCTTGTGGCTAAAAATTTTGGAACATTAGCTGTTTTCTATTTTTTATTACTGGCTGCGATGTTGGTTTCAGAATTTTTCCAAAAGAATGATGTTCTTCAGGTAGTTATCATTGGACTCCAAATTATGTTTTCAACAATTTTTTTTATGTTGCCGCGTATAATAATCGGTCCAACTGGTCTCGCTCAATCCGGAATGAGTGATGTTGATTTTTATTTAAAAGCACTGCTTTTATCGATTGAACCAAGTTATATGATCGCGTTGTTTTCTTTAGTAATTTCGGTGTTTTTATACTTTACGTTCAATATTTGTCTAAGAAATAAATCAGTATAGGACTTTACTAAATTTCTTATTATGATAATATGATTAGAAATGGAGGGGTAGTATGAACAAATTAGACAAACGATTTAATCCAAATGTATACAAGATTGCGGTCTCTTTGATACGTCAATTTGACGAGCAGGTTTCCGGTATTCCAAATGTGCTGAAATTGACTTTGGGAGAACCGGATTTCAATACACCTGAGCATATAAAGACCGCGGGTGAACAAGCTATTAAAGAAAATTATAGTCACTATACAGGTATGTCTGGTTTACTAGATGTTCGTGATGCGGCTAGTCAGTTTGTTGCTCAAAAATATGATGTAGCTTACAACAGTCAAACTGAGGTTTTAGTCACAGTAGGAGCCACTGAAGCTATTTCAGCGAGTCTATTAGCGATTTTAGAACCTGGAGACAAGGTTCTGTTGCCAGCGCCTACTTATCCTGGCTACGAGCCTTTAATTCTGTTAGCAGACGCTGAACCAGTATATATTGACACACGGGACAGCGATTTTGTATTAACACCAGAACAAGTGGACCAAGCAATGGAGGAGCATGGTGATGCTGTTAAGGCAATTATCATTACTTCCCCATCAAATCCTACAGGTGTAGCTTATGATGAAACAGAAGTTAAAGCATTGGCTGACACTTTGGCTAAATATGATGTGTTTGTTATTAGTGATGAAATATACAGTGAATTAAATTATGAGATGAAACACGTATCCTTTGCTAAATACTTAAGAGAACAAACCATTTTAATCAATGGTTTATCAAAATCACATGCGATGACTGGCTGGAGAATTGGATTTATCTTTGCTCCGGAAAGTTTAACGGCACAGATTATCAAAGTTCATCAATATCTAGTAACTGCAGCTTCTACTATTTCTCAAAAGGCTGCAGTACGTGCCTTGATTCAAGGAATGTCTGACGGAGAAGTGATGCGGGAAGAATATCGCAAACGTCGGGATTACTTATACAAAGAAATGACGGATCTGGGTTTTCAAGTTGCTCGTCCATCGGGAGCTTTCTATCTTTTTGCTAAAATTCCGGAACAATTTGGCACAGATTCAATGGGTTTCTGTTTAGATTTGGCAAAAAAGAACCAGCTAGCGGTTATTCCTGGTATTGCCTTTGGCGAAGAAGGTGAGGGATATATTCGTCTTAGCTATGCTGCTTCTTTAGAAGACTTAGAAGAAGCGACGAAACGATTAAGGGCTTATGTAGAAGGTAAGTAGAAGCAGGGTTTCCCTGCTTCTTTTTTCACTTAAATACAGGGGGCGACACTATTGGAGAGTCAAGCAGTATTAGATTTTTGGTTTACAGAGTCAATGCCGAAGCAATGGTTTGCTAAAGATGAAAGCTTTGATCAAAAGATTTGTGAACGTTTTGTACTCTTGCATAGACAGGCATCGCAAGGTGAGAAGGCATTCTGGCGCGAAACTATTCAAGGAAGATTAGCTGAAATTCTGGTTTTAGATCAATTTTCACGAAACTTGTTTCGTGAGGATCCCCGAGCTTTTGCTTACGATGGCATGGCTCTAGTATTAGCACAAGAAGCAATCGTTAAAGAGGAATTAAGAGAGTTGACTGTTGAAGAGCGTTCGTTTGTTTATATGCCTTTTATGCATTCAGAGTCACTAGCCATTCATGAGCAAGCGATGATATTATTCTCAGAAACGGGAATGGAAAATAGTTTAGATTTTGAAAAACGTCATCGTGATATTATTGAACGCTTTGGCCGTTATCCTCATCGAAATGCTGTACTGAATCGTCCTTCGACGCAAGAAGAGTTGTCCTTTCTAAAAGAACCCAATTCATCTTTCTAAGAAAGAGGCTTCTGTAGTAGGAGTTTGCTACGGAAGTCTCTTTTTCTATTATATTAAGTAGGTATAAATACCAGCGATAGTTGAAAAAGTCAACGAAATCTTTTAGTCGTCCAACCAAGATTATTCCAAATGAGGCAAATCAGAAATTTCGATTAATTGAGCAGTCAAAAAGGCTTTAGCATCTTGGGAAGAGTTTTAATTGATTTGCTCGTTGCTGTGATAAGGAATAGTCAACAATTTCTTTACACCGCTGAAGTTTTTCGTCAAAAGTTGGAAAATAGAAATTCATCTGCTTTACTAAAAATTTACAGTCCTTAACAATTCATTTACACGAACTCCATCTTGCCTTAACGTTCACTTGTTAAAGTCGAAATGTACCAAAAACAAAGGAGCGTGTGAAATGAAAAAATTATTAGCAGCATTATTTGTATCCAGCATTTTATTAGCCGGCTGCGGTTCAGGCGGAAATACTAATGAATCATCAGAAAGTGGTTCAAGTGCTTCAGATGGTGCAAAAATCACAGCAGTTGGATCTACTGCTTTGCAGCCTTTAGTGGATGCAGCCCAAGAAAGCTTTACACAAGAAAATCCTACAGTTCAAATTTCTGTCCAAGGTGGTGGAAGCGGAACTGGTTTAAGTCAAGTATCAGGAGGCGCAGTTGAGATTGGTAACTCCGATGTCTTTGCGGAAGAGAAAGATGGAATTGATGCTGAAAAATTAGTTGATCATCGTGTAGCAGTTGTTGGCTTTGCACCAGTTGTTAATAAGGATGTTGGTGTGAAGGACATTACCAAAGAACAGCTGGTTGATATTTTCACTGGTAAAATTACTAACTGGAAAGATGTTGGTGGTAAGGACCAAGAGATAGCAGTAGTGAATCGTGCCAGCGGAAGTGGAACACGAGCAACTTTTGAAAAATGGGGCTTGGATGGTGCTGAACCAGTACAATCACAAGAGCAGGATTCTTCAGGAACAGTGAAGAAGATTGTTGCGGATACACCTGGAGCGGTCAGTTATTTAGCACTTTCTTACTTGGATGACAGCTTACAGGCGTTGAAATTGGATGGTGTGGAAGCAAACGAGAAAACTATTGCTAATAATGACTGGCCCATCTGGTCGTATGAACATATGTACACGAATGGCGAACCTAAGGGCGAATTAGCGAAATTCTTAGAATACATGGTTTCTGAAGACGTTCAATCAGGTCCGGTTAAGGAATTAGGTTATCTACCAATTACTTCAATGAAAATTGAACGAGATGCAGAAGGAAACGTAAAATAGACAAAAAAGCATTCGTATCAGAAACTTTTTGATACGAATGCTTTTTGTCGTGCAAAAATTGTGTTATTGAAGTGGCAGAGTCAGAGTGAAAGTCGAACCTAACTGAGGATGGCTTTCTACCGTAATAGTACCGCCTAAAATTTGGCTATACTCACGGACAATCGCCAAACCAAGTCCAGTTCCTCCAGAATGACGACTGCGTGCACGATCCACCCGATAAAAGCGCTCAAAAATTCTTTCCTGATCGTCTTTTGCAATACCAATACCAAAATCTGTAACTGAAAAAATCAAATTTTGATTATCCATTTGATAATTAATTGTGATCGTTCCTTTTTCGGGCGAATACTGAATAGCATTTTCTAGTAGATTTTTAATAACTGGCTGGAAGAAAATTATCCGAGTAAGGAAGAAACTGTTTTCGGGCCCATGAATTCTGACCTCTATTTGCTTTTTGTCCAACAAATGCTGATACATCTCAATTTGTTGGTGAATGAAATCAGACAATTCAATTGTTTGGAGCTCTTCAGGAATATGTTCACTGTCCTTGGAAAGCTCGATAATATCTTGAATTAATCGCTGTAATCGTAAAGCGTCCTTTTGCATTATTGTCAAAAATTCAGTTGTTAACGCTGGATCTTCCTTGGCACCATCTAGTAGGGTTTCAGTGAAGCCGATTAAGGATGTGACTGGCGTCTTTAGTTCATGAGAAACATTACCTACAAAATCCCGTTGAATTTTCTCTAAATGACGAACATGAGTCAAGTCATAGACTGTTCCCATTACCTGATCGCCAGTTGCAGTATTTTCCAAATAACGCAAACGCACATCCAAATCTCGCTTATCTGGCTGCTTTAAACCGATTTCCTGATGAACTTGGTTTTTCTCTAACATAATTTGTTGAATCAACTGAATTAACTTATGATCCTCAATGACTTCCCAATAATAATGCTGATTAGCAGCACCAACCTGCAAAATTTCCTCCATAGTAGGATTAATCATGAAAAATTTTCCTTGTTCATCAATAATAAAGACACCAATCATTAATTCATGAAAGAGTGTTTTAAATTGCTCTTCTGTGGCAGTAAAGGCAGCATAGGTCTGATTTAATTGCTCGCTTAGCTGATTAATTGTTACATACAGTTCTTGCCAGCTGTTAGAATTCTGAACGACATAGTTGCTTTTCTCAGGCTCGGCAACCATCCTTTTCAAGACGGGTAGTACAGTTTCCAAAGGACGGTTTCGCTGATAAATGAGATACGCAATGCTCCCATATAATACTAAATAGAATAAAAGCAGAACAACGAACATAGACCTTCTAAAATTCATCGTTTGCTGTGCAAAGGCTGCAGTACTTTTGGCAACACGCAGCACGCCGATTAATCGTGTCTCTTGCTGAATTGGTTGCGCAGTATATAGCAATTCTTCCTTTAAGGTATCACTATAACGAACCGAAGTGCCAACCGTATTACTACTTAGCACAGTTTTGACTTCGGGCCGATTATCACGGCTGCCCGTTAAATGAGGATAAACGGAATCATAAAGAACGGAGCCTTCATTGTCCATGATAGTAATCCGCTCATCCAATTCTTCTCCATATTGCTGCATAATTTCTAAATTATTTTTTGCTCCCAGATCGCTTAGATCAAGCTGGCTTAAAAGTAATTTTCCGTTGCCAGTAAGAAATTCTTCCTGCTGGTTGATCAACTCCTTGTTATAGAAGTAATCAGCTAAACGCCATGTTCCAAAAAACAATCCGGCAACGACGATAAATAGCAAGAGGTAATCGAATTTCGGCTTTCTCATTGATTAGGCACCTGGAACTTATAACCAAATCCTCGAACAGTTAATAAATATTTTGGATGCTTCGGATCCATTTCGATTTTTTCCCGCAAATGTGATACATGGACATCAACGATTCGACTTTGAACAGAAAAATCATAATGCCAAATTCGATCTAATAATGTGTCACGATCAATCACTCGATCTTTGCGTTTCATGAAATAGACTAGTAATTCAAATTCTTTTGGCGTTAGTTCAATTGCTTTGCCACGAACGGAAACCTGATAGTTAGTCAAATCAGCCACAATTTCTCCAGTGGTTAATATTTCATGCACCGTTTCCTCCTTGCGGGGTTCAATCCGACGGAAAATGGCTTTCATTCTTGCAAGTACTTCTCTAGGAGAAAAAGGTTTAGTCAGATAATCATCCGCACCAATTTCCAAACCCAAAATACGATCAATAGCATCGTCTTTTGCAGTCAGCATAAGAATCGGGGTCTCTACCTTTTCCTGGCGAAGTTTTTTTGCAATGTCCAACCCATCCATAGAGGGCAGCATAACATCTAAAATAATAAAATCGTAAGAATCGCTTAAGGCCAATTCGTACCCTTCTTTACCGTCTGCTGCTGAGGTAACAGCATACCCTTCCTTTTCTAAATTAAAGGTCAATAATGTAACAATTGATGGTTCATCATCTACAACGAGCACTCGCTTCATAAGCTTCTCCTTTTATTCGTAATTAACTAGATAGTTGGACTATTTCCAACTATAAATAAATGGTATAATGGGAAAGCAGTTTTGTCACTTGTTTTTTACAAAGAAATGGAGATTGTTACATGATAGGGATCAGTGCGTGCTTAGCTGGTGTCTGTTGTCGCTATGACGGCAACCATAATCAGATCGATCCGCTGAAGCAATTAGTAGAACAAAAGAAAGCAGTAATTGTCTGTCCAGAAGTTTTAGGTGGACTGCCAACTCCTCGTACTCCGGCTGAAATTGTTGGTGGGGATGGTTTTGATGTCTGGCAGGAACAGGCAATTGTTGTCGATCAGACTGGGGAAAATGTGACTGAGCTGTTTAAACAAGGAGCCATAAACGCTTATCAGGAATTTAAAAAATTAGATGTGACCCAATTGATTTTAAAAGAACGCAGCCCGTCCTGCGGCAGCCAACTAATTTATGATGGCAGCTTTTCAGGTACTCGAATAGCAGGTGTGGGAGTAGCGACCGCTTATTTCATCAATCAAGGAATTACGGTATTTTCTGAAGAGAATTGGCAAGCAGAGGAGGGAACGCATGGAGATTGAAAAAACGAATCGTATGAACGCATTGTTTGAATTTTATGCGACACTCTTAACTGAAAAACAAATGAACTATATGGAACTTTATTACGCAGACGATTTTTCATTAGGAGAAATTGCGGAAGAGTATAATGTGAGTCGCCAAGCCGTTTATGATAATATAAAGCGAACCGAAAAAATTTTGGAAGAATACGAGCGTAAACTGCATTTGGTTTCCGACTATATTGTCCGAGAAGAACAATTGGAAAAATTAGAGTACTATGTCAAAGAACACTACCCAAAAGATGAGACGCTTGCTTCAACAATTAAAGAATTGCAAGATCTAGATGAATAGGAAAGGGACGAATAGACAAACATGGCATTTGAAAGCTTAACAGAACGCCTTCAGGCGGCAATGAGTAAATTACGTAAAAAGGGAAAAATTACCGAAGCTGATGTGACCGAAATGATGCGGGAGATCCGATTGGCCTTGCTGGAAGCCGACGTTAACCTGCAAGTGGTGAAGCATTTTACTAAGCAAGTTCGAGAACGTGCATTAGGAACAGAGGTTCTTGACAGCTTATCACCTGCACAACAAATTGTAAAAATTGTTGACGAAGAGCTGACGAAAACCTTAGGCTCTGAAACAGTTGGCATTGAAAAATCACCCAAAATTCCTACGGTTATTATGATGGTTGGTTTGCAAGGGGCTGGTAAAACGACCTTTGCTGGTAAATTGGCCAACCACCTAATCAAAACGGAAAAAGCTCGTCCAATGATGATTGCAGGAGATGTTTATCGTCCAGCTGCGATTGATCAATTGAAGGTATTAGGTCAACAATTAGACGTTCCTGTCTTTGATATGGGAACAGATGTTAGTCCAGTAGAAATTGTTCGTCAAGGGATGGAAGTTGCTCGTGAGAAGAAGAATGACTATGTTCTGATTGATACGGCTGGTCGTTTGCACATTGATGAAGGCTTGATGGAGGAATTGTCTCAGATCAAGGAAATCGCACAACCAAATGAAATTCTATTGGTTGTGGATGCCATGACTGGTCAAGATGCAGTCAATGTAGCTCAAAGCTTCAATGACCAGCTAGGAATTACTGGGGTAATCATCACTAAACTCGATGGGGATACCCGTGGTGGTGCGGCGTTGTCCATTCGACAAGTCACCGGAGCACCAATTAAGTTTACTGGTACAGGAGAAAAACTAACTGATTTAGAAGTATTTCATCCAGATCGGATGTCCAGCCGGATTTTAGGCATGGGGGATATGCTGACGCTAATTGAAAAGGCACAGCAGGATTACGATGAGCAAAAAGCTGAAGAGCTAGCTCGTAAGATGAAGGAAAATTCTTTTGACTTCAATGACTTTATTGAACAGTTGGATCAAGTAATGGGAATGGGACCACTTGAAGATCTCTTAAAAATGATTCCAGGGATGAGTCAGGTTCCAGGTATTGAAAACGTTAAAGTCGATCCGAAAGATGTGGAACGCAAAAAAGCGATGGTTTATTCGATGACACCTGCTGAACGAGAAGACCCAGACTTATTAAATCCTAGTCGTCGTCGTCGGATTGCGGCTGGTTCTGGCAACTCAGTGGTTGAAGTAAATCGCATGATTAAACAATTTAAGGAATCTCGTAAAATGATGCAACAAATGAGTAAAGGATCTATGCCAGCTGGAATGGATCAAATGTTTGGCAATGGCATCAAAGGGAAAATGGGCAAAATGGCCATGAACCGCATGATGAAAAAAACTAAGAATCGCAAGAAAAAGCGCCGCAAATAAATAAAAAATAGCGCCGCATCCGGAAAAAAGGATGTGACGCTATTTTTTTATCTATTGTAAATCAGTAAAAACACGACAAAACTTAAACAAACGATTAATAAAATCCCTCCTAAAATAGTCAGAAATTTATCCAGTTTCTTTTCAGGCACAGCTTTTCTCAGTAAATGATAAACAAGCAAACCAGTCATTCCACCAGCTGTGTTCATCAGTAAGTCAGTAATATCCGAAGCACCCACACCTAAAATAAACTGAAAAATTTCAATACCTAAGCTGAAGCTGGCAATAAATAATCCCTTTATTAAAAACGAGTTTTCTTTGTTAGCAATTGCTAGCAAGCCGCCAAATGGAACACAGATCAAGAAGTTATAAACGATTTCCATCAAACCGATTTTTCCGTTAATGATTGTAGAAGCTTGAAAAGGGATCAAATTAATACTTCTGCTCAGATTTAACGAATGGGCCAAATCACTTAATGACAGGGTGACTTTGAACAGTAAAATCCAAATAAGTATCAATAAATAGATCACCAACAAAAAATATGCTCTCTTTTGAGTTTTCATGAGCTTTAACCCCTTTTATAAGAATCGCAGGAAAAAACGCCAATTGTAAAAAAAGAAAGTACCACCTAGACTAAGTAAAACGTAACAGACCGCTTCGTTTTTTCCTAAAGCAACAATCTCTTTACTGTCTTTTCTTACTAGTAATTGCCACGAACGCCAAACTAGAAAGCCCAAGAAGGCACCTAATGTATTCATCATAAAATCATCTATATCGCTTACTCTTCGATTGAATAGCTGCAACAATTCAATCATCATAGAGAAACCAGCTCCTAAAAGTACAGTGGAGGAAAAATTGCGGTATTTTCTCCAAATTAACGGTAGTAAAAAACCAAAAGGAATAAACATAAACGTATTTAACAGGTTTGTGAGTAAGCTACCTGCCTGAAAAGGAATTAAACTAATTTCCTCTAAACGAATGATTTCTGGATAGCTGAAAATATCCCAAAGTGTTCCGACGCCGGTGACATAAATAACCAGGTAAAGGTATAAAATGAACAAAAAACGCCAAACTAAATTAGATAAAGGAATACGTTCTGTTTTTCTTCTTAAATTGAACCATTGATAAATTAGACAAGGAAGAAAGACACAAAGTACCTGGTATAAGGTAAAAAAAACTTGTAAGACCATATAGGTTTCCTCCTAAATCTGATTAGGATCATTCTGTGTATTTCTTCGACTCAATCTTTTCTTAATAGCTGAAAAGAAAACTAATACATAACAGATGGCTGCGACAAAAAATAGAATAAGCAGGCTTTCGCTAATGGGCTCCCAAATTGAGGGTGATCCTTTAACAGAGAGGTTCATGTAATAGATATACCAAGGTCTAAAAAAGTATGTTCCCAATATCAATGAGGAGAAGCTGGTCATAAGAGCCCATACTGGCCAACGAGATTCTTTGTTCAGCAAGTACTGGCCATCATTTTCTAAACTGATGGACTGATATTTTTTATAAGCCCAAAATAGTAAAATAGCACTAAGCAAGACAAAGATCAGACTCATCCACCAATGTCCACCCGTTTTTCCAATACTAGTAATGAATAGATTATGAAGAATAGATGTAGCATTCTTTTCTTTAAAACCGCTAATTTCTAAAGTGGCATAAATAGAGCTTGGAACAAACAGCATGAAAATCCAGAAAACAAACCACGTTAATGGGCCAAAGATTAGATTGCCAACCATCGAACCAACAAAAGCACTTGCACTAAACATCAATACTACTAAGAAAAAGTAATTGATAACCGAAACAAACATCTGACCTAAGGTTGCATTCATATAAGTTGCAGGAATTAAACTGTGAAAAAGAGTAGCATACAATGCCTGACCAATCAAAACTATAAATAAGATTGGTCCACCAATATAAAAGAGCTTTTTCGTAAATAGTTCTTTTTTAGTTACTGGCAAAGAAAACAGAAATTGGTTAAAACCAGTTTTTGCATCAATGAAAAAGAGCAAAAAGCCCGCTAAAGGAACCAATAAAAGCAACACTAAAGAATAATCTGAGTTAGTTGTAGTATAGGTTTCCTTCTGATTATATTCTTTGGCTTCTGGAATCAGTTCAGGATTTGAAGCCGCAAATAATGTTTGATAGACAGATAGATTGACATCCGTGTACTCTTGATAATTTTTATAGGATTTATTTTCTTGTGAAGCATCATCCCAGTACATGTAATCTTTTTTGTCTTTCTCAAAACTTTCCCTTCCAATTTCATCCTCTTGGAAGTAAGAAGCGATCTGATGCCAGGAGTCGCTCTGAAATTTTGCATTTAGTAGACAGATTCCAAGGATCAGCAGACAAAAAGCAATCAGTGGTTTTTTGTAGCGTTCAAAATAAATAGCCTTAATCATTGGGTCAATTCCTTTCTATAGCATTTTTCTTTTTTGTTTTAAATTTGCTTCAAATAAATCTTCCAAGGATAAAGGTAGTTCTTCAAAAACGAGTGGGTTATGTTCTTGAATTTTGGCGGCCAGCTCTGGGGTAAAGTTTTCAAAAACTGCCGTAATTACACGACCTTGGAAATCAATCAATTTAGAATTTTCTTTAACAATTGCTGGAATTTTTTTAGTTTTAAATACTAACTGTATCTTCTTTGCATTCTCCCGCATACTTTCCAAACGATAATCCTTGTTGATTTTGTTATCCTTTAGCAACAAAGCACGATCAATTAAACTTTCCAGTTCATTGAGATTATGTGAAGCAATTAGAGCTGTGCGGTTGTTTTCACTTAAATGCTCCAGTAATAACCCAATGACCTGTTTGCGAACAATCACATCTAACCCATCAAAGGGTTCATCCAGTAATAAGTAAGTAGCATTTGAAGAAATCGCTAAAATCATTTGAAACAAACCTTGCATTCCTTTAGACAACTGACGGTAACTTGCTTGTAAGTTCAGTTCATGTTGTTGCATTAATTGTAAAAATAAATCCTGATCAAAGGCTGAATAGTTTAATTGGTAGAAAGCATTAATCTTTTTCAGTGAATAGCTTTTTAAGAAATTTTCCTTCTCATCAATAAAGAAAATTTGTTCCTTGATCGCACTATGCTGATAAATTGATTGGTCTTCAATCAAGATATCTCCCGCATCAGGCAGATAATGACCAGCTATTATTCGGAACAAACTGGTTTTTCCTGAGCCATTGCGTCCAATTAGACCAATAATTTCATTTTTCGCCAGTTCGAAGGTGATATCTTCTAAGACAGTTTGCTGGTCAATTGTTTTGGTTAATCCTTGTACGATCATTTATTATGACCTCCTAGCTTTTTTTCTGCAGAATGTACCCAGCTGATTAGTTCATCTAAGGTAACTTGTAAGTGTCTGGCTTCTATCACCAAATCATTTAACTGCTCTCTGAGTTGTTGAATTTTTAACTCATTACGAGGAAGCTCACCGCTTTCGCGTACAAAAGTGCCTTTCCCTTTAACAGTAACTAAGACTTGTTCAGCTTCTAATACCTTATAGGCTTTGCTTACGGTATTAGGGTTCATTAGTAATAGCTTTGCCATCTCTCGTACAGAAGGGATGCGGTCGCCAGGTTGTAGTATTCCTTGCAGAATATCTTCTTTAATGCTCAAAACAAGCTGTTCATAATAAGCCTTATTACCACTTTTGTTAATTGTAACCATAAGGAGCCTCCCTAGCATATTCTGTGTGTACTAGTATACATAGTACACTTTGGAAATGCAATCTTTTTCCAGTGTTTTCTGGTACACTAAACAAAATGAGGTGAGAAAATGGAACGTTGCTTATGGGCACAATCAAATGAGCGAATGCAAGTGTATCATGATACTGTATGGGGGGTTCCTGAATATGATGATCAGCGATTATTCCGCAAGCTAATGCTGGATATTAACCAGGCAGGACTTAGCTGGCAAACTATTTTGAATAAGTCAGACGCTTTTGACCAAGCCTATGAAAACTTCGATATTCAAAAAGTCGCTGCTTTTGATCAGGAGAAAATCGAAGTTTTAGTGGAAGATGTTGGAATTATTCGAAATCGCCGTAAAATTGAAGCGGCAATTGTAAATGCTCAGCAGGTATTGAAGATTCAAGAGGAAAAGGGTAGTTTTTCAGATTACTTATGGAGTTTCGTTGGCGGAAAGCCGGTTGATGGTCAGCGAAAAACCGCTGAGGAGATTCCAGCAAACAACGAATTGTCAGATGCTGTAGCTAAGGATTTAAAAAAACGAGGTTTCAAGTTCGTTGGCAGTACGACTATTTATGCTTTTATGCAGGCCGTAGGAATGCTTAACGATCACCAGATGACTTGTTTTCGGTATGAGCAAGTAAAAAAAGGGCATTGATCACTTGATCAATGCCTAAAATTGTTCATAGATGCGAGAATCATGGTAGTCATCAATTACACCCGCCAATACACCGCTTTGCAACAGCATTTGATTGTTTCCTTCAGTGGAAACACCCCAAATAGCTCCAGCTTTAGCATTAAAGGCTGAGCGAATACCTGAAACAGAATCTTCAAAAACAATGACTTCAGCGGGTGGACATTGAATCTCTTCGGCAGCTTTTAGATAAAAATCAGGTGCTGGTTTGCTGGGAATGTTGCCGTCATTATAGATAACCTTATCGTAGTCAAACCAGCGATCCAGACGAAAGAAGTCAAAATAGAAATCAACATTGTTCTTCATAGAAGCCGTAGCGATGGTTATAGGAATGTTGCGTTCCTTTAAGAAGTCTAAATACTTTTCAGCGCCAGCCACAAGCTGATTCCCACTGTCTAGAGCTAAAACCATCTCACGATAAATTTTTTCTTTGCGTTCCGCTAATTCATCTGCCGTTTCTTTGCCTAATTTCTTTTTAAAAATATACTCTAAAGCTTCATGGTTGTTTACACCGTGAACGTGGTGCTCAAATTCTTCTTTAGCAACCACTCGGTCAGTTTCTTGGGCGATAAAGGTATGCCAAGCTGTTTCATGATAGGCAGAATCCCGAAATAATGTTCCATTAAAATCAAATATAACTCCGTTCATAGAATCCCTCCTAGTTATCTTCTATTATACAAGAAAAAAACCAGAATACGATGACTTATCGCAATCTGGCTTATGAAAAAATTAGTTAGCTAGTTTTTCAAAAAACTCAATATATTTATCAGTGATTAATTGGAAGAACTTAACAGTGTCATCAACCACATTGCCATCGTTGTCAACTAAATTCATTACGCCGCCAATATAAGCTTCAGGTTGTTGCAACGTAGGTACATCTAAAAAGACTAGTGATTGACGCAGATGATGGTTAGCACCGAATCCGCCAGGGCCACCAGGTGATGCAGTTACGACTAAACCAGGCTTGCCGCCCCAAACGCTGCTGCCCATTGGACGTGAGCCAACATCTAACGCATTTTTCAATGCAGCTGGTACAGAACGATTGTATTCAGGAGTTACAAAATAAACGCCATCTACGTCATTCATTTCATTACGAAAACGAGCCCATTCGCTAGGAACTTGACCTTCAACGTCCAAGTCTTCATTGTACAATGGTAGATCATCAATTTTTAAAAATACTGCCTCATAGCCTTCTGGTAATAATTCTGCAAATTTTTTGGCAATCATTTTGTTGTAAGAATCTTTCCGCAAACTACCCACTAAAATACCGATTTTTTTTGTCATAAATAAATCCTCCTTTATTTGGTTACAAGATTATCTTACAAAAAATAAGTAAAACTAGCAAATAATATGTTTTAAGATTTTTTAAATAGACTAATTGCATCATTCACAAGGTAATAAGTCTTGATAGCAAGGATATAACGGTCTGTATTCACAAATTGAATTTACAAACATTAATTAGTCTTTGAGTAGATAAGGAGCAATTTATATAAAATTATCTGATAGAGTTTCTGAATTTGGTCCCAGTAATAATGCTTTTTTAGTCTGTAAAGAAAAAACTCTTTACAGGTAGTCAAAAGCGTGATAAACTACGTCTTGTGATTAATTATATGGAGGTGTAACAAATAAATGGCAGTTAAAATTCGCTTGAAACGTATGGGTTCTAAAAAGAAACCTTTTTACCGTATCGTTGTTGCTGATTCTCGTTCTCCTCGTGATGGACGTTTTATCGAAACTGTAGGTACTTACAATCCTTTGAAAGATCCTGCAGAAGTCGTTTTGAAAGAAGAAGATGTTTTAAGCTGGTTACAAAAAGGTGCTCAACCTTCTGATACAGTTCGCAACATTCTTTCTAAAGAAGGAATCATGCAAAAACATCACGAAGCTAAATTCACTAAGAAATAAGGTGGACAATTATGCAAGATTTGTCAAAACTTGTGTTAACCATTGTTCGTCCTTTGGTTACCAAACCAGATGAAGTGAAATTAGAAATCAACGAGTCGAAAGATTTCTTTGAGTACAACTTAACTGTTGCTCCTGAAGATATCGGTCGCATTATTGGGAAACAAGGCCGAGTAGCTAAAGCGATTCGAACAATCGTTTACAGTGTTCGGACTGAGGGACCCAAAAAAGTTCGTCTCAATATTGTAGATGGCAAATAATTTACACAACACTCGTGTCTTAGGATTCGAGTGTTTTTTCTTTTTGTAGTACGATAGAAGAAACCAAAGGAGGATCATAACATGAAAAAATATTTAGTGTTAGCCAGTGCCTTACTCTTTTTGGCTGCCTGTGGAGGAAACACTGCCTCTGATGATTCATCGTCATCACAAGAGAGCAGTAACATCGTTTCAAGCAGCACTAGCAAAGTAAAAGAATCTAGCAAGCAGTCAGAATCAACCAAGCAATCGACTAGCAGTTCGACAACCACGAACTCTCAGGAAGCAACAGGAGACAATGAACTGCAGCAAGCATATCCAAATGAACAGACACCCGCTGTTTCATCGGTAGGAAATGCTCAAGCAATTTCAATTGCTGCCAGAGAAGTGAATAACACGTTAACGATTTCTTACTATAATACAGAAAGTAAATTACCGTTGAACGACCCGCAATTAGAAAATCAAACACCTGTTGCTCAATTTCAACGAATTACTTATGATTCACCTGAAGAAGCGCGAGATGCTGTAGCACCCTCCTTTGATGGTGGGGGACAAGCAATTGATCTAGGCTATAATATTACTGGTTATCAGCAATCTGGAGCCGGTTCAAGCTATTTAAGCTGGCAGGAAGGTAATTGGAACCTAACCGTTCAAGCGATTAACATAAATGGGGAAGACCCAGTACCTTTAGCTCAAGAAATTGTGGAATATTTGGAAACCGCCTTTTTACCAATTCCTAAAGATGCTGGTCAAATTAGTTTGTCAGTAACCGGTGGAGGTTTTGAAAGTAACGTAGTAGCTTGGCAAGTAAATAACACTGCATATAAAACGATGCACACTGACGCATTGAGTAGTTTACAAATGGCTGTTTCCATGAAAAAATAAGAAAGATGAGGAACCGAAGTGACAAATTATTATAAAGTGGGAAAGATCGTAAATACTCACGGAATTCAAGGCGAAGTTCGTGTGATTTCTCAAACTGACTTTCCTGAAGAACGTTACCAAGTAGGAGCAACATTGCATTTATTTCAAGAAGGGAAATCGCCGGTAAAGCTGACGGTAGCTAGCCACCGCAAACACAAAAATTTTGATTTGTTGACCTTTGAAGGATATTACAATATCAATATGGTAGAACCTTTCCGTGATGGGACATTAAAGGTATCTGAATACCAAATGAGTGAACTGGATGATGACGAGTACTATTATCATGAAATTATTGGTCTAACTGTGATTGATGACAATAATCGTACGTTAGGAGAAATCACTGAAATTCTCGCTACAGGTGCCAATGATGTGTGGGTAGTTAAGCGTAAAGGAAAAAAAGATGCGTTGATTCCTTACATTGAATCAGTTGTCAAAGAAATCAATCTCGAAGATGGCAAGGTGTATGTCGAAATTCCAGAAGGGCTGTTGGACGATGCGGATTGATGTATTAACGCTTTTTCCTCGTATGTTTGAAGGTCCTATGAGTGAATCAATCATCGGTAAAGCTGTAGTGAAGAATTTGTTGGAAATCAACGTTCATAATTTTCGTGATTACTCAGAAAACAAGCATCAGCAGGTAGACGACTATCCTTATGGTGGTGGAGCCGGCATGCTTCTGAAGGTTCAACCAATTTATGATAATTTGAAAGCCATCGAAGGAGCAGTTGGCAATCAAGAGAAACGAGTAATTTTGCTAGATCCGGCGGGCAAACCTTTTAATCAAAAAATGGCAGAAGAATTTGCGAATGAGGATCAGCTGGTCTTTATTTGTGGTCATTACGAAGGCTACGATGAGCGGATTCGTTCGATGGTAACAGATGAAGTTTCGTTGGGAGACTATGTTCTAACGGGTGGAGAACTAGGCGCTATGGTAATGATTGATGCAACAGTTCGTTTACTACCGGAAGTTTTAGGTAATCAATCTTCAGCGAAAACTGATTCTCATTCGACTGGTTTATTGGAACATCCCCAATATACGCGGCCAGCGGAATTTAACGGTATGCAAGTACCAGAGGTTTTAATGAATGGAAATCATCGCTTAATTGAGAAGTGGCAGCTAAAGGAGTCCTTAAGGCGCACCTATTTGCGACGTCCTGATATGTTGGAAACATTGGAAATGAATGATGAAATGAGCAAGTTGTTAGCCGAAATAAAAGTGGAAGAATCAAAAAGATTAGATGACTAGCGATTAGTCATTTGATCTTTTTTTATGTGAAATCATCTATCTATTTATTCTGCAGCTCCAATTCTAGCAGTTCCTGACAAGTCAGCTAGCTGTCCTATTCCAGTAATCGCTTCACCTAAGCCATAGAGACTTCCAGAAGATGAAAAGATATCAAAAAAATGACTACATCTTCCCAAGGTTCATAATAAGCTAATTTTCCAATTTCACTTTTGGCTCTAGGTGTATGAGAGGTATTTAGTTTGTGCGATGGGTAAAAGATTTTTCATTACTGCCGAATTTTTTTAATTCAACAATTGAAGGTAATTGCCGATATAATTCAGTTGCGGCGATACTGTTGTTTATTTCAAAAATGATTTCTGTTTCCGTCGTTTTAAGGCGAATTTGACGATCTTCTTTTGAAGATTCCTTATTGTTGCTCTCCTGTCTTTCTATTTCGACGGTTTGTCCGCTCTTGTTTTGTGATATCTGTGTATTACTGTATCTAGTAATAAGTAAGAATATTACAAGTAAAAGTGAGCATTCTAAGAAAT
>NZ_JAFREL010000048.1 GCF_017377655.1 Candidatus Enterococcus ferrettii
TCCCTTTTAGTTTTTTGTAATCTTCAAGAAACTTAATCAAATTTTTTCTATCCCATAATTCGACGTCAAGTTTTTCAGCTAATTGTTTAGCAGGTTTTGTGAAATAGCTATTAGTAATGACAATAGCTCTATCCAGAGAGTAATATCCAATACCTGCATGAACTTCTTGAATAGCTTTGTTTCCAACATTTTTTTTCCAGCGTTTACATTGGAACCCAAAGTTAAGATCATTTTTTTGGGCAATAATATCAATCCCTTGATCACCATAAGATTGAGTAACTTTTACTTTTAAGTATCCATTTTTTTCAAGCAAAAAGGCCATATATTTTTCGAACTCTAGACCAGTCATTAAATCGATGGTTTCTAGTTCGGCCTTAGAAAATCGTTTGATTTGACTTAGATATGGGAAGACTTCTGTGATAAAAGTAATGAGAAGAAAAATTATACCGATGTAAAGAAATAGAACATTTGGATTGCCATCACCAACAAAGTAATATGCTAGCGAAAATGATCCAAGAATTAGGAGTTTTAAATTGTCTTTTTTCACATAATCAGCCTTTCACAAACGGAAGTATAGTATATTATAGCACAGTAAGAATAGTACAAATAGATTAAATATTTTTGAAAAGACATAGCAACTAATCCGATTCAACTTTGTATAATGTATATTATGTAAACCAAAATAAAATTTTTAACAAATCTACATATTCTTAGCAAAATCCCTGTATCGTCAGCATTTGCATCCTTTCATTCTCTAAAAATTGCAAATTATGATAATTTCTCTCAACATTTAAAAAAATCTAAAGAGCTCATCTTACTTAAAAGCTCTCTAGATTCTCTATTAGTCTAACTGTAGCTGTTGATCACTAATCTTAACAGATTCCACAACGTCTAAATTAATCAAACCAAATTGCCATTCGTAGGAATCATCTTTTTCTTGATATTCTACAGTTAGTTTCTTGATTGTTCCGTCCGTTAACACAATTTCAATCGATGCATCGTTTAAAGATCCCGTATGATCAAAACTAATGGAAATTGGCGATAATCGAATATTTTTTAATTGAATTTGTTGTTCATTAACAGTTACAGTTTGATCTGGTAAATTCTTTGCCGGAAGTTCTTTTGATTCCTGCAACTGAATTGGCCAGCAACACCTCAACTTCAGACCCGAAATGCTTTTGATAAATCAGACGCAATTCATCACGGAATGTAAAGGCTGTCAACAATATGATACTAGCAGCTGCCACAGCAAGTATAGCAATTTTTTTATAAGAAAGGTTTTTTCTTGGTTTTGCTAGTTTTTTAGTGCGAAATTGTTTTTTGATAGTTTCGGTATTTCTTGCTGTTATTGGTATTTCCGAATACTCTAAAAATAGATCCAGCTGTTCATCAGTTAAGTGTTCGAAAGGATGCTTTTTCTTATTCATAACTATTCACCTCGTTAATGAAATTTTGATATTCCAGAAATTCATGCAGTTTTTTCTTTCCCCGATACAAGCGATTGTCCACTTCTTTGCTGGATAAGCCTAACTGCATTTGAATCTCACTAGGCTTCATTTCATAGAAAAAGCGCATAATTAAAATTCTACGGGTCGGTTCTTCCAACTTCATTACTGCATCATACAAATCCTGCCATGCAATTTCTTCGTCCTTGTGTGCTGTTTCTGATAAGTAGAGTTCGTTGACTTTACCAATATCTTCGTACTGATGCCGGCGTTTCTCTTTCAATTTGTTGAGGGCTAAACTCTTTGTCATAATAACTAGATAACTTTTTAAACTGCCTTTTTTAGGCTTGTATTTTTCTGGCTGCTGCCAAAGACGTAAAAATACATCACTAATGACTTCTTCTATATACATTTGCTGATTGGAATTTTTAACAGTTAATATGGTTGCCGCCACTGCCCATAATAATTTGCTGTATTGATCAATAAGCTGATCGAAAAACTGTTCATCACCAGCAAGTAATTTATTTTTCATTTCATCATCTGTAGCAGTAACATTTAATCAACAATCTTAATTCCTAATCCAGCTGCGATTATCAGTGCTTGTTCTTGGTTAACTTTTAAATCTTTGATTCGATCCTGGGAAAGCATAATTCGTTCAAACTTATTACTTGATAGGTCTAAACCAGACATTTTCGTGTTCATCCAATTGCTATTGGTTAATTCGTTATGCTCTAAAAATAAGTGCTTCCAGGTAGCTTCAAAAAATTCACTATCGTTTAACTGACAATGATCAAACTGAACATTTTTCAAATTGGTTGCACTAAACGAAGCAAAATTACCAATACAGTTGGTGAAACGGCAATCTCTCAAATAACTTTCAGCAAAATTGGTTCCAGTCAGCTTACATTGATCAAAAACCACCTGGTGAAAGCTGCCACCGATCCAGTCCAGATTAGACAAATCACATTTCTCAAAAACAACATTGCTGCATTCGACGCGTTCTAAACGGGTCCGTTGCATGGTTACTTTCTTCATCCTCGAACCGCGAATCATTAAATTTCGAGCAGTCAAATAGCTATAATCCATCTCGTTGATTTCAATACCTTCGAAAGTAGCTTCGTCGTCTAAGTAGAAATCATTTGTAAAATGTCCAGGTAAAATCGGCTGAGCTGGTCGGTTCTTTTTCATGTCAGTTCTCCTTCTAATAGTCCGTAAATAAAGGTATCTTGCCAGATTGGCAAGTTGTTGGTGATTTAATTTAAAATAGGTATTACTTCTCAAGTGACCTTCATGAGTGAATCCGATCGATTCACCCTGTTGGCCCTTTTTCCACGTACTTGTTCAGTATATCAGTTCTTTTTGTTCACTGAAATCTATTTTTACATGTCCAAGTGATAAAGGTGTCGGTTCTCTCCAGTCATAAGATCTTGTTTCCCTGGCATTAAATCCATCAGCAGTTTTTGATCTATTTGCTGAGGTGAAAAGCTTTTAGCTTCATTTAGATTAAAACCTCCTAAAGCAAATTTGTCTGTTTCCAGCTGATTATGAATAATCGTTTGTTCTAAAGTAGCGTAATACTCGCTTCTTTATGCGCCCTTATGATGAAAAACTTCTAAACGAACACCATTTGGATCTTCAAAAAAGACTGCGTAATAATTGGGAGCAATCTTATCATAATAACGAGCTTCGTCGTGTAAAATATTGACATCTAACTGGCTAAGAGCCTTGTAAAAGTCGTTAACTGCTTGTTTTGATTCAGCCGCGAAAGCCAAATGCTGAATAGCTTTGGGTGTTCGAGCATCAATAGTAATGTCTCTTAACTCTTTTTTGGGTGAACAAATTGCGAAATCTAGGTCTTCGTGCATATACTCAACCACTGACATGTCCATATGAGGCAAATCACCTTTATACTTAGAAGTAATATCCCAGCCAAGGATTGTAAACAACTGATCGTAAAACTTTTCAGAAACAGATACGTCTTCAACTGTAATGTGTAAATGGTGAAACCGATACTTCATCGCTAACTCCCCTTTCTTAATCAACTACCCAATAGCTTTTGCCATCCTTTGTCCGATTCATAAAACCATATTCAATTAGATACCGTCGCAAAGTTACATAGTCATCATTGACTAACTGCAGAATGTCATTCACGGCCGTTTCAGAGTAATTTTTACTGGCGTCAAAATGCTCGATAATTTTAGTTAGTACGATTACTTTACGTTTTTCTTTGCTTGGCAAAGAGCTTAAACGTCCATTATCAGTAAAATAAGTCGCTAATACCTTATTCCGTTCTGCCGGTGTAATATGATAGCGTTCATCAATCATGCGCGCTCCTCGATGAGGCGGAATAAAGGGTTCATCATTCAGCAAACTCATAATACTCAGAAAAACTTTGGCTTGCTTTTCCTTTTCTCTTAGCTTAAAACGATGATTTCTAACAGTGGATGTAGAAATTCCTAAACGTTGTGCGATTACCGGGTCGCTTAAACGGCGAGCAAACAACTCTAATATTTCTTGCTGAACCTCACTCAATCCGCTGATTTCTTTGCGCTGCGCAATTAAGGAACCTAATGCTCCAGCATGTTTTGTATTCAAATGCTGGAGCATCGCCCGTTGAGCCGTAGCTTGTCGATCCTCAACTGGATAGATGTAACCTTCCTCATATTGCTGGTCACAATAGAGACAAGCAAATATTCCGTCATGGTAGCGATAACCCTTCTGATAATCCTCAATTGTTTCATCCATAGTATTTCCAGCTCCTTTCAACCTTTTGTTTATATAAATGCTAACATAAGTGTATTTCGTTTGCAAATAGGCTAACAAAAAAACCAATAAGCATTTGCGTGTCGTGATTATAAAATATGTGTCATACTTAAGAAAAGAAAGAGGTGATCAGATGACCTCAGTAATGTGGTTTCGTCGTGATTTGCGTTTAGAGGACAATACAGCTTTATACCATGCCTTTGAAGATTCTGATGAGGTAATTTTACTGTTTCAGGTAAATCCCAAGCAATTCCTGAAAGATAGTACCAACCAACATGCTTTTTTCGCAAGTGTGGCTCATTTTCAGACAGCAGTAAATAAAAAGCTGCATCTGCAAATTTTATATGGTGATTTAGAAGAAAGCTTCGGTAAGTTAAAGGAAAATTTAGAGAATTGGGACCGTATTTATTTCAATTATGATGAGCGAGGCTTTGGAGCTGAACGTGATCAGAAAATGCGAGAATTTTTTAAGAAAAACAATATTGTAGTGCATGATTACATGGATCACCATTTACACGGGGCTAAAGAAATCAAGAATCAAAGTGGAGATCCTTATAAAGTGTACACTCCTTACTACAATCAATGGAAGCAATTAGCTAAACCAACGCCGGTCAAAGTAAAGCTGTCTTCAGAAAAGGTTGTAAAGGATAGCTTGTTTGCTGAGGATGAGAAAAAATTCGAGGAATTGTGCAAAGATCTTCCAGATAAGTCCTTTTATAAATTAGGATCAAAAGCTGCCAAACAACAATTGGAGCATTTCCTTTTAGAAGACGTTGTTGATTATACGAAAGCGCGGGATATTCCGGCACAGGACCGAACCAGCCGCCTCTCCCCTTATCTACGCACTGGTGAGATTTCGATTCGAACAGTTTGGCAGCAGCTGCAAGAAACTGAGAACAGCGCTGGCAAGCAAACCTTCGAAAAGGAATTATGCTGGCGTGATTTCTACAATATGATTTATGCCGCTAATCCAAAGCAAAAGCAGCAACCGATTCAAACTAATTTTCAATTCATTCAGTGGAGTGATAACCAGGATCATTTAAAAAAATGGCAGGAAGGAAAAACTGGGTATCCAATTGTCGATGCTGCGATGAGACAGTTAAATCAAACCGGCTGGATGCATAATCGACTGAGGATGATCGTTGCTTCTTTTTTAACGAAAGACTTGTTAATTGATTGGCGTGAAGGAGAAAAATACTTCCAGAAAAGTTTAATTGACTATGATCCTGCCAGCAACATCGGCGGTTGGCAATGGGGCGCCTCTACTGGTACTGATGCAGTTCCTTATTTTCGGATTTTTAATCCAACGACTCAATCTGAAAGATTTGATGCTTCAGGAGATTTCATTCGTAAGTATGTTCCAGAATTAAAGGATTTGCCGAAGAAGTTTATTCATCAGCCCGACAAAATGTCAGAGGATGAGCAAGCTGAATATGGTGTTTTATTGGGTGAAGATTATCCTAGTCCTATTGTTAATCATAAGGAAGCTCGTCGCAAAGCCCTATCAGCCTATGAAGGCAGCCGAGAGTTCGCTAAAGAAGTACCTGAATCTGAATGAAGACTAAAACAGGCCGCTGAATTCAAATATTGAATTCAACGGCTTTTATAAACCATTAATTCAGTTGGATACCCAACTTCAATCAATTCTTTGTGAGGTGTGAAACCGACGTTGAGCAGACGTTGTCTTTCACCAATGTCTAATTTATCTTTCGCTCTAAAGGTGGTGGTTGATAATTTTTTATGGTCAAAGATTGTTAAGGCTAGAAGTTGCTTTAATAAACGTTCCTCAATATCTTCATCCCATAGAAATGGTAAGGAAGATAAACCATCTATCCGATTGTTGGCTTGGTCATAGATTAATAAGCCGGTTATCAGTTCTCTTGAGACCGCCACCCAGACATGCCCTTTTTTTATTCGCTGGTTGACTGTGTAATAGAAACTTCGCTCTTCGTAATAAGGAAAGGCCCATTGGATATGTTCCATATAATCAGCTAATTTGGATAGTTCTTCCATTCGTGCCAAACGAATAATACTCTTGCTTGGAAATTGATAAAGCAGTCGGTTACTAGCTCCAACCAAACCAAAAGTTCTTTTTTGCCGGCGAAACTGGCTGGGAGAAACCTTGTATATTTCCTTGAAAACTTTGGTAAAAGATTGCTGGTTTTGATAACCACTGATCAAAGCAATAGCAATAATAGATCGATTGCTTTTCAACAAACACTGCGCTGCTTCATGCAGGCGGCGCTTTTTTATATAATCGTATATGCTCCAGTTGGCAGCTGCTGAAAATTCATGCTGCAAGTGATGCTTAGAGTAATGCAATTGCTGGGCCATACTTTCTAACGATATGGGCTGATCTAAATGTTCATCAACATATTGTTCAATAGTAGTAATCAGTTTACTCAAGAGACACCTCCTTCTATCAAAATCAGCTGATGAATTGCACGAGTGGCAGCGACAAATAATTGCTGCTGGCCAGCTCGACCCGTAAAATTCTCCACTTGGCTGTCTAATACAATTACTGCATCAAACTCTAATCCCTTAGCTGTGCCGACACCACACAAATAAGTCCCCACTTTGTCAAGAGTCTGGTTGTTGTCCTGCAGTAAAGTAATAGAAATCGAATCCTTTAGACGATCATACCAGTTTTGTGCCTGATGTGTGTTTTTCGTAATTAAGGCAATTGTTTGGAAATTGGAAGTTAACATCCTCACCTGCTTTTTTATTACTGCCAATCGATTGCTGTCTTCAATTTGCAATACTACAGGATCTGCTCCGTGGCGAATAACTGGTTCAATCAACTGATCTTGAATTAATCCTTTGGCAAAATTCATAATTTCGAAGGTTGAACGATAGCTCTTAGTTAGCTGCACTAAGTTGGCGTCCGAAAAAATCTGCTGAAGTTGGGAAAGATTCATAAAATTAGTTGCTGTTATTTGCTGTGTATAATCGCCGACTAATAATTTTTGGCAAGGGAATAAATCCTTGATCACTCTCAGCTGCATCATCGTGTAATCCTGTATTTCATCAATCACCACATATTTGTTTTCTTCAAAGGTTAGTGTCTGATCAAAAAAGGATTGAATATGAGCTAGTGGAAACAAATCAGAGTAGCAATAGCTTTTAAGTGGTTGAATGTCTTGATCATTTAAAAAAGCGTCATAAATAGCAGCGCTTGAGCGATAGTTTAAGCATTGGATCAGCTTCTTCTTTAATTGATTCTTTGTAGGCAGTCGCTTTGGTCGAAACGGCTTATTCTTAACTTCTTCTATTATATCATTGGCAATCATCTCGAGACGTATAACAATTGGCTGCCGCCGATAGGCCTGAAATCGTCTATTTAAATAATCGGGAGGAAATTCATAGCTGCCAACTTCCAGCAATTCTGCTTCGAAAATCGTTTGTTCCATCTTGTATAAAAAGTTCTGCAGATCTTTGACACTTTTTGATGTAGCCAAATAGCTGATTTGAGCAGGCAGCTGGTCTGCTATCGCCAACTCGGTTTCTTCCAATCGAGAGATCGTCGCTTTCTGCTTAGTTAACTGCTCCATCAGCAAATCAATACTCCATTCATTCACTGGTTCTTCGCCGAGCTCGGGTAACACTTCAGAAATATAGCTGCCAAATACACGATTCGGAGATAAAATCGTAATTTGATCGGAAGAGAGTCGTTCTCGCTCCTGATACAAAAGAAAAGCTATCCGATGTAAAGCAATCGATGTTTTGCCTGAACCAGCTACACCATGGACAATTAAATCTTTGTGATTAGTGGACCGGATAATTTGATTCTGCTCTTTTTGAATTGTGCTGATAATCGTAGACATTCGCCCACTTTGTTGGTTACTCAGTTCCTTTTGCAAAATGTCGTCAAAAATAGTTGTGTGCGTATCTAATACATAGTTAAGTTCACCCGCTACAAATTTCAGTTGCCGTTTTCCAGTAATAGCTCCCTTAACTAAACCGTTAGGAGCCTCATAATAAGCAGCACCAAAGTCAAAATCATAAAAAAGGCTGGCAATCGGTGCTCGCCAGTCGTAAATCAGCAGCTGGTTTTGTTCGTTTGAAAAGGAAAAGCGTCCAATGTATAAGGCGTCAGCCTTTGTTTCACCATCAAAAAGAAAATCAACTCGAGTAAAATAGGGATTGGATAATTGTTTTTGCAGCTTTTCTAACTGCTGGAACTTAATTGAACTAGCTAAAATTTGCTGCTCCTGCAGACGAACATTAGTAAACATTTCATGAGGATCAATCTCTCCTTTGTAGTTAACCAGATATGTCTGAAACTGCTGTAGTTCCTCAGTAGCTGAATTCAAGGAGCCAGTTAATTGTTTTTGCTGAGTCAGCATTTGCTGTTTAATCTGCTCCCAATTTTTTTGTTCTTCCTTTTCAATTGCATTCATGATCTAGTCACTCCCTTTAGTCACATCAATCATTTATTATAAAGGAAGCGTCGAGCGTATTTTTGTCCAATCCTGCGACTTTTTATTGCTCTAAAGATTGATAAAATTGTAACAACTGCTGTTTGCGTTCAGCTGGTAAATCCTTCTTAGATATTTCCTGGATAGCGCCTTCAATCCCGTAAAGCATATGCAAGCAGGCTCCCGCATCTCGCTGCATCCGAATCTTTAAAAACGTCGCCTCAGTTCCGGATTTTTTTAAGTCTTCAGAAGATTCAATCCCAATAGCCGTTAAATGTTCAGCTAGCACTTTTCCAACGTTAGGTAAGGTTTGTAATTCTGTCATCGTTTAACTCTCCTCCAAGCTGGTAAATCCTTCATCATCGTTTCTACGACTCCGACAGCTGCATCGGCATCAATTCCTTGAGTCCGGATGACAAAAGTGAGTAGGTTTTCCCGTTTTTCTTTGTAGGTTTGCATTCGTCCATCAGGCGCAGCGCAATGTAAACAATAGTTTTTACTAACGTCTTCTTGAGCATGATCCTCCGGTTTTTCCATCGGCATTCCACAAGCAATACATTTCTTCATTTTCTATCAACCTTTCCGTACTAAGTGTAAATAGCCTTCAATCCATTCATCCTTATAACGTTCAATCACTGACGTATCTGGTGCAAACATAACCTTGTTCTGCAGATAGTAATGAATAATTCCAAGCCAGGTATTAAAAAGCAAATGAGGCGGTATACCTGTAAGTTGACCTTCTTTCTCTAATAAAATCAACAAATGGGCGGATAAGGTTGACTGATGACCAAATAATTTCTCTTGAGTTGTCTTGGGCAAAGCTGTCATGTTAGTAATTATTTGTGTGTAAAAAGCTTCTTTCTCTTGCAACAGGGCTAGATGCTGAGCCAAAAATTCTTCTAATGTTCCGCTGTTAGCCACAACCTTATGAATACGAGTATTCATGCTTTTGAAAAAATTATTAATGACTGTATCAATCAAATCTTCCCGTGTAGGAAAATGTAAAAACAATGATCCATGAGCTAATCCAGCTGTCTGAGCAATTTTACTGGTAGACACTTGGAACCCTTCTTCAGCAAATAATCGACTAGCTGTTTTTATGAGTTTTTTTCTGGTTTGTTGTTTCTTTTTTTCTCGTACTGACTCTGCCATTTTACTGACCCTCCACTCACTGAGTATACACTCATTTTATTATTGAAACCATTCTCTGTCAATTGATCTTTTCGACTTTTTCCTTAAATGGTAAGATAAAGATACTTCATCAGAAAGAGAGTCAATTATGAAAACCTGGGAAAGTATTCAACAAACCATCAATTATATAGAAGAAAATTTAGGAGAAATCATCACCTTACCAGATTTGGCTGCTGTGGCGCATCTCTCTCCATTTTATTTTCAGCGTCTATTTAAGAAACTAGTCGGCCGACCAGTCATGGAATATGTGAAGTTGCGGCGTTTAGCTAGATCCTGTCAGATCCTGGCAACTACCCAGGGAAAGATTTTGGACATCGCCTTGGCAGTCGGGTTTAATAGTCATGCTTATTACACCAAAACATTTAAGGCTGCTTACGGAATGACACCTGAGCATTATAGGCTGGAAAAACCGGCTTTGAATCAAATGCTTCAGCCGGACTTAACAATGACCCAAGTCATCCTGACAGAAAATGATTCTTTTATTACTGAAGACATGGTGCTGAAGATTCAGCATCGTAATTTGACTGAGGCAGAATATTATCTGGGCATTATCGGGCAGCTGATAATTGGAAATAATATCCCAATTGGCGGGACAACTGGGATTAATCAGGCTAATACTCTTTGGCAGGAATTTCACCAACTAAAAGCGGAGCTTCCAGAACTATTTACTGGAAATATTGAGTTAGGCGCTTCTTTCCTGCAGGATTCTTCGCTTGATCCTCTGGCCTTAAGCTCATCACAGACCTTTGATTATTTTGCAGGTGGAAAAGTGAAGCAACCAAAGCATAGTGCACTAAAGACATGGACGATTGAACCAGGGGATTATATTGTTTGCAGCTTTGAGGCAGAAAATACAGACGAGATGAGAAATGCTGCTCTTGCTAAAGCACTCAGTTATTTGTTGGGGACATGGCTGCCGAGACAACATTTAATCACCGAAGCTTATTCACTAGAAAAATATTTTACAGCCCCTGCTGAGGAGGCTGCTGCAATAGAAATTTGGGTAGCACCATTACCAATGCCATAAAAGAAACCTGCCGCCATCTCAGCGACAGGTTTTTTCTTTATAGGGAAGCTTCAAGATATGGCTTAGTAATAGAATCTTCACTATCCAGTAATTCTTGGGGAGCTCCGCTAAACAGAATCTCTCCCCCTTTGGCTCCGCCTTCTGGTCCAACCTCGATTAACCAATCTGCCTGCTTCATAATAGCTAAATGGTGTTCCAATAAAATCAAACTATTGCCTTGGTCTACCATTTGATTAAACAGTTGAAGCAGCTCTTGGATATCAGCCAAATGCAAACCATCCGTTGGTTCATCGAGTAAATAAATGGAGCCTTTTTTATGCAGCTGCCCTGCCAGCTTTAAGCGCTGGAGTTCTCCGCCAGATAAAGTGGTTAAGGATTGATTTAGTCGAAGATAGCCTAAACCTACATCCACTAAAGCCTTTAATTGCTTACTAAACTTTTCTTTCACGAAAAAGTGATAAGCTTCATTCACCGTAAAATGTAAAACATCGACAATACTTTTACCTTGGTAATGATACTTTGCGATCTCTGGTGCGTAACGTTCCCCATGACAAACCTCACAAACTGTTACGATATCCTCCATAAAGGACATGTCAGTTACAATGACTCCTTTTCCGTGACAACGTGGACAAGCACCTTTGGAGTTATAGCTGAAGTAGGCAGCGGAGATATCATTCGCTTTAGCAAACAATTGCCGAATGTCACTGAACACATTTAGATAAGTTAGCGGTGTTGATCGCAAATTAATTCCAATATTCTTCTGGGAAATTGCTACAATCTCACGTCCTTCTTCCAATGCCATCTGGCGGACTGCTTCACCTAAAGAGCTCTTTCCTGATCCAGCCACGCCGCATAAAACGGTGAGGACACCTAAAGGTACATCCACTGAGACGTTCTTCAAATTATGAATCGAACTGTTTTTCACCTGTAATGAATCAGTTGATTTTCGTACTTGCGACTTCAACGGCAAGCGGCTTTGTAATAACTGGCTGGTGATGGTTCCACTTTTGAGAAAATCCTGATAACTACCTGCAAATTGAATTTCGCCACCGGCTTCACCTGCGCCAGGACCAATGTCAATAATATAGTCAGCTGCTTCGATTAACTGTGGATGATGTTCTACTAAGATGACTGTGTTGCCCTTATCTCGCAGCATGGTTAAAGCCTTTTTGAAGCGATCAATATCTTTCGGGTGCAATCCGGCACTAGGCTCATCCAACACATACATAATATCCGTTAAAGAGCTGTTGATATATTTGGAAATTTTTATCCGTTGTGCTTCCCCACCAGATAATGTTCCTGTAGAACGGGCTAGGGTTAAATAGCTTAATCCAATATCCAATAAGGCAGCTAAACGTTTTTGTAATTCTCGTTTGATATCTGCCGCTAAAGGATCATCAATTATTTTGACAAAATCAGTTAATTCATCCAAAGACATTAAAACTAGATCTGAAATATTTTTTCTTTTAATTAAACAAGTTCTTACCCGATCATTGACTCTTGTCCCGTGACAAGCTGGACAAGTTTCTACTGTAACAAAGTGATTCAATTGTTTTTGATGTCTTTTCCCTTCATCTTTATTCAAAATGCTGCGCTGCATGCGAGGAATAAGTCCTTCGAACAAAGCTGTATGAGGCCATTCTTTAGGCGGATTTTTCAACTTAATTTGTGGCGAGTACAAGAATAAATCCAATTCTTCCGGTGAGTAATCCTTAATTTTTTTGTCTAAATCAAATAAGCCACTGTTAGCATACCTTTTCCAACGCCAAAAGCCATGGTGAAAGGTAGGAAAATCGATGGCATCTTCATTAAGGGATTGATTAAAATCCACTAGTTTATGAATGTCGATGGTAGTAGTCAGACCTAGACCATCACATTCAGGACATTTTCCCTCCGGATGATTGAATGAAAAGGTATCGGAATAACCAATAAATGGTTCCCCTACTCGAGAAAAGAGCAGGCGCAAAAAGGTGTAGATATCAGTATAAGTACCGACTGTTGAACGAGCATTTGCAGACAGTTTTTTTTGGTCAATTACAATTCCCACCGGCAACTGTTCAATAGCTGCAACTTCTGGTCGGCCGTACTTAGGTAAATATTGTTGTAGAAAGCTGGGAAAAGTTTCGTTTAACTCTCGACGTGATTCTGCTGCCAGAGTGTCAAACACCAGTGATGACTTTCCAGAACCTGATAATCCAGTAACAACCGTTAGCTGCTTTTTGGGTATTCTAGTTGAAACATTTTTTAAATTATTTTGTCGAGCATCTTTGATCGTGATCCATTGCTGTTCCATGAGCGAACCTCCTTATTATTGATCAAAATAGTTGGTCATCTTTAGTCTAGGACATTCTAGCAAGGAACGCAAAGAAACCAATTTTGGGTATCATTTATTAAGTAATCATCACAAACCCCCTATTTAGTTTGACGCCTTTTACTAAAACCTATAGAATAAATGATGATTGCACTTTCAGAGATAAGGAGCGTTATATGTCTCATATAAAAAAATATAAAAACTTTGTAAATACTAGAATCGGCTTTTTTAGTTTACTGATAGTATTACTATGGGTAAAAAATATGTTCGGTTATGTCATGGATTTTCACCTAAGCTTGCAAAGTCCTTTACAGTTCTTCATTTTAGTAATTAATCCGATCAGTGTTTCTATGTTGCTGATCAGTATTGGTTTGTTCATTAAAAGAACACGCGTTGCTTATACAACTTTATTTGGTATCTATTTACTATTATCGATCTGGCTTTTCTCAAATGCGGTATATTACCGCGAGTTTACAGATTTTATCACGATTAATACATTGTTAGGTGCTGGACAGGTTTCAACAGGTCTTGGGGAAAGCGCGGTTCGTTTGTTCAGAATCTATGATATTTTTTACATTATCGATTTGTTTATTCTCCCGCTTTTATTATGGAAGAAAAAGATTGAATTGGATGATCGAGTTCCTCGATTGCGTCAAGCTACCGCTTTAGCAATGGTTTCACTTTTAATCGGAAGTGGAAATTTGTTTTTAGCTGAAATCGACCGTTCAGGGTTACTCAGTCGTCAGTTTTCTCGTGAACATTTAGTAAAGTATCTTGGAATCAATGCGTTTACTTTTTATGACGGATATCAAACATATCAAAATAATCAAGTCCGAGCGGAAGCTAGTCCAACTGATTTAAAAGAAGTTGAAGATTATGTGGATGAACATCAGACAGCACCAAATGATCAAATGTATGGCATTGCTAAAGGTAAGAATGTTGTATATATTCATTTGGAGAGTTTTCAGCAATTTTTAATTGATTATCAGCTGACTGATGAGAACGGCGAAGCTCATACCGTTACGCCCTTTCTGAATAGCTTATTCCACGATCAAAGCACTTACAGCTTTGATAACTTTTTCCATCAGGTAAAAGCTGGTAAAACTTCTGATGCGGAAACACTCTTGGAAAATTCTTTATTTGGACTAAACCAAGGGGCATTATTTACACAAATGGGCGATAAGAATACGTTCGAAGCTGCGCCAAACATTTTACAGCAAACAGCAGGTTATACTTCAGCGGTTTTTCATGGTCACTCAGCTAGCTTTTGGAATCGAGATGCTACCTATAAGCATCTTGGCTATGACTATTTCTTTGATTCAAGCTATTATGATATTAACGAGGAGAACTCATTCCAATACGGGATGCATGATAAACCGTTTCTAAATCAATCAGTTCAATATTTGGAACACTTGCAACAACCTTTCTATGCAAAAATGATTACGGTGTCTAATCACTACCCTTATTCCAGCTTTAATAATGATGAAGACGGGTTTCCGGTTGCTAATACAAATGATTCTACTATCAACGGTTACTTTGCTACAGCGAATTATTTGGATACAGCACTGCAGGAATTTTTTGATTATATGAAAGCAAGCGGTTTGTATGATGATTCTATTTTCGTGCTTTACGGCGATCACTATGGAATTTCTAACACCCGTAACAATGAACTCGCGCCGTTATTAGGGAAAACCTCTGAGGATTGGGGTGACTTTGATAATGCTCAAATGCAACGTGTACCTTTCATGATTCATATCCCTGGTCAAACCGATGGGGAAGTTAATCATACTTATGGCGGACAAGTAGATGTTTTACCTACGTTGCTGCATTTATTGGGAATATCAACTGATGATTACTTGATGTTAGGTCAGGACCTCTTTTCTTCAGAACACAAACAAGTAGTTGCTTTCCGAGACGGTGACTTTGTAACACCGGATTATACTTTCTATGGAGGCAAGGTTTACGATAATCAAACTGGTTTGCCAGTTGATGAGCCAAACCTAGAGCAGCAAAAGCTTTTTACGGAACTAAACCAGGCAGTTGATGAGCAATTAATGACCTCAGATAAAATTAACAACGGAGATTTGCTTCGTTTCTATCAAGGCAGTAACTTAAAGTCTATTGATCCTCAAGACTTTGATTACCATGACCAGCTAGAGCGATTGCTTCAAATTGAGGCAGATAAAGGTGGAAAATCAACCAGTTTATATAGTAAAAATGATGAACAAACAACTGTTCCACTTTATCGAACAGAAACCTATACTGAATACCAAAAATAGTGGGAATGATTTCCCACTATTTTTTATTTACTATTCTTTTTTTACCTATCTACCCTACTCTTCCACTACAATTACAGCCAAATCCTCTGATTTTTCTAGTTTGGGATGATCTGAGGAAGAATACCCATCATAAACAACTACTGAAAATTCCTGCTTAGCTTTTATTGCTAGAGCGATCAACTTCGCTATAGTACCTTCCTGCAAGTTTCCATTAATCACTAATTTTTTACGAGATTTATTTAATAAAGTAGTTAGCTTATCCATAGAATTCCGAGGATTTAGGTGAAAATCTTTGTACGTAATGAATTCGGAAATCTTTTTGGGCTTACAGCCTAATAAGATGTGCTTTTCTTCCAACACTGCTTTTGATTTATTTTGTCTTTCTAAAAGGTAATTCAAAATCATATTCATCCTTTTTCATCTCCTTTTTAATCCTTTACTTGAAGGTAATTTCAAAATGCTATACCATAGTTATAAACTATCCCTTAAAGGGAAGGTCAAGGAGAAACTAATGGATCATAAGAATATGTTAACGATCGGTAAGCTAGCTAAAATTTCGGGGGTTCATGTCAAAGCTTTGCGCTATTATGAACGTATTGGAATATTGCCGCCATCCTATGTAAATTCTGAAAACGGTTATCGCTATTATTCACAGGTCCATATTTATTTAGTTGAAACCATCAGGCTGTGTGCGGAATTGAGTATCCCCTTAAAAGAACTGAAAAAATATATTTCTGAAGATACGTTTACTATTTCTATGCAAGAAATTATTGAAACTGGAATCCAACTGGCCAATCATAAGATGCGACAGTTTCAGAATAATTTAGATTTTCTTGAGGAGATAAAACAAGAAATTCAGCGCTCCGACCGTTTGTTTCAAGCTAAAGAGGACCAAAGAATCACTATTCCTGATAAAGATTATTGGGTGATTCCCTTCGAAGAAAATTTTGACGAGGATAGCTATGATTATCACCAATTACTGAATGAAACTTATGGAAAGGTTTTGGAATTAGGTTTACGTCCGGTTTATGAAATGGGCGCTTTACTTAGATACTCTGGTGGGGATTATCGATCCTATCTCTTTCTAACTCTAGAGAAAAATCAGCAAAACCATTTGTATGAGAATACTCTCACGCTACCGGAAACAACTTATGTTTCCAAACTGACGGATACTAACCGACCACAGCTTGCTGAAGAATTATTTCCTGAGCTTTTCAGCTTGGAATATGATAAGGTGGTTTTCAAATTGGATATTATGACTAGTCAGTTTGATGTTCGTTCACCATTATTTGAAGTTCGGTGTTCGCTGCCAGCTGAAGATTAGACGCAAGCGTATTATTCGCATGAGTTTCTGATTTTTATTCAAATACGGATAGAATTGCAGACCGATCACCACACTGGCAGCTGGGCCAACTATATGTGGGAACGATTAATCCATTTTAGAGATTAGCGATATTGATGAAGCACTCAATCATTTTTGTGACGGTGACGCGACCTGCAGCACAAGCACAAGGCTACGTCGTTCCCGACAGCTTTACCCGTTCAAAGTAAAGATTGGTTTGATCGAGGTTATCACCTACGCTAGCTTTCGACATAGTGACATCTTCACGACGAATAATAGTAAAAAAGAAGAGTATCTCGATCATCATGATTGAGATACTCTTCTTATGTTCTAAGCTACGTTAGTTGGTACTGGTACAGGCTTTTCACCATTGTTGACAAAGTATACTTGATACCAAGTTAAGAAGGTATAGATAGTCCAAATTTTGCGTCGACCATCAGCCGTTCCTTCAAAATTATCATCCAATAGCTTCAAGATTCTCTCTTGATCAAAAAATTCTTTTACGAACTCCTGCTCAAACAAATTACGGATAATCTTGTAATATTTTTCTTCTCGTAACCAGTCTTTAATTGGTACAGGAAAGCCTAATTTTTCACGATTGTACCACTCCTCTGGCAAATGGCGGGCTGCCGCTTGACGGAAAGCATACTTCGTATTTTCTGCATTGATCAAATATTTCGTTGGTACTTGTTCTGAAACCTTCATTAATTCTTTATCCAATAAAGGGACACGTACTTCTAAGGAACTGGCCATTGATAACTTATCTGCTTTCAATAAGATATCTTTAGGCATCCATTGGTGCATATCCAAATACTGCATTTTTTTAATCTCTGACATGTCTTGGACTTGGTCATAGTGTACTTGAACAATATCTTTAACACTAGGACTTGATTGATAAGTAGGTTGTAAGTAATCTACCGCTTCTTCTTCTTCAAATACCTTAGCCTGACCTATGAAGAAGTCTTCAGCTGGTGCTAAAGAAGTATATAAGTGCAAAGCACCACGGAATGATTTCCCTTTTAGACCGCGGCCAATTTTATAGCGCATGTCTTTAGGCAGTTTTTTTAAACCTTCAGCGACTACCTTTACCATTTTAGAATTTGTGTTCATCCCATAGGCTTGGTAACCGGCAAATAATTCATCTGCCCCTTCCCCGCTAAGCGCCACACGAACATCACGACTCGCAAGTTCAGCCAGGAAATAAAGCGGCACACAGGATGGATTTGAATCAGGCTCATCCAAATGGTATTGAATCAATGGGAAATAATCAAAAGCTTCATCTCCAGTTACAACTCGAGATGTATTATTTAAATCAATTAGCTCGGCCAATTTTTTTGCTTCCACTGATTCATTATAAGTCTTGTCACCGAATCCGATTGAATAAGAATGTTCAGGACGTAATACGGCTGTTACATAACTAGAGTCAACCCCAGAAGATAAGAAGGAACCTACTTCAACATCAGCAATTCGATGAGCTTCCACTGAAGAAATCACAGTTTTATCAATTAAATCAACTGTTTCTTCTAAAGTTAAACCAGTTTCCTTTTCATTAACATCCCAATATTGCTCAATCTTCAATTTACCATCTTTATAAATAAAGTAATGCCCTTCTTTAATACGATACACATTTTTGAAGAAGGTTTCATCTAATGCCGAGTATTGAAAAGTCATATAAGGCTTCAAAGCTTCCTTATTCAACTCTTTTACAAAATTTGGATGCTTCAAAAAGCTCTTGATTTCTGAACCATACATAAAGGTTCCGTTCATTTGAGTATAATACAATGGCTTAATTCCAAAATGATCCCGAGCGCCAAATAATTCTTGTTTTTCTGTATCCCAAATAACAAACGCAAACATTCCACGGATTTTTTGCAGCAGATCAACACCATATTCTTCATAACCATGAAGCAATACTTCAGTATCGGCATGGGTTCTAAAAATGTGTCCTTTAGCAATTAAATCCTCACGAATGGATTGGTAGTTATAAATTTCACCATTAAAAGTAATAATCTTTGTTTCATCTTCGTTATAGATCGGTTGAGAACCGCCTTCCAAGTCAATGATACTTAAGCGACGAAAGCCTAAAGCAACACCTTCATCAATAAATTGACCAGAGCTGTTTGGTCCACGGTGAACGATGGTATCCATCATTTCCTTAATGACTTGTTCTTTTTGTGTTGTATTTGAACGATCAACGAATCCTACAATTCCGCACACACTGTCTACCCTCTTTCAAATAGCCTCAGATACACACTGGTATCAACTTTCAAAGTATATCATAGGATATCTCGACTTTCACGAATTGCGCAGATTTTCTATACAAATTGTCGAGAATTCTTAATTTTTTACAAAGGGATAGCGAAGAAAACGTTCGCTAATTCTTTTAAACTTATTAATTCAGCTAGCTTCTATCTATCAGGTAAAATCTTTAGAAGAAGTAGTTGAATTTCCTATGTTTAATTCCTTTTTAACCCCGAATACTATCTTTTTAGAACGTGATGCATTGGAACATTTCTGTTTTTCACCCGCAACTTAACAAAACTCCAGAGGTAAGCTTTTCATTATATTCTAAAAAATCCTTAACAGATCTCGCTTCCAGATTGGTACACCGTAAAAAAATTCTAGAGAAGGAATTAATAATACAGAACCAAGTCTGTCGATGTCACGAATAATCACGACCACGTAAAAATACCCGAACATTTATTAAAAGATCACTTGATGTGAGTGAATCTTTTCATAGTTCGGGTATTCTGTATAGTAGCTTTTGAAGTCTACTTTAGAGCTAGTGACACTAAGAACGGGTACGCTCCAAAAAATTCAATCAAGGATTTGTTGCTATTAACCGTGTTTATAGTTAAACGGGTAGCATTTTGAGCTTCATTTTGAATCAACTCGACTCTGTGATCATTTTCCAATTTAATTAAATAGTGATTTTCTTCGATTTTTTTGAAGTCATACTTGGGATTGTTCATAGTTGTAATGAAAATGGCATCCAATGTATCTATACTTACCAAGTGTGGCAAATCAAAGGATAAATTTAATGGGCGGCTATTATCTAATAGATTGTCACCCAAAGCAAAACCTAAGCTCTTCATATGTGTAAAAACACTGTTCATTTCATAGCTAAGTAATGAGTTCTGACCACTGGTATATATGTGGTGCTGGTAGCAATCAGCCAATAAAGTCAAAACAGCATCGTTTAAGACTGCCACTCTCATTGACTCCGGATAAACTGTCATCAAATGAATTTTTTCTGTCCGAATTTTCCCTTCAGAAGTAGGCATCATCAGATTAAAAATAATCTCGTTCTCGTTCATTAAACGATAAGAAAGCGTGAAGTGTTTAGTTTCCCAGGTTGAAAAATCATTACTGGAAAGCTGTAAATCATGTGTTTCCAAGGGTTTTAATAATTCAAAGGTAAAATATTCCAGCAGAGCACTTTTAGCAATTGCTGAAACTTCATAGTCTTTACTTAAAAATACTTCCCGAAAATCATTCAATAAAGTCGCAAAATCTGACTCCATTAATTTCTTTCGGAATTTCAAATCGGCTAGCTCTTTCTCGGCATCTTCAATCAGGTTTAACAAATCTTGATAGTTATTTTCTCGATTGTCATAATACGAAAGAGAGGATCGACTGAGAGGCTTTTCGTGAACGGGTAATTCTTCAGCAGACTCTGATTCAAAATCAGCTTCATCGGTATGCAGCACTTCTTTTTCTCGAATCATTAATTCTTCATTTTCTTCAGGCGCAACTAGAGTATCGTATAATTCGCTAACTCGCGTTTTCTTTTCATCAGTCATTTACTTGTCCTCCTTGTTTAAAAACACTTGGACAAATTGCTGCATTTGCTGTTCCATCTCTTCTAGTGAACCAAAGCGCTTATTAATAATCCGCAATTCTTTCAAGGCAATTGCTTGTTCCAACTCAAGTGCTTTTATTCTTTGAGCTAATTCAATCTTTTGAGATTCACGGGAGACTTCGCTGCTGACAAAAGGAAGCCATTTACGATGCTCTTCCTGAAGAGCCAAAATTTTGCGATTTAACTGATCGATTTCATCATCGATTTTTTTGCGATTCAACAACCCCTTTGAATCTTCAAGTTCTGCTTTTTTTTGTTCCTGCTCCTGAATTTGCAGCTCCAACTCTTCAATTTCCGAACGAGCAGCAATTATTCTTGCATCGAAATCATTTTCCTGAGACCTCAAAGCTTCAATTTCTTCGTGATAAGTACCCTGTTCAGTTTTTTTCCATTGTTTTTTTACTTCAGGTAAAATGATCACCGATGGTTGCGTAGCATCAAGCTGAATAACCGCTCGGTCTCGATAATAACTTCCCAGCTGATAATCCAATAAGACTGGTGTAGCTTGGTCTCGTAATTGCATGAAAGGATATTTCCGTAAAAACTCCCGATCCAATTTACTGGTGAAATAATTATCCATTTCATGATTTGCATTGCTGGATTGCTGAATTGACACAGGCAGCTCATTCCAATAAATTTGGTAAACAGCTCCCATATCTTCTCTCTCCATGGCTTCTTCCAAGCGTTGCAATTGCGACATTAAATCGCCTAGTACAACAGAAGCTGATTCCTTTACTGAATCAAAGGACGTTTCAGACTGCTTTTCTGGCGTCTCCATTTGATAGCCTCCTTGTGCATGTTTATAATTTTATAGTACCATTTTTTTATACGAAAAAGTGTTTTTATGACTCGAAAATTGGTCAAAAAGAGCGTTGACCTAATGATCAACGCTTATTTATTCATCCTTGGTATTTCATTGTCGAAGATTCAAACAATTTTTTAACATTAGTTCCCAATATTCCCAAAGAAATCTTTAATCGACTGCCATAAATTAGCAAAGAATCCTTGGTTTTCTTCTAGTGTCCCTTTAATAGAATCACCAAATTTTCCTAACTGATCTGAAAGACTATTTACTGTATCTTTGAAATCACCACTGATTTTATCTAGTTGCTCAATTGATTGTTTGTCCAACACACCATCAGTAGTTTGATATTGCTCAGCAAGAGAAACCAGCTTGTTAATGTCTTCTTGACTAATATATTGAGATAAATTGTTCTTTTCTAAGGCTTGATTGACAATATTTTGGACGTCTTCTTTGGTAGCTAATTCACCCTGTTTTTCCTTTAGTTCAGCT
Organism: Candidatus Enterococcus ferrettii; assembly: GCF_017377655.1. GTDB lineage: Bacteria > Bacillota > Bacilli > Lactobacillales > Enterococcaceae > Enterococcus_A > Enterococcus_A ferrettii. The sequence goes on from NZ_JAFREL010000048.1 coordinate 21,933, forward strand.
AAATCCTTTTTGATATCCACTAACGTTTGGTTTAGTTGCGCTTTATAAGCTTCATCGGCTTTTTCTTTGTCACTGGCTGAAAGATCTTGTTGTTGCTGATTCTCATTCGCACTATTCACAATTGATTGAGAAACTTCATTGGTGGTATCTAATTCGGTTTGAGCCAATTGAGCTCGAGCGGGATCCACTTGTTCACCATTCGATTCAAATGCTTTATAAACACCAGTCAAAGCACTTTCACCGGTTACTTTTACCACACTAGCTACTTTTACGGTTGCATCAGATATACCAGCAGTAACTAACGGATTTTTGTATTGATCAGCAGTAATTTGAGTAATATTTTCCGGAGTCAAAATTTTTACATTGATCCCTTTACCTTGGTCTTCTCTATTCACAACAACTGAGCTAAGCATGACGCTGTCATCTCCGCTGCCATATCCTAAATATTTTACTAGATCAGCACCTGTAGCCTGTTCAGTTTTTACACTATCCTGATTAATACCTAGTACGTTCATCGTTTCGTTTAACTGCTGTTGATTTAAACCAGCACCCGCAACAAATGTTGGTTTTCCCCAACGTTCATTGATAACAGCTTCTGAACTAACGTTAGTTGCTTGAGCAGTAGTACTAGCATGAAAGGTACCTACTCCTAATGACAGCGTTAAGCTAGCTAAAATAATATATTTTTGTAGTTTCATTGTTTTTGTCCTCCTATTGCTTTTCTAGTTTCATTTTAGCTGATTTTCTTTTTTTTCAGTAAAAATAATCTGAGGATTTAAGCAATTATTTATCAACCTAAACTTAATTTAACAAAAAAATCAGACCAAGGTTGGATGTTTTTCTTTAGTTTTCCTCAAGACCACAAAAACTCAGCGATCAATTTGTCCACTACAGGATTCTCATGAAGCATGAAATGAAAAGCAGTGAGTGGAGAGCCGTTGATAATTACAAACTGGTAGCTTTTCACATAAGGTTCCACAACAGGTTCGATTGCTCGCACTTCCGTCTCCTTAACTAAACCATCTGTTGGTCGGCCCCAAATGTTGCCTGCAATTGTTAAGACAGCCAAATCACTTGGCAGTTTTTCTCCAGAAGCCAAATAGCTCTCACTGGGATGCAGTGGAAAATCGCCACCAATACTTATCAATTTTTCTGGTTTGGGAATTGTCGAATCATTGGGATAAGTAGTTAAGATAGCAACACTCATTGGAGCACCCGTAGAATGCCCCACTAAATTCATTTTGTCAAAACCCTGAGCTTTCAAGTATTGCAGATAAGGATAAATTTGTTTGACTTCTTTTTCCGGCGCTCGGCTATCTTCAAATAATAGTTGAACCATTGAATTATTGCCAAAACCAGCTTGTTTTTGTTGAGAAAATTTACCATCCGACTTTATATATGTTCGCTCACTAAAAGTTCCCAGATCATAACGATCTAATCGATTAACAACTCCACCAAAGGACGTTCGATTTCCGCCGTAACCTGGAACAAATAAAGTAACTGTTTTTGTATGTGGTTCTACCTTCACTTCATTCAATAGTTGTTCTCTTTGTCGGAACCACAAGAAAAAGACAACGATTAAGCCTACTATGATCGCAAAAAAAATACCCAACACTTTCTTCCACCTCTTCATGGATGTCACCTCTGGAGCTAGTTTACCATGAAATAAAAGAAAAAACTTTTTCCAAGCACAAAAATAAGACTAGAACAGTTACGTCCTAGTCTTAGTACTACAACTCTTTTGTTGTGAAATGAATTTTGCCTTCGTCATCTCTTGATAAGATCGTTTGCTCTTTCAAGTAAGGAAAAGTTAATTCAGGAAGCTTTGGATCTTCCAGCATTTTTTCATATCCTTCAAAGATATCACGCATATACTGCTTGTAAGCCTTCTTCTTTCTTTGTCGCTTATTCAAGTTACTGCACCATCCTTCTGAAATATCTTACCAATCTTTATTGGTCTGGACAAGTGCTTATTGATAAGTTGACTGTAGATAAGTCAATAATTCTTTAGAAAGCTCAGTAGCTGATTGACCATCAGATCGATTTTCTAAAAATTCCAGAAGCGAATAAGCTTGATTTTGAGCATCAAAAGCATACAAAAAACTATTTTCTTGACCTTTCTCATCTTGCTTTTCCTTGATTTCGGCGGTTCCTGTTTTTGCTGCTAATGGAATATTTAAGCTCTGTAGACTATTAGCTGTACCATTTGGATCGCTAACAACAGCTTGCAAATCCTGATTGATTGTTTCAACTGTTCCTCCTGAAACAACGTCAGGTTTTGTTTTCGTTTCGGTATCTGCTAATAACTTAGGATAAACTAGTGTCCCCTTATTAGGAAATACAGAATAAGTAGCAATTTGTTGAATAGGATTTAAAAGCAGCTGTCCTTGTCCATAGCCAGTATCAGCCAACAATACCTCTGACCCAAAAGAATCGTCATTAGAAATTTGAGCGGGATCCATTGCAATTGGCAAATCTAACTTCTCACCAAAGATAAATTTGTTTAATCCATCTCTAAAAGTCTTTTTACCCATTTGCAAAGTTTCTTGTGCCATGTAAATATTGTCTGAGTAGACTAAAGCTGTTCGCAGGTTAACAGGCGAAACATCACTTACTCGAGTAACTTGATAACCACCCCAAGAACTATCTTTTTGCCATTTTAATCCATTAATTGCCAATTCTTCATTTGGATCAAGTGTACCAGAATCTAAACCGATCGCTGCAGTGACAGTCTTGAATGTAGAACCCGGAGCATAACCAGTAGCAAAACGACTCATAAATGGTAAATTTTTATCGTTATTGTACGCATCATAATCTGCCTGACTGATTCCATTGGTCATTTTATTTGGATCAAAGCTTGGTGAGCTGACAACTGCCAGCAGGTCGCCTGTTTTAGGAGCGGTTGCTACACTCGAGCCGGGTTGTCCTTGTAAAGAATCATAAGCAAGTTGCTGTGCTTTCAGGTCAATGGTTAATTTAACGTTCTCACCATCCGTCTTTTTAACTTCTTGCAGAACTTTCTTTTGTGAATCAGCTTTATCCACAATGGCTAACACTCCACCATCTTGTCCTCTTAGCTGCTTATCTAAAGCACGTTCTAATCCCGTTCTACCGATTAAACTTTCAGCAGCAAGTGTATCATTTTTTTCTATATCTTCAGCAGTAACTTTTCCCACATAGCCAATTAGCTGTGCAGCAGCCTCTCCTAAAGGATAAGTTCTACCTGTTGCCTGGTGAACTTCAGCTCCTTCTGGTACATTTTCTGGTATTTCGGATACGGTTTTTAGAGGAACAAAGAAGTCGTCTTGGACCCAACCTTGTTCTAAAGCACTGTTAACTGCATCAACCGTACTGCCAATTGACTCAGCGATTGCTGCAATTTTCTGAGAGCGTTCATTATCACTGCCTAATTGATTTGGAATTACACCGATTTGATAGATCGTACCATTAACGGCTAGACCTTGATCATTGCGATCAAGTATTTCACCGCGTGTAGCTGAAGTAGCTTGGTAGCTGATTTTATCTGTAGCAGACATTTCTGGAAAAATCAAATCGGGCTTCCAAATAATTTTTTGATTTCCATCTGCCAGTGTCCCTTCGTACTTTTGATTATCTAGTTTGCCAAGACCAGTTGTTAAAGTCAATTTGTAGCTGAAGTTGTAGCCATCATTGTTTTTTTTCACTTGAATATCACTGGCTTTAATATTGGAAGCGTTGATGCCGGTAAAAATGTTTTGGTATTTTTCTGCCACGCTATCTTTAGTAAACGCGTTATCTTTTATTGAAGATTCAGTCAAATAGTTAGGTATTTCATTGTATTTACCTTTTGAAATCGCAGAGATAAATTTCTTAACCGTCTGCTCTCCCTCATTTCTCAATTGATTAGCGTGATAAACGGTATATCCGCCAAATCCTGCAATAGTTATCAGGACGATTGCACCTATAATAATTAAAGGCAGTTTGGTACTTCTTTTGCTTTTTTGGCTTCTTTGCATAGACTGTTTGTCCCTTCGTTTAATAATAATAGTTAGTAAAGATCTCTTTCACGCAAAATACGCAAGGTTTCCTTAGCAGCCTCTTGACCAGAAGTATCCTCACCTTGCAAATGACAGGCAAAATAATAGGTTTGATCTTTTGCCTCGATAAACCCGATAAACCAGCCACGACTTTGTTGATTTTGCCTTCTACCTGTTCCAGTTTTACCATAAAGAGTATAATTCGGACTAGATTCCAGCTTAATTGCGTCCTTTATAAATTGAATTTCTGCTGTTGAAAAGTTCAATTCATTATTTAAAAGCTTTTTTAGTAGTTGAACCTGTTCAGTAGCGGATATCTTTAAAGAAGATTCCAACCAATAATCGTTTATCGGTCCCAACAGATTTGAATTACCATAATTGATTGCTGAAAATTCTTTAGCTAATGAAGCTTTACCTAGACGATTATCTAGCAGCTGGAAATACCAATTAGTCGAATTAGTTAAAGCTTCCTGCAGCCCTTGATCTTTGTTCCAAGCGGCAAAAGGATAAGCTGTCCCGTCCCAGGTTAATTGATTCTGATTTGGTTGAATTATGTCGTATTTCAATCCAAACAAACCACTCCATAATTTGTAGGTACTATCTGGAGAAAAGCGTTGATAAGCAGCTTTTTCATTATAGATAGAATATTTTTCCGCTGTTTCATCATATAAAACCAGGGCATTCTGGCTATTCTTAAAAAAGGATGTATCTGCCAATACTTCAATAGAGGCCTTTTCCTCCAGTAATGAGGCATTCTGACTACCTTCACTTTGAGGAATCGCTATAAATGCTGCTCCTGTTATAAGAAGTATCATTAAAATTTGAATGTACCAGTATTTTGTTTTTGCTCGATAATCAGCGATAATATGGATTCGCTCTATCAACAATTTTTTGTTGTCAGAAAAAGCGATTAGTTGACTATTATTTTTTTGAACGAAACTGTTCAATAATGCTTGTCCATAACTAATGATTTCAGTTTCTGATAAACGAGACATGACAAGCTGGTCACAAGCTATTTCACGATCCTTTGCAGCTTTTCCTGCCATCCAATAAAGTAGTGGATTATACCAAAAAAATATCGTAGACCAGATAAATAAGCATTGCTGATAAAAATCTTTATTTTTGTGGTGTGCCAGTTCATGCATCAGGATGAGGAATAGATGCTCCTCCGACTTTTTACTACAATACCCATCCGGTAATAAAATCACTGGATGAAACAATCCGCTGGTAGCAGGTGTTAAAATTCTTTTAGAAGAGATAATACGAACTCTTTTATGGTATTTTAATGCTGCTTGGGCCTTTTCTAAAGAGTGTTGAATCGTACTATTCTGCAGCAGTTGACCTTCTTTTATCCAGCTATGTAAGTTGTAAAAAGAAAAAAGAAAAAGAAATCCTTTAATACCTACGCCAATCACCCAAACAAGCACAAAAAGATACATATAATCACTAAATGCCGAACTTGCTGACAGGGAATAATCATTCATCCATTCATTTTTCAATGGAGAAAAAGAATCGAGTATCCCTGCATTAGCTTTCTCCATCCAGCTGTTTTGAAAATAGCTGATAGTGCCTACATTATAATGCAGATATGCTTTAAAATTTGCTAAAGGCTGATAAGGAATAAAAAAGAGAATACTCAAAAAGGGGAAATACCAAAAAAAACCTCTCAACCGCGGATTCAACTGCTTTCCAATTACATTTCGCACTAATGCGATCAATAACAAAAATAGACTCATAGATACATTATTAAACAAGAATCGTTCAATTAACTGAGTCATTATGCTTTTTCCTCTCCGTTAATAACGTTTGCAACTTTTCCAGTTCTCTTTGGTCAACTACTTCTTCCTTAACAAAATTCATAACTAGCTCACTAACTTTACCATCAAAAAATTTTTGTATAAACTTTTTACTCTCTTGCCTTACAAAATAATCTCTTGGAATCAGCGCATTGTAAATATACATACGACCGGATTTTACATGCGTAATCACTTCTTTCTGCTCTAAGCGCGTCAACAGTGTTCGGATTGTATTAGGGTTCCAACCTTGTGACTGCTCCAAGAGCTGATTAATTTCCTTTGAACTGATAGTTCCATGATCCCAAACAACTTCCATCACCTTTAGTTCAGATTCAGTGATATTAATCTCCATGTTCATTTTACTCCTTAAATTTTAAACTACAAGTGTAGTTTAAACGAGTTCAGTCATCCTGTCAAAATAATTAAGAAAATAGATACCTGTCTTCAGCAAAAGCGAAAAAACAGATATCTATTTTTTTAACTATACACTATTTCTTTGATATGTAGTCAGCAGTACGCTGCTAACTATCAAAAACAGTCCTACTAAAAATAGCAAAATTTTAGATTCCCAGTCATTTTCAGCTAATGTAAACAAATAAAATGGACCTAAATATTTTTGATTACTAAACATATTCATGACATAGTACATAACAGCAATCATAGTACTAGGAATAATATGATGAAAAAAAGTGTAGCTTATACTTAGTAAACCACCTAAAAAAAATACGGTTGCAAATTCAGCGAAAAAAAATACTTGGAAGTTAAACTGAGAGTGATTAAATTTAAGTGTACCAAGAAATAGTGCCAATGCAATTAAACCCATACATAGGATTTGTCCTAAACGTATTAACAGCAAAATCATATAAGAGGTTTGTTTAGCTCGAACCACTGCTACTATTTCCTTTTGAGTATCCGGTAAATAAAGGGGAATGAAGAGGAATATCCCTATAATTGTAAATACTCGTTCTACTATGAATGCAGTTTGTGCACTTTCTAAATATTCCGCCCCGAATAAAAAAGGAAAAAGGAGTAGAAAAATTATTGTTACCAAGACAAAAGGCATATAGTGAAAGCGAAAAAAATAAAGGTTCAGCTTATTGATCTTTTCCAAATAAAGCCCCTCCTTTTCGCCTGTAATCTGCTAATAGTACTGTCAGAAGGCAGCAAATAATCCCCACCACGCTCCAAAAAATTCGATTAGCAATAAGCTCAGGCAGCATTTGATTAAACAACTCCCTTTGACCGACCTCATTGAAACGAGGAATTAAGTTCCAACCCGCACTGCCGGTGATTGATCCGCCATTCATAAATAAGTTTGCTAACCAAAATAGTAACTGAGCTAAGATGGCAACAATCCCACCTGCTAATTCAGTTAATAAGAAACCAATACCAACAACCGCTAAAATAGTGGGTATCAGCCAACCTAAAACGTATTGATAAAACAATAAAAGATTTCCTTGCGCGTGTAAATTCTTAGCCATTGTTAAAGATTGCATACCAGGCATCAAAACGAAGAGTAGCATTGGTACTACTAACAAAAGTATGCAGCTAAAGTAGCGGCTTATAATCAGTTTAGCTGTCGAAGTTTGCTTAGTAAAAATCACCTGCTGAGCTTGAGCACGTTTATCTCGCACTATCACAGTGGCTGCCAGAAAGACTGGAACTAGTGCTAAAATAATACCAAAATAATCACACACCATTCGGGCATATGCACCACTTACTTGATCTTCCTCAATGATTTTTTGAAAGTCTTTATGAGCTTGTTGGTAAGTCTTTGGTTCTACAGCTTTCGATTTGTAGCGTTTTTCTTCGAAATTGGAACCTTTTCCTATTATTTTTTCGGTTTTGTGCATATTTTGCTGAAACTCCTTGTAGCTATAACCTTTCTTTACTGGAAAACTAAAGACCGTTTGACTATTCGAAGTTATTGACTCTTGATACTTTTTGGTTAATTCATCAATAGACATTCCGCTAGCCGAAGTTAAGATTTTTTCAATTTCCTTTTGCTGATTGTTCGACAAGCGTACAGATTTTAGAAAACCTAACGGGTAAGTTGCATAGCTATTGTTAATATACTCTGGAAAAAGCTGTTGATAGGTTGACTCTTGAATTTTCTTTGGATCTTTAGTGGGTTGTAAACCGTACTCCTCTTCGTTAGGCTTTGGCTCTTTGATCATTGTCAAGTCACCGCCAATTTGCGAAAAGGCAAATAAGCCAATTAGTAGAATTACTACCCAAAAAGTCATGCTTTTTAACGTTATTTTCATTTCTTTGATTACCAAGCTCATGAGTGATCACCTACCTGTTCAGATAGACAATACAGATAAGCATCCTCCAGAGTAGGCTGAACCTGACGAACTAATGGGTGTTCCATGATTAAAGAGCCTATTTTACCAATGAAACGAATGCGGGTATTTGCACCATCAGGATGAAGGCTGATAACTTCCACTTGTTTTTTCATGGATGCTAATTCAGTCCGCGGTAGATCTATCTCGTAGATATTGCCTTCCGCTTCATCTAACAATTCATTGACTTTACCAGCGAAGATAATCCGGCCTTCATCTAGGATAGCCAATTGCTCCGCCACTGCTTCGATATCCCCAGCGATGTGGGTAGATAATAAAACAATTTTATTTTCACTGATTTCACTTAGCAAATTCCGAAAACGTAATCGTTCTTCCGGGTCTAAGCCAGCGGTTGGTTCATCAACAATTAAAATTTGGGGGTCATTTAACAAAGCTTGAGCAATTCCTAAACGCCGCCTCATTCCCCCTGACATCGCCTTGACTTTGTTTTTTTGATAGGCTGACAAATTTACCTGCTCAAGCAAATTTAAAATTTGTTTTTTTCGTTCTCCTTTTTTGATATCTGACAATACTGCTAAATAATCCATCGCATCATAGACAGTCATGTTGCCATACATTGAAAAGTCCTGTGGCAAGTAACCAACGATCCCTCGAATTTCTTTGCGTCGTTCGACAGAGATATCAGCCATGCGTACAATCCCTGCTTTAACCGGCAATAAAGTGACCAAGGTTTTCATTAAAGTCGATTTCCCAGCACCATTTCGTCCTAATAATCCATACATCCCGGTTTCTATTTCTAAGTTAATGTCATGTAAAACTTGTTTCTTGCCATAAAATTGATTCAAATTCTTAATAATAATTTCCATCTGATCTCCTCCATTCATTAACAGTTTACTAAGGAAATATCTATATTTTCTCTACATAATATGAGGAATTGGATCAAAATAGCCGAACTATTTTCGTTTTGCTTCTGACAAGCATAAATGGAAAACACAGAAGAAAACCTAAATTAGTTCGGATACTTTATTATTGGAAGATGACTGAATGGCACAACACTTGTTTACCTCATATTCAACTGAAAAACAGCAGAGACGATGGCGCCGTTTTCTGCGCCATTAGCCAATTTAAGAACGCCGCCGTGTTTTTCTGTTAAACTGCTGGCAATAGTTAAACCTAAGCCAAAATGATTTTCTTTACTCTTGGAAAAATATGGGAGCGTGGCACTGGTTAATTCTCCTTTAGAAAAACCGTTCCCATCATCTTTTACAAATAGGAAAATATAAGGATTTTGGTACTCAAGTGTAACTTCAATACATTGCTTTTTATATCTCATCGCATTTGTTAGAAGATTTTCGAAAACCTCCATAATTAGATACAGATCATAAGCTGCTAGTACAGAAAAATTGCCGCTAAGACGAAGAGCAGAGTCTTCTAAACCAAATGTTTTTAATAAGTCTCTGATGTTTTCCACTAAATCAGATAAAGAATTTCTGCTCATATGTACTTCAAAATCATCAATTTTTTGGATCGATTTCATAGTTGCCGAAAATGCGTCGAGGCGCTGAATATTCGACTGAATTTTACCTAAGGATTTATATAACAAATCATCAGCCATTTGCCCGGTCGGATAATAGGTCTCGATTAATTCTACATTATTTTGAATTACGGTCAATGGGGTACGCAAATCATGAGAGAAAGCTGCATTGATTTTCTTTTGTTCTATATGAAGTTGATGAATTTGCTCCTGACTATCCTTCAACTGGATGCGCATTTCGTTGATCTGTTCTGTCAGCGACTGGAATTCATCTTTATTGATAGCATAAATCGGATGTCCGAAATCTCCTGACTTTATTTGTTCAACACCATCAGAAATAGCAATTATTGGTTGCATTACCTGATTCTCTACGAAAAAAGCAGATGCTAGTCTACAATACAATACTAAATAACCAACTAAACTACCCCAACGAACAAATTCAAACCGTTGAATCACTATATTTTGCTTTAGAACAGTAAGAGGTGGCTGCCAGGTTAAATATTCCCAAGTACTTAGCCGTTGCTGATCCATAATTATTAAACGTTCCCAACTAACAATTAAGCTAACTGTGAATACCCATGCAAGCAATACTAAAATAAGCCCAATTGTCATTATCATAAAGAGACTACCCTTTAAGCCAAATGCTCCTATTTTTAATTTGTCTAGCTGATCTTCTAACCAATCCATTTGTACCCCAGCCCCCAAACTGTATGGATGCACTCTTGTGTTGTCAATTTTTTTACCTTTGTACGAATTCGACGAATGTGCTCAGTGATGATTGATGAATCTCCATCCTTGTCAAAGCCCCATATTTTTTCATAGATTTGTTCCCGATCAAATATAACACCCGGATGCTTAGCTAGTAATTCTACAATTGTGAATTCAGTTTTTGTTAGAGGAACTTGTTGTTCTTTGGCAAATAACTGTTTTTGGTCGTACTCAACAACCAATTCTCCAAAGAAGCTCACCGATTGTTGCAGCTTTTTTCGCTCTTCACGTCGCAAATGAGCAGCTACTCGCATACCTAATTCTTTTAGGCTAAAGGGTTTTAGCAAATAATCGTCTCCTCCAGCCATCAAACCGGCTAAACGGCTCGACTCGTCAATCTTAGCTGAAAGAAAGATAATTGGGCAGCCCACGAAGGAACGGATTTTTCTACAAAAAGTAATGCCATCTATATCCGGCATCGAAACATCCAACAAAATTAAGTCTGGTTCTGCTGCCAATAATCTTTCAGCCTGATGAATATTATCTGCTGTGTACACTAAATAATCTGATAGTTCAAAAAAATCTTTTAAAGTATCTAAAAGTTCCGTTTCATCATCAACAATCAGCAAGCTCTTTGTCATTATTATCTTTCCTTTTTAGTAATGTATTTAAAATCCCACAGGTTCCAAAATTAAAAAAATAGTGATTCTTTCTGAATCCCAAGATCGCCGAGTGATAGCCATTGTATTACAAATGCATTCTTCATTGAGACAATCGCCACAGATTCCTTTTTTAATACAAGGTGTACCTTCTAGTCCAATTCGGTGAGCATTTAACGGAGCAGTCTTTTTTCTAACCATTTCAATGGTAGTATCCAAATCTCCGTAGACTTTATTAATGCCAACAAATGCAAAGACTTTATCTGGACCATATGCAATAGCTGCTACTCGATTTCCGATATTATCGACATTCACTAGTTGGCCATCCTCTGAAATACCGTTAATACTGGTTAGAAAAAAGTCTGCATTCAATGCTTTTTTCATTAATTGGTGCCTTTCAGCTAAGCTTTTTGCCTTTTCTCGATCTATAATTGATTGCCCGCGACCATACAGATCATTAATAATTCCTGATTCTACTAGCGTGTTTGAACCACCAAAGGAAACAACAGCTTCTGAATCAATAAGCACCAACGCTTTATTCTTAGCTTCTTCGAGGGTATCACAAATAATTGTCTGGAAATTTCTGCGATTTAACCGTTTACTTACTGTTTGTGCTGCTACTTTATAGTACTGGTGACGGATTTCTTGCATAAGTTGATTACTCCTTTAATTCTTTCTTTCATTTTCCTTTATTTCTCTTTGATTAGCAATACTAGAATTACTTCCGACTTGTTTCTGGATGAAATCATTCTTTTTCTTTATACTTAACCAAAAGGAGGAGATCAAATGAATCATTGCTACTTATTTATTGGTCCTAGCGGTTCAGGTAAAACTACCTTGGCTGCTAATTGCTTCACTCCTGACCAAAAAATTGTCTCCTACACAACAAGGTTGAAACGAAATGGTGAAAAAGATAATGTAGACTATCATTTTATTTCAAATAAAGCCTTTGAAGATATGATTCAACAAGGAGCCTTTGCTGAATACGACTGTTATGATCATCATTATTACGGAATTGCAATGTCTAGCATCCAAGAAGCGCTTAAAAAAGGAGATTGCTATGACCCGATCACTATGTCTGGTTTCTGGAATTTACGTAAAAAATTCGATATAACTGTTGTACCAGTGTTAATTGACGTGTCAAAAGAGACCATTCATCAGCGCTTAAAATATCGCCAAGCCTCATTTGATGAAATTAATCGACGTTTAGACTTATTTTCTGAAGAACAAAAGCAATACCCAGAATTAGAAAAAATACCGGATTTAATAAAAATAAACGGAGAACAACCATTAAAAGCCATGATTCAGCAGCTGAAAGCGAACCTTCTTTAGCTAAATCATGGCTTTTTATTTAATATCTAACAGTTGGAATGCCTTTCGTTCTCCGTGTTCGAATGGAAAGTGTACCATACCACAATAGGTGAATCCCAATTTGTCGATTAGGCGCAGCATCGGTTTATTGCCTGGATAAGTATCAATTCGAATATCATAATAACCAAGTTCCTTAGCTTTTTCAATAGCTTTCACTAATAAAAGATTGCCTAATCCTTTACTGCGTGTTTTCTGACTGACAGCAACTCGGTGAATGGATACATATTTTTGGTCTCCTTGCCAAGTTCCATCAATCGCTTCATACACAGGGTCTATCCCACCAACCAATGCTGCTGTTCCAATTATTGTTTCATTCTTCTGAACTAAGACATAACTAAAATCAGCTGCCATATCTCTCAAAATTGATGACTCATCAGGACCATGACCATCTTGCCATTGAGGCGAGCCCTGCTCTTTTAAATAGTTTGCAGCCCCTTCGAAAATCATCAATATTTCAGGGATGTCTGCTTTGGTTGTTTTCCGAAGCGTAAACGCATCCTCCAATGTATCACTAGCTCGTTGTTCTTCTCCAAAAGATAAAATTTCTTCAGCATCTTTTTTGCCTAATAATCCGCCTAATACCTCTCCAGCTTGTTTAGCCATTCGAGTAACGTAATCCTTGTCTTCATATCCCACTGATTATTTCATCCCTTCCATCCAATGGTCACCGTGATCAAAAAAACTGCTTAACAATTCTAAATGATGGGCCAACGACCATTTCTTAATTGTACCTAAGCCTGGAAATTTTCCTTCTTTTTCATAGCTCAAAAGCTGTTGCAATCCGAGGGTTAACAACAACTGATCTTGATTTCGGTAATACCACTTGCTTAATTTGATCAAAGCTTCATTGAACTTCACGCCTTGATCCTTAGCTGAATCATTTGTATCAGAAACAAAATGCTTTACACGTAAATTTAGATATGCATCAAAATAGGTGACATGAATCGCTATTGCTCGGCTTGGTCCACCCTTGTCGAAATAATGACTACCTTCGATGGTATAGTCACTATAACCAGAAAAACCGTCTTCTAAATAGTATAAATGATTATCGGTGAAAAAGTCATCCTCTTTTATTCCATAATCTGCAATATGCCGTCTTGGCTGGAAAGATTCTTGCAGTAAAATTCTTTCATCCACTGGCAAGATGCGAAAACGTCCTTGGTCCGGAATAACCATTTGCGCTTTTTGTTCCATCAAGTGCTGGATTTGCTGAACAGTTCGTGGAGAGTGTTCATTGAATAAGAATAGGTCTGCAGGTTTTGTTAGATCAGTTTCCGTTATGATTCGTGCTTTTTTTACTGAGGAGCTATCTGATAAAATCCATGTATGCTTTTTGTCATTAAATAGTTTGAAGGTCCCCACCTGTGGATTCTCCACGATATACAAAGAAAGATTCATCTGATCAAATAATTCAATTGTCTTTTTTAAAGTGGCAGAATCACGCACAGGTTCTATGATTGGTACAATTTGATGAGACCAGCGTTTTTCATTAATTAATGCCGTCAAGGCCAGTAAATCAAATTGTTTTCCTCTTAAATAAGGATAATACATCTACTCACTCCAAAGATTCAGTTGGTCGACGAATCTGCCGCTGACGTTTCAAAAAATCATAATCTTGTCGTAAAGCTGTTAACTCTTCTTCCAGACTGGCTACTCGCTCATTTTGAACATCAGCAACAAAGCGTTGATAATAATTATCTTCGCTCAAATGATCTTTATCTAAACTTCTTTTACGTAACTCCCTATAAAGCTGTTCAGTTGAGAAAAACGATGTGCCATAATCCATTCGCTTAGCCTTTTGAACTTCACGAAACATGGATGACATGAAGCGCTGAGTCAAGGCTAATTCTGTTACCTTCAGCTCTTGTCTTACTGGTTTTTTTACAATCGTAAAGGTTCCTTTCGCTCTCATTTCATCGTTTAGATTATCATAAGGGCGATAAACCATCGCACCAATTTCAGCAGGAATTTCCGATTTAACCCCTTCATATAAAGCAAGCGGCAATACAAAATAGTTATAGTGACCAATAAACGATAATTTTGCTTTCGAACGGAAATCAGCTTTGGTAACCTTTAACTCATAACAACGCCATTCAAAGCTTTCTTCTTTAAAGAAACAAGCCAAAGTATCTACAATTCCCTGTTCTTCAGGCATGGATACTTCTTCTACCACTAGGGCTCCTAGCTCTATACAATAATAATACAAAGCCTTTTCTATTTCTTGTGTTAATTCTGTTTTCATTTCATCACCATGGGAACGTATTTTCGTATACTTTAGCACAAAAACTACAAAAAAAACAGAGGAATTCCTCTGTTTTAAATGAAATATTCTAAATCGCTTGCCGGTGTTGGATAGGCAAAGATGAAATCAGTTAATTCTTCATGACTAACCTTTTTCTCCAAAATCAAGTTAAAGTAATTGATCAATTCATCGGCTAATTCACTGAAGCAGGTAATCGCTACAATCTTTTGATTTTCATCGTAAACTAATTTGATCTTAGCTTCTTGATCATTGATCCGGAAGTAAGTAAACCAACTGCCTAATTCAATAGTTTTACTATGATATTTTTGAGCATTTTCGCTTAATTCTTTTTCACTTAGACCAACTCTAGCCAGCTTTTGATCACCAAAGACTAATGAAGGTATTTGTGGGTAATGGATTGGTTCAGTATCACCATTCATTGCTTTTACCACGTAAGAAGCTTCGAATCCAGAAACAGGGGTTAATTTAGGATGAGACTTATCCAATACATCACCACAAGCAAAAATGTGTGCTTGATTGGTCCGTAAATAGTCGTCAACGATAATCCCTCTTTTGGAATAATTTACTCCTGCATTGTCCAACTTCAGTGATTCAATGTTGGGCACTCGTCCAGCAGCAACCACCACCATATCAGTTGATAGCTCAAAATTTTCAGCAGATAAGCAATAACCTGGCTCAACAGCTTCTACTTTAGCGATATCTATATTTAAATGGAAAGTAATTCCTTTATTTTTTAAATGGTCGACCAAATCCATAGCTAACTCTTTGTCAAAGCCTTTCAGTGGTTGATCATTGTGTTGGATGATGTGAACATCAGCTCCAGCGGCATTCGCAATAGTAGCTAATTCAAAAGCGATATAGCCAGCACCAATGAAAGTAATTCGTTCAGGCATTTTATCCAAATTAAGAAAGTCAGTACTTGTCTGTAGATACTCCTGTCCTTCAACTGGTAAGATAGCTGGACGCTGCCCAGTAGCGATTAAAAATTGTTTTGCAGACAGTTGTTCATCTGCTACCTTTATTGTATTAGCATCGATAAACTCTGCTTGACCCTCAAAGGTATCAATTTCTGCATCCTCAAATCCTTTTTTTGTATTGCTTGGAACAGAATCAGTGTAAAAACGTTTAAAGGCCATGAGTTCATCCCATTGAATCGTTGGTGAGCCATTAAACCCTTTACCGTTCAATTTTTCTATCCGAGATTTTGCTTCCACTGCACTCATCAAAATTTTTTTTGGATCACAGCCGCGGTTAGGACAAGTTCCCCCCCATAGATCAGCTTCAATCACTGCAACTGATTTGTTTTGTTCCTGTAAAGCATAAGCTGCAGCAATTCCTCCGGGTCCGCCTCCGATAACAATTGCATCATAATTCTTCATATTATTTCCTCCTCTGGTGTTAATGAGTTGGTTTTCCAAAGAAAAATCAGCTCTAATCATCTATTAAATCTTATTTTTGAAAAACTTATTCCACATTTCTAATTAGCTCAAGAAACGGAAAATATCCGCTCGTGTAACTTCAGCAATTACGTTTTGCTGTGCATCTTTGATGTAAATTTTCTCATGATCAGCAAACGCTTCAAAAGCTTGACTAATGTTTGTTGTAATTGCCAAGACCGGAATATCCTCCTCAGGTATGATAACCGCTTGATGGTAACCTGCATTATAAACTGTTTCCAGTGTTTGCTCATGCAGTTCATCCGTTGCCTCATCAAAAAAGGCTTTTACAAATTCGTCTTTGGGCTGACTCTGTATCATTTCGGGAGTATCGCATTGGACTAGTTTCCCGTCATGCATTACTGCAATTCGATCCCCTAACTTTAAAGCTTCCTTCATGTTATGTGTTACGAAAACAATAGTATTACCTAATTTCTTGTGGAGCTCCAAGACTAAATCTTGCAAGCTGGTACGTGAAATAGGATCCAGGGCACTGAAGGGCTCATCCATCAAGATAACATCCGGTTCAGCTGCTAAAGCACGCAAAATGCCGATTCGTTGACTTTGCCCACCAGACAATTCAGCCGGCATACGAGTACGAAAAGTTTTAGGATCAAGATCCACTTCTTCCAGTAATTCATCGGCACGCTGATTACGACGCTTTTTATCCCAACCAAGCATTTCAGGAATGATATCAATGTTTTCTTTGACGGTCATTGTTGGGAAAAGAGCGATTTGCTGTAAAACGTAGCCAATCTGCCAACGTAGTTTATGAATATTATACTCTTTGATTCGTTGATTTTTGTAATACACATCTCCTTCGCTAGGCTCCACCAAGCCGTTAATCATTTTTAGAGAAGTAGTTTTTCCACTGCCGGAAGGTCCCACCAGTACAAAGATTTCTCCTTTTTTGACCGAAAGATTTAAGTCTTTTAAGACGACCTGACCTTCGAATTCTTTTCCCACATTTTTAAACTCAATAATTGATTCCATCTACTTCTCCCCCCCAATGATCTTTTCTTTTGTTAAAAAGTCACGGGCAACTGCTGCTGGCTGTTTTCCTTCAACATTTACTTGATAATTCATGTCGATCATTTGATCTTCAGTTATTTTTCCAGCCAAACGGTTCATAGCTTTCACAACTGTTGGATGCTCTGAAGCAAAATCATTCCGCATTAAAGCCGCTCCCTGGTATGGAGGGAATAGATTCATATCATCTTCCAAAGTCACTAAATCATATTGTTTGATTTCACTATCTGTAGAATAACCATCAATGACATCTACATCACCATTTTGAATTGCTTGGTAACGCAAGGCTGGTTCCATACTTTGAACCGAACCAAAATTCAAACCATACAATTCCTGAATTCCTTTATAACCATCTTGACGATCAATGAATTCTAAAGTAAATCCGGCACGAAGATTTCCCTCATCAGCAATTAAATCAGAAATCTTCTTGTAGCCGTGTTCTTCAGCTACCTCACGTCGCATGGCCAAAGCATAAGTATTTTCATATGCCATTGGTTCCAACAGCTTCATATCAAACTGTTTATTCAGCAACTTATTAGCTTCTTCATAGGTTTTTTCCTTTGATCCATTTGTTTCTGTTCCATCTGGTACTTTTACTAAACTTTCTAATACAGTTCCAGTGAATTCAGGATAAATATCTACTTGATTATTCTCCAGTGCACTAAACAAGAAGCTAGTTTTACCAAAGTTTGGTTTCAGATCAACCTGAATCGATGAATCTTCATCTTGAATAACTTCTTTATAAATATTAATTAGAATATCAGGCTCAGATCCTAACTTTCCAGCAATCGTTACAGTTTGATTTCCTAACGGATTGTGTTGAGCAAAGAAAATACCACCTATTCCTAAGAAAATAATTCCTAATGTAATTAGAGTAGCTTTCATGCTGCGATGCTGTAAAAAACGAATTAATCCGCTAAAAATAATTGCTAATAAAGCAGAGCTAATAGCGCCAATCAGCGTCAAGGTTGGATCATTTCGATCAATTCCTAGCAAAATGAAAGTACCTAACCCACCAGCACCAATTAAAGCAGCTAAGGTTGCAGTACCAATGATTAAGACCAAGGCTGTCCGGATACCTGAGACAATTACTGGCATAGCCATCGGCAGCTCTACCTTGAACAGCTTACGCATACGAGACATCCCGAAGGCGTCCGCCGCTTCTTCTATTGAGGGGTCAATTTCTGACAAACCAATATAAGTATTTTGGAAAATCGGTAAAAGAGCGTATACTACTAATGCAATCAACGCTGGCACGGTTCCTATCCCGACAAAGGGAATGAGTAGTCCTAATAAAGCCAGTGAAGGAATTGTTTGCAAAATACTCGTCAGCTGCAAAACAATCTCTGCTAATCTTTTTCTTTGACTAAGTAGAATTGCCAAAGGTATTGCAATCAAAATGGCAATCAAAAGAGCGCTTAGTGAAATAGCCAAATGTTCAAAAATCGCATTTAGCAAATCGTCCTTCCGCTCCATAAATGTTTGTATAATTTTGTTCATAACCTGTCCCTTTCCCTTCTGAATTAATTTAAGTATAACGGAATAAAGAAGTGCGTCAAAAGGATTCGCTCAATTACGGCTTGTTAAGAGAAGCAAAAAAACAAAGGAGTTCAGATAAATGTTTGAAAAAGACCTATCCACTGTTCAATTGGTAGTAAATAATCACACGTTAACTTATACAAATTCTTTTTATTACAACTGGTTCAAAACACTTCACGGTAACCTGCTGCAAACCACTAATTTTACAAATCACTTTGTTCTCTTAGAAAAAAATGCTCCAGAGACTTACAAGAAGATTGAGGAGCAGCTCTTATCAACCAGCATTGTGGCATTTTTAAAACAGCTTGAACCAACTGAAACTTTTCTATTATTGACAGTCGCTTGGAGCATGGGATTAGCTAATGAAAATCAAGCAAAAGCACTTAAAAATTATCTGATAAGTTACACAATTCAGGCGGAGGATTTACGTGGCATTAATCAAATGAATGCTGACCTCAATCAGGTTTTGATTCAGCATATTCCCTATATACAAATAAAGGATTTAAAAATGATTTACCGAATGTTGGAAATAAATTTTTTATCAGACACAGAACAGAATGAAAAGTTGTCAAAGTTAAATCAACCTGCTAAGAAACGAACGAAAGAGCTTTTATCTTTATTGGAAGATATCTCTCACATAGCAAATGGCAATAAAAAATTGATAACAGACCCTACTTTAATTAAACATCTGTAAAAACTCCATTGACAAAGTCCCTTTGAGGATTTTACCAATGGAGCGTTTAATTATTGTTGTTCCTGGTTAAACAAATATTCCGCAATTGCTAATGCTTTAGCACCGTAGGCTGTTGATGGGCCCCCGCCCATTAAAATTGCAACCTCAATCGTTTCGGAGAGTTCTTCCATAGTTGCTCCGGTTTGAATGGTATTACGTACATGAGCCATAATGCAGTCCTCACATCGAACAGACACTGCAATCCCTACCGCAACTAGTTCTTTTGTTTTCGCATCCAAATGTTTCGGCGTTAGTACTTCCTTGGCCACCCCCATAAATTTATTCATAACTTCGGGGCTATTCTTCTTTAATATCTCGCTATTTTGCGCGGATTCTTCAAATTTAGCTTTAAAATCTGTCATATTAATATTCCTCCTTTATTTTAATAATAATTGTACCACAGCCTTTTAGGAAACGTTCTCATTTTTTATTCGAAAGATTCTAGAATTCAACTATTTTAAGAAAAAATTTTTAGTGTGCACAGCTTTTTTAACCAATAGGACTTTCACGAATTAGTTCTTTATCATAATGAAACGGTAATGTATTTTATGAATAAAGAAGATTTAAAATGAATGGGGCAATTCCTTCTTATTCAGAAGGGATCCTTAATTTACTATTTGACATTCCTGAAAGCAGCTTTAATAAAGAGAAATATTCAAACACTCTTTCATTCGTTGTGACTGCAACAAAAAACTAAAAGGGAG
>NZ_JAFREL010000049.1 GCF_017377655.1 Candidatus Enterococcus ferrettii
AGTTAGGGGTAGCATAGCATCGGTTGAGAGCGGCACATCTTTTGAAATAAAACGTTTAATCTATGGGATAGGTTTGTAGATAATGGAGTAAAGGATTGACAGGATAATGGGGAAAAAAGCCACAATTAAAGATGTAGCAAGATTTTCTGGGGTATCAATCGCTACCGTATCACTGGTTTTAAATGGAAACGCCCACAAATTTAGCCCAGCCACAGTTGCTAAAGTGATAGAGGCTAAGAAGGAATTAAATTATTCACCAAATTATTTTGCCCAACGAATGGTAATCAAGGGCAGCAAAACGATCGGAGTCATGCTTTCAGATATTGCCAATCCATTCTTTGGTCAGCTAATGACCGGAGTCGAAAAAGCACTTTATCAAGAAAATTTTGTTACGGTCTTATGCAATGCGAACTTCGATATGACAAAGGAACATGACTATCTAGAAGAACTGATGCGTCGTGGAGTAGACGGCTTTATTATTGCAACGCCAGTCATTTCCAACAAGGCATTATGTGAAATGCTTCATGGCAATAATCATCCCTTTATTGTCATTGACCAAAATCGGACAGAAGGTGCTATTGATTCCGTTGTATCTGATGATTTTGAGGGGGGCCGTTTGGCAGCTGAACATTTACTTGGATTAGGACATAAGCAGCTGGCAATTGTCATGCCTGTTGAAGGACCAGAAAATTTACAAAATCGTCTACGAGGTTTCAGAGCGGCCTGCAAGAATCAAGTAGAGACAGTCACAATTTTAGATACAAGTATGAACAAGTCCGGTGGTTATGCTGTGGCTAAGCAAGTAGTAGAGACAAAAGCTACAGGGGTCTTTGCCATTAATGATGAAACAGCTTTTGGGCTCTATCGAGGACTGGAAGATTTAGGAAAAAGTATTCCAGAGGATTACAGTGTGATTGGGTATGATGATGTTGAAATGTGTGAGTATGTTACGCCTCGCTTAACGACTATTGCCCAGCCTATTGAAGAGCTTGGGGAAGCGGCTGCTCAGCTGTTGATGAAGCGAATTAAAGAGCCGGATAAAGAGGCGGAAGACATTTCTTTACCAGTGACCCTAATTGAGCGTCACTCAACAAGAGTTTTAAGCGGTAAATAATTACGAGAGGGTTGACTAGTTTTAATAATAATTGATGCTGATCATGACCAAAAGTATGTTTGTATGAGTCATATATTTTTACTAAATAAGGGTCTGATCAATTTACATGTATTGAAGCATCTAGTCGATAATTATCTAGCTTCATAACGTTCAGGAGACATCAACAGTTAAGTATATGTTGATGTTTTTTCTGTTTTAAAGACAAGGACTTCTTAAACTCTGTTAAATAATAAGAGAGCTTGGCTAGTAATGATAGCAATAGAAGGTTTTTAAAAGTGATGCTGCATGAGATCAAGTGGTACATAACTTGCTAAAAGGGTAGTTAAGCTGCAGCTTCAATAATGGAGAATACTTGTCAAAAAGTGAGAGGCAGAGTTTTGAAGGAGCTTCTTTATTTTTTACTCAATACGCAGCACTCCTGTTATAATAGAGAAAATGTTTTTTAAGGAGTGACCCAATTGAACAAACAACAGTTAAAGCAAATCATCGATGTTGCTGCCGGGCGTGTACCAGCAGATGTCGTTTTTAAACAGGCTAAAATTATAGACGTTTATCAAGCCGCGGTTTTGGAGGGCGATGTTGCAGTGGTGAATGGTGTCATAGCCGGAATTGGCGGTGATTACGAAGGCAAAGTGAGTTATGATCTGCAAGGGAAATATTTGGCCCCCGGTTTGATTGAGTCTCATATTCATGTAGAGTCGTCTTATGTGACACCCGAAGAATTTGGACGATTGTTGGTGCCTCATGGGACAACCACTGTTTTAGCTGATCCTCACGAAATTGTTAATGTCTTAGGTTTAAAAGGTCTTGATTATATGCTAGAAGCTGCCAGAGGAACAGCACTGGATATTCGCTATATGCTGCCATCCTGTGTTCCAGCCACAAATATGGAAAATGCAGGAGCAGTACTTACAGCTGAAGACATGCTTCAACCGATGAAAGACCAAGTAGTGGATGGTCTAGCGGAATTCATGGATTTTCCCGGCGTTATTCAAGGGCAAGATGCTATTTTGGATAAGCTTTTGGTAGCTAAAAATCATGGGAAACGAATTGATGGTCATGCACCGATGGTTTTCGCCAAGGATCTGAATGCTTATGCAGCAGCGGGGATCACTAACGATCACGAGTCCTCTACGATTGAAGAGCTGCAGGATCGAATCGCTCGGGGGATGTATGCCTTCTTGCGCGAAGGTTCAGTAACGCAAAATTTACGTACGCTAATAAAAGGCGTAACAGTGAATAATTCTCACCGTTGTGTTTTAGTTGCCGATGATTTACAGGCTGCTTCAATTTTAGAAGTGGGTCATTTAGACAATAGTATTCGAATTTGTATTGAAGAGGGTCTTGAGACGATTCGCGCCATTCAAATGGCGACGATTAATGCAGCTCAATGCTGCCAATTGCCAGATCGTGGAGCAGTAGCCCCCGGCTTGAAGGCGGATTTTATTGTCTTTTCTGACTTGGAAAAGTTTGCAGTCGAAGAAACCTATATTGACGGCGTTTTAGTAGCCAAGAATGGAGAGTACTTACCCGAACTTCAGAAAGTGTCTACAGAAAACGTTCAGTCTAGTGTTCATATTGACCAATTTCACTCAGCTCAGCTCCAAATGCATCTAACTTCTGACAAAGCACGAGCAATTGAGGTCGTACCGAAAGAAGCCTTAACCAACGAAGCGGTTGTACCAGTTCAACGAGATGCGTCGGGAGATTTTATTTACGATGCTCATCAAGATGTAACCAAGATTGCCGTGATTGAGCGTCATCATAATACTGGTAATGTATTTGTTGGTTTGCTTAAAAATTACGGTTTGAAAAAAGGTGCAATTGGGTTGTCTATCGCCCATGATTCCCATAATCTTATTGTTACTGGAACGAACGACGCTGACATGACGGTTGCGGTAGAGGCTTTAAAAGAGTTAGGTGGTGGAGTCGTATTAGTCAATGATCAAGAAGTCATTGGGCAATTAGCCTTACCAATCGCTGGTTTGATGAGCGATCTGACTGGCGTAGAAGTAGCTCAGCAGGAAGCAATTATCAATCAGATTGCTCATGAGGAACTAGGGATTTCTACGGAAGTTGATCCGATTATGACTCTAGGCTTTATGTCATTAGCGGTAATTCCCAGCCTGAAGATTACTGATTTAGGTTTGGTGGATGTCACAAAATTTGAGATTGTGCCCGTCTCAGTAACGGATTAATAGACAAAATAACCGGAATTTCCTGAAGAAAATCACAGGAGATTCCAGTTTTCGTTTTTAACTGTCTTCTTTGTTGCGACTTACCCGTATTGCATAGGAATCCAGTAAGATTCGAGCAATTACTGACAAAGGCAGACGAGAGCGGACTTCGTAATCAGGGAAAAAAGAAATTTCTGATTTGAAGCCAATTAAGGACAATTCACAAAGGTCAGTCAGTCGACTGTCATTATTAGCAGTGATCAAAATCGTTGTGATCTCCTCTTTATAACAGTTTTTAGCAGCAACCACCAATTCCTCCGTTTCGCCATTTAGAGAAACAAAAATCACGGTATCACTTTTACTTAAACGAGTGCTCATGGTCTTGATAATATTAGGATCAGTATGCAGTTCACAATATTTTCCTGCCAGCTGGAATTTAATTTTCATTTCTTCGGCAATTAGTTCAGAGAAGGCACGGGCAAAAAGAATAATCCGCTGCGAGCTGCCGATTTTTTGAATAGCATCCTCAATAATCCCTGTATCCAGCATGTTAATGGTACGAACTACTTCCTGCTCATTTTTCAAAATGGAGCGGCGGATTTCTTCATCTACCCGATCTACTTTAGCAAAATTGATTGTGGAGCTGGCTTGTTCTTTTAAGTGGTGTTTGAAGGAAGTAAAGCCTTCATAGCCTTTTTTCTTCATGGTTCGAACAATCGTACTGGTAGAAACATTGGCTAATTCACTCAGTTTTACAATCGACAAGTTTGGAATATCATTCATATGCTTGGTTATGTATTTCCACAAATAAGCTTCTGCCTCACTCAACTTGCTATCCATGCTTGATCCCTCCTTAATTCTTATCATATTGTAAGCTCTTTTATTTTGAAAAGCAAACCGTTCTAAGATATTTTTTGGCATAGGCAAAGTAAAAAGATGAATTGCCAACTGTTTAGGAAATGTTTTCGGCAGGTTCCCCTTTTTTAGAAAACATTACCAGAAGTTTCTAAGGCATAATGAAGTTACAGAGATGGAGGGAAAGAAATGGTAAATGTATATACCTGCACCATGAATCTGGCGATTGATTTATACATCGAAACAGAGCAGTTAATCCCCAAAGTAGTCAATCGAACAATCGATGACGACATTCAGGCTAATGGAAAAGGCGTCAATGTTTCCCTATTGCTGAAAATGCTGGGGATTCCCAATACAGCCCTTGGTTTTAGTGGCGGGTTTACTGGAGAATATATTGAACAATTTTTAAACAAGCAGGACATTCAAACCGATTTTGTTACAGTTGAAGGAATAACCCGGATTAACGTTTTTACTCAAGTTAATAGTGAGCAGACCGAGTACAAGTTGGTGAACAAAGGGCCAGAAATTGATTCACCAAGCATTGATGCCCTGCTTCAACAGATTTGTCAGTTCAAGTCGGGAGATTATCTATGTGTTTCCGGCAGTTTGCCGCGGGGGGTATCACCAAGTATTTTAATTGAGATTAGTAAAATTTGCTTCGAAAATAAGGTGAACTTGATCATCGACAGCAGCTATACGGAAATTTTAGCATGCCTGCCTTACAAACCCTTTCTATTGAAACCTAACGAAGATGAGTTGGCAGAATGGTTTGGCAAAGAGCGATTGAAGGAGAATGAATATGTTACTTATGGGAAGAAGCTGATTGCTGCAGGAGCTAAAAATGTGCTGTTGTCATTAGGAAGTGAAGGAGCCATTTTTATCAATCAGGAGCACTGTCTACGAGGAAATTCACCGAAGGGCAAGCTGGTTAACTCAGCCTGTGCCGGAGATACGCTATTAGGAACTTTTTTAGCAGGACTAATTAAAGAAAATGACCCTGCTGAAACTTTACGAACAAGTATTGCAGCCGGGAGCTCAACTGCTTTTAGAAAAGGATTAACTGATCTGTCGGATGTTGCAGAATTAGAAAAACAAATCACAATCGAATAGGAGGAACATGCAATGACAAAATATCAAATTATTGCCGCTACTGGCTGTCCCACAGGTATCGCCCATACGTACATGGCACAGGAGGCTTTGGAACAGGCGGCTAAGAAAAAGGGAATCAGCATTAAGGTGGAAACCCATGGACAAGTTGGAGTCGAAAATGAACTGAGCCCCGAAGAAATTGCTGGTGCCGAAGCTGTCATTATTGCTGCGGATAAAGATGTTCACGCTGAACGCTTTGCAGGTAAACGGATCATTGATGTACCTGTAGCCAAAGGGATTAAGGATGCGGAACAACTAATTGATGATGCTTTAGCAGGCAAGGGTAAAATTTCTCATGAAGAAAATACAACAGCAGTTGAGCAGGAAAATGAAAAAAGCTCCAGTGGAATTGGCCGTTCTATCTATAAGAACTTAATGAATGGTGTTTCCCATATGCTGCCATTCGTTGTCAGTGGCGGAGTACTAATTGCGATTTCCTTCTTGTGGGGGATTTACTCAGCTGACCCAACCAATGCGCAATATAACGAACTTGCCGCTCGCTTAAACAGTATTGGTGGTTTTGCTATGAGCATGATGGTTCCGATACTTTCAGCCTATATTGCGGAAAGCATTGCTAAACGTCCTGGTTTGGTGGTTGGTTTTGTAGGCGGATTGATTGCTGCTGATGGAGGAACAGGCTTCTTAGGCGGAATTGTTTCAGGTTTCTTGGCCGGTTATGTAATTTTAGGCTTAGGTAAGCTGTTGACACCATTACCAAAATCATTGGATGGGTTGAAGGCCATCTTCTTGTATCCAGTTTTGGGCGTTGCTGTAACTGGATTAATTATGTCAGTGGTTTCTGGTCCGATGTCCTCTATCAATGAAGCGATGATGAACTTCCTGGCCGGGTTTGAAAATTCAAGTCCCTTAGTTTTAGGAATAATTGTCGGCTGTATGTGTGCCTTTGATATGGGCGGACCGATTAATAAAGCCGCTTATGTAACAGGAACTGCCTTGTTAGCAGAAGGAAACACAACCTTTATGGCCGGTGTATCCGCAGCCTGTATCGCTCCACCGCTAATTACTGGTTTTGCCGTACTGCTGTTTGGAAAATATTTTGACAAAAATGACCGAAATGCGGGATTGGTTAACTTTGTTCTGGGTTCTACTCATATCACAGAAGGAGCGATTCCTTTTGCAGCGAAAGATCCGTTGCGTGTATTGCCAACCATGATGATTGGTTCGTCAATTGCAGCTGTTTTGACCTATATGTTTAAAGTTCAAGTACCAGCACCGCATGGTGGATTCTTAGTCTTGCCAGTAGTTACTCATGGATTTTTGTGGGTCGTTGCTATTCTAATCGGTTCAATTGTAGGTGGTGTCTTATTAGGATTGATTCAAAAAAATCGAGTGAAGAAAGCATAAAGGAGTGAAAAAGATATGTTAAATGAAGAATTGATTTTTACCAATCTGGCTTTGCCGGACCAAGAAGCGACCTTTCAATTTCTGGCGAAAACCATTGTAGAGAAAGAGTTAGCCAATAATGAACAAGCCGTTTATGATGCGTTAAAAAAACGCGAAGCTGAAGGAACTACGGGAATGATGGATGGCTTTGCGATTCCTCATGCGAAAAGCGATGCGGTCAGTCAGCCAGCAATTATCGTAGTTAAACTTAAAGACGGGATCAACTGGGATAGTCTGGATGGCAAGCCTACGAAATATGTGATTGCACTATTTATTCCAGTTGCTGAAGGCGGTACGACTCATTTAAAGGTACTTTCTCAAGTTGCGCGCATGTTAATGAAGGAAGAGTTCAAAACACAATTTATCGGAACTAACTCAAGCAAAGAGTTAGCCCAATCAATCTCAAGCCAATTAGAAGGAGCCAACTAATCGTGAAAAAATTAAATGCAGTTCAATATACTAACTTAATGAACACTTGTAATGCGGATGGAATAATCGGTGCTTTAGCCATTGATCAGCGTGGTGCTTTGAAAAAGATGATCGCCAAATACAAAGAAACAGCGACTGATCAAGATATTATCGATTTCAAGAAAAT
The DNA here is from genome assembly GCF_017377655.1 of Candidatus Enterococcus ferrettii. Lineage (GTDB taxonomy): Bacteria > Bacillota > Bacilli > Lactobacillales > Enterococcaceae > Enterococcus_A > Enterococcus_A ferrettii. The sequence goes on from NZ_JAFREL010000049.1 coordinate 7,295, forward strand.
TGTCTCAGAAGAATTAACGCCGTATGCAACATCAATCTTGCTGGACCCAGAATATGGTTTGCCAGCGGCAAAAGCCCGGGCAGAAAATGCCGGTTTGCTGCTAGCCTATGAAAAAACAGGCTACGATGCATCAACTCCGGGTCGGTTGCCTGATTCATTAAATGTTTGGTCCGTGAAGCGCCTGAAAGAAGCTAGAGCAGACGCCTGCAAGTTCTTACTGTATTACGACATCGATGAAGCCGATGAAATCAATGATCAAAAGAAAGCCTATATGGAAAGAATCGGTTCTGAATGTGTGGCTGAAGGAATTCCATTCTTCTTGGAGCTGGTTTCTTATGATGCCACTATTACGGATGCCGCTTCAGAAGAATATGCCAAAGTAAAACCTCATAAAGTGAATGATATGATGAAGGAGTTCTCCAACCCTCGTTATAACGTGGATGTATTGAAGGTCGAAGTTCCTGTCAATATGAAGTTTGTCGAAGGATTTGGTGAAATTGAAGTTTACTCTAAATCGGAAGCAGCAGAACTTTTTGAGGAACAGAGTAAAGCAACTGATCTGCCATTTATCTTTTTAAGTGCAGGTGTCAGTGCAGAATTATTCCAGAAAACATTACACTTTGCTAAAGATTCTGGTTCAACGTTTAACGGTGTTCTTTGCGGTCGTGCAACCTGGGCAAATGGTGTAGAACCCTTTATTACCAAGGGTGAAGAGGCTGCTCGTGAATGGTTAAGGACCATTGGACGCAAGAATATTGAAGAGCTGAATAAGGTCCTTAAAGTAACAGCATCTCCATTACAAGACAAAGTTGAATCCGAAATAACAACTCAACGTTTTTCATAAAAATAAGACTGGCCTTCACAGAAAAATGTGTAGGCCAGTCTTATTGAAGTTTACTTTAATTATATTTCTTGAGGAGGGAATGTATGAATCGAACAGAACAAGTTCTAGCTTGGATCAAAAAAAAGAGTAATCAATCGAAAGTATCCTTTACGACGGTAGAAATTTCTCAAGCCTTAAATATGAATCGTACCGCCGTTAGTCGGGAATTGAATAAATTAGTGCAAAACCGACAATTAAAAAAAGTTGCAGGTAAACCAGTCCGTTACATCTTGAATATGTTATCTGAGGAGTCACCGTTACCTAAAAGAATCAGAAAAGAGGAACCCTCTCCAACTAAAAAAAGCTCCATTTTTACTGAGTTTATTGGAACAAGTGAAAGTTTGAAAAACCAAGTTAACTCAGCCAAAGCTGCAATTATGTATCCGCCTGATGGTCTGCATACCATTTTGCTGGGCTCAACCGGAGTAGGCAAGAGTACGTTTGCCAAGGTAATGTACAAATACGGCCAGGAGATCGGTAAGTTTAGAGGTAAAAGTCCTTTTGTCCACGTGAACTGCTCGGATTATTCCAATAATCCTCAACTACTGCTGTCTGTCTTGTTTGGGTATGTTCGGGGGGCCTTTACAGGAGCAGATACTGATAAGGATGGGTTAATTGAGGAAGCTAATAATGGATTACTTTTCTTGGATGAAGTTCACCGGTTACCGCCAGAGGGACAAGAGATGTTATTTACGATTATTGATACACAGCAGTACCGAAAGCTGGGAGAAACCTCCAGTCAAAGCCATCCAGTCAATGTGCTGATTATTTGCGCAACAACTGAAAATATCGAGAGTTCTCTGCTCCAGACCTTTAAACGAAGATTTCCAATGGTATTGAAGCTGCCAGATTTGAAAGACCGGACCTTACAGGAACGAATCCAGCTGGTGGATTCTTTTTTCTGTTTAGAATCAAAAAAAATTGAGAAAGAAATCTTTGTGGAAAAACAGATTGTGGAAAGTCTGACTCGTTACAACTGTCCGGGAAATATTGGTCAGCTGAAGAATGACATCCAAATTCTGTGTGCCAAAGAGTTTGCCCAAGCCGTTATTCAAGGCTATGACCAGATAAAAATCAGCATCGATCAGCTAGATCGCTCGTTGTTGCCAGAGATAGATATAGAGGACAGAGGCTTCTTTCAAGATTGTACTTATTACATGGGAAATAAAATTATGTTAAACCAACGAACTAAAGTGGAGCTGCCGATCGAGAGTACCATTGACTCTTCATTTTATCAGAAAATTTTGGAAAAATACTCGACGCTGTTGAAGGAAGGAAAATCTATTAAGGAAATTCAGCAAAAGATGACTCTCTTTATGAATCAGCGTTTTAATATTCAGATCGATGCAGTTGAAAGTCGAGAACCTCTTAGTAATAAAGGGATTGAGAAACTAGTTTCAGAGGAAGTATTAAATATTGTCAATACAACCATTCAGAAAATATCGGCGGATCTAGAGGTGAACTGTGATCAAAAAGTGGCCTACAATTTGGCTCTGCATGTAGAAGCCTTAGTTCTAAAATGCAACTCCGGATCACGTAACTTTAGCAAGCGAAAAATTTCTGAGGAAGCTAAACAAACAGCTTTTCATCCCTATGCTCAAAAATTGGTTAAAAGTATTAATCGAAAATTCCAAATAAAAATTCCTTTAGAGGAACAGGAAATTATTGAACTATTTCTAGAGACTATTTATAAAGATACACGCAAAAATCCAATTGGTATCCTGATTATTATGCACGGAGTGGGTGTGGCAACGAATTTAGCAAAAATGGTCAACGATTTATTGGGAATCCACCATGCAGAAGGATTGGATATGCCCCTAGAGGATACGATCGAAAGTGTCTATGAACAATCCATCGATATTGTGCGACGGATTGACCAAGGAGCAGGAGTTCTGCTGCTGGTGGACATGGGTTCTCTCAGCACTTTTTCTGTCAGATTGAAGAAAGAATTGGGGATCAACGTGCGAGTAGTAGATAATATCACGTCACCTCTGCTAATTGAAGCTACCAGAAAAGCATTGTTTACTAATCTGGAAATTGAAAGCCTTGTCAATGAACTGTTAGAGGAGAGTACTTATTTCACTAGTCATCGAAAGAATACAACCATTTTTGATTACTCTAGCCGACGATTAATCAAAAACAAAGATCATTTATTTTACCATTCTTTGGAAAAAAGTGTCACTTTTCTAGATATCCGGCGAGCTTCGGAAATCTTAGACGAAATCTTGCTTTCTTTATCGGAGCTTTTAGCGTTTGAAATTATTGATACGTTAGTTATTAAATTCTATTTCCATTGCTTAGCAATGATTGAACGTTCTATTCGTAAAGAAAATTTGGCTTTCGAATTACGAAGCGAGGATAAAGATAATTACTTCTATCAGATTGAAAAAGAGTTGCAATTGTTGGAACGGATATACGGGATCAGCCTGCCAGAAAGCGAAGTTTTATATGTAACCAAGATGGTGAAAACCTTCGTTTAGACAAAACGATTTGTTACACATCTCTTGTTACAGATAGTTTTGAACTTGTTACAGATCATTTTTATGATGTGTAACAACTGATCTGTCACAGATCGAGAAAAAACTCTCGTATTTAGTCGAAAAGATGTGTACCAGATTTTTGGCACAGCAATTGCTTATATAGAAAGTGACGAGGAGGAAAAGAGATGATCAGTATTTTAGTAATGACACATGGCGAATTAGCCAGGGGCTTTATCGAAAGTAGCAAAATGATTGTCGGAGAGACCGAAAAACTAGAGTGGTTAGGACTTTATCCTGGTGATAACATTGATGAATTCAATAAAAAGGTTATCACGAAAATCCAACAATTAAATGATGGATCTGGGGTATTGATTTTCACGGATCTTTATGGTGCCAGTCCTTTTAAAGCAACGGCCTATTGTGCCAGTAAACTAGGGCCGCAGTCGTACCGCTCAATCGCAGGTGTAAACTTTCCGATGCTGATTGAAAGTATCTTAATGCGAGACAGCAAGGATCTGGATGCATTAGCGCTCCATATTATGAGCACAGGACAAGAGGGTATCAAAGAATTGTTTGTTGAAGCAGGAGCATTTCAAAAGGAGGAACAAGCATGAGAAATATTGTATTTGCCCGTATTGATGATCGCCTAATTCACGGACAGGTGATGACTGCTTGGGTACATGAAACCAAGGGCAACGAAATTGTCATTGTGGACAATGAAGTGGCACAGGATGAATTTTTAAAAATGATTATGGCTTCATCAGTACCAGCCGGTATTAAGGTATCTGTTTTAACAGAGGACGGAGGGATTGAATATTTAACACAACAAGCTGACGACAATAAAATCATCGTTTTAGCCAAAAATCCTCACGTGATTGAGAATCTGATTGATGGTGGAGTGGTAATTGAGGCTTTAAATGTTGGAGGTATGGGGGCTCGAAAAGACCGCAGTAAGCTCTACCGAAACATCTCTGTTAGTGATTCTGAGCGTCAGTGTTTCAAAACGCTTGCCGATAAAGGAGTCCGCGTATTTGTTCAAGTAATACCGGAAGAAAACAGTGCCGATATCAAACAGTACTTATAGAAAAATGGGGGAAAAATATGGAAATCAATTTATTTCAAGCACTTTTAATTGGCTTTATTTACTATTTGAGTATTAACGGAACACCATGGTTAACATTGCTTGGAAGCACGGTTTTAGCAAGGCCGCTGATTTGCGGCACGTTAGTCGGATTGGTTTTAGGGGATGTTGTTCAAGGGTGTATGATCGGTGCAGCCATTAGTTTACCTTATTTGGCTTATATTTCAGCCGGTGGGACAGTACCGATGGACCCAGGCTTGGCGGGAACGTTGGGAACCGCATTAGCAATGGCAGCGAATGCTTCACCAGAAGTAGCGGTCTCAATGGCAGTGCCGATTGGATTGTTGGGAACAGTCATTTGGATTGCTCATATGACCGTTGATATATCCTTCTTACACATGATTGATCAGGCTGCTGACGAACTAAATCCCAAAAAAATCGAACGAATTCAAATGTTTATGCCACAATTGTTTTTGCTGCTAATCTCAGTTATTCCAGTCTTTATTATTACTTATTTTGGTTCCGGAGTGGTGAAGGATATTCTGGATGCATTGCAAGGAAAACCACTGCATGTGTTAGAAGTAATTGGCGGCGTGCTGCCGGCACTTGGGGTCGCGATGATTTTAAAATCTATTATGAGCAGGGACACCGCAGTGTTTTACTTCTTAGGCTTTGTATTGGCAGTTTATTTGGGACTACCGATTATTGCCGTATCAATAGTTGCCTTCATCATTGCTTTTGTTTATACACAATTATTGTTTAAAGGAAATGCCGGACTAGAGTAGGGGGAAGCAGAATGGAAAATAAAGCAAAGAAATTAACCAAGAAAGAGTTAAAAAAGAGTTTTTGGCGATGGACCTTTTTCTCTCATTCTAATTATAATTATGAACGAATGCAGTCTTCTGGGTTTCTATTGGCAATGTTGCCAGTGCTTAACAAGCTTTATGGGGATGAAGAAGAATTGAGAGAAAGCTACAATCGGCATCTAGAATTTTTCAATACCGAACCGCATTTTGGTGGGATTATTGGTGGGTTGACTATTGCATTAGAAGAAGAAAAGGCTTCTGGAGCTCCGATTACTGGTGATGCTATTAACTCGATTAAAACAGGTTTAATGGGACCTCTAGCAGGGATTGGTGATACCTTGTGGCAAGGGACCTTGGTTCCGATTCTATTGTCGATTGCCATTAGTATCGGATCAGACGGGAATATATTTGGTCCGTTGTTCTATATTATTTCTATGTTTGTCATTATGTTGGGGATTGCCTATTATTTATGGATGCAGGGCTACAATTATGGTAAAGAAGGTATTCAGAAATTAATGAATGGCGATTTACTAAAAAAGGTGATGCTGGGAGCGAAAGTTATGGGTGGCGTGGTTATCGGTGCTTTGACCGCTAATTATGTCAGTTTGAGTACGAGCATGGTTTTCAAATTTGGTGATTTAAAGTTGAATGTTCAAACAGATATTTTGGATAAGCTGCTAGAGGGTATGCTGCCGCTAGCGGTAACAATGCTGGCACTATATTTTTTAAATAAAAAAATGAAATCTACCATGGTATTATTGATCCTGGTTTTAATCTCAACCATCGGCGCGATCATCGGAATTTTCTAAGTAGCGAAGGGAGCTAACAATATAATGGATACATGCAAAGCAGCAATTTTCACCGAAGTGGAAAAATTAGAGGTAGTTGATATTAAAAAACCTGTTCCTAAAGCCAACGAGGTTTTGGTCGAACTTAAAACCTGCGCAATTTGTACTTGGGAGCAGCGGGTCTATAAAGGGATCAATCAAGTTGATTTTCCTTTCATTGGCGGGCACGAAGAAGCTGGAATTATTACCGCAGTCGGTAGTGATGTTGATCTAAAGCTGTGGAACATCGGTGATCGGGTGGTAGTTGGGATGCTGACTTCCTGTGGTGAATGTGAAAATTGCCGAATTGGTGAAGAAGGTAGCTGCCAAAATTTCAGTTATGAAAATATGGTTGGCGGCTTGGATACACGCGGTATGGGCGGCTTTTCTCAATATCTGGCGGTTCCTGTCAGCAAGCTTTTCAAAATCGCTGATAAATTAAGCTATGAAGAAGCAGCCTTGACAGAGCCCCTATCTTGCGTTGTGCACAGTGTTGAGTTAGCAAATATTCAACTAGGTGAAAGTGTTGTGGTTATCGGAGCTGGGATAATGGGTGCATTCCATGCAATTTTAGCTCGTAATAAAGGCGGCCGGGTAATTGTAGTAGAACCAAATGAGCAGCGCTTAGACTTTCTAAAAACATTAGGCTTTAATGAATTAATCAATCCGAATCAAGTGAATGTCGTAGAAGCAGTTTTGGCGCTAACTGATAATAAAGGTGCTGATATTATTTTGAACACAGTGGGTGTTTCCAAGCTGGCAGAAGAGTCAATTGAGATGAGCGCTTTGTATGGACGAGTGGTACTGTATAGTTCCTACCATCCCGATACACCGATAAGTGTCAGCCCGAATAAACTGCACCGTCGAATGACTAAGCTAGTCGGAACGGCCAATTCCAATACCCACGATTTTATCACTGCTATGAAATTGTTAAATGAAGGGATTGTTGACGTGAAGCCGTTCATTTCCGGCACTTATCCACTCGTTTCTATTGTAGAGGGGATACAGGCAGCCCTAACTCCGGAAACTTATCGAATTGTTATAGCAATGGACTAGTTACAAGCAGCAGATGCATCCGGGTCTGCTGCTTATTCCTTTTCAAACAGTTGTATTTACCAAAGTAAAGTGAGATAATCCAGCTAGTCTTTGCGATGGGGAAGCATCTTGTAATTAAAAAAGGAGCGTGTTACATGGTTACATTAAAGTCATCAAGAGAAATAGAACAAATGAAAGAATCAGGTGCAATTTTAGCAGGCATACATAAACAATTAAGAGGGTTCATCAAACCTGGAATCACGACCAATGAAATTGATCAGTTCGTCCAAAAGAGGATTGAGGAAGCAGGAGCTGTGGCTGCACAAATTGGTTTTGAAGGTTATAAGTACGCGACTTGTACCAGCGTAAATGACGAAATTTGTCACGGTTTTCCTTCGGATTATTGCTTGAAATCCGGTGACATCGTCAACGTTGATTTCTGTGTCGATTACCATGGTGCAATTTCGGATAGCTGCTGGACCTATGCAGTTGGTGAGATCTCTGATAAACATAAAGAGTTAATGGAAGTGACTTATGAAGCATTGATGCGAGGAATTGAACAAGCACAGGTGGGAAATCGTGTGGGGGATATTGGGCACGCTATTCAGACCTACGCTGAAGGCAAAGGCTATGGCGTGATCCGTGATTTTCTAGCCCATGGGATTGGACCATCGATTCATGAGGATCCGATTTTTCCTCACGTAGGTATAGCTGGTAAAGGAGCGCGTTTAAAAGAAGGCATGACGATTACCATTGAGCCAATGATTGCAACAGGTACTTGGGAGATGCAGATGGATCTAAATAACTGGACAGCCCGCACGATTGATGGGGGATACTGTGCGCAATATGAACATTCCATTGCAATTACTAAAGACGGTCCAGTGATTATGACCTTGCAGGATTAATAGCTGAAAAAACTGCCGCATCAGTGATGCGACAGCTTTTTTATACATCTTCTGTTTCAATATATTGGAAATTCTTGGTATCTGCTTTAAAGCTGTATTTATTTCCTAAAATATACTTGGCAATATGCAAGGTCCGGTCACTCGAACGCTCTAGATTCGAACTGATATCAATAAATACGACACTATCTCCAGCACGTCCTTCACCGGCATTCATTAAACGAATATACTTCGAACGCAGCAATTCTACCAATTGATTGATTTCCTTTTCCCGCTCCAGCATCCTTTCTGCTAATTCAACATCGTCATCTTCCAAAACAGTCAGTGCATCACGAATATTTTTCCGTACTTTATCAAACAACAATTCCAGATCCTCGTCATAAAGGATATAACTATCCCGTGGGCTTGGTTTCTTATTGCGCTTGTCTTTTTGCCGTTGTCGTTCTTCGCGGTCAATGGACTCTTCAATGTAACGAATGATATTGATGCAGTGATCCCCCATTCGCTCAAAGTCTTTGGTGAATTCCATCATCATCGCCTGTTCCTGACTCTCCAAATCGGATAATTCGGCTGTGGATATTTTCACAAGAAATTCCGTCAATTCCACATCAAAGCGATTGATAGCATCCTCATATTGACTGACATCCTCCTGCCATTCATTCTTCGGATCCAAATAAAAGTTCTTCGCAGCATCCAATGCGGACAGCACATAGCGTCCCATTTGAATGACTTCATTCGATGCCTGCTCAATTGCCATGTTAGGTGACGTGTAAATCAACGATTCACTTAAAGCTGTCGGCCGAATGTTCAAATTCTTTTCGGTACCTGGAATGATCTTTTTCACGATAATTTCAATTTGTGGAATGAACCAGAATTGAATCGCTAAATTGGATACGTTAAATAATCCATGAGCAAAAGCAATTTGCATCGCAGGATTCAAATTTAATGCGTCTGTCAAAAAGATTACCACTTGTGTAAAAGGTGATAATAACAAGGTGAAGATAACTGCGCCGACTAAATTGAAAATGACATGCGAAGCGGCGGTTCGTTTGGCTGCTACACTAGCTCCCAAAGAAGCAATAACAGCAGTAATTGTCGTTCCAATATTGTCACCGAACAGAATCGGCAACGCAGCAGTCAGTCCTAAACTTCCTTGCATGTATAACTGTTGTAAAATACCAATGGTTGCACTGGAGCTCTGTAAGACCATAGTCAGTAAAGTTCCAATCCCTACACCTAAAATCGGCAGATGAGAAACCCGAATCATCAGATCATTAAATTGCGGCAAATCTTTCAATGGATCCATGCTGCTGCCCATCAATTCTAAACCGAAAAACAGTGCACCGAATCCAAATAAGATTTGACCCAAATACTGCAGCGACTTTCGCTTAGTAAAAAATAGCAGCAGTGCACCAATCCCCATGATTGGGAGGGCATATTCGCTCAAATTGAACCCAATGATGAATGCGGTTACAGTGGTCCCCACATTCGCTCCCATAATAACCCCAATGGCCTGTTTCAAAGTCATAAAGCCGGCACTAACTAGTCCGACTGCTAAAACCGTGGTACCCGAGCTGCTTTGAATCAATCCAGTAACAATGATGCCTGCCAATACTGCCCGAAGAGGCGTTGAAGTAAATCGGTTTAGTATTTCCCGTAAACGATTGCCAGCTGCTTTTTGCAGCCCGTCACCTAGATATTTGATCCCAAACAAAAAAATCCCTAAGCCGCCTAAAAACGTAAAAAACATCTCTTGATAAGACACCCTACAACCTCCATCACATCTTTTAAACCACCAATTTAAACATAAACAAAAAACCGTCTTATGTAAACAATTTTTTTGCATTTAAAGCAAATTTATTTTATAAAATACCAAAAGAAGTAAAGTGACATATTTTAGTGTTTTCCGTAAAGAGAGACAACTCATTCGTATATTTTGTTTTTTTCACTTATTTCAGCTAATCTAATGGAAGAACGTGCAAATTTATAGGTAAGGGGAAATTGAAGATGAAAGTTGTGTTCCATGTCGATGAATTAGGTAAGCTTAGTGAAGCCCGTCATAATATTCAAAACCTGTTAGCAGCAGATAAAAATGCAGCAATTACGTTAGTTGTTAACGGGGAGGCCATTCAAGGCTATTTACTGCCAGCTCAGCTTGAGTTTATGAAGGACTGTCCAACAGTCAGCTATCTTGCCTGCAACAACGCCATGAAAGCCCACCATATAAAAAAAGAAGATCTGGCAAAGGAAATCGAGGTTGTCCCCGCTGGGGTGATGGCCCTTGTCCGTCTTCAGCATGAAGGGTACGCGTATATCAAACCATAGAAATAGCCGTGCTGCAAACCAGCACGGCTATCTGTTTTCATTCCATTTTTTTGGGCTCCAAATATTTCCTTCTAAAGCCACCTGTAAACTTTCGTTGTCATCCTCTAATTGTTCGATGTAACGAAGTGCTTCTTCAATTACCAGCTGATTCTGCTCATTTTTTAACGTCTGCAGCTGTTCAGCCAACCAAGTATTGCGCATGATCTTCACCTCATTATGAGTGTAACATAGGCCGATAAATCTGCTCTTGCTCCTGCTTGTTAATTTGCGAGCACATTGTTAGAACAAGAAGTACTTCAAGCGTATAATTAAAGGTGTAAAAACAGGAGGGAATTAGTATGACAAACAAAGAAGAAATTAAAGGAAAACTAAATGAAGCAAAAGGTAAAGCGACAGGTGACAATAAAGATGAGCTAAAAGGCAAAATTCAGCAAGGCATGGGCAAAGCGAAAGAAAAAGCTGAGGATACTGCCGATGATGCTGCTGGAAAAATGAATGAGAAGATCGACGAACATAAAGAAAAAGAATAGAAGAAATGGACCCGTTAGCTCCCCCACAGCTAACGGGTCTATTTTGTTGTTAAAATTTCCTATCTTGAGAAGCTAGCCAGAATAATCCGGACTCAATACTATGAGTAACCTGATCATCAAAGTAAAAACTAGGTGTGTTAGGCTGTTGAAGCAAGGTCTTATTTTGAGTCAAGGCCTGACTTAGCGACTGTGGTGAAGTCTTTCCTGCAGAAATGACAAAATATTTTGGAGCAATAACCACATTGTAAATTGAAACGAGATTCACCAGATTTTTCAGAAAGGTCTCTTCAGAAACTGGCAGCTCTGAGTCCATTAAAAACGGCAGAAATTTTGCCTCTCCAGCCAACGATTTTTCCCCTTCAATTAACTGACCATCAGATAAAATAGTTACCCCAGGCATACTATGGGGAGGGTAGTATATTCCAACAATGGTCGTTCCCTCCAGAATACTTTGGTCCAGCGAATAACCAATCGTAAACAAATGTGCATCATTTTGAATACGGACAGGTACATCTGTTAGCTTAGCCAAATCTCCTGCTATATCCCAATCGTTCAGTTCCTGCTTCCAGCTCGATATTAAGGTTCCTTGAAAGACTTTTCCTGGAATGGAAATACTAATGGCAGCGATAGGTACCACAGCAGAATGAATAACTTCTTTTAACTTTTCCAGTAGATCACTTCTAGTTAACTTGTTCAATGCTAGCGAACCATAGCGACTTTCTTTCCTATTTAAATTGACGATTTTATGAGTAAGCATCGTGGTGCCGTTTACTTCTTCAATTATGATCAGCAAGTAATGTGCTAAATCATAGTTAAAATGATATTCTACTGCCGGCCGGCCAAATCGTTGCTGAATAAGCGCACCTTCGATAAAGACCGATTGTTTTACCAAATCCTTCACTAAAGAATTAACAGTGACCGTACTTATTCCTGTTTCTTCAGCCATTTTGGTTTTAATTGTCGAGCCTTGCTCAAACAGAAAACGAGATAACCGCTGCAAATTCTTCTCTCGAATAGGATTCATTTCCTCAGGCATTCTTTCACTCCTTTATTTAATGTGTTTAATTAAGTATAAAGTGAAACCTGCATTTTGTAAACATTGCGCAAAATAGAAATTACGCTAAAATCCACCGCAAAAAAGATTCATCTTTACAAAAACTACTAACGGATATATAATTAAGTAGATTAATTAAGTTTATTAATTATATAAGAAATACCGAAGGAGGAATATACAATGAGCATCCAAAATGTTTTGCTGCTGCAGGAGCATCCTTTCAAATGGAACAGTCCCCCGAGAATTTTGGCTAACATTTTAAAAGGCGAGTTTGATTCCAATCATTTGCGAGTCAAAGTAGCAGATTATCAGAAAATCAAACAGCAAAAAATCGCTGCCAACTTGATCCTAATAGAACCCACCGCCAAGTATCTAAAGCCTCATGTAGAACAGCTTTACGGCAATCAAGCAAAGGTAGAAGTAATGGAAATGAACGCCTACACTGCGCTAAATGCACCATTATTAATCCAGCAGATACAAGAAAATTTTGTCTAGAATTCCTGACCTCAAAAGCTGCATCCGCGAAAATTCCCTTCGTTGATGCAGCTTTTTCTATTCTACGTTTTTTTCCTTCAATAGAGTGAATCCTTCTTTTCTTGAAAAATGAGTGTGAAGGGATAGTGACATGGTATGCTTAAGGGAGGTCTTACAAGAGGAATTAGTAGGTTGAATAATTGTATCTAAAGCTTTAACGCCTTAATTAGTATTTTTCGAATTTTATTGTCCACTTTTTGTTACCTTCAGACGTTGTATAGGTGAAAGGAGAAAATCAAATGAAAAAGGATGTGAAATTTGAAGAAGTTCTGCTTTCGTTGGGGCAAGAGATGACAAACCTCTTGGTAAAAAGAGGCAGTTCTTTTGAGGATGCAGAAGATGCGGTCTCTCAGACATATCTCACCATATTTTCGATTCTTCCCGAAATTACGCAAGACAATTTGAGACCGTGGTTTTTTCGAGTATCCTTTAACAATTATATAAACATCTATAGGAAAAAAAGGAGAGAGCAGGGGTTCGTTCATAACTACCATGTTTTTCAATCAGACTTTTCAGAAGAACATTCGAAATTATTTGAATTGATTGATTCATTGACTGCTGAAGAACAAGAGTTAATCCTGCTTAAATACTTTTATCAACTATCCTATAGCGACATTTCTAATTTATTAGGGATATCCATCGAAAATGTACGCAAGAAACTATACCGAAGTCGAAAAAAATTAAAGAAAAGCTTGGAGGACTGATCATGGATTTAAACAAAAGCATCCAGAAAGCAAAAAGAAAAAATCTAGTACGAATTGCAGGTATCTCAATACTGATCACTCTGGTTAGTTTAGGCTTACTGATCGTTGCCTTAGATAAAATTGCAACAAATAATTACCGTAAATTAGACAAAGCATTGTTCAATTATCAAACAATTGCCGCACCAAATACTCAAATCGATTCTCAAGTAATTGCCAACAGTTCTTTCTTGGGTGGAGATGTTGTAACGAACCAATCCAAAAATATTGATGGGTATATCGTACCTTGGAGCAGTTTACGCAGTAAATATACAACTTGGCGTAATTCGATTGATTATAATGAGTTGACAAATTCTTGGTACCATTCAGACCAAAATTCCTATGAGTACAATCGACAGACTAAACAAAAGGTGGCGAAATTTTATCATCCGAATATCAAGAAGTATTATGATAATGTGAAAAATGAATTACCTGAATTAAAAAAAATGGATCATTATGTTGCCGAAGTGGCCATTTCCTTTGATCGACCGTACACTTACCGTGAAGTGCAAGAAATGCTGCCAGAAAACATCAATGTTGTGTGGCTTTACTTATTTTCGGAAGAGAGGGATGAACGTGTTGGGCCTTCCGGCATGCCGGTATATGGCTTCCAATTGAGCAACGATGCAAAAAATGATTTAGCCGATAAAGATAATTTCTTTGATTCATTTGACACACATTTTGCTTCCGCTGGTAATAAGCAAGCCGCTGCCTTTATTAAGGAAAACAAAGATAAGAAAATGGATGAGCTGCCAGTACTGGGCGTCATGGTAACCGGGCAAACCCAGAACCTTGCTGAGCTAGAGAATCAATCCTATATCAGAGGCAGCTCAATCGGCGTAACTGTCCCAACAGTTCCATACATTACACCAGAAAAATAGCTTTGCGTTCAGTCTGGACGTTAGACAAAAGAAGTTCAAGTACTTTGCTATCGTTTTAAAAAGATAATCCTAGTTTTAAATCCATTGCAATAAGCAAATTAAAAAGCTGCGTAAACCGACTTCTGAGACGTTTACGCAGCTTTTGCAGAATTTATTTTATTGACCATTCTCTAGCTCATACGTTTTATAGCTCTTCGACTCATACAAATCTTTGGTTGTTTGTCCACCATTTCGCGAATAAACACTGGTAGACTTTTCAGCCAAGTTCCTTTCCTCAGTCTCTAAACGTTCCAAAGAATTCTTGTAGACAAAGTCAGTAGGATCCACTGGGTGAAGACCTTCGTTATTGTAAAAGCGCAATAAATCGCCATTGTTAATCTTATTAGACATCGCCAATTGAGTCGCTACTTGTTCTTTCACAGCTTCGGCCTCACTAGGCATTTCACTGATAATCCCACCAGTCTGTGTATGGTACAGAGAACCGCGATGATACGTGTACTCAGGAGAAATAAAGTCACCATTTCTAAAGGCTACCATTTGATTATGTTGAGCAGAAAACAAATCTTGACCTAGGAAAGGATATTCCTGACTGTTGACCCCCAGCAAATGAAGCAGGGTAGGCAAAACATCTACCTGTCCGCCGTAAGTCGATCGAATACCGCCATTTTCTTGACCAGGAATATGGAACATCAACGGCACCTTCTGCATCTGTATCTGGTCATAATTGTTCCAAGACTGACTATCTTTTCCTAACAAACCAGCCATGCTTTGATTGCGTGATTCTGAAATACCATAATGATCCCCATAAAAGACTAAAATAGAATTCTCGTATAGTCCGCTAGCCTTCAGATAATTCACAAATTCCTCCACTGAACGATCCAAATAATTTTCCGTGGCAAAATAGCCGTTAATGGTTTTATCCTCGGTAGCCGCCATTGGGAAGCCTGCTTCATCGTTTTTCAGCGGAGCATAAGGATAGTGATTAGAAACCGCAATAAACTTCGTATAAAATGGCTGCTGCAAATGCTCTAGATAAGGCACAGATTGCTGGAAAAAAGGTTTGTCATGCAAGCCATATTGGAAGGAATTGTCCTCGTTCACATCATAATAGGAAGCATCAAAGAAATTTTGATAGCCAAACCGCTTATACGTTTCATTTCGATTCCAGAAATTCCCTGCATTGCCATGGAAAGCGGCGCTAGAATAGCCTTGAGTCTGATTCAGAATCGCCGGTGCAGCATAAAAGGTATTTTTATCCCCCATTTGACTAAACAACGATCCTTGGCTCAAACCAAATAACGAGTTTTCCAGCAGAGTTTCAGCATCACTGGTCTTACCAGCACTAACCTGATGGAAGAAATTCTCAAAGCTAAAGGTGCTCTTATCATGATAAAGCTGATTAATGAACGGCATCACTTCATGTTCTTCACCGTTCTCATCCTTTAATTTATAATCGATCACAAATTGCTGTGTACTTTCTAAATGGATATAAATCACATTTTTTCCCTTAGCAATACCAAACAGCTCGCTATTCGGTTCTGCAAAATGCGCTCTAGTGTAACCCTGAACTTCCACTAGTTCATTAGGACTCGCTTCAGCCCGAACCTGGTAGGTATTGTAAGTCTGGATGCCATCTAGTGCTGTGTAAACATTCATTCCTAAATATTTCACCAAATAGCTTCTAGAAAAGTTCCGAGTGAGAAGGCCAGTCCGACTAGTTTCTGCTAAAAACAAATTGCCCGAAAAAAGTAAGAGTGCGCCAAGAGATACTGCAAATGCTTTACGAGCTCGAATTCGTTGCGTAGACACCTGAAGCTTTTTCTTCCATAGAAGAAACGGCAGAATGAACAAATCAATAAAATACAGCAGATCGCTAAGATGAAGCAGCTGCAGCGCACTTTCACCTAAGCCGCCGCTTACCTTGCCTACTCCCAGCATCGTATTGACTGTCAGAAAATCCGTAAATTCCCGATAATACATAATATTGGCGAACAGTAGAATCAGCTGTATCGCATATAAAACAAAGGCTGTAATGTAGGCCAGCTTTTCTCTTCTTATATAGAGGGAAAAAGAAAGAATCAAAAGACTCGAAGCCAATGGATTAATCAGCAAGATAAAATACTGCAACGCATTATCAAGCCCCAAATCAAACTCTACAAAATAAGCAAACAACGCCTTCATCCATAGCAATAAAACTAACAGGAAAATGAACCCAATTCGCCCGTTAAGCCAACCACCTAATTTATTTTTCATTTAAAAATTCCTACTTTCAATCAATAGCTATAGTCTATTTTAACATCTTTGAGCAGGTATAAGTTTTTTTACAGTGAAATTTAAAAACTAGCTATCAAACAGCTGGTCTGCAGGAGTTTATCTGACTCATTATGTTTAAGATTCATTGCATAAAATCATTTTAGTATCGAAGCTTAGATATCAATCTCAAAATTAAAGGTTCACTATAGGTTGGAATTTTATACTTTGGTCACTGAAGTAAATAAATTGAAAGGGGAAGAAAGATGAATCAAATACGAAGGCTTGAAAGAAAGTAAGGAGGATGTAATGGACATGTATCAGGTGATGCTTGAATTTACTTAGATAATGTCCACAGATTCAAAAAATTTGATTTCTATTTTCTAGTGGGAAAATGCTAATTAACTTTTCTATACGTTGGATTTATTTGATCGGATAAATTGTAAATTCATGATATAATGTGTTTTATTAAGCAACCCAATAGGAGTTGATAAAGTATGTCTGATTACAAATACTCGGTAAAGAACACAACTAAAATAGAGCGCGAAAAGCTCCGCAATGTTGCTTTAAGCTATTCAACTTTAGATGCTGCAGAACCTTCAGATGATACGATGAAGTTAGTTGAAGAATATGTAGCAGGCAATATGGAAATTTCCGATGCCCTAGAAACTGTTATTGAAAAATATCGTGCAATGGGTTTAAAAAATGCTTGATCCTTATTTATTTCCAGATACTGATGTCTTGAAAAATAGATTAGATATAAAGAATAAGGAGCTCCTCGAAAAAGCTGAAGCGGATATTACGTACTTAAAATTGTTAGATATTGATGCGTGGTTTGAAAATAAGCCGCTTAACTATGAAACATTTCTTGCTGTTCACAAGTATATTTTTAGTGATCTTTATGAATGGGCAGGTCAACTTAGAACGATTGATATTTATAAAGAAGAAGCTGTTCTAGGTGGCATTTCTTTAGCTTATAGTGATGTTTCATCTCTAAAATTTCAAATTGAAAAAATTATTGAGGAATTAAATCAAGTTGAATGGTCTGAAATTAGTGTGGAAGATATGATACCCTTATTCTCAGATTTAGTCGCTCGGTTATGGTTAATTCATCCGTTTAGAGAAGGGAATACTCGGACTGTGATGCGATTTGCAGGATTATTTGCTAATGCAAAAGGGTTTCCGCTGAATTCAAAACTGTTACGTGATCATGCTAATTATGTAAGAAATTCATTGGTACTCTATTGTGTTAAAGAGGCACCAGAGAAAGAACACTTTTTACAAATTATGACCAATGCAATCAAAGACTTTTAGATGGAATATTATTGTAAAATGAAGTCTTGTTCTGTTTTGCAGTAAGTTTAAAAGAATAATTCAAAAACTGAGCAGGGTGTTTAAAAACATCTGCTCAGTTTTTTTGTTGTAGTATTGAGGTTTTCTAGGCTGTTCAGTGAAGGATGCTATTTTATCCTAAGTGCTCTTTTTTTAGATTGTTACTAGAGCTTTGCTTCTCATAAGCACAATTCCGAAATTACTCATCTTCATCCTGCAGCTTTTTTTCCAAGCGCTTTTGTCCAAATTCGCCAATAGAATATAAAGCGCCAATAATTACGCCTATGAAAATAGTTGCAGAGACGAAAGTAAAACCTAAAACGGCAAGAAAGTGGATATCCGTTATTCCAGTGTACTTATCACCATAGAGAGTAAAATTTCTAACACCATTGATTATAGTTATAAGCAATCCGATAGCAATTGTTAAAGGTACAATCAATTTTTTCATGTTCATCGGGTAATCAAAAGAGTTAAAACCCAAAGTTGAGCTTCGAATCGTAATGTAAAGGACAGCAATAGCCATAATGACTAATTCAGTCGTATATTCTGCAACTGGCATGTCCAAAATATATGTCTTAATAAATATGGATAGGGATAATAAGCCAATCACTAAAGCAAAGCCTTCACTTTGAATTTTGTTGTTCAATTGTACGGTTCGTTCATCTTTATTCTTTTTCATAGTAATCCTCCCAAAATAAGTCGTTTAAGGTTTTATTCAGTGTTTTACAAATGGCAATACAAAGCTTCAATGTTGGGTTGTACTTGCCAGCCTCAATCAATCCGATTGTTTGTCGGGTAACGCCAATCGCGTTAGCTAGGTCTTCTTGACTCACATCACATTCAATTCTAGCCATCTTCATTCGTTTATTCTTCATGACAGGGATGCATCCTTTCATCAAATTTGATAAACCTAGTATATTTTATATCTGACTATTTGTAAAGTATATATTGCATTTTGAATCATATAAGTTCCTAAAAAGAAAATTAGCACATACTTATAGCATCTTATTATAGCAAAACACTCACAATGATTTGCTGAGCGTGGTACCTTATTTTGGTGATTGATCAATAGTGCAACAGTATACTGTGAATATTTTTACCTAGTAATCAACACGCGTATTCATCGCTCAGTCTTTTTACTGTGTTGTCCATTAGGAGAAGTGCAATTTAAAATTCAACCTGCCATAATAGTAGGTTCTCAAGAGCCTATTTACTTGTGAGTTTAAAAAAAAGAAGCTCGCCTTTTTTTGAACCAAGTATAATTACTGCAATAAAATAGTTACAGGTCATAACAAGTAAACTATTTTGCACTGTTTTATAGTACAGGGATTCAACTTACATCCGAAAACCAAAGAACATACAATAATAAATGAAAAGGAGGGAAAACGAATTCGAAGAAGTAGAAAAGAGAACGGAAAGTATCTAATATTGAACAGAACGCTGAAACTAAAATGAGCAATAACCTTGATATGACAAAGTTCACGAGCTGTGCATGGTATCATAAGAGTAGAAAAATAAACTAATTAGGAGCGGTATTATGCTGACGCTGAGAAGAAAAAACATGCTGAATGATTTGAAAACTTCACCTGACTATATCTCTGTAGAGACGTTCATCAGAAAATATTCTGTCTCTAAGCGAACAGTTTATTATGATATCTCAAAAATCAATGAATGGCTGAGACAATCTCAGTTGGTTCCGATTCAATATTCAAAAATCTCCGGCTACTATCTTGAAGAAGCAACGGTTGAAAAGCTAAGTCTGGAACTCACAAATGAAGAAATCATAGTTACTCGATTTGATGCCGAAGAAAGAAAATTCCGCACGTTTCTATGCCTGTTTTTCTCAAACAAAGCCGTCACTATTTCTCGGTTGGAAGAGTTGAACGCAGTTACAAAAAATACCGTACTGAAAGATTTGAAAACACTCTTGTCACAAAAAGCTATCCAACTATCCGTGGATAAAGATGGTCATTACCTAAAGCCAGAATCGGAAAAACAAACGAGGAAATTTCTCTTCAGAGTAATTCAATATTATGCCTATCGTTCTCACTACGGATTAGACCAAATCTTGTCAGTGTTTGATGAATTTATCGTCGAAGCAGAAGCTTTTAGATCAGACGTGACCCGTTGCTTAGCTATCATTGATCAAGCAAAAAATAAATACGCTATTGTCTATACAGATGAAATCCGATACTTGCTGAGTGTATTTGCTGGATCAATTAACATTCGAATCAATACCAGCTTAATTGAAAATTCCCTCATTAGTGAAGAGCAGCCGCAAGATGAATCTTCGGAGATAAAGATTGCTGAGCAGCTTTTGAAAACGACTGAATCCAGTGAACTTCAATTTTTTGAAACCTTTTTGATTAGTGGACAGCTGAATGGGTTAAGAAATCGAAAGAGAAATACGTCGATTGATAAGGAATTATTTAGTATCACTGTGCGGATCGTGGCCTCTTTTGAACGGTTGTCAGGGGTGTATGTTAATCAAAAAGAAAGTTTTTTAGAAGAATTCTATTCTCATCTTTATGGAGCCTATTACCGGTTGATTTACGATATTCCGAACATCAATCCAATTTTGGACCAACTGAAAAAGGAATACCAAGATATCTTTACCATTTCTAAATTATCCGTTCAGCCATTAGAGGAGTATGCCAGAAGAAAATTTTCAGAAGATGAGATTGGCTTCATTACGATCTATTTTGGTGGGGAAATTAAAAATCATGTTGAAAAGACCGAAAAGAAAAAAGTGATTCTCGTTTGTGCCAGTGGAATTGGAACAGCGAATTTATTATCAATTCAACTGACGAGTGAGATACCAGAAATTAATGTAGTTGGTCCCTACTCGAAAGAAGAGTTCACACTTTTAGAACCATCAATGAATCCGATTGATTTAGTTTTATCAACGATTTATTTAGAAACGGCTACGAATCATCCCTTTATGCAAATCGAGCCATTCTTGGGAATTGATCAAATAAAGGCGATTCGGAAACAATTAGGAACAGATATCACAGGCTACCAGATCAGGCATTACATGGACGGGGTCTTGGATATTATTGAAAGTTACGCAACGATCCATGATGAAGAAAAAGTAAGAAAAGAATTGACGAACTTTATATTTAATCGGACATCCGTAACTGCTGGAGGGAAACCTATGTTGAAAGACCTATTAATAGAAGAACATATCCAATTTTTACACTCTGTAAGTGATTGGAAAGAAGCGATCCAACTGGCTTCTGAGCCGCTTGTTCAAGGAAAACAAATTGAAACTCGCTACGTTGAAAAAATGATCGAGGATGTTGAAAAATTCGGTCCATATGTTGTTATTGCACCAGGTGTAGCTATTCCGCATAGTAGACCGGAGAACGGTGTGAACCAGCTTGGGATGAGTTTGCTGAAGCTTGAGGAAGGCGTTTCTTTTGGAGAAAAAGGAGCCGTGAATTTGATCTTTATTTTGGCAACGGTTGACAATTCTCTACATTTGAAAGCATTAGCGCAATTATCGGAAATTCTTTCTGATGAAACAAAAACGGAAGAGCTATTTAAATGTGAGAACAAGCAGTCGATCATGGATTTGATCAAAGAAGGAGGAACAGAAAATGACTAAGAAAATTTTAATTGTTTGTGGTAATGGGTTAGGCAGCAGCTTTATGGTTGAAATGAATATCAAAAAAGTTCTTGCCGAAATGGGTTTAGAGATGGAAGTAAGCCATACGGACTTAACTTCTGCGAAGGGTGAGGTCGCTGATCTTTATATTGGCGATAAATCGATTGTAGAAAATCTTGAAGATGGAAAGAAAAACATCCAAGGGTTGGTTAATTTAATGAGTAAAAAAGACCTGCAGGCGGCTATCGAAAAAGGATTCGATTTATAAGGAGGAGATAAAATGCTCGATATTTTTGTACGTGATATTTTAGGAACTCCTTCAATCCTGATTGGAATATTTGTTTTCATCGGTTTATTGCTTTTGAAAAAGCCATTTACGAATATATTAACTGGGACGATAAAAACGATTATGGGGTTCATTTTGCTGGGAGCCGGTGCGGGGATTATTTCGGGAACATTGACGATTTTTAATCAGATGTTCACTCAAGCTTTTGGGCTTCAAGGAGTGGTAACGAATACAGATGCGATGGGTGCTTTGACCAATGAAAAATACAGCACAGCCGCCTTCATTCTAATTTTTGGTATGGCAGTCAATTTATTGATTGCGAAGTTCACTCGGTTTAAATATATTTATTTGACCGGACACCTTACTATGTACATGTCTGGGATGCTCGCAATGATCTTTAGTGGAGTTACTCCGTGGCTGGCGGTAGTTATCGGTGCTATTATTCTAGGAGCTTATATGGCAATTGGGCCAGCACTTATCCAGAAAAACACGATACTAATAACAGATTCCGATGACTTTGCGATTGGTCATTCAGGAACAGTCTCGTATCTTCTCGCTTCAAAATTAGGCGGCATTATTGGAAACAAGAGCAAATCGACAGAAGATATCAATGTGCCAAAAGGCTTATCCTTTCTCAGAGATTCGTCTATCGCAATTTCTCTAACGATGACCATCTTATTTGTAATTGTTGGATTCTTTGCAGGGCCTGCATATATTGAAACTGAATTAAGCTCAGGCCAATTCTTTGTCGTCTTTTCTTTAATTCAAGGAATTACTTTTGCGGCAGGGGTTTATGTTGTATTAGCTGGTGTGAGAATGGCTTTGACTGAAATTGTTCCCGCATTCCAAGGAATCGCGGACAAAGTAATCGTAGGAGCAAAACCGGCTCTTGATTGCCCGATCGTCTTCCCCTTCGCCCCGAATGCAGTAATTATTGGCTTTATCTCAAGTTTTTTAGCTGGGCTATTGGGAATGCTGCTACTTAGCTTTTCGAAATTACCCGTGATTGTTCCAGGCATGACGCCACATTTTTTCACCGGTGCGACAGCGGCTATCTATGGCAATAGCACAGGGGGAAGAAGAGGAGCAATTGCCGGTGCGGTAATGAATGGCTTGCTGATTTCCATCTTGCCCGCTGTTTTTATGGCGTTGGTAGGCGGACTTTCAAATAATATGACCTTTGGAGATCCCGATTTCACGGTTGTGGGACTCTTCTCTGATTTAATTGCAAAACTACTAAACTAGGAGGCAACAACATGACAAACACGAAAACATATATTGAGGAATATAATCAAGATTTTTTCCACGCGATCTCTGAAATTGATGTAACATTTATCGAAACCTTGAAAAATGAAATCAATCAAGCGCGATTACAGGATCGGAAAATATTTATGCTAGGAAATGGTGGTAGTGCTGCTTCTTCCAGCCATTGGGTAGCAGATTTCAGTAAAAATATTACGGTGGAGCAGGATAAGCGATTGCATATTCAGAGCTTAGTAGATAACAGTCCGCTTGTGACGGCGTTGTCCAACGATGTCGCTTATGAAGAGGTTTTTACTGAGCAATTGAAAAACTATTTAAAACCAAAGGACCTTGTTATTGGTTTATCGGTCTCAGGTAATTCACCGAATCTTGTCAGCGCATTCAAATATGCGAAAGACAATGATGCGACGGTCTTCTCGATCTTAGGTGATTACAATGGTGAAATGAAAACCTACTCAGATTACTGTGAAGTGATCCAATCAAAGAATTATGGAGTAGTTGAGGATGCACACATGTATTTCTGCCATGTCATTTCTCAGTTATTGAAGAATGATTCGGAGGAGAAATTCGCGTAATATCCAGTTCAGTTGGGCATTTGTTTGATTAAAAAGAGAGCAGGAGACCGAATCAATTTTTGATTCGGTCTTTTTGGCGGCAAGGACAAGGATCAAAACTACATCTGGAAAATAAATATTTTTTGTTTGCTAAATATGATAAGGTTAAAGAAATCGTTTTATTTTCAGAATGGGGAGGGTGTCCGATGCGTGAGCAAATTGTAAAGTACGTCAGACAAAATACAAAAATCAATCAAAAAGATAAATTGCTCATTTCTTTGGAAACGAAAGATATTACAGATTCACTGGGGTTTGAGAGAACAAGAGTGAGTAAAGTATTGAATCAAGAAGTCAATGAGGGGCGTTTCTTAAAGGTTAAGGGAAAACCAGTCAAATATATTTATAACTTTTTAGCGTTAGAGCAAACAACCTGGAGAGATGTGAATGATTTGTGGAAGGCTATTTTCTCTCACAAAAAGGAACACAAGGAAGATGCTAAGCTGGATGCTTTCTCAAAGCTGATTGGCTACGACGGCAGTCTTTCACATGCTGTCAACCAAGCGAAGGCAGCGATATTGTATCCGCCTAGGGGAATTCATACGTTAATCACTGGACCAAGCGGTGTCGGAAAAACCACTTTTGCGAAAACAATGCATGAGTATGCCTTGGATATCGGCCAATTAGAAGAGAACGCGCCGTATGTTTATTATAATTGTGCGGACTATGCGGGGAACTCTCAATTGCTGCTCTCCTTCTTGTTTGGTCATGTAAAGGGAGCTTTTACAGGTGCGGATAAAGAGAAAAGTGGATTAGTGGATGCTGCCAATGGGGGGATCTTATTTTTGGATGAAATCCATCGATTACCTCCAGAAGGTCAAGAAATGCTGTTTTCGATCCTTGATAATGGGACGTTTCGAAGGCTTGGAGAAAATAATAATGAGCAGCATCAAGTGGATCTATTATTAATTGGAGCGACTACAGAAAATGTCGATGAGAGTATCTTAGCGACGTTTCGACGACGCATACCGAATGTTATTCATTTGGAAGGGTTGAAAAGTAAAAAAACAGAAGAAAGATTTCAGCTGATTGAGAGCTTTTTTAAATATGAATCCACCAAGATCCAAAATCAAATGAATGTTCACAAGGATGTGATCAAGTTTTTCTGCATTTATGACTGTGTAGGAAATATCGGACAGCTTAAAAATGATATTCAAATGATCTGCGCCCGTGCATTTGCTGAAGCGATTATCAGTGATGCAGAAACGATCGAAGTAACGAGTGGTCACATGCAAATGAATGAAGAACAACGAATTTTGTTTGCCAAAGAAAAGCGCAATGCAGTAGTAACAAGCAACTTCTTGGATAGCGTTGGTTCTCAAATATTCTCTAATGGGAAGAATATTAGTCGTGAGACAATCGGTGGGAAATCTCTCTCGATTGATACCTATCAAGAGGAGCAAGTCCTTTATCAAAGTATCTTAAATATGTACTCTGAAATGGCAAGTGCGGATCAAGCATTTGAGACAACCGATATTAAAAGAAAATTGGAAGAGTTTTTCTCCATCGAATTGCCAGTAGACAATAAAGCCTTTCAATTAGGTAAAATAATTTCTCCGGAAGTATTTGATGGAGTAAAAGAACTATTTGATCGGGTAAGTAAAGAAAGAAAACTGCTTTTCGATAATCAAGTCCGATATAGCTTGGCTCTTCATATTGAATCAGTTAAAGTTAAGCTAAAATCAGGACGATTGGAATCACCCGCAAAAACGCGCGAAAAAAAGTATTCCGATCGCTTTGGTATCTATCAAATTGTCTATGATTCTTTAGGAAAACACATCAATATCAAATTACCCGATCACGAAATTTTGGCAATCTGCATGTTTTTAGAAGCTGTTCAAGTCTCGAAGCAAAATAATGGTGTAGGCGTTCTGATTGTCATGCATGGAGACAGCACGGGCAGCAGTATGGCGAAGGTAGCAAATGATCTGCTAGATTGTGATCACGCGAAAGCGATAGATATGCGATTAACAGACTCGTTTACCGACATAGTTGAGCTAGTAATCAAAGAGATAAAAAAGGAAAACTATCATAATGGACTCTTATTACTTGTAGATATGGGGTCATTGGTGAGTTTAGATCGAATTGTTTCAGAGCGCACAGGACTGAATGTAAAGCTGATCAGCTCTGTTAGCACACCGATTGTTTTAGAAGCAACGAGGAAATCACTACTTCCCGGCATGACTGTAAATGAACTTATCAAGCAAATTGCTCATGATGCGGCTTATTTAGAAGGGGCAAAGGCCGCTTCAGTTATCAGTGCCTATAAAGATGAGAAAAAAGATTTAGCAGAAGTTTTGCGATACGATGCTCGAATTTTCGAGTTGATTAAAGATTCAACCAACTTTATTGAGACAAAAAAGTCAATCCCGCTAATAAATGAAGCAATCAGTAAAATATGCAGTCATTTGAAATTAGTCATCACAGATGCGGTTTATATCAAGATGCAGTTCCATTGCCATAGCATGATTGAGCGAGGAATTCGGAAAGAACCCCTCGTCAATCCAAGAACGGCGGAGGACATTTCACAGCATGCACACATTTATAAAGTTCTCCGTACGGAAATGATTCTAATCGAAAATGCATACACAATTAAACTAAGTGATGATGAGATGGCGTATTTGATCGAGATAATCATTAATCTCGAAGGATAGCTCCGTGCACACAAGTTAGAATGCGGTCTTCGCAGCTGCACACATCAAAGGAATAAAATGCACACATTTGGAGAATCCTCCTTTATGTGTGCATTTTGCTTTTTAGACGTACGCTGAAGCGCGTTTTAGCGAGTTGGCACGATACTTGCTTTTAGTAAAGTAACAACAAAGGAGGAAAAATGTATGAAAAATATTGTTTATTCACGAGTCGATGATCGCTTGGTGCATGGACAGGTTATGACCGCTTGGGTTCAAACGACTGGAGCCAATTGTGTGGTCATTATTGATAACCAAGTAGCTAAGGATACGTTTTTACAGATGGTTATGAAGCAGTCGATGCCTGGGAAGATTAAATTGGAGGTACTAACGATTGAACAAGCGGTTGACTATCTAAGTAAGGACGATCCAAAGCTAAAACTATTTGTTCTCGTGAAAACGCCCAATGTAGTGCTTGAGCTGGTTGAAAAGGGTGTTGATTTTCGAAGTTTAGGTGTTGGCGGAATGGGAGCCAAGCCTGAAAGAAGTCCATTGTATCGTAATATTTCAGCTTCAGAGGATGAAAAAGCTGCCTTGGTTAAGCTGCAAGAAAAAGGATTAGATGTCTTTTTCCAAGTAACACCGGATACCAACAAAGTTCAACTTTCGTCAGTTCTTTAAAGAGGGGGAACCAACATGCAAATTTCACTTATTCAAGCGTTTTTAATTGGCGTTCTATATTATTTTACTGTTGCAAATAGTCCTTGGTTAACAGGGTTGACCAGTGTTTCTGTCCGGCAGCCGATTGTGGCAGGGACGATCGTAGGTATTATCTTGGGGGACCCTTTAACCGGATTAATTATCGGTGCGACAATCAATGGATTCTTTATTGGTTTTATCTCACCGGGAGGATCTGTTTCCAGCGAACCAGGTATTGCCGGGATAGTTGGGACCGCTTTAGCCATTATGTCCAGTTCTTCACCAGAAGTAGCAATTTCCCTAGCCGTTCCTTTTGGATTAGTTGGAACACTGATTTGGAATGTCAGACAAACCATCAACTCATTCTTTGTTCAGTGGATGGATCGTATGGTAGAAAAAGAAACCTATCATAAAATCATGTTCATTCATTTAGTTCCGTCTCAATTATCTACTTTTGCGATTAGCGCGATTCCTGTGATGCTGATTTTAAAGCTGGGAGGTAGCTCCGTTTCTTCCCTATTAACGTTTCTAGAAGGAACACCGATGAGTATTCTTAGCGCTATCGGCGGTGTTTTACCAGCTCTGGGGATTGCCTTAACCCTTAAAGTAATTATGAATCGAAAAGGAATTATTCCTTTATTCCTGTTGGGGTATTTCTTAGTTGTTTATGCAGAATTGCCAATGATGCTATTAGCAGTTTTTGCCACAATCATTGCTTATTTCTATGCAGATTTAAAATTTAAAGATGAAGCGGAGGTCTAAAAATGGACAATCAAATGAATGAGATGACTTTTGACGAATCCCGTAAATTAACGAAAAAAGATTTAAACAAAGCCTTTATTTACTGGACCAGCTTAGCACAAACGACTTATTCGTGGGAGCGAATGCAGGGTCCGGCGATGGCAGGGACAATGATCCATGTCATGGAACGCTTGTATCCAGATGCCAACAAATACAAGCAGGAAAGAAAAGAAATGATGGCTCGCCATATGGAGTTCTATAATACCGAGCCTTGGTTAACGGGGCCATTTATTTTAGCCGTTGTTCTCTCCATGGAAGAAGAAAAAGCAGCGGGTGTTCCTATTGAAAGCGAAGATATTTCAGGTATGAAAACTGGTTTGATGGGACCTATGGCCGGTGTTGGGGATACATTGCGACAAGCAACTTTAGTTCCAATTATC
Source organism: Candidatus Enterococcus ferrettii (assembly GCF_017377655.1). GTDB lineage: Bacteria > Bacillota > Bacilli > Lactobacillales > Enterococcaceae > Enterococcus_A > Enterococcus_A ferrettii. Next base: position 35,232 of record NZ_JAFREL010000049.1, read on the forward strand.
GGCTCTATTGCGATTGCGCTAGGGACTGGCGGGAGCTTCTTTGGACCCATCTTTTATATGGTGGCGACACTAGGGATTAACTACGGTATTTCTTACTTTGGGTTTCGCAAACTATTTACGAAAGGAAAAGAAGGAATTAGCGAAATCTTCTCTGGCGGTTTATTAGAAAAGTATATGACGATGGCAACCAGTGTTGGAGCAGTGACAATCGGCGGCTTAGCTGCAAATACAGTGAAGCTTTCCTCCTCAGCGGTCATTAACTTAGGAGCCAATAAGATGGTTATCCAAGAATTATTCGATAAGATCATTTTAGGGATTTTACCATTGTCGATTATTTTTCTTACCTTGTATTTGTTAATGAAGAAGAATCTTAGCTCTACCAAATTGCTATTGATTTTAGTCATGATTGCAGTCGTAGGAGTTTTGATTGGATTTATTTAGAACGGGGAGGAAGTATTGATGAAGGCAATTATTATAGGTGCAGGTAGAATAGGTAGAGGATTTGTTGCGTCGCTATTAAAACGCAATCAGGTAGAGCTGACATTTTTTGATGTGAATCCATCGGTGGTGGAGCAGCTAAATGAGTATAAAACGTACACCGTTCATGTTTTGGGAAACGCAGAAAAGGATACAATTATTGATCATTATCAGGCATATTTACTCTCTGATAAAGAACGACTGGCAACAGAATTGGCAGAATCCGCCGTTGTTTTCACTGCAGTAGGCGGTAAAAATCTGGCAGGTGTGGGAGAAAAAATTTCAGAAGCTTACCATGAGTTGTATCAGCAAAATCAGCTTCCCCAAAATGTATTCATCACCTGTGAAAATTGGCTCACACCGGCGGAGGAACTTCACGAAGCGATTCTAAATGGTTTATCTGAAGCGGAGCAAAACAAATTTGAAGACGGAAATGATGTTAGCCAAGCTGTAATTCGCGCTTCAGGAACCTCAGCACCAGCGGGTTTTGATCTGAAAAACCAGATGGATACCTGGGTGCAGGATTATTGGGAGATTCCCGTCGATCAAGCACGAATAACGGTTAATCAACTCCCTGACTGGCAATATTTCAAGTTTGATCCGCAGTTTGGCAAGATGCTGTATCAAAAAATTTATACAAATAATACCAGTGTGGCGTTGATCGCTTATCTAGGTTCGCTAAAAGGGTATACAGTATTGAGTGACGCGGCGAACGATCCTGAAATAGTTGAACTACTTGATCAAGGATACGATGAGATAAATCGAGCGTTGATCGCTCAGTTGCAGGTATCTGAAGAGAGTCAGCTGGAATTTTCTCAGATTGCCAAAGAAAAATACCAAAGTCGAACAATTATTGATGCTGTGGATCGTATCGCTAGAGATCCAATTCGCAAGTTATCGCCGACCGATCGCTTAATCGGCCCTGCAAAGATGGCCTTAGACTCAGGGTTTGAGCCTAGGGCGCTTGCTAAAGCAATCGCAGCTGCGCTTTATTATGATAACGAGGAAGATCCTGTGTCTGTAAAGCTGCAGGAGATGAGAAAAGAAAAGGGAGATATCAAAACGTTAGAGGAGCTGTCTGGACTAAAAGAGAATGATGCTTTATTAAAATTGGTACTTGCGGCGATTGATGAGTTGAAAGAAAAAGAATGGATAAAGCAGGTGAAGGAAGATGAATAAAGTAGTCATTTTTGGCGCAGGTCAGACAGGTAGAGGCTACACAGCAAGATACTTAGTTGAAAAAAATGTAGAAATTGTCTTCGTTGATCAGGATAAGGAACTGATCCAACGAATCAATCAAGATGGCTTCTTTTCCATTCATTTTTACAATAAAGATCGCACTCCTTTTATTGTAAAAAAGATTACCGGCTATCATGTGGAGGATGATTTATCCGAAGTTTTGGAAACAGCAGATATGATTTTTACCGCTGTAGGAGAACAAAATTTAAAAAACGTTGCCACAACGATCCGTAAAAATTGGCAGTCGGATAGAAACCTGCCACAATTATTAACCTGTGAAAACGGCATTAACCCTGGAAAAGTTCTTCACGAAGCTTTAGTAGAAGTATTTGAACAGGATTTAAATTTTAACGTGTCACAAACGGCGGTATTTTGTTCAACAATCAATCTAGAACAAACACGGTTGGACATTTTGTCACAAAATATCACCCACTTCCCTTATGATACCGATCATTTTGAGGGCACACTTGATTTTAATGGAGCAGAAAAGATCCATGATTTTGAAAACTATTTAAAACGTAAGATTTATACGTATAACTGTTTTGCTGGAATCATAAGCTATTTAGGCTATCTCAAAGGCTACGAATTATTTGGTGACGCCGCAAATGATCCTGAAATTTTAACGATGATCGATCAGCTTCAGGAAAGCTTGAATCCTAGCTTGGCAAAATATTTTAACATTCCCTTAGAGGAGCAAAAAGACTTTTCTGACAAAGCGATGACTAAGTTTAAGGATCGGGCAATTATCGATTTCTGTATTAAAAACGGTCGGGCAGCCAAACGTAAGCTTGGAAAAACCGAACGAATCTATGCACCCTATACGATCATTAGACAAAATGAGTTAGATACAGAGATTTTACCTTTTAATGCAGCTGCGGCATTGGTTTATTGGGAAGAACTACAAGGGATCACCGAACCCGAAATGCCAAGTGACCACCGGAAATTACTGGCTGAACTGTTAGAAATCAACGAGGATGCACCTTATATAGAAAAGACCTTGTATTATTATCAAGAAATCAAAAAAAATCGAGAATCCATTCAATTGCTAAATTTATTGAATAACTAAGGGAGTGAGCAGCTTGATTGATATTGTAGTCGCTACACACGGACCACTAAGCAAAGCTTTTGAAGAAACAGTAACGCTCATTGTCGGAGAAACAACCCCCATCACTTATGTTGGCTTCTTTCATGGCGATGATGTAGAGCATTTAGAACAAGAAATTCAATCGAAAATCTTTACTTCTTTGGAACAAAAAAGACAAGTTCTGGTTTTTATCGACCTGCTGGGTGGCAGTCCATCAAATCGGAGTGCCTTAATTCTAAATAAACTAAACGAGAATATGCCCAATGTCGAGTTCGTCGCTGGTGTGAATCTCCCGATGTTAATAGAAGCGGTCGTTAACAGTCAGACAGTCGGAAATGTTCAAGAACTTAAAGAAAAAGCGATCACCGCAGGCAGTGAAGGTATTGCCGACTTAAAGCAACTATTTAATGTGAATGGAGGAGATCCGTCGTGAAATTGTTGCCTTCGTTAATGTGTCTCGATTTTTCTCAGGTTGATTCGGAAATTAAAAAATTAGATGAAGCAGGTGTCGATGGCTATCATATTGATGTAATCGACGGACATTTCGTCAAAAGCTTTGGATTAGGACAGCAGGATATCCAAGCAGTACAAAGAGTTTCCAAGAAACCACTGGATGTCCATTTGATGACGGAATCCCCTTATCAGTTCATCGATTATTTTGAATTGGTTTCGGGTGATATGATTCATATTCATCCAGAGGTAGATCCTGAACCCAGTAAAACCATTCAAAAAATAAAGGAAAAGGGACTTAAAGCAAGCATCGTTCTAAGTCCAAGTACTTCTATTTGCACCATTCAAGAGCTGTTACCAATGGTGGATGCCGTTCTTGTAATGACTGTTAATTTGGGCTTTGCTGGACAAAAATATCTTGATCTTGTCGATGCAAAAATTCAACAACTTGCTGATTTAAGAGAGGAAAAAGCCTATTCCTTTGAAATCTATACAGATGGGGCATTATCGCCAGATAAAATAGAAAACCAGCTCAAAATGAGTGTGGATGGATTTGTCTTAGGAACCTCAGCTTTATTTAAAAAGGAGGAGACTTACGATAATCTGATTAAATCCTTGAGAAGTCTAGAAGCATAACAAGACAATTACAAAGATTGCTCTCAGCTTCTGATGACTTAAAACGAATACTGTTTCTTGTTGAAACAAGCTCATAAACTTATGAAACACACGAATAACCATATGTGAAAGTAGATAGTACAGAACAATCCAATATGTGGAAATAATAGTATACATTGCGGCTCTAAGGAAATGATCAAGTTCCTTGAGTCGTTTTTTTCGGTTGAAAGGTTTTCTAAGTTTAAAATGCTATAGAGAAAAATCGAAAAATAAAAATCCCGACTTGGAATTGGGTATGAAGTAAATATTTTTCAAATTCATTGAGCAATAGTTTCCAGTAAAGATTTCTAAGGCACCCACCAATTCCATACTGCCAGCCACTTATTTTTGCAACAGTTTCCTTATATCCTCTGAGAGTTTCGAAGCAGCTAGATCCTTCTAAAAAATATTCTGTTGTCAATGAACAAATTCTTCAATCCAGCTTCCATTTATGTAGCAGAAAAATAGTAACCCTCTACTCAGATAAGAGGTGCCGCGCGCTGGCACCTCAGTAGCATCATTTAAGACGGCGACTGTGGAAGTAGAATAGTAGAATCTATTTCTTGTTCTTTCGATCAATGGTAATGATCAAGGTCGCAAAGGCAATTGCCAGCGTCAACGCTTGAAACACAGTCATGGCGGAGAATCCTTTCCTAGGGTAAGCATCCAAGCATCCCTCCTTTATAGGGTTCAGCCACCGCCAGAAACACTGCTCAATCAATCATCACCACCTTTGTGACAGGTAAGGGCAGGGTAGAAAGCCAGTTTAGCGTTTCTTCTTCGTCCCTTTTTTCTTCTTCTTGGCTTCATGAAAGGCTCGGACTCGGTCTACCTGAGCCTTCCGTGGATTGACTGCTTTGACAGGAGCTTCAGGTTCCTGTGATTCAGTCACTTCAAGCAGTTGTTTGGCTGAATCATTTGGAAGATTCTTAGGTTTGATGGCTTCAGGGACAGGTGCAGTTGGAATAGCGGTTGGAGTTGTTCTCTTTACAACACTAGCTTTGTTATCTTCTACTATTTTAGCTGAAACTGGTAATGCTGGTTTTTGTTCAGCTGACGCCACGGCTTTCTCAGACTTCTTCTCTTCATTAACAAGTAGTTCTTTAGCTTCAGAGACTTTAGATGGTTCTTCGGTCACAAATTGCGGCGCAAATACATTATCGGGATCTGCTACATAAGCTTGTGGGGCTGGTTTTGATAAATCAAAGAGTGGTGTTTCAATCGTTTCTACGAATTTAGCAGAAACCACCTTTTGGAATTGCTTCACATTGTCTTTCTCAAATAGTTTCAGTGTAGTTAAAGTCTCTAATGACGTGCGAATTTCTTCCGGTGTTAGATTTGGATTAGGTTCATTGTAAGACCAACGGTGTCTTTTTCCCATTTCGTCTTCAAATGAAGCATTTAGTTTTAACATATAGATATCTCCTCTTTTTTGGTTTTAGTTGATTTGTATTCAGGAACTTTCTGCTGCAGACAGATCAGCTCCAAGGGTAGTGGCTTCAGTGACTTCAAATAATTCAGTGGTGACAGGCTCAGCTGGGAAACATCGCGCAGTCAGCTTTTGCCACTCATCTTTAGTAAAATAGTCCGCAAAGAAAAAGAAGTAACGGCGAAGGGCACGGTTAACGGTTGCTTTGGCAAATAAATGCCGTACCAGTCCCTTCATAAATAAGTGAAAGCTTGTGTCGCCTAGCTGGTAACGAACTTTTGTAGCTAGTAAAACTTGGATAGTGACAGTACTGTCCTGTGTTTCTTGATAGAAGTTCAGAATTTCTTCTTCTAATTTTTCTTGTTTTGAATGAAACAGCTGATGAGTGGTAAAAGGCTGTTCTGACATTGATTATTTCCTCCTTTAGCACCCGCAGGACTCAGACTGCGGGGCTATTTTTAATGTTTTTAGTGATGGCTTCGAAAACATCTAAGCGAACGAAGCTTTTATAATAAGTGACTAAAAAATCGTTGTTTCCTTGGTTGTGATAAATTCAGCACTTTGGATCGCCGCAAACTGACGAATGCCATGCTTTTGAAACAGATTTAGTTGAGTCATTCTCTCAAGTGTTTCCTTCATTTCGTCTGCTGTTTTACTTGTGTTGGGTGTTTCATAAGACCAAGTTTGCAGCTTTCCGTCTTCTGTTTGGAACATTGCGACCAATTTAGTTGTAGGCATAATGACCTCCTTCTTTCCTTCTTTGTTACTATTTCTTATTTAGTAACTCGTGTTTGGTTTGTCACGATTACGCTGTCTAACGAACTATCCGGTGCCAGGTCAGCCATCACTTCCCCTAACGCTACGATGTCGGCTTCCGCTGGATTATTGATGATATTACTGAAATTAACTTTCTTTTGTTTGTCTTCGCCATTCTGTTCAATTTGAACCTGCAATTTTGTTCCTAATAGTTGGATCATTTTTTCATTCCTCCAATGGTGTTGTTTTATTTTTCGTTTTTGTGTCCCGGCCGGTGACTAAACAATAAATAATTTTTCAAAAAAAAGCTATAGGGACCCCAGAGTATAATTCGGGCTTACAGGCCCTTTTCAAAAATCAAAACCTTGATTTAATAGGCTTTTGATTT
>NZ_JAFREL010000005.1 GCF_017377655.1 Candidatus Enterococcus ferrettii
AGAGTAGGACGCCGCCACGCGTATTATTATTCCGGCATAGCTCAGTTGGTAGTAGCGCATGACTGTTAATCATGATGTCGTAGGTTCGAGTCCTACTGCCGGAGTTTTTAAACGATCTTATATGAAGATCGTTTATTTTTTTGTTTTCAAGCATAAATTTGTTTAAATATGTTAAAACATGGTACGCTTGAATTGAGGAGATGAGGTATATGTATTTAGAAATAACTGATGAATTGAAACCACGATTTTTAGATTATTTGAAAGATAGTATAGTGGTTTTAGATTTGGATGATGGTGTGGGCAAATATACAAAGATGGGTTTTTGTTCATTAGATATTAGTTTTCGCTTTTTAATTTTGCGTAAGGATCAAGACCGTTCTGATTATCAAACACCTTTAGATAGTAATGTCGGAGAACTTTTTGTTAAGGAACACTCTGCAATTCATCTAGATGAAAAAATGAAATTAGAATTTGATGTACCAAGAGGCTTAATCAAGCTTAAAGGTACAAGTGGCTTAATTGACGGAAATGTTCAAATTATTGATTTACGCGAGCAGTAGTAGAGAAAGAAAGGAACCCAATCATTTTTAGTGGATGATTGGGTTCTTTTTTAGTTGGGTCTTTCGATGTCAATAATGTTATCTATATGACTATAACTATCACCAGCTAAACGGGCGATCGGTGAAAGTTTCTGTGGTAAAATATATTCTTTTTCAATATCAAATATTTCTTCAGCAAAATAATAGTCATGCACTTCTAATATGAATAAATCACTGATTGTATGGCCTTCGTGGTCCTTTATTTCAAGATATTGGTGAAGCTTGGCTTCCATACGTACTGGGGCTTCTTGAATACCTGGTGTTTGGATCGTATTGCTGTCAACAAGCGTTAGGGTACTCTCAGTTAATTCACCAATATCAGAAGGAAAGCTGGCCGCGGTAGCATTCATTTCATTTAAAACCGCATCATTAACTAAGTGTACGACCCCTTCTTTGGATTTTAATAGGTTGCTTGCGGTATCCTTCATTTTTCCATCGGCTTGTCGATTAATTGAGAGGCTAATTAATGGAATATGCTTGGCAACTATATTGAAGTAACTGAAAGGGGCAGCATTAATTATTTTTGTATCTGGATTTACAGTGGTAATCCAAGCAATCGGGCGGGGAATAATACTGCCGGTTAGAAACTTATAGTTTTGTTTGGTAGTCAATTGACTAGATGAATAGTGAATCATGGGCAACCTCCTTAAAAAAGCAGACGATTTTCGCCTGCTTTAAATTATTGTCGTTTCTTATTTGCATCTGAAGTATCGAAAGGTCGTACATACTCTTCGATTTCTTTGCGTTTGGGTTCAAGGAATGGCGGCAACGATAAAATTTCTCCAGCAGTTTCATAAGATTCATCTTCTAAGAAACCAGGACCATCTGTTGCTAGTTCAAATAGAACGTTTGGTGCAGCCATGAAGTATTCTGATTGGAAATAGAAGCGATCAACAAAACCAGAATTTGGGAACTCTAAGTCATTGATTTTTTTGATCCAATATTTTAGGGCATCATCGTCAGCCACTCGCAGAGCTAGATGGTGAACATTTCCGAAACCTTCCTGAGCAGGTGGTAGATCATCTCTGAAGTCGACTATAATTGTTGCGCCATTTCCTCCTTCACCAACTTCAAATTGATGCAGGCTACCTTCTTCAGCGGTTTCTTTAAAGCCTAGAACATTTTCTAAAACAAGTTTCATGTGATCAAAGTTTGATACTGTTACAATAGTGGGTCCTAAGCCAACAATTGAATGTTCAGCAGGAACGTTTGAATTTTTCCAAGGTGTATCAGCGGTGACTCCTTGATTTTTTTCATCAGAAACTAGTTGGAACAATTGATTGTCATAGTCATTGAAAACCAAATATTTTTTTCCAAACCGTACGTTGATTTCACCATGTTCAATGTTCAATTGGTTGAAACGATTTGCCCAATAATCCAATGAAGCATCGCTAGGTACTCGGAAGCCAGTACGTGAAATGGTATTGGTTCCTTTTTTTCCTTGAGGAATACCTGGGAAATCAAAAAAGGTCATATCTGTACCAGGCGTACCTTTGTCATCTGTAAAGTATAGGTGATAAGTTTCAATATCGTCTTGATTGACGGTTTTTTTGATCATCCGTAAGCCCAATATATCTGTAAAGAATCGATAATTTTTTTCGGCGCTTGAAGTCATTGCTGTAACGTGGTGTAATCCGCGAATTTGTGTGTCCATAAGTAATTCCTCCTTGATAATTTATCTTACTAAAAGTAAGTATAAGAGTAATTACTGATTAAAGCAAATAATCAGCTTTCTATTGCTAATTACTAGAAAGAAAGCTAGGATGAAAGAAAAAGAGGAGGAATTCGATGAAAAAAGTTATTCTATTCGATTTGGATGGTACATTAACGGACTCAAGTAAGGGTATTTTGGCTTCAATTATTTATATGCTGAAGGAGCTAAAGCTTGAAATTCCTGATAAAGAGGTATTACGTACGTTTATTGGCCCGCCTTTGAGCTTGTCTTTAAATAATATATACGGTATGGACAAAGAGGCTGCTCAAAAGGCTGTCATGATTTATCGAGATTATTATGCTGTTTATGGTATTTTGCAATTGGAGGTTTATCCAGGTATCCTCGAGACATTAGTGGAGCTTTCACAGCATTATAGCTTGGGCTTGGCTACTTCTAAACCGACACCTTATGCTGAGCAGATTATCAGAAATCTGAATTTTACATCTTATTTTACTGGGATATTTGGTGCAGATTTGGATGGAAAGCGGGAAGGAAAGGCAGCTATTATAAAGGATGCATTAACTCACTTGTCAGTTGAACCTGAAGAGGCAATCATGGTGGGAGATCGTGAGTTTGACATCAAAGGTGCTAAAGAGAACGGTTTAGCTAGTATCGGTGTTCTTTATGGGTTTGGAAACCGTGAAGAACTAGAGCAGGCTGGTGCGGATAAAATTGTAAAAAAGGCACTAGAAATTCCTGCAGCAGTTAAGCAATTTAACTAAAAAAAAGTCGAAGAATAATGAATTCTTCGACTTTTTGATTAATCTATTTTAATACCAACCGTTCGCTAACCAGAAAGCTTGAGCGCCTTCCCATGAACCATAACGTTGTGCAACGTATTGATCTGCTACACGTTCTTGGTTTGCAGGAGAATAGTCGCCATTCAAGTATGAAGAGCTTAATTGGTAACGTCCAATATATTGGCCATTCGTCGCATCATAAGAACCGCTAGATTCTTTTTGAGCAATCCATTCTTTGGCAGACGAAGTAGTTGCAGGAGCCGCTTGTACTGCTGGTGCTGCTTGCTCTTGAACAGGAGCTGTTTCTTGAACGGGTGCCACTGCTGCTGTTTGCGTTTGCTCAACAGGAGCTGTTTGTTCTTGGACAGGAGCCGCTGCATTTTGTGCAGTAGTATCAATACTTAATTGTTGTCCTTCAAAAATCAAGTCAACATTTGTGATGTTGTTGTTGGTCGCAATTGAGTTTACCAAGCTGTTGTCGCCAGTAAACTTAGCTGAGATTTTTGATAAAGTGTCGCCTGATTGAACAGTGTAAGTTTCTGCTGCGTGAGCGTCATTTGTTCCGATTGCTAATGCAGCACCTGCTGCCATAATTGTACTAAGTAATAATGCTTTTCCGAATTTCATCTAGTAAATTCCTCCAAAAAGTTTTTGTCGAGTTGATGCTTTCGACTACGATTCATACTTTAACATCCTTTTGTATTTCATAGGTGAAAGACCGATGACAAGAGGTTACAGGGTGGTGTAATTATGTAACAAAATAACTAATGTAATGGTTTTTTTGAAATTTTTAACAAATAGTAGAAAGCGTTTTAAACAGTATTGTATCAGACTGTATGACTATTTTTATAGGGAATATATGTTCGTTTTTTGGTCATGTCACTGATACATTGACATCATTCTGTAAAGATATCTAAAGGAAATCACAAGAAATTTTAGTTTTTAGTGTATAAGAAAAGTTTAAGTAACGGGCTTTTATCAAATTTTATCCGGTAAAGCTTTAAACGTTAAATTATTTAAGTAGTTTACTTAAGGATAGTATGAAATAATTAGTACTTCATAATGTAGTTGAAAAAAGAAAGCGCTTATTTTTATTGGAGATACCAAATGGTAGACAACAATAACTTTACTTATAAAAGACAAATCTATTGTTAGGAGATGATCTGGTAAATATGTTGTATTTTAGATCGTTTAATGGGATTTATCTGCTCTGTACTGTATTTCATTTGATTCTAAATAAATTTTTTAACTATAAAAATTTTTATCGAATAGAAAAGTTTCCGAATTAGTTTTGTGAGGATAGGATCTTTTAGACAGGCAATTGGTTATACATTATTTGGAGTAAGTGATGGGGATTTGTCGTTTTAGGTTAGTGTCAACACTTTGATAGCAGATAATTTTGAAGCGTGGACGATACACGTCGTATTTAAAGAAAATTATTGGCAGAAAGGATAGGTGCTTTTGCTTTGATGAGTTCTAAGGAAGATCAAATGGTAAGAAGAATATTTAGGCATTGCCCAAAAAGTTTCTAATATACGAAATTCTATTTTAATGAGTGAAGATAATCATGGTGTTTGTTTAGGAAAGAGAGTAAAAAAAAGAATCTTGAGAAGACAAGATTCTTTACAAATTATATTTTGAAAGTAAAAAAGAACCTTGATCTCTCAAGGTTCTTAGAAGAGCCACCTGTCGGGCTTGAACCGACGACCTCCACCTTACCATGGTGGCGCTCTACCAGCTGAGCTAAGGCGGCATCTTATTGAACACAAGATATAGAATACCGAATATATGGTAGGTTGTCAATATTTTTTCTCTTCTTTTTTTTATGAAAGTGAAGATAGAAAGTGGCTAATTTGGGAATAATTTGACACTATCAGGTGCGAGGCTGCTTTTTAAATAGAAAGGAAGCGGGAATGTCTTCACATTCTGTGCTAAAGCCTTATCTGTCAAACTATGTTTAGAAGCAAGTGATGAGATGTGAATACCTATATGTGAGATTTATTGGAAATTGTGAGGAAGCACTCTCGAGATATACAAAGATCTTTGGTGATTCGTTACAGCATCGATCTCTCTATGAAAATGGTGAGATAATGTATGCTTATACAGAATTAGATGAACTTAATGGAATTAGCTGTTGGGACAGGAAAAATTTGGTGGAAAGCGGCGATAGAATTGCTTTGCGGATAGATCTTGTGAAACGGCAAAAGGCAGAGGAGATTTTTGATAGATTGATTCTATTTGAAAGAAATAATAAATGATACGAACTATAAAGAAAGATCCTTGTGGCAAGGTCTAATCTGTATAGTTCGTATCATTTTTTTTTAGTTATAGGTTGTTTAGAATTTCTGTGATTTGTGGATAATTTTCATCTTGCAAAATCTCGTAGCCTAATTTTTGATACAGTCTAACAGCTGGATGGCTCCAAGTTTGGGTGGTTAAGTATGGCTTTTGGTTTGGATGCAGTTCGTAGAGTAGCTCTGTTACACGAATTGCCAGTGCTTTGGCTAAGCCTTTTCCTTGTTCCTCAGGTAGTACAGCTAACCAATGAAGTCGCGGCTTGTGAGTATCATTTGATCGCCAGGCGGTAAAGGTGGCTACTTTTTTTCCTGCAGAATTTTCGATGAACAGCATCCGATGCGGCAGTTCACTGGAGAAAGGCGCAAAGGAGCTGTGGAAATAGTTCAGAGCCTTTTCTGTAGAATCAAATTCGGCTACTGCGGTTTCAATGACTGCCCAAGCTTGCTCATCGCCAGGTTTGTAGAAAACAAAACGATAATTTTCAGGTAGCTGATAGCTGGGCAAGGGTAGGGCATCAAATTCTCGAGTCATGGTAAAAGGAATGTAGGGAACTGATTTGTCTAACATAAAACTCCTCCTAATAATTTTTAATTATCTTTATCCTATCATGTGCATCCATTAGGAACTAGCGGGAGTTGACAATTTATTGCTGGCGGTTGTTTCGTCTGCTTGGATCAGCTGATTAAACAATTGATCGCCTAATTCATTAAAAGAAGTATTTTCGATATGCTTATTTGATAAAAGGATTATAGCGTTTTGTCCATCCTTAGAGTAATTAACAATTGTTTCAAAATTGGCCTTTACCCCCCGGCTATGGTAATGATTGGACATGTTATAAATTCCAGCGGCATATTGTTCATTTGGATAATTTTCCCACAATGTCTCCCGGTCCTGTGTAGCCAGCTTTTCGCCAGAAAGAAGACTGTGGAAATACAAAAATAAATCGCCGGCAGACATAAACACATTACCCGTTCCCAATTCAGAAGCATAGCTGGCTGCTGATTCATTCGTAAAAGTGTCTGTTCCGTTAGTTTCTTGATAGGAACGTGCTTGTTCTTCTGAATGATCCTGAGCAAAGCTAGTATGGCTTAGTTGAAAAGATTTGGTGATCTGCTGATTAAATAGGTCGTAATAATCTTTACCAGTTACTTGTTCGATAATCCCGGTCAGTAAAACGTAATTGATCGGTTGATAGGAATAGACCTTTTCACTGACCTCGGCTTGCTGTATTGCATGAGCCAATATATCTTTTTCGTCTGTAGTAGGCTCAGCTTTGATTTTATCGTTGAGCTTCAAACCAGAGCTCATATTTAGCATATCGCGCAAAGTAATTGTCTCGCTATTTTTGATTTGAGGGTAATATTGACTTAATTTATCCGTCAGCTGCACCTTTCCAGCTTTGACTGCTTCCATTAATAAATAAGCAGTTTGTCCCTTTTCAACTGAACCAATACAATATTGGGTTGAAACTTGATTTTGAAGCTGTTGCTCTTGATTTTTCCAACCATAGGCCTTGTTTAAAATTAAATGTCCATCATGATAGACTAGAACTGTTCCACTGAAATTTCTTTGAACTAACTGCTCCTGCAAGGAATCGGCCAATTTGTCATGAGGTTCGATCGTTTGCTGGGTTTCCACTGCTAAAGTAGTTGTTGGTTTGGTAATCGGTGGATTTGCTGCTTGCGGTGCTGGGGCGACTGCCGCTTGGCGAGCAGATAAATATTCTCCACTAAGAAAGCCCACAGCAAGAACCAGGATGGCACCAGCAATGTAAATGGGATATTTTTTTCTTTTTCGACTATGACGATACATTTCGACACGCTCCTGACAAATAAAATGAGTAATAAACATAGAAAGAAATTGGATTAAATCTATTGCCATTCAAAATAAAAATTGGTATCATGAACAGGTATTCTTTTTCCGGCATAGCTCAGTTGGTAGTAGCGCATGACTGTTAATCATGATGTCGTAGGTTCGAGTCCTACTGCCGGAGTTGCTTGAGACAATTCGTAAAGATTGTCTCTTTTTTTTGTGACGAAAATAAGAAGTTTCTTAGATTGTTTTCAAGATTTCTTTCAAAAGAAAGATAAACCTTTTATACTAAGTGTGAAGGAGGCGAATAAATGGCAAAACGCGACGCCTATTTTGACAATGCGAAATTATTCTTAATGATCTTAGTGGTTTTTGGACATCTGTTTCAACCATTTATCGAGGATAAAGGAATCTATAGCGATTTGTATTATTTTATCTTTACCTTTCACATGCCCGCATTCATTTTAATTTCAGGCTATTTTGCCAAGGGGCAACCGAAGCCATTGAAAAAGCTGGTAAAAAAATTATTGTTGCCGTATATCTTTTTTCAGCTATTGTATTCGGCTTATTATACACTGATTGGATTGCAGGAGTCCTTTAGCTTCAGCATAACAACACCACAATGGTCCCTGTGGTTTTTACTAAGCCTATTCTGCTGGAATTGCATGCTGTATTTATGTCAGCGATTTTCGGTTAAGCAAGTTCTGATCGGCAGTATCCTTGTCGCCTTGGTTGTAGGCTATATACCTTTCTTTGGTCGCTTCTTGGCTGTACAGCGTACCTTGACCTTCTTTCCTTATTTCATGGTAGGGTATGCGTTACCTACCGACTGGATCGCAAGAATCAAGACGGCACCCAAAAAATGGGTGGCAATTGCTTTATTTGCAGGGATTTTTGTTTTGATCGAAACCAATGATTTTATTAATAAGTATTGGGTTTTTGGATCAAAGCCTTATGAAGATTATTTGAATCATCCTCTTTTAGGAGGACCGCAGCGCATGCTGTTCTTTCTTTTAGGCCTAATTGGTATTACGGCATTCTTCATGCTAGTGCCAAAAGGTCAGTATTTCTTCTCTAAGTGGGGGAAAAATACGTTGACAGTATACCTGCTTCATGGCTTTTTGGTCAAAGGATTGCGTGCTATTGGTGCCGATGATGTGGAGATGGGTATCTGGGGATTAGCAATTCTGTTTGCTTCCAGCGTTTTGCTAACAGCAGCATTATCCAGTGAACGATTTGGAAAGTGGATTGAAAAGGGGAAGCAGAAAGTTTTACGTCCGGTTTTAAATTAATTGTCAAGCAAGTCTCTAAAGCGTAAAATGAGCGTGGAGGGGGCTTTTTTTATGACAAAAATTATGCAAGAACAGACTAAACATTATCGTGACAACTTTTTAGCTAATCAAAAACAGGTAGCATTGCAGCGAAGTGTTGTTAAAAACGGCATTAGTGCTTCAGCTGAAAACGTGGCTGCCCATGTAGAAAATACGCCAGTTTTCTCAATTGATCTAGCTACTGGCAAGGTTGCCAATCAAAAACAATCTGGTCGCTGTTGGATGTTTGCAGCGTTGAATACTTTTCGGCATAAGATGCTGCAGCAATTCAAATTGAAGGATTTTGAATTATCACAAAATTATACCTTCTTCTGGGATAAGTATGAAAAAGCCAACTTTTTTTATGAAAATATTTTAGCTACTGCTGATCAGAAAACATCCAGTCGAGAAGTGGCTTTTTTACTACAAACACCACAACAAGATGGTGGACAATGGGATATGATTGTTTCGTTGTTTAAAAAATATGGGGTAGTTCCTAAGACAATTATGCCAGAAAGCAGCAACAGCTCCAATTCAAGAGATTTAAACAAATATTTGAATAAATTGTTGCGCAAGCACGCATTAGAGCTGCGCAAATTAGCTGCTAAAAAAGATAAAGCGGCTATTGAAGCAAAACGTGGAGAAATGTTGCAGGAAGTCTATGTTTTGCTAGCAACCGCTCTAGGTACACCACCTGAAGTATTTGATTTTGAATATCGGGATGAGGAGAAAAACTACCATATTGATCAAAAGTTGACACCTCAAAGCTTTTACGATAAATATATCGGAGTGAATTTAGATGACTATGTCAGCATTATCAATGCACCGACAGCTGACAAGCCTTACAATCGCAGTTACACGGTATCAATGCTGGGGAATGTTGTTGGAGGTTCAACAGTAAAATATCTAAATCTTGATATGAATACGTTTAAACAATTAGCTGTAAAACAGTTGGCGAACGGTGAGTCGGTTTGGTTTGGTTGTGATGTTGGGCAGTCTTCTACTCGGGATTCTGGGATTATGGCTTTAAATGCCTTTGACGTAGATGATTTGTTTGAAGCTGATTTTACCATGACTAAAGCAGAACGCTTAGATTCTGGTGATAGCTTGATGACTCATGCCATGGTGTTAACCGGTGTGGATATGCTAGATGGCAAAAGCACAAAATGGAAAGTAGAAAACAGTTGGGGAGAAAAAGTAGGTGAAAAGGGCTTTTTCGTCATGAGTGATGACTGGATGGATGAGTACACTTACCAAATCGTTATTCGTAAAGAATATTTAACAACTGAACAATTGGCGGCTTTTGAGGCTGAGCCGATTGTTTTAGCGCCTTGGGATCCAATGGGAGCTCTTGCTTAAAGTAATTCTTTGTAATAGACTCATTCCGTTAGGGTGAGTCTATTTTTTTAAACAAAAATGACTATTCATCGCGTATAATAAAGCATAGGAATGTGAGGAAAAAAGATGAATAGAGTAACGGAATTACTAAAAGAAAAATTTGGCTATGACAGTTTCCGAACGGGTCAGGCAGAAATCATATCAAAAATTTTAAATCATGAGAACGTACTAGGAATTATGCCTACAGGTGGAGGGAAGTCAGTTTGTTATCAACTGCCAGCGTTAGTTTTGGAGGGCTTGACCCTTGTTATCTCACCTTTGATCTCGTTAATGAAGGATCAAGTAGACAGTTTAAATGAAATGGGTATTCCAGCGGCTTTTATCAACAGCTCATTGTCGAATCCAGAGATTCAACAGCGCATTCGTTTGGCTGTGGATGGCAAAATCAAATTGCTGTATGTAGCGCCAGAACGATTGGAATCAGCTTCTTTTCGACAATTGCTTCACTATGTACCAATCGAACTGTTGGCTGTCGATGAAGCTCACTGTATTTCCCAGTGGGGGCATGATTTTCGTCCAAGCTATTTGCGGTTAGCAGAAACAATCGAAGAATTGTCTCAACGACCAACGATTATTGCCTTGACTGCTACAGCTACTGAGCATGTTGCTGATGATATCCTTCAGTTGTTGCAGATTCCGACAGACAATCAAATCAATACTGGTTTTGCTAGGGAAAATCTAACTTTTCAGGTAGTCAAGGATGCTAAGGAAAGCTATTTGATGGAATACTTAAAGCTAAACAAAGGCCAGGCAGGAATTATTTATGCTAGCACTCGTAAAGAAGTAGAGCGACTTTATCATCTGTTGCGAAATCAAAACATCACAGTGGCCAGCTATCATGGTGGAATGAGCGAACGGGATCGGTCGAAAAACCAGGAGGATTTTCTGTTTGACCGGGTGCAGGTAATGGTGGCTACTAATGCTTTTGGCATGGGAATTAACAAGAGCAATGTTCGCTTTGTCATTCATGGGCAAATTCCTGGCAATTTGGAATCCTATTATCAGGAAGCTGGTCGGGCGGGACGCGATGGTTTACCAAGTGAAGCGATCTTATTTTATGCCCCAAAGGATCTGCAGGTGCAAAAGTTTTTCATTGATCAGTCAGAGGGTAATGAAGAATATAAAAAAAATGAATACAATAAATTACGAGAGATGGATCAGTATGCTCATACGCAAATGTGTTTGCAGCGTTACATTTTACGTTACTTTGGTGAGGACAGTGAAGATTGCGGACGCTGCAGCAACTGCACAGATTCACGAGAAGTGATTGATATTACAACGGATGCACAAAAAGTGCTGTCGTGTGTAAAGCGTATGGGTGAACGCTTTGGTAAAGGGTTAGTAGCTAAGGTTCTGACGGGCTCGAAGGATCAGAAAATTACTCAATGGCAGTTCGAGCAATTGTCCACTTATGGTTTAATGCGGGACTGGAGCCAAAAGGAAGTTACGCAATTGATTGATTATTTGACTGCAGAAGGCTACTTCACTTTAACAGAAGGTCAGTTTCCGCTTTTAACAATTTCACCCTTGGGGATTAATGTACTGCTAGGGAAAAAGCAAGTCACCCGCAAGCAAAATGCGGTGAAAACTTTACAGGTAGATGATGAGCTTTTCGAAGAGCTGCGTAGTTTACGGACCCAGTTGGCTCAAGAACAAAATCTGCCTCCTTACATTATATTTTCCGACAAAACCCTACAGGAGTTGGCAGAGCAACAACCGCAAACCTCTTTGGAAATGCTGCAAATTAAGGGAGTAGGTCAAAGTAAGTTGGATAAGTACGGCATTGCCTTTCTAGAAATTTTAAAAAAATAGCTGCTGGTTCAGAGAAATAGAGAAGTGTAGGTGGATTGGATCTAATGAAGCAAACTCTCTACTTTACTTTCTGTGCTATACTTTAAAGCAAGAAAACGGCTCGGATAGGATTCTTGCTGTTTAGAGTTTGGCTTATTAAAACATTCAACAAGCGAATTTCGCTTGTTATTAATAAAAAAAAGGAGGACGTAAAATGGGAGAGAAACTAGCAGTGAAGCGTGCTGAGAACATGCGTGAATTAGGTGGGTATCAAACCAAAGATGGTCGGACCGTTGCCAGGCAAAAATTGGTTCGTTCAGCTACGATCAATTTATTAACTGATGAAGACAAGGTTTACTTGGCTGACTATGGTATCCGAAAAGTAGTTGATTTCCGTTCACCAACAGAACGGGAGGAACAACCGGATCAGCCAATTCCAACGGCTGAAAATATTGCTTTGCCTATTTTTCCGGTTAAGGAGAAGGCAGTTTCAGCTTCCCCGTATGAAGTGATGATGAAGATGCAGCAGGGCTATTCTGCTCACGATCAAATGCTGGAGGTTTATCGTAATTTTGTAACTATGCCGCATATCCACAAGCAGTACAATCAATTTTTCGAAATTTTGTTAAAGAATGAGAATGCTGATGAAAGTGTGCTGTTCCATTGTACAGCTGGTAAAGATCGAACGGGGTTTGGTGCTGCGATGATGCTAAGTGCTTTAGGTGTAGATCAGGAAACCATTTTTGCCGACTATTTAAAAACCAACCGATTTTTAGAAAAAAAAGTTGAGGAAATTAAACAGCAGGCTAAAAAAGCTGGAGTTTCAGAAGAAATGATGTACGGAATCGACGATATGATGAAAGCCAAGTCCGAATACTTGAAGACCAGTTACCAGTTGATCGCTGAACACTATGGCGATATGGATGGCTATTTAAAGAATGGTATCGGACTGGGAAAACAAGACTTAAAAGATTTGCAGCAACTATATCTTGTTTAGGAGTTGAGGAGTGATGGAAAGCTTACTGAATTATTTACAGCTGAAGAATCGCCCGTTGCCCATTGGTGGCGGGGACATCAACCAAGCGTATCGGGTAACAGATGGTACCAAGGATTATTTCTTAAAAGTGCATCCCAATATGACAGAAGCTTTTTTTCAGGCTGAAGTAGAGGGCTTAAAAGAGCTGGGGGAAGTAGTTCGTGTTCCGGAAACCTTTGCAACGGGTGTTCATAATCAAACAGCTTATTTGTTGATGGAATGGATCGAACCTGGACAAGGAGACCAAAGTGACATCGGTAAAGCATTAACTGCTATACATGGAAAAAAGCAGGAAACCTTTGGCTATGTAAAAGACAATTATCTAGGGCTGCTGCCTCAGATTAATACTCAAAGTACGAATTGGTGGTCTTTCTATTTTACCAACCGACTGGAAGTTCAAATTGAAATCGCCAAGCAACGAAATCATTGGACAAGTCAACGGGAAAAGACTTATTATGCATTAAAGGAACGGGTGCTGACTCAGTGGAGCAATCTGCAATTCAAACCCTCGTTATTGCATGGAGATTTTTGGAGCGGCAACACCCTGTTTGATATTCAAGGCCAGCCGATCTTTGTTGATCCGGCAGTTTCTTACGGTCATCGTGAATTGGATATTGCAATGGGGCAGCTGTTTGGCGGATTTCGTCAAACATTATTTGATGCCTATCAGGAAGTGTATCCATTGGAGCAAGGATGGCAAGAACGGATTCCCATCTATCAATTATATTATTTATTAGTCCACTTAAATCTGTTTGGCGAAAGCTATGGCGGTGCGGTGGACCGGATTTTAGGAGGAAAGTAATTGGGTAAAAAATATTCAATGCAACATGAAGTTACCTATTATGAATGTGATATCAATCAGACAATGACCTTTCCAGCTATGCTGAGCGTGGTTATCAAATCTTCTTCTGATCAAAGCGATGAACTGGAAAGAGGGACTGAGGCAATCAATCAATTGGGCTTAACCTGGGTAATTACCCAGACAGAAATTTCCATTGAACAGCTGCCTCGTGTAGGAGAAAAAATAACGGTTGTTACCGAACCGACAGCTTTCAACAAGTTCTTTTGCTACCGCAGCTTTTGGATTTATGATGAAGTCGGTACACAGTTGGTAAAAATAGATATGGCTTTTGTTTTGATGAAGATCAAGGAGCGAAAAATGAGCAGTGTTTCTCCAGATCTAATGGCTCCTTATGAAGCACCACAGGTAAAAAAAATCCAGCGTTGGGAGAAAATTGAACCAGTGTCAGATGGTGAAAGTCGATTGTACCATGTTCGTTTTTACGATTTAGACAGCAATCATCATGTAAACAATGCTATGTATTTTAACTGGATGATTGATGTATTGGGCTACGATTTTATGGTGAACCATATACCAGTGGCAGCCAAGGTTAAATTTGATAAGGAAATTTTATATGGCAACGATATTACTAGTGTTTATCAGGTGGATGAAGAGAACGGCAAAACCTTGCATGAAATTCGAGTAGGAGATCAACTGGCTTGCGAAGCCAATATTCAATGGAAAACGAAGTAAAATAGACCTGATGGGATGCTCCGCTGTGTGAAGCGAAGTGATCCTTCAGGTCTATTTGATTATTCCTCCATAAATTGCTTCAGTTGCTCCTGAGATAAGTTAGCATTCATGGCAATCAGCAGCTTGATTCGTGCTTTTTGACTATTGATACCTCGGCAGAAGATGACGCCTTTTTCTGCCAGCTCAATGCCACCGCCACGATAATCGTAGACTGGTTCAGCAATTCCGTTAAAACAACGAGAAACCAAAACAATCGGCATA
Organism: Candidatus Enterococcus ferrettii; assembly: GCF_017377655.1. GTDB lineage: Bacteria > Bacillota > Bacilli > Lactobacillales > Enterococcaceae > Enterococcus_A > Enterococcus_A ferrettii. The sequence goes on from NZ_JAFREL010000005.1 coordinate 14,494, forward strand.
TCCTTATTTAATAGATTTTGCAGTGAAGGTAACGTAGCAGGTGGTAAATTTCCTGCGCCCAAAGCTTCCACTACAACGCCATCAACTCCCATTGCATGGTCTAGCAGTTCAAAGAAGGTTCCCTGCATACCGGCAAAAGCCTTAATGATTGGAATCATGGCATCAATTGAAGCGACATCGTATCGAGTCGCTGTCGGCAATTCTTGCATAAAGAGGATTTTTGATTTAGTTACCAGACCAACGGGCCCTAAAGTCGGGGTACGAAAGGTGGCAACATTGGTAGTATGGGTTTTCGTTACATAACGGGCACTGTGGATCTCATCGTTCATAACCACTAGCACGCCTTGATTAACTGCATCTTCGCAGGATGCAACCCGAATGGCACTTTGAAAATTGTAAAGGCCGTCACTACCTAATTCATTAATAGAGCGCATCGCACCAGTAAGTACGATAGGCATCAGATTTCCAATTGTTACGTCTAGAAAATAAGCGGTTTCCTCTAAGGTGTCGGTTCCATGAGTAATAACTACGCAATCAATTTCTTCGTTGACAGCTTTTTTGATGCGTTCCTTCAAATCAAACATGATTTCAACCGTGATATGAGGAGAAGGAAGATTGGAAAAATCTTCGACTACCAATTCCACATCTTTAGGAATATCCAGCTTCTGGCCGGCTGCCAGCAGGGGGTTCTTTTCATCAGGGCGAACAGCACCGTGTTCATCTTCACTCATGGAAATTGTTCCGCCGGTATGCAAAATTAGAATACGTTTCATTTCATTCACCTGCTTTTTTTATTGTATATTAACTGTAGGAGAAAGCCACTTGCCTTTAAATATATTTTAGTGCAAGGAAAGCCTTTTTCATTAGAATACTATTTTCTCTCTTTTTTTACTACGATTATTGTATACTATGTAGAAAAGAGTTTGGAGGTCTTTATGATTCGAATTGGATTAACTTCTTTTAATGAACATCAAACGTTGACTGGGAAACCCAGAACAACGCTGTTTGAATATGCAGGATTTTTACCGTTGGTTGAGTTGGACACGGCTTATTATGGGCTACCTAGCCGTAAAACTGTCGAAAATTGGCTGTCTCAGGTACCAGATTCCTTTCGATTTGTGGTGAAATTTTATTCTGGTTTTACTTGCCAAGAAAAATGGCAGGATCATTATGGTTCAATCGATGAGATGCAGCAGCATTTCCTGGAAGTCATGAGTCCGCTAATTGAAAGTTCAAAACTATATTGTTTTTTAGCACAGTTTCCGGCACAATTTAAATGTACCAAGGAAAATATTGCTTATTTGCAAACCTTGCGTCAGCTGTTTCCAGATTTACCGATTGCTGTAGAATTACGAGACTACAGCTGGTACAGTCCGGAATTCAAAGAAAAAACCTATCAGTTTATGAAAAAGCTGAATTTCAGCTTAACGATGGTGGATGAACCTGAGCTTCCCGATACAATTCCCTTAGATTTAACAGTTACCAATACAGCTTTTAGTTTGTTTCGCTTTCATGGAAGAAATCAAGCCTACTGGAAAAGTCGTGATCCCCAATGGCGTAAAAAGCGGACTTTGTACCGTTATAGTGAAGCCGAGCTTTCGGAGTTAGCTGATGCTGTTAGGAAGGTAGCGGACCATAGTGAGCAGGTTGCCGTCATTTTTAATAATAATTCAGGTGGCGATGCAGCAGAAAATGCTTTAAGATTAAGAGAACTACTAGATATTCAAGATGAAGGACTCAATCCTAGTCAATTAGGGTTATTTTAAAAAAGGAGCGGCCATGATCAAAGCGATTTTTTTTGATATTGATGGAACATTAGTTACTAAACAATCTAAAGCCTTGTATAGTACTCGGCTGGCTATCCAACAAGCCCGCAAAAAGGGAATAATGGTGGGGGTTGCCACTGGCAGAGGGCCCGTTCATTTAGCTGAACGGATAGACTGTCTGACGATGGATATGTTTGTGACCTATAATGGACAGCTGGTCTATCAGGGAGAAGAAGATGTCTACCAGCATGCCTTTGAACCAGATGTGTTAAAGGAAATTGTGACCTTTGCTGATCAGGAGCACCGCCAAATTATTTTCGGCGGCCGCCGTCGGGTGGATGGGAGTTATATCATGCGTTTATCTCAGGTTGGTTGGGTAAAACGTGTGGCAACTATGATGCCAAGTTGGTTTCCGGTTCGAACGACTAAAGGATTGTTGCAATCCTTTAGTCCTAACCGCAGTAAAGAACGTTATGCTCGACTAAGTATTTTGCAGGAGCCAATTTATCAATGTGTATTATTTAGCGCTGAATCAGAAACAGAAAAACTGGAACGACGCTTACCTAATGTAACCTTCCAGCGTTCGAACCCCTATTCTGTTGATATTATTCCTAAAGGCGGTTCTAAGCTGTTAGGGATTCAAAAATTTTTGGAAGCCAACAATATTGCTTTTAGTGAAGTAATGGCATTTGGAGATAATCTGAACGATTTGGAAATGTTGAAGGGCGTAGGAATAGGGGTGGCTATGGGGAACGCAGAAGAAGAAACCAAAGCTCATGCTGATTACGTTACCGATACTAATGAGAACGATGGCATTTATAAAGCATTGAAATATTTTGAAATTATTTAGGAGGCAATATGGAGAATCAATTTGATCCTTACGAAATGACGAAAAATTTTCATCATGTGTTTGAACCGCAACCGCCTGAAAAGCCAACGCCTTTTTCATCTGAGCGGGCCGCTTTCCGCGCTGGCTTTAAAATCGAAGAAATCGTCGAATTTGTATACGGTGCAGCCAAAGGCGATCAAGTATTGTTTGATCAAATGATAGGTCAGCTGCACGAGAATATTGAGCAAGCTAAGACAAAGATATTGGATAAGCAGGAGTCAGTAACAGATCAGTTGACCGCTGAGGTTGATGCTTTGACAGATTTGCTGTATTTTACTTATGGATCCTTTGCTCTGATTGGGGTAGATCCACAGCCGATTTTTGAGATTGTTCATCAGGCCAACATGGGGAAACTATTCCCTGATGGCAAACCTCACTATCATCCAGATACTCACAAGGTATTGAAACCAGAAAATTGGGAGCAGGATTATGCTCCTGAAAAATTGATTCAAGCTGAATTAGATAAACAAAAACGCCAAGATTTTTAAAAATCTGGCGTTTTTTTAATTTAATCAAAGAAAGTATAGTATAGGGAACGAACTGCTAACCGCTCTTGTTCTCCCTGAATAGCAAAGATAATACTTCGCTCATCGGCGCCTTGGCTGATCATGCGGAGATTAATATTTTTACGAGCTAACGCTGCAGAGCTTTCTGCTGTAATACCGGTATGAAATTTCATTCCTTCCCCTACTAAGGCAATAACTGAAATGCCATGTTCAATTTCAAGGTCATCAGGCTGAATTTTTTCTGTAATCTCCTGAATTAGTAGTTTTTCCAGCTCAGAATTTAACTGAGATTCTCTGAAGATGATTGAAACAGTATCAATTCCTGAAGGCATGTGTTCAAAGCTGATGTTCAGCTCTTCTAAAATTTGTAAAACACGACGGACAAAACCAACTTCGCGGTTCAACAAATATTTATTGATTGTGATACTGCAAAATCCGCGGTCACTGGCAACACCGACAACTCGATTAGGATTTTCTCGATCATATGATTCTTTGATTAAGGTGCCAACACACGATGGGTTGTTGGTATTTTTAATGACAACTGGAATTTTCGCTTTAAATGATGGCATCAAGGCTTCATCATGGAAGACCGTAAAACCGGCATAAGACAACTCCCGCATTTCTCGATAAGTTAGTTGTTCAATTAAAGCTGGTTCATGAATATACTTAGGAGTTGCTGCAAAAATACCATCAACATCGGTAAAGTTCTCATAGATTTCTGCTTTTACACCTGCGGCTACAATCGAACCAGTAATATCAGAACCGCCTCTTGAGAAGGTGCACAGTTTGCCATCTTTGGTGTAACCAAAAAAGCCTGGAATTACCAAAATTTCATCTGTATCATGCCATTGATAAATCTTATCATAAGACTCGTCCAAAATACGGGCATTGTGGGGTTCGTCGGTGACGATGATCCCTAATTCTTTTGGATTGACATAGCGAGCTTTCAATCCTTCATTTTGGAAATATGCTGCAATTAGCTGAGCATTTAAGTTTTCACCAGTTGCCAGGAATCTGTCTAAATCATACGGATTTTCTTCATTGAAGTTTTTCTGCAATGCGATTAATTCTGTCGCGAAAGCTTCACAGACGCTTGCGTCTAGCCCTAGTTCCTGGGCGTTGCTGCCATAGCGAGCTGCAATTTCCTCAATGAGTGAAGTAGTATCTTGCTTAGTGGATACTTTTTCATAATAAGCAATTAATAAGTCGGTGACCTTCTTATCCTCATCGTGACGCTTACCAGGAGCAGACACCACGACAAAGCGTCTTTTGGGATCGTCTTTAACGATAGTTAAGACTTTTTTTAATTGCTCGGCGGAAGCTACTGAACTCCCTCCGAATTTGATTACTTTCACTCTGATCACCTCTTATTTTAATGTGAATCTAATAATAGCTGAAATTGACACGAACTTCAAGGGCTGTCTCCAAGAGAATCGCTGGAAATCATTTTTTTTGCAGAAATCTTAGTTGATTTCTTCAGTTGGAAAAGCCACAGGAAGGAAGGCTTTTTTTCTGTAAGAAAATCCAAGTTTTACGAACTATTTAGTGATGGAACGAATAGTTTGTGCTATAATCTAGGTTAGATGTTTTTGCGAAAAAACGGATGAATAATCGAACTGTAAATAGTGAACGAACTTATTCTAAACGTCGAAAGGAAAATCATACATGGGAAGTAACGTTATCATTGGTATCGTCATTGGGATCATTATTTTAGTGGCAATACTATGTTTGATTGGCTATTTAATGAGAAAGAAGAATCAAGAACGGTTAAAAGAACTAGAGAAACGCAAGGAATCACTGTTTGATCTTCCAGTAGTTGAGGAAGTTGATGAAGTGAAGAAAATGCATCTCGTAGGTCAAAGCCAAAATACTTTTCGTGAATGGAACCAGAAATGGACGGATGTTTCGACTAAATCATTTGCTGAATTGGAAAGTCAGATTTTTGAAGTTGAGAGCCAGAATGAAACGTTTCGTTTCATGAAGGGCAAATCAGCTATCGAAAGTGCTGAACGAACCATGAAAGAAATGGAGGAGGAAGTTGCGGAAATCCGCGAAGGACTAAAAGAGCTGCGTGAAACTGAAGAGCGCAATTCTTTAGCCGTACAGCAAGCACTGGATGTCTTTGAGGAATTGAAAAAGGACTTAAAGGACAATCGCGAAAACTTTGGTCATGCTTTACCAGAGATTGAAAAGCAAGTGAAAAATGTAGAAATTGAATTCACTCAATTTGTTACATTAAATACCTCCGGTGATCCTGTAGAAGCACGAGAAGTACTCGACGATGCGGAAAAACACGTTTACGATGTTCAAGCCATCATGCAAAAAGTTCCAGCTCTTTACGAAGACTTGGAAAAAACCTTCCCGGCACAAGTTGAAGAAGTTGAAAAAACCTACAATAAAATGCTGGATGATAATTATGTCTTGCCCGAAGAAAACTTTGAAGCACGGATTGAACAAGTAAAAAAACGCATGAAGCTTTCTGCAGAAGATTTGGAAAAAGTAGAATTAGATACAGTTGAAGCGGCGAACAAAGAAACCGCCAATTTAATTGACGCCTTGTACGACACGTTAGAAAAAGAGTTCGAAGCGAAACAATACGTTATTACTAATCGCAAAACAGTCAGTGAATACATTCAGCATGCATCACGCAATAATCATCAACTAATGATCGAATTGGACCACACCTCCCAAAGTTATACGTTGAACAACAACGAGTTGGGACGGGCCCGTGGCTTCCAAACAGAAATTGAAGAATTAGAACGTCGCAATCGCAACATGGAACCTTTGATTGACAAGCATGACGTTCCTTATTCTGAGATTCAAAATTTCTACCAGGATGCTTTCAAAGTTCTAGATGACATTGAAACCAAACAGGTAGAAATTGATAACGACTTGCAAGATTTGCGCAAGGGCGAACGTATTGCTCTTGAACGAATTGATACGTATGAATTCCAGTTACGTAACCTGAAACGTTACGTAGAGCAGCAACGGCTGCCCGGGCTTCCTGGTGACTACTTAGAGTTTTTCTTTATCGCAACCGATCGAGTGGAAGAATTGAGTAAGTCATTGAACCGTATTCGAATCAATATGCAAGAAATCAATAAGTTGGTTAGTCTTTGTGATGAAGACATGGAGTTATTGGACCAAAAAACCAATGACTTAGTTGACGCCGCTGCATTAACTGAACAAATGATGCAGTACGCGAATCGATACCGTCATACTCATCCTGAGATAAAAACTGCTATTGAAAACAGTCTAGAACTGTTTAACAAAGATTATCGTTATCAAGATGCGCTAGATGAAATTGGTACAGCATTAGAACGTGTTGAGCCAGGTGCGTTCAAACGTATCGAAGATTTCTACTTTAATAACCGTGAACTTGCTTAGCCAGACGCTTGTCGTCTGGTTTTTTTGTTCTTAAAAAAATTTTCTTTGATTAAAACTGATAAGGTATATTTTCGAATTTTATCTGATTCCAGCTAATGGATGTAAGATAAATGATTTGGTGAAAAAAGTTAGCGCAAATTAAGATGCGTAAAAAGGTGTCTTTTTGAAAAACAAACAAAAAAAATACGACCTGATAAAAGGTCGTACTGTGCTATTTAAAAATGTTAAGCAGGAACAATCCAGCGGCCGAAAATAGGCATAACATACCGATAATGCGGAAGAGTAATACTAAAGAAGAACTCTGTTTTCTTCGAGTACTGCCTATGGATTTTTTAGCTGGCAGTAGCAGTGAAATAAGCAATGAGACCAATCCTATCACCACAATAGCAATTAAATGGAAAGGCTCGTTCATAGTGGAGGCAGTTTTTCCTAAAGTTTCTGGCAGACTAGGACGTTTCGCTTCCTTCAAGGGTTGGGTTCGTTCAATAGACTTATAGCTCGTTGCCAACTTTGGCATAGTATCGGCTGCTTGATCTAAGCCTTGATCTAACACCAGTTGATCGTCTTGAATCGACACCACCGGCTGAGCATCCTTTTTAGTCACAGCATAAAAATCTTCTGCCAACTGAATATCTTTGCCATCAATTGTGTGGCTTCCCTTAGGTAAAACTAGCTGATATTCGTATTCTTTAAAGGCCTTTTCAAGGAGGGCATTACCAAATGGGTGACGGTAATATTCACCATTTTGATCAGACCAATCGCCGACACCTAAAATAACTTCAATTAAACGAGTATTTCCACGCTTAGCTGTTGCAATATAATTGAAAGCACTGCTTGGACCTGAACCGGTTTTCAAGCCATCGACGCCTTCAATCCCATATTTAGCACCGGGTAAAGAATAATTATAGGTCTCAAAACTTTCTTCATATGGGGTGCCAGTCATCGTTGTAACGTTCGGTTTATTAGTAAATTCCAATACCTCAGGATGGTCATTCACCAAGTAAAAGACCATAGTAGCCAAATCACGGGCTGTAGAAATATTGCTGCCATAAGGATCAAATCCTGCTGGATTGTAAAGACCATCAAAGCTGGCAGCTGAAGCGCCGCTGCAATTATAGAAGGACGTTTGTTTCATTCCGATTTTTTGAGCTTTTGCATTCATGCTGCGAACAAAGGCCCCGGCATCATTTTCAGATATGGCATTTGCTAACATTACAGTGGCTACATTCGAAGATGGAACGGTGACCATCTTTAATAATTCTTTGACCGGATAATCAACACCTGCGACAATTTTACTATTACTAATAGCATAGAGCTGGCTGATAGCCTGATCATTTTCTGTGGCCTTAATAGTAGTATCCAACGTTAATTTACCTTCTTTTATTGCATCAAAAACAAGAAAAACGGTCATCATTTTTGAGATACTGGCAGGTTCTCTGGCCATATCAGGGTTTTCATTCCATAAAATTTGTCCATGTGTACCATCAATCACAATCGAAGCTTTAGGTTTATTAATTTCTAAGGCTTCTGTATATCCAGCCTGCTGTGTAATAGTAAAAATATCTTCTTCAGCAAAGGCTGGTGACGCCAAACTGGCTAAACCAACTAAAACGAGTAATGCTAAAACTTTTTTTATCACAGATTTGCTCCATTCCCTTAATTCTGTTTTTTTCTATTTTAGCATAAGTTGCCGCAACTTTTTTTGATAATTTCTAAAACAAGTAAACTATTTAGTGAAAAGAGTTGTACGCTGTCAGTAATCAGAGGCAAAATACTTGAAATATCTGGATTAAAAGGGGTTAGAATCTTTTTAAATTGGTAAAGTCGCTTGAAGCGCATCACGATTCCCGTTATAATAAGTAGGAATTTTTGAAGGGAAGTTGTAAAATGATTTATTTTGATAATAGTGCGACCACGAATATTTTTCCAGAAGCACTTGATACATATGTAAAAACCAGTCAACGGATTATAGGGAATCCTTCCAGTCTGCATGATCTGGGTACACAGGCGCAACGCCTATTGCAACAGGCACGAAAGCAAACTGCTGAACTGTTGTCTGTTCAGACGAATGAGATTTATTTTACCAGCGGCGGTACGGAGGGAAACAATTGGGTTATTAAGGGTACTGCTTTAGCTAAAAAGGAATTTGGCAAGCATCTGATTATCTCCGGTGTGGAACATCCTGCTGTTAGTCGAGCAGCTCATCAATTGGAAACATTAGGTTTTGAAGTGAGTGTTGCGCCAGTGAACAAACAAGGTTTCGTTGAGGTTGATCAGCTGTCAGCTTTAATTCGTCCTGATACGATTCTTGTTTCAGTAATGGCGGTGAACAATGAAATGGGGGCTATCCAGCCGATTGGAGCTATCAGTGAGTTGTTGGATTTGTATCCGACAATCCATTTCCATGTGGATGCCGTCCAAGCAATTGGCAAGGTTGATCATTCGATCTGGCTAACTCCGCGAGTAGATTTTGCGACTTTCTCTGCTCATAAATTTCACGGCCCGCGGGGAGTAGGTTTCATTTATTGGAAAAATGGTAGAAAACTTGAGCCGTTGTTAGTCGGTGGTGGACAAGAAAGTGACCAGCGAAGTACTACGGAAAATGTTCCAGGAATTGTGGCTATGAGCAAAGCACTGCGTTTATACTTGGAAAAAATTGCGCAACGTCCCACACACACGGGAATTATTCGCAAGTATTTATTAGAAGCTTTAGCTAGTTATGAAAAGGTGACAATTTTTTCTGGTGATGACCAGTTCGCTCCACATATTCTTTGCTTTGGTGTAAAGGAAATTCGTGGAGAGGTAATGGTTCATGCCTTTGAGGAAAAGCAGATCTACCTTTCGACTACCAGTGCCTGTTCCAGTCGAAAAAAAGTAGAAAGCTCAACGTTGCATGCTATGCGAGTCCCCGAATACCAAGCAACTACAGCTGTACGGGTAAGCTTGGATGAGGCCAATACCATGGCTGAAGCAGAACAGTTTATGGTTGTATTCAATCATTTATATGAGAAATTTGCAAAAATGAGTTAAGAGGTACTGCTTAAAAATTAGAATAACGAGGAGAATGATCGTGCAATATACAGAAATTATGGTTCGTTATGGCGAACTTTCCACTAAAGGAAAAAACCGTCGTAGTTTTATTATGCAATTGGCTCAAAATGTTCGGGGTGCGTTAGTTGATTTTCCAGCAATTAAGATTCATGCTGATCGTGATCGGATGCATTTGATTTTAAATGGGGAAGACAGCACACAGATAATTCCTAAATTGACAAAGGTTTTTGGTATCCAGACCTTTTCACCAAGTATCCGAGTAGAAAAAGACACGGTTGCTTTAAAGGCGACCACAGAGGAAATTATGGAAACTATCTATACGGGTAAGGAAACCTTTAAAGTAACTGCTAAACGCAGTGATCATTTCTTTGAATTAGATAGTCATGGTATTCAGCAATTTTTGGGTAAAGTTGTGGTGGACCGTTTTCCGAATATTAAGGTTCAAATGAAACACCCTGATATCAACCTGCGGGTAGAAATTCGTCGAGATGGCGCTTATTTATCCTATGAAACGATTAAGGGCGCGGGTGGTTTACCGGTAGGAAGCAGCGGCAAAGGCATGTTGATGCTTTCTGGAGGGATTGATTCACCAGTTGCTGGGTACTTATCTATGAAGCGAGGCGTAGAGATAGAAGCAGTCCATTTCGCTAGTCCACCCTATACCAGTGATCAAGCTTTGCAAAAAGCCAAAGATTTAACCGAAAAGTTGACTCCTTATGGCGGCAGCATCGAATTTATCGAGGTTCCCTTTACTGAGATTCAAGAAGAGATCAAGCAGCATACTCCGCAGGGATATTGGATGACTTTAACTCGCCGGATGATGTTGCGGATCACCGATGCGATTCGTGAACTGCGCAACGGTTTGGTAATTATTAATGGGGAATCATTAGGACAGGTGGCTTCACAAACATTGCACAGCATGGTAGCAATTAACGAAGTAACCAGCACCCCAATTATTCGTCCAGTAGCAACAATGGACAAAACGGAAATTATTGAATTGGCTGAAAAAATTGACACTTTCGAATTAGCGATTCAACCCTTTGAAGATTGCTGCACAATTTTCGCTCCACCACAACCAAAAACTCGTCCTAAAATGGTTAAGGTTTTAGAATTGGAAAAACGCTTGGATATTGATGGGATGATGGCTCGCTGTTTGGAGGGGTTAAAAATCGAAGTCATTTCGGCAACTCAAAGTGAAATACAAGTTGAGGAATTTGCTGATTTACTATAAACGAAAAAGCAGATGGTTTTTCTCTTTAGAAAAAATCATCTGCTTTTTTTTAGCTTAATTGATGGACTTCAATTTCTCGTTGGATGTATTCATCAAATGTAGTGGGTTGTCGACCTAACAACCATGACAAGACATTAGCATTGCCAGCAATACCATAATCGCTGTAGGTTTTAGCTAATTCTTGGAAGGTCTTAACAAAATAGCTGTCGTATTTGGCAGTTGAGAAATAGTTAACAATCGTTTCAACTGGGACTTGCTGGCAATCAGCCGAACGACCAGTCAGTTGGTTGAATTTTTCCACCATATCGTTTGGAGACAAAAAGTCGGTTCCAACTAATTCATAGGTGGCATTGGCATGGCCAGGTTCTGATAAAACTTTTGCAGCAACTTCTGCCACATCCACAATGTCAACATAACCTAGTTTGGTAGTTTTGGTGTAGAAGCATTGATAAGCGTTTGAGGCCCAAACCATAGGAATAGAAAAATTATGCATGTAATGCATTGGCTGTAAAATTGTATAATTGAGATTGTCCGACAATCCTTTGTAAACTAAATGTTCTTCGGCCTTTAGTTTTTGAGTATGCTGCGGCAAAGTCGACATGTTAGGATGGGTAACTGTCATCATCACGAATTGCTGTATACCAGCTTGAACTGACGCATCTACAAAGCGATTGGCAATTTCTGCTTCGTCATAAATGAACATTGGCGGAATATAAAGTACTTTATCGCAACCTGATAAAGCCTTTTCCACGTCTGCTAATAATCGACCGTCACCAACAAAAGTTTCTGTGGCACCAATTTCTTTGAGCTCTTCTACTTTAGGATTAATATCGAAAGCCCGAATAGTTAATCCTCTTTTCGCTAATTCGGTGACGACTTGGCGTCCTACGCCTCCTGCTGCTCCTGTTACTAAAATCATTTGTCCATCTCTCCTTTTTAATTTATGAAAACCGTTCTTGAATTTACGCTATAATCAAACTAAGAGGTGAAAAAGCAGAATGAAAATAGAATATCTTCAATCATTTGTAACCTTGTCCAATACGTTAAATTATACGAAGGCTGCTGGAAGTCTGTATATTACTCAACCAACCTTGAGCCGTCACATCCAATTGTTAGAAACAGAGCTTGGTTGTTCATTGGTTGCTCGTAATACACGACAAGTTCAATTAACTGAAGAAGGTCGTATCTTTTTGAACTATGCAACGAACATGATCTTTGATTACAACCGCGCCACTCGGCAATTAAAGGAACTTCGTTATCAACCTGAACATCAATTGACAATTGGCTTCTTGCGAGGTGGAACAGACCATTATCTGTTACCAATGCTTCAGGCTTTTATCAACGATTATCCAGGATTCGAACTGCAACTCCAGGCTGGTACACATGATGAACTGGTGACAGAGCTTAGAGCAGGCAAGTTGGATTTGTGTATGACTATGGCAACTACCCTGATCGGTATCGAAAAAATTAAGCTGCATAAGGTAGGTGACTTAGCACTGGTGTTGGTGGTGCCAGACGATCATTTTTTGGCTCAGCATGAAACGGTGACCTTTACTGATTTTGCCGAAGAATCCTATTTGTGTGTACAAAAGCAGCAGACTAAAGCTTGGTATGATTACATCATTAGTCTATTTCTTAGCCAAGGTTACTATCCGCTAGTCAATGACAGCTGTTCCAGTGTCAAAACGTTGTTGATGCAAATTGCTTTAGGTAAAGGAATCAGTGTCCTTACAGAAGGCTGCCGAAGCTCAGCGCCTTCAAATATCCGATTGATTCCAATTGGAAATGTACCAACAATTCAAATGGTACTTGGCTATCGTGAGGATAATGAAAACCTCAGCCTGGATTTGTTCATCAGTTGGTTAAAGGAATATCTTCGTTAAGTATATGTGCAGATTTGAGGTTAGTGAAATAGAGAAAAGGCTGGATTTATGCAAGATGTGCATAGATGGAATGAATTTTAGATCAAATTTTTTCAACGATAAAAAAGGCTAAGAATTATAGGGAGATGATTCCTAATTATCCTGTTAAGCAAGAAAGATTCTGTTCTTTCTTGCTTTTTGCATTGTAACGAAGCAATATTCATGTTAGAATAAATATGTGAAAAAATTAACAAAGGAGACCTTCCATGGATCATTTAATTGAAAAACCCAAACTGTCAAAGGCTACGACAAAACGCTTGTCTTTGTATTTACGCAGCTTAAAGGAATTACAAAAAGAAGGCGTACAGCGAATCAAATCCTCGGAATTTAGCCAATTGACCCATGTAGGCTCCGCAACGATCCGTCGGGATTTTTCGCAGCTAGGAGAATTAGGGCGAAGTGGGTATGGCTATGACGTAAATTATTTGATCAGCGTCTTCAGCAGCATACTTGATACGATTGAGGAAAAAAGAATTGCGTTAATTGGTTGTGGAAATCTAGGTCAGGCTTTAGTAAACAACAACTTTCGCCGTAATGATAATCTAAATATTGTTTGCGCATTTGATAACGATCCTGAGAAAATTGGTTTAATCTTTAATGGTGTCGAGGTTTATTCTATGGATCGCTTAGATGACGTTTTGAAAAAGAAAAAAGTAACGGTAGCAATTTCAACTGTGCCTAGCCATCAATCTCAGGCAGCTGTGGAAAAAATTGTAAACAATGGAGTCACAGCGATTTTAAGCTTTGCTCCAGATCCAATTAAAGTGCCCGAGGGAGTTACTGTTCACTACATTGATCTAACAACTGAGCTGCAGACCTTAATTTATTTTGATGAGTTGGCTCAATAACAATGAGGTAGGGCTTTACAACTAGGCGGCTTCATTGTACAATGACTCATACAAAGATCAAGAGGAGTACGATTTTTCCCTGTTATAGAGAGAGAATGATTGGTGGAACATTCTTACAGCAGAAATCGGAAGGTAGCTTGGGAGTATTGCTTTTTGAAAAAGTAGGAAAGCACGAGTCATGACCGTTAGTTCATGTTTGAGCGGCAGAAAAATTTCTGCAATTTAGGTGGTACCGCGTAGATTACGTCCTAAAACACACACGTGTTTTAGGACTTTTTTTCGTTTTACTGCTTATATACATACCATTAAGGAGGAAACAACATGTCTGAAAATTTAGCAACAAAATTTAATCCGCAAGAAGTTGAAGCAGGGCGTTATCAAAAATGGCTAGACGAAGATTTGTTCAAACCATCAGAAGACCAATCGGCTAAACCGTATTCAATCGTTATCCCACCTCCCAATGTAACCGGAAAACTACATTTGGGTCATGCTTGGGATACTACCTTGCAAGATATGATTATTCGTCAAAAACGAATGCAAGGTTACGATACTCTATGGTTGCCAGGAATGGACCACGCCGGAATTGCTACGCAAGCTAAAGTAGAAGAAAAGTTGCGTGAGCAAGGGATTTCCCGCTATGACTTAGGCCGCGAGAAATTTGTGGATCAGGTTTGGGAATGGAAAGAAGAATATGCTGGACACATCCGTGAGCAATGGAGCAAATTAGGTTTGTCCTTAGACTATAAACGGGAACGATTTACTTTAGATGAAGGACTCTCCGATGCGGTTCGTAAAGTATTTGTTTCTTTATACGAAAAAGAGCTGATTTACCGTGGGGAATATATTATCAATTGGGACCCGCAAGCGAAAACGGCCTTGTCAGATATCGAAGTAATCCACAAAGATGTTGAGGGAGCCTTCTATCATTTATCTTATCCATTGGCTGATGGCAGCGGTGCACTTGAGTTAGCAACTACTCGTCCTGAAACCATGTTGGGAGATACGGCAGTGGCAGTTCACCCAGAGGATGAACGTTATCAGGATTTCATTGGAAAAACTGTTATTCTACCTTTGATGGATAAAGAAATACCAGTTATTGCTGATGAGTACGTAGACCGTGAGTTTGGAACTGGTGTGGTAAAGATTACCCCCGCCCATGATCCTAATGACTTTGAAGTGGGAAATCGTCATGATTTGCCACGAGTAAATGTTATGAATGAAGATGGCAGTATGAATGACTTGGCTGGCAAATACGCGGGCATGGATCGCTTCACAGCACGTAAAGCGATTGTCAGCGATCTGAAAGAAATGGATCGTTTGATCAAAATCGAAAAAATGGTTCACAGCGTGGGTCACTCTGAACGAACCGGCGTCGTAGTTGAACCTCGTTTATCTACTCAATGGTTTGTCAAAATGAAACCATTGGCTGATCAGGCGATTCAAAATCAAAATACCGATGATGCGGTGAATTTCTTTCCACCACGTTTTAATCAAACCTTCCTAAGCTGGATGGATAATGTTCATGATTGGGTAATTTCTCGTCAATTGTGGTGGGGGCATCGTATACCAGCTTGGTATAACAAGCAAACGGGTGAAATGTATGTTGGGATGGAAGCCCCTGCCGATGCTGAAAATTGGGAACAAGATCCAGATGTTTTGGATACTTGGTTTAGCTCTGCATTATGGCCGTTTTCAACCATGGGTTGGCCGGATACGGATAGTGCAGATTTCAAACGTTATTTCCCAACGAATACACTGGTAACTGGATATGACATTATTTTCTTCTGGGTAAGCCGGATGATTTTCCAAAGTCTGGAATTTACGAATGAACGACCATTTGAAAATGTCTTGATTCACGGACTGATCCGAGACGAACAAGGTCGTAAGATGAGTAAATCACTTGGTAACGGAATTGACCCGATGGATGTGATTGATCAGTATGGTGCTGATGCGTTACGCTGGTTCTTATCAACTGGCTCTGCTCCCGGCCAAGATGTTCGTTTTAGTTATGAGAAAATGGATGCAGCTTGGAATTTCATTAATAAAATTTGGAATGCTTCTCGTTTTGTCATCATGAACATTGAAGACTTTACTATTGATAATATTGATTTGACTGGTGAAAAGACCGTAGCTGATCGCTGGATTTTAACGCGTCTAAACGAAACCATTGAAAAAGTAACTAAGTTGTTTGATCAATTTGAATTTGGTGAAGCTGGTCGTCAGTTGTATAACTTTATGTGGGATGATTTCTGTGACTGGTACATTGAGATGAGTAAGGAAATTTTATATGGTGAAGACGAAGCTGCTAAGAAGACTACAAAGAGTATTTTGATTCATGTATTGGATCAAACATTGCGTCTATTACATCCAATTATGCCGTTTGTAACAGAAACTATTTGGGAGAAATTACCTCATGAAGGTGATTCGATAGTAGTTGCTGCCTACCCAACGGTTGAGGCGGAGTACAACGACGAAAATGCAGCCAAAGGCATGGAAGTGTTGAAGGAATTGATTCGCTCAGTTCGAAACATTCGAGCGGAAGTGAACACACCACTATCTAAGCCAATCACTTTGTTAATCAAAACAAGTGATCTGGCAGTAAATGCTTTCTTATTGGAAAATACTAGCTATATTGAGCGCTTCTGTAATCCCGATGAATTGGTGATTGATAGTGAGATCACTGCACCAGATTTGGCGATGTCCGCAGTATTAACTGGTGCTGAAATTTATTTGCCATTGGCTGGCCTAATCAATATTGAAGAAGAAATTCAACGATTGGAAAAAGAATTGGCTAAATGGACTGGCGAAGTGAAACGAGTTCAAGGAAAACTTGCAAACGAACGTTTCGTTGCAAACGCACCAGAAAAAGTTGTTGAAGAAGAACGTGCTAAAGAAAAAAATTATCTAGAAAAGCAAACAGCCGTTAGTGAACGAATTGAAAGTTTGCGAACCATTCAATAGGATTAAATGACTAGTCGAAGGACTAGTCATTTTTTCAATGGAAAGAAACTGCAAGTATTTTATAAGTATCTATCTTAGTGTTACAGTATATGTGGTGACCAGCTTCAAAACTGAACGAGTTTGCGAAGCCTTTCTTATTAACCAATATAAAACTCTGTTATACTAGTATCGAGGTGATCATCAGTGACAATTGAAGAGACAATCGACTGGATTCATAGTCGCAAGAAATTTGGTTCTCGCCCTGGATTGGAACGAGTTCAAGCATTACTAGATAAAGCCGGGAATCCTGAAAAGCAGGTTCCGGTCATTCACATAGCTGGTACTAATGGTAAAGGCTCTACTGTTGCATACTTGCGAAGTATGTTGGCAGCGGCAGGATTGACAGTTGGAAGTTTCACTTCGCCATACATCGAAGAATTTAATGAGCGAATTGCCATCAATGGTGAACCGATCGCCGATGATGAGCTGATTACTTGGGTGGAGCGTTATCAGCCTTTAGTAGCAAATCTGGATGAACAGCCTGAAATCAACGGTATTACTGAATTTGAGGTTTTGACAGCTATGGCCTTAGATTATTTTCTTGATCAGCAGGTAGATGTGGCAATTGTTGAGGTTGGCTTAGGTGGGCTGCTGGATTCGACCAATGTTGTTGAACCAATCTTAACGGCTATTACCACTATTGGCTATGATCATACCGATATTTTAGGAGAAACCTTACCGGAAATTGCTCATCAGAAAGCTGGGATTATAAAAAATAATATTCCAGTTGTTACTGGGAATATTCCAACAGAAGCTTTAACTGTAATCAAGGACAAGGCTGAATCTGAGCAGGCAGCGATCTATCAATATGACAAAGATTACCAGGTGAAATATTTGCAGCCAGATGGCAATTGGGGTGAGCGTTTTGACTTTACCTCAGAGAGCGGCCGCTTAAGTAAATTAAAGATCAGCCTACTAGGCCGTCATCAAATTGAAAATGCTGGAATTGCCATCATACTTTACCAATTATATTGTCAGAAAAAGCACTTGCCCGTTGAAGAAAAAGCAATACGCAGTGGATTACTGGCTGCTCAATGGCCAGCACGAATGGAGAAAATCAGTGATGAACCGTTGATTATCTTGGATGGCGCTCATAACGATCATGCCGTCAAACGTTTGGTGGATAATATGAGGCGCGAATTTAGCCAATATACTATCCATATTCTATTTTCAGCTTTAGAAACGAAAGATGTAGACAGTATGCTGAAGGATTTACATAAAATCCCGCATGCACATATGTATATAACCACCTTTGATTATCCTAAAGCTCTGAATCTTAGTCAGTATGATGATCAGGAGACCGAACAGTTTTCGGTTGTATCTTTATGGCAATTTGGCTTAGCGGAGATTTTGGAGTCAATGGATGCTGAAGATTTACTATTAGTTACCGGTTCTTTGTACTTTGTTTCTGAGGTACGTCAATTATTATTAAATGTGGGAGGAAGCGATGAAAGAAATTAAGGGAGTAATTTTTGATATGGATGGCTTGATTTTTGATACGGAAGCGATCTATTATCAAGCACAACAGCAGGCGGCAGATCATTACGGGATTCCTTTTGACAAGGATTTGTATCGGGAATACATTGGGATTGCGGATGAGGAGGCTTGGGAAAGTCTGCATCAGCGTTTTGCTGAACATGGTAGGGAAACTGTGCAAAAGTTTATCGATGACAGCTGGGGGGATGCGCATAAAATTTTTCATTCCGGGGAAGTTGATTTAAAGCCAGGAGTATTGGAACTGCTGCAATTTTTGGAAGATCAGGGAATCCCCAAGATAGTGGCTTCTAGTAATGTACGTCCTGTAATTGAAATTTTACTGGAGCATGCCGGAATTCGAAATCAGTTTCAAGAAATTGTTTCGGCAGAAGATGTGAAGCTAGCTAAGCCAAATCCAGAGATTTTTAATATCGCTCGTCAGCATTTAGGAACTATTGCTGAGGAAACGTTGGTACTGGAAGATGCACAGCATGGCGTACAAGCGGCAATCAGTGCAGGTATTCCTGTAATTATGGTCCCGGATATGATCCAACCAGCAGAGGAATTATCGAAGCAAACAGCAGCAGTTTTATCAAGTTTACATGAAGTAATCGACTATATACAAAAATAAATTTGACTCCTTTGCGTATCTTATATAAAAGATGCAAAGGAGTTTTTACATGGAGAAATCATTATTATTGAAAGAATTACCGGCCAGTTCTTGGCCGCGGGAGCGTTTGTTGAAGGAAGGTGAAAAGCATTTGACGGATCAGGAGCTGCTGGCGATTATTCTAAGAAATGGTTCACGTTCTCAGCATGTCATGGATTTGGCCGGTTTGATTTTGATGGAGGTTCCTAATTTATACGACCTTAAACAATTATCCATTGAAGAGTTGATGAGCTTCAAAGGAATTGGTAAAACTAAAGCGATTGAATTGAAAGCGGTAATTGAGTTTGGTGCACGTATTCATCGGTCTACTCAACCAAAACTAGGACGGGTAAGTTCTAGTTTTGCTTTAGGCAATCATTTGGTCGAAGAATTAAAAGGATTACAACAGGAGCATTTGATTGCGATGTTTTTGAATACGAAGAATGAAATCATTCAGCAGAAAACGATTTTTGTCGGATCGTTAAACCAATCAATTGCACACCCAAGGGAAATTTTCCGTGAAGCTGTTCGAGTAAGTGCTGCTCGGATTGCTTTGGCTCATAATCATCCTAGTGGAAATCCTCAACCCTCCCGAAATGATCTAGATTTTACTGCACGAGTGAGAAAATGTGGAGAGATGATGGGAATTGAAGTATTGGACCATATCATCGTTGGCGAAAATGAGTACATCAGCTTACGAGAAGAAAATTACTGGGAGTAGTCAAATGGGAACCCTTGCATATTTTGCAGAACAAGTGGTAAACTATTTATGTAATTTTGTTTGTTGGAGTTGAACACTCGTCTCACCTCTGTCGTACGAGCAATGTTACAATTCATTAGGTGCTTTTCGCACGAGGAGGAAAAGATTCATGGAAAATGGAACAGTAAAATGGTTTAACGCAGAAAAAGGGTTTGGCTTCGTCACTCGCGAAGATGGTAGCGATGTATTCGTACATTTCTCAGCTATCCAAGGTGATGGATTTAAAACTCTAGAAGAAGGTCAAGCAGTAACTTTTGATGTTGAAGAAAGTGATCGCGGACCTCAAGCAACAAATGTAGTTAAACAATAATTCTGAATCCGAAAAGTCCTAAACTGCTGTTTAGGACTTTTTTGATAGTTCAACTATTTATTCATTTAACAAGGCTTGAAAATCATCGGTTACTTGATGATTTTCAGGAGTAGCGATAGCCAATACAGCTTTTCCGAGAACATATTGCCAGTAAACATTAAACAGATGTTCAGCGTATGGCTGTTGGAGCTGGTTGAAACTTTTCAGTGTGATCTCTTTAGACAACTGAAGAGTTGTGTTGTCTTGTAGAAAAAATCGATGAAACTCTTCAGGATAATCAGTAGAGTAGCTGATAATTGATCTAGTCAGTTGACTAAGTGTATGCGGTTCTTGATCTTCAAGAAAATCTTGATATTTATTCAATGTGCGTCTAACCATGAAAGCTCTCAAACTGGAAAGGTTCTCAAATTCACGATAGATTGGCTGTGGGGAACACTGCAGTCTTTCAGCGATGTTGCCAACGCGAAATTTTCCAAATCCTTCATCAATAATTAAGTTGTAGGTTTCTTCAATTATTTTTTCACGTTTTATTTTTGGTGTTCTCACCATAATTATCTTCCCCTAAAATGATTTAAAGACTCGTTACTCTTTTAAAATAACGTAAGTATTTAAATTATAGTTTTTCTAATCCTTATTGTGCAAATTATTCATACATTTGTCAATTGAAATTCCTAAATAAAGTATTCAAAATATCGTAAGAATATCGTTAGAATTAAGTATTTAGACTAATTTACCAAATATTTTATTTTTTTGAAAGAAAAATACTCAAAAAGGATAAAAACCAAAAAAAACATCTGCCCTTAAAAAGAGCAGATGCTTTAGATTTATTGGTCTGGGGTCATAATCATTGGAATGATCATTGGGTGACGCTCTGTTTGGTCAAACAGGAATGGCTGCAAAGCTGAAACCATTGCATCTTTGAGTTTAGATTCATTGCAGGCTTTGTCATTTAAAGCTTCCCGCAAAGCATGGAATAAAATGCGTTGGCCTTCACTAATCATGTCACCAGATTCACGCATGTAAACAAAACCTCGTGACAAGATATCCGGACCAGCTAGGACTTCTTTTTTCGCAATATCGATAGTAGCAACTGCTAAGACCAAACCTTCTTCTGAAAGAATACGGCGATCACGTAATACAACATTTCCTATATCACCAATGCCGCTTCCATCTACGTAAACATCATGGGCATTAAAATGACCAGCTGGACGAGCGCTGTCAGCAGTCAGTGCCAGCATATCACCATTTTCCATGATGAAGCAATTTTCCTCTGGAACGCCAGTGTCTTGGGCTAAACCAGCATGAATTTTCAGCATACGGAATTCTCCGTGAATTGGAACAAAATATTTAGGTTTCATTAAGCGCAACATTAATTTTTGTTCTTGCTGACTCCCGTGTCCGGAAGTATGAATATTATTCACTTTACCATGGATGACATTTGCACCTGCTTCAGACAGCAAGTTAATCAAATGATTTACACTGGTAGTATTACCAGGGATAGGCGAGCTGGAAAAAATCACAGTATCATCTGGCTGAATTTGAATTTGACGGTGAGTTCCGTTAGCAATGCGTGACAATGCTGCCATTGGTTCACCTTGAGACCCGGTACACAGAATCATTAATTCGTTGGCAGGAATTCGATTGATCTCATGTGCATCAACAAAAGTTTCATCAGGAACAGTGATATAGCCTAAGTTGCGGCCATTAACAATCGCGTTCTCCATACTGCGGCCAAAGACAGCAATTTTACGTCCAGTTGCAACAGCCGCTTCAGCTGCTTGCTGTAGTCGAGAAATATTGGAAGCAAAGGTAGCAAAAATGATGCGGCCATCCACTTTTTCTACAATTCGCTGGATGGACATGCCAATTGTTTTTTCTGATTTAGTGAAGGTGGGAACTTCTGCATTTGTACTGTCAGACAATAAACAAAGAACGCCTTCTTCACCTAATTTTGCCATTTTGTGCAAATCGGCAGGTTGCCCTACAGGTGTGAAGTCAAATTTGAAATCGCCTGTTTCTACGATATTGCCAGAAGGTGTTTTAACTACCACACCTAAAGGATCAGGAATACTATGGGTTGTACGGAAGAAACTGACCGATGTCTTACGGAAACGAATAACTGTATCTTCATCAATTTCGTGAAGTTCAGCATCCCGCAACAGGCCATGCTCATCTAATTTGTTTTTAATTAGTGCAAGAGCTAATGCACCTGCATAGACTGGTATATTGGCTTGCTTCAGTAAATAGGGTACGCCCCCAATGTGGTCTTCGTGACCGTGGGTAATAACAACTGCTTTTACCTTATTGATATTTTGAATGACGTAACTGTAATCGGGAATCACGTAATCAATTCCTAAAAGATCATCTTCTGGGAACTTGATCCCAGCGTCGATGATGATAATTTCATCTTGGAACTGAACCCCATACATATTTTTCCCGATCTCGCCTAGTCCGCCAATGGCAAAAACGCCAGTTTCGTTGTTTTTCAGCGAGAGTTTCATATTAAAACTCCGTTAGCTTAAAGTCGGCATTTTCTTTTTCATAATTTAAGTGATTGCCGTCCAAAGCTTGGATATATTCAACGTTATATGGGGTATTGTCACGCATCAAGTTATGAACAGCTTCTTCACTCTCCGCCTCTACATAAAGAGAAAGAGTTTGCTCACGTTTTGGGTTACGCTCTTTGTTTTCTTGGTAATAAACTTTATAAATCATTACATAATCTCCTTTATCTGCTCTCGCAGTTTTTTCCACAACAAAATGAGGGGGCTGAGCCACCTGAAAATTTATGCTCGAATGTTAGTCAATCTAACATTGCGAGAGGAAGCCTCGACTTTGCTTCCTGAGCTTACAAGCATTTTCACCGTACGTTGTGTTGTGAGTACAACAATTATATGTAGTTTATCATAGAATAAGAGAGAAGTATAGAAACTAGGTAGTGGAAATCTCTTGTAGTTGAAAAATTTCAGAAAACTAAAGAAAAAGAGAAAAGAAATTCATGAGAAGTACGGGCAAACCATTTTAATTTATGCTATATTGGAGACATTACGGTATAGAAAGAGGCGAGATGAAATGAAGTTAATGTGGCGTTACACACTACGCTATAAAAAGCTTTTATTCTTTGATTTTATTAGTGTTTTTGGGTTTATTCTAATTGAGTTAGGATTGCCTACCATTTTGGCAATGATGATTGATCAGGGAATAAGCAATCAAGATTTTGATTATATCAAAAGAATGGGAATATTGATGGTTGTAATTACGGTAATTGGGATCATCATGAGCATATCACTGCGCTACTTTAGCTCGCAGATCACTTCGCGCATGGTAGCAGCTATTCGTGATGACTTGTATGCGAAGGTGCAGACATTTTCTCATACTGAGTATGAAAGCATTGGAGTCTCCTCTTTAATTACTAGAACCACCAATGACGCCTATCAAATCATGCTCTTTATGCAGAATATTTTAACGGCTGGGTTTATGACACCGATGATGTTTGGCATGAGCTTGTACTTGATTATTCGGACAAGTCCTAGTTTGGGAATTTATGTGCTGGGATCACTACCAGTCTTATTGTTGGCAGTTATATTGATTGCCAAATATTCGGAGCCTTTGTCCAGCAAGCAGCAAAAGAATTTGGATAATATTAACAGTATTTTGCGGGAAAATCTTTCAGGTTTACGAGTTATCCGAGCTTTCGTAAACGAAAAATTTGAAGAAATGCGTTTTCGTAAGGTAAATAATGCATATACTGATAGCTCTAAGAGCCTATTTCATTTAATGGCGGTTGCTCAGCCAGGATTTTTCTTCCTATTTAATGTAGTGATGGTTTTGATTATTTGGAATGGAACTATTCAGATTGATAGTGGACAATTGGAAGTGGGAACGTTGATTGCCTTTATCGAATATATTTTTCATGCCTTGTTTTCATTCATGATGTTTGCGACTGTGTTTATGATGTATCCAAGGGCTAACGTTTCTGCGTTGCGGATTCAAGAAGTTTTTGACCGCGATCCTGAAATAAAAGATAATCCCGAAGGCATTGAAATGCCAGAACAAAAGGGCTATGTAGAATTTAAAAACGTGACCTTTGCTTATCCAGGACACTCTGAAAGTCCAGTTATTCGTAACGTCAGTTTTACTGCAAGTCCAGGAGAAACAGTCGCATTTATTGGTAGTACCGGTTCTGGGAAATCAACCTTGATTCAGTTGATTCCACGATTTTATGATGTAACTGAAGGACAGGTATTGGTAGACGGCGAAGATGTTCGGGCATACAAATTGAAAGATTTACGTGAAAAAATCGGTTATATCCCTCAAAAAGCCCAACTATTTACCGGAACGATTGCTGAAAATATGCGCTACGGTAAGGAAGATGCTACTCCAGCTGAAATGCGCGAAGCGGCGGACATTGCTCAAGCAACAGATTTTATTTCACAAAAGCCAGATGGCTATGATGAAATATTATCCGAAGGCGGAAGCAACTTCTCTGGTGGTCAAAAACAACGTTTAGCTATTGCTCGTGCGGTAATTCGTCGTCCAGAAATTTATATTTTTGATGACAGCTTTTCAGCTTTGGATTATCAAACAGATGCTAAACTACGTGCTCGTCTGAAAAAAGAAACGACGAAATCAACAGTGATGATTGTAGCCCAACGTGTAGGAACAATTATGCATGCTGACAAAATTATTGTTTTAAATGAAGGTGACGTAGTCGGTATTGGCACACACCGTGAATTACTTGAAACTTGTCCAATTTATTATGATATTGCAGCATCACAATTATCAGAGGAGGAATTAGCATGAAAAAAACCCTCTCTTCTTTAAAACGACTGATGCACTATGTAAATCCTTACAAAGGAACTTTCGTATTAACACTGATTTTAACAATAGTTACTTTAGTCATGAATACCTTAATGCCTTATATATCAGGACTGCCGACAACTGAAATTACTCGGAATATCCAACAAAATGAAGCAATTAACTTTGATTATGTTCTTAAATGTTTAGTTGCTATTTTAATTGTAGGGGTAGTCTACAGCGGTGCGCAATTGGGCAGCGGCTGGCTGATGGCTAACGTTGTCCAATCAGCTATGCGAGATTTACGGGAAGACATTGAAACGAAAATTAATCGTTTGCCAGTTTCTTATTTTGATCGTAATCAGCAGGGGAATATCCTCTCTCGTATCACTAACGATGTAGATGCTGTCAGTAATGCAATGCAGCAGGCGATCATCAAATTGGTCAATGCAGTATTGGGTATTATCTTTGCAGTTAGTATGATGTTTTATATTAACCCAATGATGGCGGTTATCTCAATGGTTATGATTCCTGCTTCATTGTGGATTTCAAAAAAAATTGTTCATATCTCTCAAAAGGACTTCCAGTCGATGCAAAATGCTTTAGGGGATATGAATGGTTATGTGCAAGAAAACATGACAGGCTTTAGTGTGCTTAAATTGTATGGCCGTGAAGAAGAAACCTTGGAAGGGTTTAAAAAAGTCAATCATACCTTACGGCGTTATGGTTTCCGGGCGGCCTTTGTTTCTAGCTTGATGCAGCCGTTAGTTCAATTAACTGCTTATGCGACTTATATTGTTATTGCCGTATTAGGAAGCTGGAATGTTATTGCAGGTGTGATTTTGGTAGGTCAACTGCAAGCTTTTATCCAATATATTTGGCAAGTAAGTCAGCCAATGGGTGAAATTACCCAGCTGTCATCAATGATTCAAAGTGCCTCAGCTTCAGCAAAACGAGTATTTGAGATTTTGGATGAAGCAGAAGAAAGAGAAAACAAAGTAGATGAGCAGCTTCCTGAACCAGTTCATGGCAATGTTGTCTTTGACCACGTGAAGTTCAGTTATGATTCGAAAAAACCATTGATTGAAGACTTGAGCTTTGAAGTCAAAGCTGGGGAGACTGTAGCAATTGTTGGGCCTACAGGTGCCGGCAAGACGACGCTAATCAATCTTTTGATGCGCTTTTACGATATTGACAGTGGAAGGATTCTGATTGATGGAGTAAACACCCAAGATATGAATCGTTCAGATGTTCGGTCACTTTTTGGCATGGTGCTGCAAGATGCTTGGCTGTATGAAGGATCAATTGCTGATAATATTCGTTTTGGACGTTTAGAAGCTACTGATTATGAAGTGGTCGATGCGGCTAAAACGGCGAATGTAGATCACTTTATTCGTACAATGCCTGGTGGATATGAAATGACTATTAACTCTGAAGGTGACAATGTCTCCTTAGGACAGAAGCAATTACTAACCATTGCTCGGGCGGTTATCTCTGATCCGAAAATCTTGATTCTTGATGAGGCAACCAGTTCAGTGGACACTCGATTGGAAGGCTTGATTCAAAAGGCAATGGATCGCGTGATGCAGGGCAGAACCAGCTTCGTAATTGCTCACCGATTGTCAACAATCCGTGATGCAGATTTGATTTTAGTTATGAAAAACGGCTCGATTATCGAACACGGAACACATAATAGTTTACTAGAAAAAGGCGGCTTTTATGAGCAGTTGTACAATAGTCAATTTGCTGAAGATGCTGAATAAATAAAAAAGTGGCTCGAAATGTCAATTGGCGTTTCGAGTCACTTTTTTATAGCTCTATCAAGTAAACCAAGGAGAAATTTTACCAATAATAGAAAACGGATTTGAACTCGATCCTTTTTTATGTT
The DNA here is from genome assembly GCF_017377655.1 of Candidatus Enterococcus ferrettii. Taxonomy (GTDB): domain Bacteria; phylum Bacillota; class Bacilli; order Lactobacillales; family Enterococcaceae; genus Enterococcus_A; species Enterococcus_A ferrettii. The sequence continues at coordinate 40,974 of NZ_JAFREL010000005.1, forward strand.
TATCTTATATAGAAGAGTATTTGACAGGTGTTTCGTAAGCGAATACACTGAACTTATTCTAGGAAGAGGGGTTTGTATATGAAATTTTGCACGTTTCGCCAGAAAGATGTAGAGCAAGTCGGCATAGTTTCGTCAGACTATCAGGCTGTCTACGCGTTAAAGGAATTAAACATCACTATCAATAAAATGGAAGAATTGATTGAAAACTATACGGCTTTAAAAGAAGAAATTTTAATAAATCGTGATCAATTGACACCAATTCCTTTAGACCAAGTGGAGTTACTCGCACCAATTCCTCATCCAAAGCATGATGTACTTTGTGTCGGCTTAAATTATCAGCTGCATGCCTTGGAGTCTGCTAAATTTGCTGGTAGAGAATATCAAAAACCAGAGCATCCGGTATATTTTTCTAAACGTGTGAATCAAGCGGTAGGCCCTAATGGTAGGATTCCTGCTCATGCAAACATCACAGAAAAATTGGATTATGAAGTAGAATTGGCAGTAATTATGGGCAAAACATGTTCCAAATTAGCACCAGAAGAAGTATTTGATGCAATTTTTGGCTATACTATCGCCAATGATGTCTCTGCTAGAGATATTCAAATGGCTTACGGTCAATATATGTTTGGAAAAGGATTAGATGGTTTTGCACCAATGGGTCCCTGGATTGCTACCAAAGATGAATTTCCTGAGCCACCTCATTTGAATTTGAAAACGTATGTTAATGGAGAGTTGCGACAAGATAGCAATACCTCTGATTTAATATTTGATTTACCTTATATGATCAGTGAATTATCACAGGGTATGACCCTAGAGACAGGGGATATTTTAATGACCGGAACACCAGCGGGAGTTGGGATGGGCTTTATTCCGCCTAGATTTTTAAAGGTTGGAGATGAAGTAATTTGTGAAGTTGAAGGCATCGGACAATTAAGAAATACTGTTGGATAAGAAAGAGGTATAAAAAATGACACAATTTATAGCAGGCAGTGCTGATATATATGGGGATGTTACGATTGGCAAAGGTTCAACAATCTGGTTTCAGTCAGTGATTAGAGGAGATAGCAACTCGATAAAAATTGGCGAAATCACTAACATTCAAGATGGTACAGTCGTCCATGTGGACCACGATGCATCAGTCGTTATTGGGGATTACGTGACCGTGGGACATGGCTGTATTATACATGGCTGCACAATTCATTCAGGAGCCTTGATCGGTATGGGAAGTACCGTCCTAAATCACGCAGAAATTGGAGAAAATAGTCTAATTGGTGCCGGATCATTAGTTACTGAACACACAATAATTCCACCAAATTCCTTAGCTTTTGGTTCACCAGCGCGTGTAGTTCGTGAGCTAACACCTGAGGAAATTGATAAAAATCGTCAAAATGCTCTGCACTATCAAGAACAGGGAAATGCTTATTTAGCAGGACAGTTCTCTGCTTATTCAGGTGACAAGTAATGAATGAGGATGGATTTCTTCAATTGTACTGCGAACTGCAAAAAATCTTTTCTGAAGAAGATTTGCAGGAGTTATTAATCTATCCTGATGATCAGCAACGTTTTTTAGTTTTCCATGAGAAGGGCATGTATGTATTAGAGAATACAGTCAAAAAACCTTTTCGCTATTATCCAACTAGTTTGTTGAAGCCTTGTAGTGTCTATTCCTGCGGGGGGAGCTTTCAATTGGTCATCGAGACAATTGGCGGACATACATTTAAACTCCTATTTGAAGAGCAGTCCAAAGCTTATCAGGTAATGATTGCCTTAATGGAAATTATGATCTGATGGACACTTTAATGTATCTTTTTTTGAATAATTGATATAATTAAAAAAAAGGAGAGAGCTGACTATGAAGGGCAATCAAATAAACGGGGAAGCCGTTACGGCAGAAATGCTAGAAGCTGATGGTTATAAGAAGTATCATGGTGAAGATATTGATATCTACTACAACAAAGATATTTGCGCACATATTGGCAATTGTGTACGAGGTAACCCAGACGTATTTGAGGTTGGCCGACGACCTTGGATCATTCCTGATAATGGTAGTGCAGAGAATGCCGCTTACGTGGTGGAAACTTGTCCAAGTGGTGCATTAAAGTTTATTCGAAAGGAAGCTTAAGCATGGAAATAAAAGAAGAAAAAAGTCGCTTAGTTTTACTAAATGAAGAAGGTCAAGAAGCAGGCGAAATGACTTGGTCTGATGCAGGAGAAGAGATTATGATCATTGATCATACCTTTGTTGATCCTGCCTATCGTGGTCAAAAATTAGCTGAGAGTTTAGTACGCGAAGGTGTTGAAATTGCGCGTCGTGAGCATAAGGAAATTATCCCTTTATGCCCATTTGCTAAACGTGAATTTGAGCTGAAAAGTGAATACAGTGATGTATTAAGAAAATAAACAAAAAGCGACTCCCCCTAGTCAAACGCTCAGAATTGTGCTAAAGTAATTCTGAGATAGTTTGGGATAAAGGAGGAGCTTTTTTGTACAATATTATTTTAGGTGTGATTTTGGTATTATCGGTCATTATTATCATTACGATCATGATGCAACCAAGCAAACAAAATAGTGCGGCAAGTGCATTTACTGGAGGAGCCGATCAGTTATTCGGTAAACAAAAGGCACGTGGTTTTGAAGCAGTAATGCAGCGGACGACAGCTGTTTTAGGTGCAGTTTGGATGATACTTTTATTCGTTTTGATGTTTTTATCAAGCAAATAAAGCAAAAACCTCTCGCTAAGGAGAGGTTTTTTTATTTGATGGAACCCAAATAGTTACTCATTTGTTGAAACAAGTTCGATTTTTTCAATCGAATTTCCCGGCAATTGTGGCGGGATAGACATTGTCATAACAGGCAGTCCCTTCAGAGTGCACTGAATGCGGCTCCCTTCTGACAGTTGTTCAGGGGTCAATTCTCCGAGATTGTCAGTAGACACATGTATAATCACTCCATCATTTTCAAAGGCGGGAACGATGGAATCAGGATCACTGACCGCTTCGACTGAGCGAAGAACAACACTCACCATAGAAGGATCGGACTCTGTTGTAAATGAAGAAGTAATTTCACCTGTAAACACTGTTTTCATAGCAATCGCCTCCGTGGATGATGATGTTTGCTCCGTTGCTTGAGTATGTTTCTGTTCAGATTGGTTATTGCTGCAAGCTGTTAATGAAAGCAAAGCAAGCAGAAGGATAAGGTGTTTCATATAGTGCTCCTCCAAATCTCTCTTTAAGATTAGTCAATTATACGAGAAAAGGTTTCAAATTTACAATAATATATCTTTCAATATAGGGAGAAATTTTTCAGTAATATAGCGTTTTTATTCACTGAATCGTAAAAATAAAGTATCATCAAAGGTGTGTTAGAATGAATCGAGGAGTTGAGTGATATGATCCAAATGAGAGCGCCAAAAACTATTTTTTTGCCCCACGGATCCAAAGCTGTTCTCTTGCTGCATGCGTATTCTGGAAGCCCCAATGATGTTCGTATGTTGGCTCGCGCATTGGAAAAGCTGGACTATACGGTTTATGCACCTATGTATGCGGGACATGGAACGACAGATCCATTAGATATTTTACAGCAACCCCCTGAAATCTGGTGGCAGGAAACCAAAGCGGCAACAGCTTTTCTACAAGATAAGGGCTATGGTGAGATTGCTGTTTTTGGTCTTTCGATGGGTGGAGTGTTTGCCTCTCGGTTGCTAACTGAAAACCAGGCTGGGATAATCGGTGGTGGCTTTTTCTGCTCACCCATTGCACCAGTAAAAACCACAGTAGTAGAGAGCTTTTTAGCTTATGCTGAGCAACTTCTAGAGGATAATGAACCTGCAGATACAGCGGAACGTTTAAGAGAATATCAACCGTTAGTAACAAGACAGTTGGCAAAAATCGAAGAACAGGGGAGTCTAGCGTATCAAAGACTATCAGAGGTTCAACAGCCATTTTTTATGGCCCAAGCTGGACAGGATCAAATGATTGAGCCAGAAGGGGTATTTAAAACAGCTGAAGAATTGAAACAAGCCCGTTTTCAATTAAATTGGTACCCTGAGAGCGGTCATGTAATCACTGTTGGTCCAGAACGAAGACAATTAGAGCAAGATGTGGCTGATTTTTTGGCCGTTCTTGATTGGAGAGAATGAAATGACAAGAAAAACAATTAAGGAAGAAATTATGAACTTTTTGCATGAAGCAAAGAAAAAGAGCTTCTCAGTGGAAGAGCTAGCTCAACACATGGGCATGCAAAAAAGTAGTGACTATAAATTACTTGTTCAAACAATTGCGCAAATGGAACGAGAAAAAAGTATCGAATTTAATAACAAGGGGAAAATTAAACTGCCATTTGTACCTGCAATGGTTGAGGGGACTTTTCGGATGAATGAACGAGGCTTTGGTTTTGTAACCATTGATCCGGAAGAGCCCGACGTGTATATTTCCAGCGATGCGACTAATTATGCGATGAATGGCGATACGGTTATGATTGATATCGTGAAGAACGCTGATCCATTTGGTGATCGTGGTGCAGAAGGTCGAGTGGTCTCGATTAAGAAGAGGGCCATCCAGCAAGTGGTGGGTGAATTTACCGCTTACACATCAGCTGAGAGAGAGGAAACTGATCTTTATGGTGTCGTAACACCGAAAGATAAGAAAAATGCGCCATTCAAGGTATTCGTAGCCGCTGAAGGGATTCAGCCTGTGGATGGAAGCATCGTCGTTGTAGAAGTAACTCATTATCCTGAAAAAGGTTATGCCTCCAGTTTGGAAGGATTAGTAAAGAAAGTAGTTGGACATAAAAATGATCCTGGAATGGATATTTTATCAGTAGTAGTTGCTCAAGGTATACCTACCAGTTTTCCTGACGAAGTTCTGGAAGAAGCTGACCAAGTACCTGACCAAATTAGGGATGAAGATCTTACTGGCCGTCGCGATTTGAGGAATCAAACGATTGTAACGATTGATGGAGCTGATGCTAAAGATTTGGATGATGCAGTAACGGTTCGCAAACTGTCCAATGGAAATTACTTCTTAGGCGTTCATATTGCGGATGTTTCATATTATGTCACTGAAGACAGCCAATTGGATCGTGAGGCTTTTGAGCGTGGAACCAGTGTCTATTTAACAGATCGAGTGATTCCTATGATTCCTCAGCGCTTATCTAATGGTATTTGTTCCTTGAATCCGCAAGTGCCCCGGCTGGCGATGAGCTGCGAAATGGAAATTGATAGAAACGGTAAGATTGTCTCTCACGAGATTTTTCCAAGTGTCATTCAAACAGCGGAAAGAATGACCTATTCTGCTGTAAATGGAATACTGGAAGAGGAAGATGCGGAGTTAATTAAACGCTACGAACCTTTGGTACCTATGTTTACTCTAATGAAGGAATTGCACGGAATTTTAGAAGCTCGCCGTGTTAATCGTGGGGCAATAAATTTTGAAGATCGCGAAGCCAAAATTTTAGTGAACGAAGAAGGCGCGTCATTAGCAATTGAGATACGTTCTCGTGGCGTAGGTGAAAGGCTGATTGAATCATTTATGCTAGCAGCCAATGAAATCATTGCGGAACACTACAATCAATTGAAGCTACCATTTATTTATCGGATTCACGAACAGCCGAAGGAAGAAAAAATGCAGCGTTTCTTTGACTTTGCTGCAGCACTGGGTATTTTAGTTAAAGGTACGAAGGAGAGTATTACCCCTAAAGACTTGCAGCAGGTAATTTCAGATGTAGAGGAAAAACCAGAGTCAGCAGTTATCAATACAATGCTGTTAAGAAGTATGCAACAGGCACGTTATTCTGAGGATAATTATGGACATTATGGACTGGCTGCAGAATATTACACGCATTTTACCTCTCCGATTCGCCGTTATCCAGACTTAATCGTCCATCGGCTAATTCGTACCTATGAGAAGAATCAAAGCGAACAGGTTAAGGAAAAATGGGCAGACGCCTTGCCGGAAATTGCTAAACACAGCTCAGACATGGAGCGTCGTGCAGTTGATGCCGAGCGGGAAGTAGATAGCTTGAAGAAAGCAGAATATATGGCTGATAAAGTTGGGGAAGAATTCGATGGAATCATCAGCTCTATTACTAAATTCGGTATTTTTGTTGAATTACCGAATACAATTGAAGGATTAATTCACTTAAATGATTTAAAACAGGACTATTTCCATTTTATTGAGAATCAGTTAGCATTGGTTGGGGAACGAACTCGCCAAACCTTTAAAATTGGTCAAAAGGTAAAAATTAAAGTAACGAAGGCTGAACCAGAAACACGGGAGATTGACTTTGAACTTCTAGAAGCGGAAGAAATTCCTGCTTTGGAGCCACCAACCCGGAATCGTCGCCGTGAACGTAAAGAAAAGACTTCTAATAATAAAAATAATAGAGAGAAAAACCAATCACGCAAGAATAAGAAAAAACCAAAAGGGAAAAAGCCTTTTTACAAATCCGTAGCTAAGAAGAAAAAAGGCGGCAGAAAGAAGGGGTAGTATGCCAAAAGGTGAAGGAAAATTAATTGCACAAAACAAGAAAGCTCGTCATGATTATACGATCATTGATACCGTTGAAGCAGGTATCGTTTTACAAGGAACTGAAATTAAATCAATTCGTAATAGTCGAATCAATTTAAAGGATGGGTTTGCTCGTGTGCGTAATGGGGAGATGTATCTATACAACGTGCATATTAGCCCTTACGAACAAGGCAATATCTTTAATCATGATCCTCTGAGAACTAGAAAGCTACTTTTGCATAAGAAACAAATTGATCGGCTAGTAGGCGAAACGAAGAACACAGGGGTAACCATCGTGCCATTAAAAGTGTATTTAAAGGATGGCTATGCTAAGGTGTTATTAGGCTTAGCTAAAGGAAAGCATCAATATGATAAACGAGAAGCGTTGAAACGAAAAGATGTAGACCGACAGATTAGCCGTACGTTGAAAAATTATAGCCGCTAAATAAATATCCTTTTTCGCATATTTGATAAGAATTTCTTTACTTAATTATGAATTTTGATACGATTAGTAATTATCATAATAGCTCTATTACGGGCTAAAATGCTTGGTGTTATCACTTTTTTTCGTGAGTCTCTTTCTATTAAAAAAAGAAATAGATTTTATTCGTTTTTTTTCATGAAAATCCTTTGAAATTTACGGACGATGGTGGTAACATACGGTAGTATTTTGCCTGGTATGCCAAATACGACGAATACGAGCATCAGGTTACTGGGAAAAGAGGTGAAATGGATTGGATGAAAAATCTTGGGTTTTTCATATTGGTCCAATATGGTTTGACGGGACTGTAACAACAATGATTCTGTTGACTTGCTTGATTGTTTTTCTTCTAGTGTTCTTTTTTACGAGAAAGCTTTCAATGAAGCCAACAGGCAAACAAAATGCTATCGAGTGGTTGGTCGATTTTACCTCAGGAATAGTTGGCGACAATATGCCGCGAAAAGAAGTGAATAATTTCAGTCTTTTATCTTTTACACTATTTCTATTCATTTTTGTTGCCAACCAGATTGGTTTGGTTACAAAAATCGTTACACCAAACGAGGTATCTTTATGGAAGAGTCCAACTGCTGACCCGTTCGTAACAATGGGACTAGCCATGATGATATTGGTATTGTCGAACCTCCTAGCATCAGAACGCTTTGGTCTGGTTGGATATGTTAAGAATTCATTCTTATCACCGATGCCAATGCTGTTGCCGATCAAAATTATGGAAGAGTTCACGAACGTAATTACATTGGGACTACGTCTTTATGGAAACATTTATGCTGGTGAAGTATTACTAACATTGATTGCCAGCATGGTAACAAGTCTAGGTTGGATCGCTATTCCAATTGCTATTCCATTGGAAATGATCTGGATTGCATTCTCATTATTTATTGGCAGTATCCAAGCATTTGTCTTTACCACTCTATCTATGGTGTACATTAGTCACCAGATAGAAGTAGAAGAATAATCAAGAAAACAAACATTTTAGGAGGATTTTTAATTATGAACTTTATCGGTGCGGGAATCGCAATTTTAGGAGCAGCAATTGGTGCTGGTTATGGTAACGGAAAAGTTATTTCAAAAGCAATCGAGTCTATGGCACGTCAACCAGAAATGTCAGGTCAAATTCGTTCAACTATGTTTATTGGTGTTGGTTTGATCGAAGCTGTGCCTATCTTGGGTGTCGTATTAGCTATGCTAATGGTCTTCAACAGCTAATAGTAACGAATTTCGTTGCTATTTTTTGTCTAAAAGCAAGATGTTACTTACCAGAAAGGAAGACCGAGTATGCTGAATCTAGTTATCGCTGAAGCTCCCAACACTACGCTCGGTAACTTAATTGTCGTTACAGGATCATTTTTGATCCTTTTACTTCTATTAAAGAAATTTGCTTGGAAGAGCGTTATCGAGATTTTAAAGAAACGGGAAGAAAAGATCGCCAATGATTTAGATTCTGCTGAACAATCACGCATTAAAGCAGCGCAATTAGCGGAAGAACGTGAAACGCAATTGCAAAGCTCTCGCAGTGACGCAGCAGACATCATTAAGAATGCCAAAGAAAACGGTGAATTAAGCCGTCAAAACATCATCAAGGATGCGAAAGAAGAAGTAACTCTTTTGAAGGATCGCACAAAAGTCGAGATTCAAGAGGAACGCGAAAATGCCTTAACGTCTGTTAAAGATGATGTGGCAGACCTTTCCTTGCAAATCGCTGAGAAACTTTTGAATAAAGAATTATCTGGCGATGCGCATCAAAAGTTAATCAATGAGTACATTGATAGACTAGGAACAACTAAGCATGAAGCTTGATAAATACACAGTTGGTAAACGTTATGGCAAAGCTTTGTTTGAGCTGGCGGTCGAAAAACAGGCTACCAATGACATTTACAACGAGTTACTGACGATTCGTCAAATTTTTAAAGAAGTGCCGGATTTAGGCAACATCCTATCCGATGTACGCTTAACTGGCAATGAAAAAGAAGCGATTATGCAAAAATTTGCCCAAGGTTTTGAAGGAATTATTAATAACTTCTTATGGGTTGTTTATGACTATAATCGAATCGATGATCTTTTGTTTATGATCGACGAATATGAGCGTCGCTACGACAGTTTAAATCAAGTTGCTTTAGGAACGATTACCACAGCAGTGCCGCTCTCTGAAGAGAAACAACGAGAAATTGAAGCAAAAGTCGCTGATATTTTTGGCTACAAGAAGGCCAATCTAACCCCCTTAATTGATTCAACGATTATGGGCGGTGTCATTGTGGAAGCCGATCATCGAGTGATCGACGGCAGCCTCGCCAGCCAATTAAATGGCCTACGAGCAGCACTTAGCAAAAAGTAAGAAGAGGTGAAATGAATGGCCATCAAAGCAGAAGAAATCAGTGCATTGATCAAAGAACAGATCGAGAACTATGATAACAAACTGTCTGTGGAAGAAATTGGCACAGTCACATACGTAGGGGACGGGATCGCTCGTGCCCACGGACTAGAAAATGCAATGAGCGGCGAGTTGTTAGAATTCTCTAACGGCTCTTACGGAATGGCCCAAAACTTAGAAAGCAATGATGTCGGTATTATTGTTTTAGGGGAGTTTGAAACCATTCGTGAAGGTGACAAGGTAAAACGTACCGGAAAAATCATGGAAGTCCCTGTTGGGGATAATATGATCGGCCGAGTAGTAAATCCTTTAGGCCAACCAGTCGATGGGCTAGGTCCAATCGAAACAAGTAAAACACGTCCAGTTGAAACATTAGCACCAGGCGTTATGCAACGTAAATCAGTTAGTGAACCAATGCAAACCGGTTTAAAAGCAATTGATGCATTAGTTCCAATTGGCCGTGGTCAACGAGAACTGATTATCGGTGACCGTAAAACTGGTAAAACTTCTATTGCAATTGACACAATTATTAATCAAAAGGGACAAGACCTGATTTGTATTTACGTAGCAATTGGTCAAAAAGAATCAACTGTCCGTTCACAAGTTGAAACGTTGCGTAAATTTGGCGCATTGGATTATACAATTGTAGTAACGGCAGGGGCTTCTCAACCAGCACCATTACTATATATTGCTCCTTACGCTGGAACGGCAATGGGCGAAGAATTCATGTATAACGGTAAGCACGTATTAGTTGTTTTTGACGATCTGTCAAAACAAGCAGTAGCTTATCGTGAATTGTCTTTACTATTGCGTCGTCCTCCAGGTCGTGAAGCTTATCCAGGGGATGTTTTCTATTTGCATTCACGCCTATTAGAGCGTGCAGCAAAATTATCTGATGAATTGGGTGGCGGTTCATTAACTGCTTTACCATTTGTTGAAACACAAGCGGGAGACATTTCCGCCTATATTCCAACTAACGTAATCTCAATTACTGACGGACAGATTTTCTTGGAAAACGATTTGTTTTATTCAGGAATTCGTCCAGCTGTAGATGCTGGTTTATCTGTTTCCCGGGTGGGTGGTTCTGCACAAATCAAGGCAATGAAAAAAGTTGCTGGTACATTACGTTTAGACTTGGCCAGCTTCCGTGAATTAGAAGCCTTTACTCAGTTTGGTTCAGACTTGGATGCTGCAACACAAGCTAAATTGAATCGCGGACGTCGGACTGTTGAAGTACTAAAACAACGTTTGCATGATCCGTTGCCAGTGGAAAAACAAGTGGTGATTCTTTATGCACTGACTCATGGTTTCTTAGACAGTATTCCAGTGAACAATATTTTAGACTTTGAAGCACAATTGTTTGAATACATGGATGCGAATCATCAAGACTTATTTGATACTATTCGTACAACGAAGGATTTGCCTGATACAGATCAGTTGGATCAAGCAATTCAAGCATTTAAAGATATTTTTGATGCAGCAAATACTAAACAAAACCCAGCATAATCGAGGTGAAATAGCTATATGGCATCCTTAAATGAAATCAAAACGCGAATAGCGTCAACTAAAAAGACCAGCCAGATCACTAATGCGATGCAAATGGTATCAGCTGCAAAATTAACAAAATCGGAAGCCTATTCTGCCCGTTTTCAGATTTATGCCTCAAAAGTGCGGGAAGTGCTGACTCACTTAACAGCTAGCGAATTGGAAGAAATTGCAACGGCCGACCATGAAATCAATGGTATCAATTACCATAGTATGTTGATTAACCGTCCTGTTAAGAAGACTGGCTATATTGTAATCACTTCTGATGGTGGTCTTGTAGGCGGCTATAACAGTTCTATTTTGAAACAGACCATGACTATGCTGGAAGATGACCACGATTCACAAGATGAGTATGTCTTGTTAGCAATCGGTGGTACAGGTGCGGACTTTTTCAAGACTCGTGGGGTGAAACTGGCCTACGAATTGAGAAATTTATCTGACCAACCCAGCTTTGACGAAGTTCGTAAGATTGTTTCTATGACAACTAGCATGTATGAGAATGAAGTGTTTGATGAGTTGTATGTTTGTTATAACCATCATGTGAATTCGTTGTCTAGTCAATTTCGAGTAGAAAAAATGCTGCCAATATCCGATTTAGATCCGGATGAAGCAGAAACTTATACGCAAGAATATATTTTCGAACCTTCTAAAGAAGCGATATTGGATCAATTATTGCCACAATATGCTGAAAGTTTGATTTATGGAGCGATTGTCGATGCCAAGACAGCGGAACATGCAGCAGGTATGACAGCGATGAAGACGGCGACTGATAATGCCAAATCCATTATTGGTGATTTGACTATTTCATACAACCGTGCACGTCAAGCGGCGATCACTCAAGAAATAACGGAAATTGTTGGCGGGGCTTCCGCGTTAGAATAATTTCGAGATTGGAGGAAAAAACATGAGTTCAGGCAAGATTGTTCAAGTAATTGGTCCCGTTGTTGACGTGGAGTTTTCTTTAGATCAATCCTTACCAGATATCAACAATGCGTTGATCGTATACAAAAATGACAAAAGTAAAGTCGTACTTGAAGCGGCATTAGAACTCGGCGATGGTGTAATTCGGACCATTGCAATGGAATCTACAGATGGTTTGCAACGAGGCATGGAAGTTGTGGATACAGAAAAGCCAATCTCAGTCCCAGTTGGAACCGAAACATTAGGACGGGTATTCAATGTCTTAGGGGAAACAATCGACAACGGAACACCATTTCCTGAAAATACTGAAAAAAGCGGTATCCATAAAAAGGCGCCAGCTTTTGATGAATTAAGCACGAGCAATGAAATCCTAGAAACAGGGATCAAGGTTATTGATTTACTGGCACCCTACCTTAAGGGTGGTAAAGTGGGTCTTTTTGGTGGTGCCGGTGTAGGAAAAACAGTGTTAATTCAAGAGTTGATCCACAATATTGCGCAAGAACACGGCGGAATTTCTGTGTTTACCGGAGTTGGTGAACGAACTCGTGAAGGTAACGACTTATACTTTGAAATGAAGGAATCAGGCGTTATAGAGAAAACGGCCATGGTTTTTGGTCAAATGAATGAGCCACCGGGTGCTCGGATGAGAGTTGCATTAACTGGTTTAACCTTAGCTGAATATTTCCGTGATGAGCAAGGACAAGACGTTCTATTGTTCATTGACAATATTTTCCGCTTTACTCAAGCTGGTTCAGAAGTATCTGCCTTATTGGGGCGTATGCCATCGGCTGTTGGTTACCAGCCAACCTTAGCGACTGAAATGGGACAATTGCAAGAACGGATTACCTCGACTAAAAAAGGATCAATTACATCTATTCAAGCAATTTATGTTCCAGCGGATGACTATACGGATCCAGCTCCAGCTACTGCCTTTGCCCATTTGGATGCGACAACCAACTTGGAACGTAAACTAACCGAGCAAGGGATTTATCCTGCGGTGGATCCATTGGCATCATCTTCTAGTGCTTTAGCACCTGAAATTGTTGGCGATGTTCACTATCAAGTGGCGACTGAAGTCCAACGTGTCTTACAGCGTTATCGTGAATTACAGGATATTATTGCGATTTTAGGGATGGATGAATTGTCAGACCAAGAAAAAGTAATTGTTTCTCGCGCACGTCGAATTCAATTCTTCTTGTCACAAAACTTTAATGTTGCTGAACAGTTTACGGGACAACCAGGATCATACGTTCCAGTTGAAGAAACTGTTAAAGGATTTAAGGAGATTTTGGAAGGCAAGTACGATGATCTTCCAGAAGATGCCTTTCGTAACGTAGGGAAAATCGAAGAAGTAGTCGAAAAAGCAAAATCTTTAGGCTACTAGAAAGAGGTGCCCTATGGAAAATAAAGAAGTGCTTAATGTAAACGTAGTGACGCCTAACGGGCTTATTTACGACCACCATGCAACAATTGTAGTGGCTAAGACTGTCTCAGGTGAACTGGGAATTTTACCAAAACATGCACCGATTATTGCGCCATTGTCGATTGATGAAGTACGTATTCGTAGAACAGACGCAGACACTCATGTGGACTGGATTGCGGTCAATGGTGGTATTTTAGAAGTTCGGGACAACCAGGTAACCATTATTGCCGATTCAGCAGAGCGTGAACGTGATATTGATGTCTCACGTGCCGAACGTGCTAGACAGCGTGCTGAACAACGTATACAGGAAGCAAAAGCACAGCAAGACAGTGATCAGCTTAGTCGAGCTGAGGTTGCTTTGCACAGAGCAATGAATCGAATTAAAGTATCAAAGCATACGTAAAAAAAGTGCAGATTCTAAAGTTGGAATCTGCGCTTTTTTGATTTTGGTTGCGTTACATAGATATGATAAAAAAATGAGAAGAATGAATTTCTATTTTCTAAAAGTTTTTTTAAAGTCTTATAGAGCTTTAAACCATTCTACTTTCTTAAAAACTATGATATAATCCGTTTGTTGATTTTTTTGAAAGGAAGAAAAAGATGCAAGTATATGGTATGGATGCAATCATTCGAATTGTTTCACATTTTGCTTTCATTTACTTGGCTTTTTGGGCATTGCGTTCGATAAGGACAGAAAAGCTGTTTAAAGCATTCCATGAAACACAGATCCGAATGGTCATCATGATGGCATCTGTAGCACTGGGTTTTATATTCAGCACTTTCTTTTTAGAAATTATCATCTTATGTAAAAATATCTTTTTAAGTTATCAATAATACTAACTAAGTACATACAAACGTGTGAATCGGTTATAGCGATTTTTTTGGAGGGAACGTAATGGAAGAGATCATCGTTCGAGGTGGCAGAAAATTAAACGGTACAGTAGAGATCGAAGGTGCGAAAAATGCGGTATTGCCTATCTTAGCTGCAAGCTTATTGGCTGAAGAAGGAATAACAAAATTAAGCAATGTACCGATATTATCTGATGTATTTACGATGAATCAGGTGATTAGTTACTTAAATACAGAAGTAGAATTAGACGAAACAGCAAAAGAAATTACAATAAATGCAACAAAACAATTGGAAGTTGAAGCTCCTTATGAATATGTAAGTAAAATGCGGGCTTCGATTGTTGTTATGGGTCCTTTATTAGCCCGTAATGGACATGCCAAGGTTGCTCTGCCAGGTGGTTGCGCTATTGGCAAACGTCCAATTGACTTGCATTTGAAAGGATTTCAAGCTTTAGGTGCGAAGATTATCCAAAAAAATGGTTACATTGAAGCAATTGCTGATGAGTTAACAGGCAGCAATATTTATTTGGATTTTCCAAGTGTTGGTGCAACACAAAACATCATGATGGCTGCTGTTAAGGCTAAAGGAACGACTGTCATCGAGAACGTGGCTCGCGAACCTGAAATTGTTGATTTAGCGAACTTTTTAAATAAAATGGGTGCTCGTGTCTATGGTGCGGGTACAGAAACAATGCGTATCGAAGGTGTGACTCATTTGCATGCAGTAACACACCCAATTGTACAGGATCGAATCGAAGCGGGTACGTTCATGGTAGCTGCAGCTATGACTGAAGGGAATATTCTCATTGAAGAAGCCATCTCTGAACACAATCGTCCGTTAATCTCAAAATTAATGGAGATGGGTGCAGTAATCACAGAGGAAGAAAATGGCTTGCGTATTGTTGGACCTAAGAACATCAAAGCTACTGATGTGAAGACAATGCCTCATCCTGGCTTCCCTACAGATATGCAAGCACAGATGACTGCTATTCAAACAGTCGCTGATGGCATCAGTACAACGGTTGAAACAGTATTCGAAAATCGGTTCCAGCATTTAGAAGAAATGCGTCGAATGAATGTCGATGTAAAAATTGATAATAACGTAGCAATTATTAAAGGCAATACCAAACTACAGGGAGCGGAAGTGTACGCGACTGATTTGCGCGCAGCAGCAGCTTTAATTTTAGCTGGCTTGCGTTCTGAAGGTATCACACGTGTGCGCAATTTGAAATACTTGGATCGTGGCTACTATAAATTCCATCAAAAATTACAATTGCTTGGTGCAGACGTTGACCGATTAGATAGCGAAACTGGTGAAACTGTAGTACAATCTGCTGTATTTTCTTAAGGAGTGAAGACTTATGAGTTCAAGTGATCATATTTTACGCAGTCTAATAAAGATTGTCGGGATTTTGTTGGCAGGTGTTATCCTGTTTATTGTCGGCAGTATGATTGGCTATGGAGTCATGGGCGGTGGAAATCCTTTTGGTGTATTACTTCCAGGTGTTTGGCGTCACATTTTAGATTTTGTTCAATAAAGGGCCTAGCGTAGGCCCTTTTTTTACTTTTTGAAAGGAAGCTTCAAGAATGATTAAGAATGGATTAATTTTGCTTGTACGAGGCTATCAGCGCTTTATATCACCTTTATTTCAACCATCCTGCCGTTATTACCCTTCGTGCTCCAGTTACATGATTGAAGCCTTGAAGGTTCATGGAGCGATTAAGGGGCTTTTAATGGGGATTTCTCGTATTCTAAGATGCAATCCCTTTGCCCGGGGTGGAATTGATTATGTACCAGTAAATTTTTCTCTACGTAAAAATTTATTAGATGAAGAGCCGCCCAATTATGACGAGAAAAAGAAATGATTCGTTTTCTAAGTTAACTTGAGGAATGTTCTAAAGGATTACTGCTGACTGACCACGAAAAGAAAGGTTGGCGATCCTTGTATGACGGACAGTTTCATTTTTGTTGCTTAAAGTATCCAATATCTAATCAGCAATACTTTTCTACAAAAAAATCATCAGTATATTAATAGAAGAAAAAATTGTAGTTGCGGTAGTTTATCGGAACAAAGATAGTATATAAACTTTGTTTGTCCAACTTTTCATGTAAGTAAAACAACTTTAGAAATTTGAAGGATATTGATTAGGACAGGTGAGACATCGGAGCATTAGTAAAGGTTGAAGGTCAGAAAAGTGGATTGCAAGTCAGATCATTTTATAAGGCAGCAGTAGGAACTAGATTATGAAGTGATAAACGAGAAAGCGAACTAAATAATTTTAGAAAAATCTGTACATTTGAAAATCACGTGTACAGGTTTCTTATTTATTCTTGGGCATTTGTAAGCGGTATGAATTATTCAATATTCGCGAATTATTAAAATATTCAGAAAATTTAATTGACAGTGAGAAAGAAATCCGATATATTGATACTTATCTTACCGTTCTATCATTATTTTATTAGGGGGAAATAGGATGAAAAAAAGTGTATTTGTTGCGTTAGCAGCAGGATTGTTCTTGTTTGGCGCATGCGGCTCACCTTCAGCAAATTCTAATGGAGACAGCGGTGGCGGCAGTAGTGCTGACAGCGATACAATTAAGATTGGTGGAAACTTCGAATTATCAGGCGCGACAGCAGCTTACGGCGAAGCTGAAAAAGAAGCGGTTGAATTAGCAATCGAACAAATTAATGCGGATGGCGGAATTTTAGGCAAAGAAGTTGAATTTGTTTCTAAAGACAATAAATCAGACAACAATGAAGCAGCTTCGGTTGCAGCAAACTTAACAACTAAGGATAACGTAGTAGCAGTTGTAGGACCCGCTACTTCTGGTGCAGTAAAAGCAACCCTACCAAACTTAACAAAATCTGAAATTCCAGCAGTTACACCTTCTGGAACTGATGATGCGATTACTGTACAAGGAGACAAAGTACAGCCATATATCTTCCGTGCCTGCTTCCAAGACAGCTTCCAAGGGGTTGTATTAGCGAAATATGCACAGGAAAATATGAATGCACAAAAAGCAGTTATCTTCGGCGACAACGCTAGTGATTATGCTGATGGTTTAACTAAAGCTTTCAAGAAAACTTATAAAGGTGAAATTGTTGCTGAAGAAAAATTCTCAGCTGGCGACAAAGATTACCAAGCAATGTTGACAAAAGTTAAGGACAAAGATTTTGATGTCATCTTCATTCCCGGTTATTACACAGAAGCTGGTTTGATTATCAAGCAAGCACGTGAAATGGGAATTGACAAACCAATTATTGGTGCAGATGGATTTGGTGATGAGAAATTAGTTGAAACAGCCGGTGCCAGCAACGTATCTAACGTTTACTACACTGGACACTTCTCAACTGAAGCTCCAGCGACTGACAAGGTTCAACCATTTATTGAAGCCTTCAATAAAAAATATGGACGTCAGCCATCTTCATTCAATGCTTTAGGTTATGATGCTGTTTACATGATCAAACAAGCAATTGAAGATCAAAATGAAGCTTCACCAGCTGCAATTACTGAAGGATTGGCAAACTTGAAAGACTTTGAAGGAGTAACGGGTAAAATTACAATGGATAAAGAACATAATCCTGTGAAATCAGCCGTAGTTCTTGGTCTAACAGATGGAAAAGAATCTTCTGCTGAAACTGTAAATCCTTAATTGTTT
Organism: Candidatus Enterococcus ferrettii; assembly: GCF_017377655.1. Taxonomy (GTDB): domain Bacteria; phylum Bacillota; class Bacilli; order Lactobacillales; family Enterococcaceae; genus Enterococcus_A; species Enterococcus_A ferrettii. The sequence continues at coordinate 58,745 of NZ_JAFREL010000005.1, forward strand.
AAGCAGGCAAGGCAAGACAAGCATGCTTGTCTTGCCTTTATTATTTGAAAAGAGAGTGATTAGATGGAAATATTCATCCAGCAATTAGTAAACGGCCTGTTCCTAGGCAGTATTTACGCACTGATGGCTTTAGGATATACCATGGTTTATGGAATTATCAAACTGATTAATTTCGCCCATGGGGATATTTATATGATTGGGTCGTTTATCGGCTATTTTTTGATTAACCAATTTAATATGGGATTCTTTCCAGCACTGATTTTATCTATGCTTGGAAGTGCAGTACTGGGAATCGTAATTGAATTTCTAGCTTACCGACCATTAAGAAATTCAACGCGTATTGCCGCATTGATTACGGCAATTGGGGTGTCTTATTTACTGCAGAACACCATGATTTATTTCTTTAGTTCAACAACGAGACCTTTCCCGCAAGTTATTCCGTTGCAGACTTATCATATCGGATTTTTGCAGGTATCGAATATTCAATTATTAATTTTGGGCATTTCCTTATTGCTAATGATCTTATTGAATTTAATTGTACAAAAGACCAAAATGGGTAAAGCAATGCGGGCTGTGAGCGTTGATGCTGATGCAGCACAATTAATGGGGATTAATGTTAACCGGACGATCTCATTTACTTTTGCCTTAGGTTCAGCTTTAGCGGCTGCCGGCGGGATGATGATCGGTCTTTACTATAACTCAATTGACCCAATGATGGGCTACATTCCAGGTCTTAAATCATTTATAGCTGCAGTATTAGGTGGTATTGGACTGATCCCTGGTGCAGCAATCGGAGGGTTTGTGATCGGTTTGATTGAAACCTTAACAACAGCACTTGGTTTTTCTGATTTTAAAGATGCTGTTGTATACGCAGTATTGATTTTGATTTTGTTGGTACGTCCTGCCGGAATTTTAGGCAAGAACATCAAAGAGAAAGTGTAGGTGAATCAAAATGAAAAAGAATTTAAAATACAATTTGATTTGGCTCGCTTTGATCATTATTGGCTACTTAGCTTTATACATTAGTTATTCGGCTGGAATGGTCAATCTATTTTTAGATAATATCATTGTTCAAATTGGAATTAATGTTATTTTAGCTGTAGGATTAAATTTAATCATCGGTTTTGCTGGACAGTTTTCTTTAGGTCATGCTGGATTTATGGCAATCGGCGCTTATGCTGCTGCTTTAATATCAATGAGTAATCCAACCTATGCTGGATTCTTTTTGGGAATGGCTGTAGGGGTTGTCTTAGCTGGTATCGTAGCGGTCGTTGTGGGAATTCCAACCTTGCGTCTAAGCGGTGATTATTTGGCGATTGCTACATTAGGTGTTGCGGAAATTATCCGTATTTTGATTATTAATATGAAAGACATCACTAATGGGCCTTCAGGTATCTTTGGTATCTTACCATTTGTTGACTGGCAGATGGTTTACGGCTTTATGGCAGTAACAACATTGATTGTCGTCAACTACATTCATTCTGGTGCTGGTCGAGCAACTACTGCCATTCGTGAGGATGAAATTGCGGCAGAATCAATGGGGGTAAACACCACTAAATATAAAGTAATTGCTTTTGCGATTGGTGCAATGACGGCCAGCGTGGCTGGAGCGCTTTATGCTGGGTACTTGCAGTCAATTGCGCCCAAAGATTTCGCCTTTACGAAATCCATCGATATTCTCATTATGGTTGTATTAGGTGGTATTGGTAGTGTTACCGGCAGTTTTATTGCAGCGATTTTACTTGGAGTTATCAATATGTACCTGCAGGATTTTGGTGCACTTCGTATGATTATTTACGCATTGGCTCTGATTATTCTGATGATCTTCAAGCCTGGTGGCTTATTAGGTACAAAAGAGCTGTCGGTGAAGAAAATTTTCAACAAGTTTAAAAAAGGAGATGACCAAAATGCCTCTATTGGAAATTAAAGATTTGACAAAAAATTTCGGCGGGCTGGCGGCTGTCTCTAATGTAAATATGCAATTGGACAATAATCAGCTGATCGGCTTGATTGGACCAAATGGTGCAGGAAAAACCACGCTGTTCAACTTGATCACGGGCGTTTATGAACCAAGTGAAGGTGATGTGCTGTTAGAAGATAACGGCCAGGCTGTGCGCTTGAATGGCAAGAAACCATACAAAATTGCCGATTTAGGATTGGGCCGTACCTTTCAGAATATTCGTCTTTTCAAAGATTTAACGGTATTAGATAATGTATTAATTGCCATGAACAGTAAAAATCCAGAAGGTTTTGTTTCCAGCATCTTCCGTTTACCCAGCTTCTACAAAAAAGAAGACAGCTTAAAACAAGAAGCTATGGAATTGTTAGCAATTTTCGATCTGCAGGGCAAAGCAGACAACTTAGCTAAGAATTTGCCTTATGGGGAGCAGCGGCGTTTGGAAATTGTTCGTGCCTTAGCTACCCATCCTAAAATTCTTTTTTTGGATGAGCCGGCAGCTGGTATGAACCCGCAGGAAACGGCTGAACTGACTGAATTAATTCGTAAAGTTCAAAAAGAGTTTCAAATTACAATTCTTTTGATTGAACACGATATGAGCTTAGTTATGGAAGTATGCGAACGTATTTATGTTTTAGAATATGGGCGAGTACTGGCTGAAGGAACACCGGATGAAATTAAATCCAATCCAGAGGTAATCAAAGCCTATCTGGGAGGTGAACTATAATGCTGAAAATCGAAAATCTTTCTGTGCATTATGGTGTAATTCAAGCGGTTCGTGACGTCAATTTTGAAGTTAATCAAGGTGAAATTGTTTCTTTAATCGGTGCTAATGGTGCTGGGAAAACGACTATCTTGCGAACAATCTCAGGGTTGATTCAACCGTCGAACGGTAAAATCACTTTTGAAGGTGAAGAAATTCAAAAGCGTCAGCCGCAAAAAATCGTTGCCAAAGGAATTTCTCAAGTTCCTGAGGGACGCCATGTCTTTTCAGGATTAACGGTACAAGAGAACTTGGAAATGGGTGCTTTCTTACGTAAAGATGGTAATTTAAGCGGTGAATATGAGGCAATTTTCCAGAAATTCCCAATTTTGAAAGAACGACGTACGCAAGATGCCTCTACTTTATCTGGTGGGGAGCAGCAAATGCTGGCGATGGGTCGGGCACTAATGTCTAAACCGCGTTTGTTACTTTTAGATGAGCCTTCTATGGGCTTGGCACCAATCTTTATTAAAGAAATATTTAATATTATCCAAGAAATCCAGCAACAAGGAACAACGGTTCTTCTGATTGAACAAAATGCAAAAATGGCTCTATCAATTGCTAATCGTGGATATGTGCTGGAAACCGGCAAAGTTGTTTTAGAGGGGACTGGCGAAGAGCTCTTGGCTAGTGATGAAGTGAAGAAAGCATACTTAGGAGGATAAAAATGAGCGTAAAAGATTTTATGTCCGCTGATTTAATTGTGGTTGATCCGCAAACCAAGATCTTTGATGCGGTGGATTTGATGAAAAAGCATGATATTCATCGTTTACCAGTTGTAAACAACGGTAAATTGGTAGGTTTAATTACTGAAGGTACCATTCAAGAGGCTTTACCTTCCAAAGCAACTTCCTTAAGTGTTTATGAAGCAAATTATTTGCTAAACAAAACAGTTGTTGCTGATGTAATGATTAAAGAGGTAAAAACGATCCAACCTAAAGCTCAGCTGGAGGATGCAGTCTATGCGATGCGTCAAAATAATATTGCTGTGTTGCCCGTTTTAGACGAGGAAAAATTGGTAGGGATTATCACCAATAATGATATTTTTGATGCTTTCTTGAAGCTAGCTGGCTATTATGAGGGTGGCAGCCGTATTCAAGTACGGATTCAAGAAGACAAGAAGGGTGTGTTGGCAGAAATTGCTAAGGTTTTAGCCGATAATGATTACAGTATTCTAACCGTAATTATTGATCACGTCGAAGGTGCTGCGATAGTTGAATTACAAATGCAGGCGAAAGAGCCTGAGAAAATTAAAGCTCTACTGGAACAAGCAGGCTTTGAAGTAACCGAAGCCGTATTAACTAACCCTTAAACAATTAAACTAACTGACTGCCTTCAGCAGTCAGTTTTGTTTTCAAATGCAGGTTATGCTACAATGGATTTCGCGAGGTGAAAGAAATGGCAAAAAAAAACAAAGACATCCAAGTACAGATTCAAGATGCTCAAAAGCAAGTGAACGGAAAAATTATCGAGATAGTTCAGTTGGTGATTGGTAAAAAAGTAATTGGTGAGCTGGTTCCAGATGGAAAAAATTTCCAAATTTTTGCTGACGGTAATTCTTTAGGTAGTGCAAAGTCCCTTGATGACGGGATTGAAGCTGTTATTCGCAATTGGAATCTTCATGATTAAAAAAATGAAGAAAAGTACTTGCATTTTATTTTGAAATTCGGTATTATAACTGAGTCGGGTTTTTAAGAAACCTTTCGGAGAATGCAAGTTCCAGCTTTGGGATTTGTTTTAAATATGGAGGAGTAGCGAAGTGGCTAAACGCGACGGACTGTAAATCCGTTCCTTAGGGTTCAGTGGTTCGAATCCACTCTCCTCCATCATTGGGGTATAGCCAAGCGGTAAGGCAAGGGACTTTGACTCCCTCATGCGTTGGTTCGAATCCAGCTACCCCAGTACTTTCAGTCAGACAATGGTCTGGCTATTTTTTTACCATTTTTTGCTTTTCTCAGTTTACAAAAGTAGTACTAGTTTAGAAAGATCAATCAAAAACGCAACAATAAAAAATAGTAAACGAGAAATTGATATGAAATGAATACTTAAGCAAGTTCCCTCTGTTATACATAATTTTCCGTAATCAGCCGTTACCTAAGCGCTAAAAAACAAAATATAGTAAAATAATGGTAAGGAAAGAAAAATCTATATTTTATGTCGGGGGCGATTAAGATGGAACGAGCAAAGAGAATTAAGGAAAAAGTTACTGAAACAGCAGAGCACGTATACGAACTGTTAAGGGACAATCAAGTAGAGGTAACGTTAGATACTAAAGATAGAAAAGGTGTAAAGGTACGAAAAATACGTCCTACACAACATACGATTAAGTGGAGAGCTAAAAACCATTAGTAAAAAAAGCGGCGAACAAATTTTTGTTCAGCCGCTTTTTAATGTTCAATTTCAATTCCTAGAATAGTTAGATGACCATTACCTACAAGCTTGATAACTAGTTTGGCTAAATGATCGGCAGGCATTTCAGTATCACTAGTAATCCACCAGTGCAGAGTACCTACAAAAATAGAGGTCATATATTCCAAGATGAAATCCATAGGTACTTCAATATCATTTTCTGTAATTTTTAATCGATTAAAGATATGAGCGTATTTTTCATCTAAAATATCCTCAATTTGTTTTCGCAGCATTTCATTCGCAGAACTATCCATGATTGTAAGAAAGAATTTACGATTTTCTTGAATTCTTTTATAGATATTGGTCAAGACAATTTGAATCTGTTTGACTTTTAATCGATTGCCTTGGACAATTTGATCGGGATCCAGCACAGAAGCAAAGGCTTCAACAGCATTGTGAAAAATATAGTCATACAAATCTTGTTTATCTCTAAAATGAGCATAGAAGGTAGCACGGTTGATCATTGCTTCATCTGCAATTTCTTGGACTGTAATATTTTCGTATCCTTTTTGCTCCACAAGGTGAACAAATGCTTCGACAATCATTTTATGAGTGCGCTTTACACGTAAATCTAATTTTTTTGCCATGTAATTTCCTTTCTTTTTAACGACAGGTAGTTGTGAAATGTTGCTTATCTCACAGATGTAGGCGTTTTGCTTGTTGCTTTCTAATCAAAATCTTTTTAGAATATACGTGAGTAGTATAACAAACACGATGTAAGATAATCAACATGTGTCGCAAAAAATAGAAGGTAGGAAATAAAATGACATTACGTGCCGGAATCGATGTTGGCTCAACCACAGTCAAACTAGTCATTCTAGATGAAGAGAATCGGAGCCTGTTTTCAAAATATGAACGTCATTTTTCAGATGTGAAAGCTGCCACAGAAAGAGTTCTGAGAGAAGCACAGACAGTGGTACAGAAGCGTTCGTTAACGATGAATATTACTGGATCTGGCGGTATGGGCCTAGCTGACGTGCTACAGATTCCCTTTGTACAAGAAGTAATCGCCTGTACTCGAACAGTGGAAGAGGTAATTCCTCAAACAGATGTAGCAATTGAATTAGGCGGGGAAGATGCAAAAATTACTTTCTTTGAAGGTTCCTTGGAACAGCGGATGAATGGAAGCTGTGCGGGAGGAACAGGGGCCTTTATTGATCAGATGGCTGTTCTTTTGAAGACCGATGCGAATGGTGTAAATGAATTAGCCAAGAATTATAAAACCCTTTACCCAATCGCTTCGCGCTGTGGTGTGTTTGCCAAGACAGACGTACAACCTTTAATTAATGAAGGTGCCGCTAAAGAAGACCTTGCAGCGAGTATTTTCCAAGCTGTGGTCAACCAGACAATTGCGGGATTAGCCGCTGGACGTAAAATTAAAGGGAACATTGCATTCTTAGGCGGCCCTTTGTATTTTATGTCAGAATTGCGTAAACGATTCATTGAGACGCTGGATATCGCGCCTGAAAATATTGTGTTCCCAGAAAATCCACAATTATTTGTGGCGATGGGCGCAGCTTTTTATTCAGAGGATGCTGAAGCTACGACACTTGAACAGTTGATTAATTATTTGACTACGGCTGACGAAGGACACTTGTCACCTTCAGATCGATTGACTCCTCTATTCAAGGATGAAAAAGAATTAGAAGAATTTCGTACTCGTCACAGTCAAGCGCTGGTTGAAGAGAAGGATTTACAAAAGCACCATGGAGTGGCCTTTTTAGGGATTGATGCCGGATCAACGACAACAAAGGTTACCTTGATTGATGACAGTGGTCGTTTGATGTATTCCTTTTATGGAAATAATCAAGGCCAACCTTTAGAAACAACGATGACAGTGCTAAAGGATCTATATAAGAAACTTCCAAAAGATGTTTTTATCGGAAAAGCAGCGGTTACTGGCTATGGTGAGCAGTTAATTAAAAATGCTTTAAAAGTAGATATTGGGGAAGTAGAAACAATGGCCCATTACAAAGCGGCCAATCATTTTCAGCCTGGTGTGGATTTCATTTTAGATATCGGCGGTCAGGACATGAAGGCAATGACTATAAAAGATGGTGCGTTGTCTTCGATTCAGCTGAATGAAGCGTGCTCCTCCGGGTGTGGATCTTTTATCGAAACATTTGCCAAATCGTTAAACTATAAGGTAGAAGATTTTGCTCAGGCGGCTTTAAAATCACAAGCACCAGTTGATCTGGGTTCTCGCTGTACAGTGTTTATGAATTCTAAAGTAAAACAGGTTCAAAAAGAAGGTGCTTCTGTGGGGGATATTTCTGCAGGTCTTTCTTATTCAGTTATAAAAAATGCTATCTACAAAGTAATCAAAGTACGTCGACCAGAAGAATTGGGCGCTAAAATTGTCTGTCAAGGTGGGACCTTTTACAATGAAGCGGTTTTACGGGCTTTCGAGTTAGTGACTGAGCGAGAAGTAGTTCGTCCATCAATCGCTGGTTTGATGGGTGCTTATGGAGCAGCTCTGATCGCTTTGGAAAATTACGAAGTTGGTGAAGTAAGCCAAACCCTTTCTTTGAAGGATTTAGACAGTTTCACTGCTGAGAAAGAGTTTACTCATTGCGGACTATGCGAAAATAATTGTATGTTAACCGTAACAATTTTTTCAGATGGACGGGAATTTATTACTGGAAATCGTTGTGAACGAGGAGCACGTATAAAAATCAAACGTGAAGATCGTAAAGTAAACTTGATAGATTACAAGTACCGTCGACTGTTTAAGTACCGTCCATTACGTAAAAAGGAAGTTACTCGCGGTACAGTAGGTATTCCCCGAGTTCTTAATATGTATGAGAATTATCCATTATGGCATACGTTCTTTACTGATCTAGGATTCCGTGTAGAATTGTCACCGCGCTCAAATAAAGAACTATACGAGCAAGGGATGGAAACTATTCCTAGTGATACAGCTTGCTACCCAGCTAAAATTGCTCATGGACATATTCAGGCTTTAATTGATAAAGGAATTCCAATGATCTTTTATCCCGGGGTAGTTTTCGAACGAGAAGAATCAAAGAATGCGGACAATCATTTCAACTGCCCAATCGTCCAAAGTTATCCCGATGTTATTCGTAATAATGTGGATGATATCCGTGAGGGCAAAGTGGATTATCGTAATCCGTATCTAAACCTAGCCAATGAAGTATCCGTCGCCAAAGTCTTGAGCCGTACTTTTCAAGATTTAGGAATTAGTGAAGATGAAATTACTCAAGCCGTGCATCATGGGTATCAAGAGTTGGAAGCTTTCAAAGACGATATTCGAGCTAAAGGTGAAGAGACTTTAATGATGTTAAATCAAACAGGTCAACGAGGAGTGGTTTTATCCGGTCGGCCATATCATTTAGATCCTGAGATTAATCACGGAATTGCTGAAGTTATTACTCAAGAAGGGTTCCATGTTTTAACTGAGGACAGTATTTCTCATTTAGGTGATGTGGGGAATCTTCGAGTAGTTAATCAATGGGTGTACCATTCTCGCTTGTATGCTGCGGCTCGTGTAGTTGCCAAAAGTAAAAATCTTGAATTGGTCCAACTGAACTCTTTTGGCTGTGGCTTAGATGCGGTGACTACTGACCAGGTAGAAGAAATTATGGATCAGTATGGCAAAATTTATACCGTATTAAAAATCGATGAAGGATCTAACCTAGGAGCAATCCGGATTCGGTTGCGCTCATTAAAAGCAGCTGTTAATGAAAGAGATAAGTCTAACTTTGAGCCTGTTCAGCGGTTTGAAGAACCAGCAAAAATTACCTTTACTAAAGATATGCGTAAGAAGCATACGCTATTGTTGCCAATGTTAAGCCCAATTCATCAAAGTGGACTTTTCGATGTGGCTTTAGAGGCTTCTGGATACAATGTGGTCTGTTTACCGGCGCTAGATCGTGAAGCAGTCAATGTCGGTTTGAAATATGTAAATAATGACGCCTGCTATCCTGCGATCATCTCGATTGGTCAGCTAGTTGAAGCTCTGCAAAGTGGAGAATACGATTTAAACAATGTTAGTGTAATGATGAGTCAGACAGGTGGCGGTTGTCGTGCCACCAACTATATTCCGTTATTACGTAAAGCATTAGCTGATGCTGGGTTTGGACATGTTCCAGTTGTTTCAGTTTCCCTTGGTAATAAGGGAGTTGAGTCTAACCCAGGATTTAAATACACTTTGCCAATGTTGAAGCGTATAGTGGTAGCTATCCTTTATGGTGATTTATTCGAACGAGTTGTTTATCGTACCCGGCCTTATGAATTGGAAAAAGGTCAGATTGATGCACTGCATGAAGAGTGGTTAAGAAAAGTAGAGAACAATGTTCGGAATGGTTCATTAACTCAATTTAACCGTAATATGAAAAAAATCATTAAAGCCTTTGATACGGTACCAATTTCAGATGAAGTGAAGCCAAAGGTTGGGGTAGTTGGTGAAATACTAGTTAAATACTCACCGACAGCCAACAATGATATTGTGCGCTTGTTGGAAGAAGAAGGCGCTGAAGCAGTCGTACCTGATTTGGTTGGCTTTATGAACTACTCCCTATATAATCAAATCTGGAAACATGATAATATGGGGATGCCGAAGAAAAATAAGAATCTGGCAGAGTTTGTCATTAAATTGATTGAGATTGTTGAAAAACCAATGGATAAAGCCCTGCGGAATTCTGAGCGTTTTACCGGGATTCATTCAATTTATCAGTTGGCCGAGGATGCTAGCAAAATTCTTTCCATCGGTAACCATACTGGGGAAGGTTGGTTTTTAACTGGAGAAATGATTGATCTGTTGAAAACAGGTGTTAACAACATCGTCTGCATGCAGCCTTTTGGTTGTTTGCCAAACCATGTAGTTGGTAAAGGTGTGATTAAAGAACTGCGCCACCAGTATCCAAAATCCAATATTGCAGCGATCGACTACGACCCAGGTGTTTCGATTGTCAATCAGTTGAACCGAATTCGATTAATGATGGCGACGGCCAATAAAATGTTAAAAGAAGAAAAGGTAGAACTTTAAAAGGGTTGATAACTATAGAGGTAGATCATTTTTTTCGAAAATGGTCTACCTTTTCTTATTGTGAATGAGGTATATACCAGTTATAATGGAGAAAAAAAGAGGAGCGATCGAAATGGCTAATCAAGTACCGATCTACATTCAAATACATGATCAATTAAAAGATGAAATTGAAAAAGGTGTTTGGAAAGTCGGAGATCGTTTGCCGTCCGAACGGGAATTATCAGTGAAATTTAAAGTCAGCCGAATGACTTTGCGGCAAGCTATCCAAACATTGGCAGACGAAGGGATTTTGGAACGAAAAATTGGTTCAGGAACTTATGTAGCAAATGAAAAAGTTCAGGAAAAAATGAGCGGGACCACTAGTTTCACCGATATTATGGAATCACAAAATCGTACTCCTTCTAGTAAAACGATTTCCTTTTTCCATTCACCAGCCAGCTCAAGTGAAGCTGAAAATTTAGGTTTAACAAAAGGTGATCAGATTCTGCGGATGGAGCGTATTCGTTATGCGGATAATATTCCTATCTGTTTTGAAGTTGCCAGCATCCCGGCTAAAATTGTCAAAGGATTCAGTAAAGAAGAAATTACGGACTCCTTTTATCATACATTGAAGCAGAAAGGCATGGAAATCGGTCGTGCAAATCAGACAGTTTCTGCTATTCTAGCTTCTGAACAAATTGCCGATTATTTGCAAATCAAACGAGGAGAGGCCATCTTGCGCTTGCGTCAAATATCTTATTTAGCTGATGATCAGCCTTTTGAATATGTTCGAACACAATATGTCGGCAGCCGTTTTGAGTTTTATCTTGAAAAATAAAGGAAGCTGCTAGTCTGCTTCCTTTACCAATTGTTCGAAATATGCGATTTCTCCGGTTGTAAAATCTGCTTGACCGCTCATCAGATCAATTACTTGAGCTTCAAATTCAGTGATGCCAGGTTCATCAATCACACAGGTCACCACTACCTGATCAGTGAATTGAGTATCTTTTACAGCAATCTGTTGGCTTTCAATAAAATTTTCCATTTTACTCCAGTTGGCATAGCTAAGAGTGACTAAGACTTCCTGTTGCAGTCGACCTTCGACGATGCCGGTTTCCCGAATTGCGTTGGCAACTGAACCAGAATATGCACGGATCAATCCGCCAGCACCTAGTTTAGTTCCGCCAAAGTAACGAGTGACAACGGCAACCACGTTGATCAGTTCATTTTTCTTTAGAACCTCTAACATGGGAATACCGGCAGTGCCACTGGGTTCTCCATCATCACTAGTTCGTTGGATTTCCTGATGATCACCTAACACGTAAGCACTGCAATTATGATTGGCTTTCCAATGCTCCTTTTTTACGGATTGAATGAAAGCCTTTGCTGCTTCTTCGGTTGTTACACGTTTTAAGGAACAAATAAACTGGGATTTTTTGATCTCGGTTTCATGAATACTATCTTGCTGAATCGTTCGATAATTTTGCAACATTTTATCACCTCAAAGTATAGTATAGTGGAACCATCCTAAAAAAGAAATGAATCGTCGAAAAGGAGGAACAGATAATGGTCCGAGCCAAAAAATATGATGGAATTACCCATTACTTAAAAAGTAATGGTGGTTCACAAGTAACATTAACTTTTACTCAATACGACGAATTATTGTTTCCCAGCAGTGGACTGCCCAAAACAGCTCGGGAGGATTTGGATTGGTGGGCAAATGATTATCGTCATCCTGAAAAAGGTGCATATGGTTGGTTGAATGCCGGTTATGAAGTAGTACAGGTGAGCTTAAAAAAAGAATATGTGGTCTTCAATCGATTAGTTAAATCTAACTGGTTATTCAAAAAGTGAGCGAAAATAAAATTTCGTTCACTTTTTTTGCGTACATTACTTTGAGGTGAATGAAATGAATGCATATGAAGGCCAACGATTATTAAAAAGTGAGTGGGAAACCTTTTATCCAACCGTCAATATAGCTAAGGCGCAAAAGATCCCAGCCATGAATGAGACTGATAAAGAAGGCAGATGCTGCCAACGCTGTGGCAGCACTTCTAGTGAGCAAGTTCCAGCCGGATTTTATTATTGTCCATTTTGTATTAGTTTAGGCCGTATTAGCAGTAATCAATTTCTATATACTTTCCCAGTAACCCCCTTGACGAAGCGAAGTGTGTCTTGTCAATGGACAGGAACATTGTCGCAAGCCCAAAATGAGATAGCGCAACAGTTGGTGAGGGATCAATCACAGGCCAATACATTTCTAATTTGGGCGGTCACTGGGGCGGGGAAAACTGAAATGTTGTTTCCTTTGATTCAGGATTATTTGTCACAAGGTAAACGAATCGCTGTTACATCTCCACGAGTAGACGTTTGCAACGAACTGCATCTGCGCTTTACCCAGTCCTTCCAACAGGAAAAAATTAGTCTCTATCACGGTAGTAAACGAATTGACGCTGGAAATCAGTGGATTGTTTGTACTATTCATCAGTTGTTTCGCTATCATCACACATTTGATCTAATTATTTTAGATGAAGTGGATGCATTTCCTTATGCCAATAATCCGTTTTTAGAGCAAGCAATTGCCCGCAGCAAACAATCGCAAGGAAGCATTGTTTATTTAAGCGCAACACCTTCTAAACTACTGCTGCGTTCAGTAGATTACTGTTACCGGCTGCCTGGACGATACCATAGAAGACAGTTGCCCGTACCCAAAGTACTTTTATCCTTATTTTTAAATAAAAAGCTGGATCAAGGTAAACTACCTAAAGCTGTTACTAACGAGTTAATGCGTTTATTAGAAAAAAATGATGTGCTGTTTTTTTGTCCCAGCATTCCTTTGTTGGAAGTTGTTAAAAATCAATTGCTGGACAAGGAACCTAATTTATCCTTAACTACAGTTTTTGCTAATGATGAAGAACGTTTAGTCAAAGTAGAAAATATGCGAGACTGCAAATATCAAATTTTGATCACAACCACCATCTTAGAACGTGGGGTTACTTTTGAAGGCGTCTCGGTTCTGATCCTGAATGCTTCTCATCAAGTGTTCAACAAAGCAGCTTTAGTTCAAATTTCTGGAAGAGCTGATCGAAAAGGTCCTTTTCGTGAAGCTGAAGTCTGTTTTGTAACTAGTGAGTGGACACGAACCATAAAGCAAGCTGTAAAAGAAATTGAAGAAAACAATCAGTTAGCTCGAGAAGCAGGGGTGATTGAATGAAATGCAGTAACTGTCAAACAGATATTGTTGATAATTTGACACTTATCGAATGGTTCAAAACTCCTGAGTTACTATGTTTTCGTTGCAAGCAACAATTTTCTCGTTTGGGAGGCACAATAATTTGTCCAGGTTGTGGAAGGAAAAATGAAGGAGTTTTTTGCTCAGATTGTCAAAGATGGCAGGAAATTGAAGGGTATACTTTACAGAATAGAGCACTATTTGTATATGATGAAGGTTTTCAGCGGTGGATTGAAGCCTATAAATTCAAAGGGGATTATCGCCTTCGGAAAGCTTTTGCTGGAGAATTAAAGCAGGAGCTGGAAAATTATTCTGATTTTTTACTTTGTCCAATCCCTTTATCAAATGAACGATTCAGCCAACGAGGATTTAATCAGGTGATTGCCTGTTTAGAGGCAGCTGATTGTTCCTATAAAGTTCTTTTGGAAAGAAAAAAAGATGACCGTCCACAGTCGATGAAAAATCGTTTCGAGCGCTTGCAAATGCCGCAGCCATACAAATTAAAAGGAGACGAAAGTAAAATTAAAGACAAAAAGATTCTTATAATCGATGACGTTTATACTACCGGAAGAACTTTGTTTCACGCATCAGAAATTCTATATAAAAATGGCGCTAAAGCAGTGCAAAGCTTGACTTTTGCAAGGTAAGGATTTCTGGTTTTGAACAAAAAAATGATAGCGATTTACTTTGCAAACCGATTAGAGTTGGTTATAATAGAGGTAAGAAGTGGGGCGAAGAGTGGTCCTTCCCCTTATCTTCAGTTGGTAGACGAAAGGGGCAATTTGTATGTTTAGATATAACGTTCGAGGAGAAAATATCGAAGTTACTGAAGCAATTCGTGATTATGTAGAGAAGAAAGTGGGGAAATTAGAACGCTACTTCACAGATGTGCCCGATGCAACTGCACACGTGAACTTGAAAGTTTATACTGAAAAAACTGCCAAAGTTGAAGTAACGATTCCACTTCCTTACTTAGTGCTACGTGCCGAGGAAACTTCACCAGATTTATATGCAAGTATTGATTTGGTTGTGGATAAATTAGAACGTCAAATTCGTAAATTCAAAACAAAAATCAACCGTAAAGCACGTGAAACTTCTTTGCCGACCCGTGAGGTAGCAGTAGAGTTGAATGATGAAGCAGAAGAAACTTCAGAATTAGAAATCGTGCGTACAAAACGTCTTTCTTTAAAACCAATGGGCAGCGAAGAAGCGGTATTACAAATGAATATGTTAGGACACAATTTCTTCATTTTTGAAGATGCTGAAACTAACGGAACTAGTATTGTTTATCGTCGTAAAGATGGCAAATACGGTTTAATTGAAACAGATTAATCTTATTAACCTCAGCTTAGGCTGAGGTTTTTTTATTTTGGGATAATTTCTTGTTTATAATTAGGGTCATAATTTTCTTATGAAAAAATTCGAATGATTAAATCTATCACTAGAAACCGCTAGTTTTTTACTAAAAGGAGTAAATCGGGCGTTTTTTTACCAAAATAGTAAAAGTAGGCGATACTTTTTGTAAAGATATTCTTTTTATTCCTGGGATAAGTTTCTTTTCCATGGCACTAATGATAAAATAGACTAGCAGATTTGTAGACAAATCAAAGAGAGCACAAAGGAGTAAGAAAAACGAATGGCAAACTTTCTAAGAAAGATGATCGAAAACGATAAAAAAGAACTGAAGCGTTTAGACGGTATCGCGAATCAAGTCGAGCGCCATGCTGAAGATATGGAGAAACTCTCCGATGAACAACTTCGAGCAAAAACAGATGAGTTTAGAACCCGCTACAAAAACGGTGAAACCTTGGATGAACTATTACCTGAAGCTTTTGCGGTAGTTCGAGAAGCTGCTAAAAGAGTATTAGGTTTGTATCCTTACCATGTACAATTAATGGGTGGGGTCGTATTACACGACGGTAATATCCCAGAAATGAAAACTGGTGAAGGTAAGACCTTGACCGCTACCATGCCGGTTTATTTGAATGCTCTAACTGGGGAAGGCGTTCACGTAGTTACAGTTAATGAATATTTGGCAACACGGGACTCTACTGAGATGGGAGAACTGTATAATTTCTTAGGCTTGAGTGTTGGCTTAAATATTAACTCAAAAACGGCTGATGAAAAACGTGAAGCGTATGCCTGCGATATTACCTATAGCACGAATAACGAACTTGGTTTCGATTATTTAAGAGACAACATGGTAGTTTATCGTAGTCAAATGGTTCAGCGACCATTAAATTATGCAATTGTTGATGAGGTTGACTCTATCTTAATTGACGAAGCTAGAACTCCATTGATCATTTCAGGAGCTGCTGAGAAATCAACTGCTCTTTATACTCGTACGGATAATTTTATTAAGCGATTGCGGGAAGATGATGATTATAAGATCGATGTTCAATCAAAAACAATTGGTTTAACCGAACAAGGAATCGAAAAGGCAGAAGATAACTTCGGCTTGGAGAACTTGTATGATTTAGAAAATACTGCATTGACACACCATTTAGATCAAGCATTGCGTGCAAATTATATTATGATTCGTGATATTGATTATGTGGTTCAAGAAGGTAAAGTTCTAATCGTCGACCAATTTACTGGTCGGATTATGGACGGCCGTCGTTATTCAGATGGTCTGCACCAAGCGATCGAAGCCAAAGAAAGCGTGGAAATCGAAGACGAAACAAAAACTATGGCTACCATCACATTCCAAAACTATTTCCGTATGTATAAGAAACTGTCTGGAATGACAGGTACTGCGAAGACCGAGGAAGAAGAATTTCGTGAAATCTACAACATCGAAGTTATTCAAATTCCGACGAATCAGCCGGTTATTCGTGAAGATCACGCGGATTTACTGTACCCAACTTTGGAAAGTAAATTTAAAGCAGTAGTACAGGACATCAAAGAGCGTCACCGCAAAGGACAGCCGATTCTGGTAGGTACCGTAGCAGTTGAAACTTCTGAACTATTATCAGATATGTTGAATAGCGAAAAGATTCCTCATGAGGTGTTGAATGCTAAGAACCACTTCAAGGAAGCTGAAATTATTATGAACGCCGGCCAAAAGGGTGCTGTAACTATCGCGACTAACATGGCTGGTCGAGGTACAGATATTAAATTGGGCTTAGGCGTTGTTGAATTAGGCGGATTAGCGGTTATTGGTACCGAACGCCATGAATCACGTCGTATTGATAACCAGTTGCGGGGACGTTCAGGACGTCAAGGAGATCCAGGTGTTTCACAATTTTATCTATCTCTAGAAGATGATTTAATGAAGCGTTTCGGATCGGAACGAATCAAAGCCTTCTTGGACCGCATGAAAGTGGAAGAAGAAGATGCAGTTATTCAAAGTAAAATGCTGACGAAACAAGTTGAATCTGCTCAAAAACGGGTGGAGGGCAACAACTACGATACTCGTAAAAATGTCCTGCAATATGATGATGTTATGCGGGAACAGCGGGAAGTTATCTATAAACAACGGCAAGATGTAATTATGGAAGAAAAGGATCTTTCTTCACAATTATTGAACATGGTTCGGCGGACAGTTTCTCGTGTAGTTGATAGTCATACTCAACTTGAAAAAGATAACTGGACATTAGAAAGTATCATAGATTTTGCTGGTAATGCTTTGGTCCATGAAGATTCTATTTCTGTGTCTGATTTAGAAGGTAAAACGCCAGAAGAAATGAAAGATCTGTTGTTTGAGCGGGCGAAAGAAGTATTTGAGGCTAAAGCTTCTCAGCTTCATAGTCCAGAACAACTGTTAGAATTTGAAAAAGTAGTTATTTTGCGAGTAGTAGATACTAAATGGACGGATCACATTGACGCAATGGATCAATTACGTCAATCAATTGGTCTTCGTGCTTATGGACAAAACAACCCATTAGTAGAATACCAAACTGAAGGTTATACAATGTTTGAGGATATGGTTGGGGCCATTGAGTATGAAGTTACTCGTCTGTTCATGAAAGCTGAGATTCGCCAGAATGTTCAGCGGGAGCAAGTAGCAGAACCACAAGAAACTCATCCAGTTGAAGCAGATGGCGATCCGAAAAATTTAACTAGTACAAAGAGAATGCCGAAAAAGGTTCAAAAAGTAGGACGAAATGATCCATGTCCATGCGGCAGTGGGAAAAAATACAAGAACTGCCACGGTAAGGGAGAATAATATCCTAACTATCGGACGGGACATAGTAGCTTAACAGCTATGTCTCGTCTTTCTATGTAAATTGATCCAAGATGAAAGAAGGAATGACTTTGGAAAACGCAGAGATCAGAAACTTGTTAGATACAATCCAAGAGCAAGTAGCCAGCTTTAGGGGGTCTCTTTGACCTTGATCAGTTAGAGGAGGATATTGCTGAAGCTGAGCATCAAATGGCAGACCCGGGCTTTTGGGATGATTCCGAAAAGGCCCAAGAGCTAATTAACAAAAATAATTTAGAAAAGGAAACCTTTACTAAATTTAACGATATCAAAGAAGAAGCCGAAGAGCTGAATTTAATGGTTGAAATGCAGCAGGAAGAATATGATCCAGAATTGCAAACAGAGCTGGTGAATCGGCTGCAGCAACTAAAGGAGCAGGTAGCTGGTTTTGAACTGTCCTTACTCTTAGATGCTCCTTATGACAAAAATAATGCGATTGTAGAACTTCATCCAGGGGCTGGTGGAACTGAGTCACAGGACTGGGGTTCTATGTTGTTAAGGATGTATACTCGCTGGGCGGAACAGCATGGTTTTAGTGTGGAAACTATTGATTATCAAGCTGGTGATGAAGCCGGAATTAAAAGTGTTACTTTGATGATTAAGGGATTAAATGCTTATGGCTATTTAAAATCAGAAAAGGGTGTTCATCGGTTAGTACGCATTTCGCCATTTGACTCCGCAAATCGCCGACATACTTCTTTTTGTTCAATGGATGTTATGCCAGAACTGGATGGTACAATTGAAGTAGAAGTAAATCCTGATGATTTGAAGGTGGACGTTTACCGGGCCAGTGGAGCTGGTGGTCAGCACATTAATAAAACTTCCTCAGCTGTTCGTATTACGCATTTACCTACGGGTACAGTGGTTGCTAGTCAAGCGCAGCGCTCACAATTTCATAACAGAGAAACGGCTATGACCATGTTGAAAGCGAAACTCTATCAAATGGAATTGGATAAAAAAGAACAAGAAGCTGCTGCCTTGCGTGGGGAACAAATGGATATCAGTTGGGGCTCACAAATTCGTTCTTATGTTTTTCATCCATATTCTATGGTTAAGGATCATCGAACAAATTATGAAACTGGAAATGTGCAAGCAGTCATGGATGGTGATCTAGATCCCTTTATTGACGCTTACTTAAAATGGCATTTGGGTCAAAGCAACTAAGTCAAATGAAATCAAATTGTAAACTACTGAAAGCCTGTTGCAATGTTTCCGTGCTATAATAGCTAAGAATTTAAGAGGATATGGAGAGATAACCATGATTGAAATGCAAGATGTGGTGAAAAAGTATCCCAATAAGACTACGGCGGTTCGCGGTCTTACGGTCAATATTGATCAAGGGGAGTTTGTATACGTTGTAGGACCCTCTGGAAGTGGGAAATCAACCTTTATCAAATTGATGTATCGGGAAGAAAAAGCAACTTCAGGAAAGAAATTAGAAGTTGCCGGACATGATTTGCTAAAAATTAAGAACCGAGATGTACCTTACCTGCGCCGGGATGTTGGCGTGGTTTTCCAAGATTTTAAATTACTTCCACGGAAAACGGTCTATGAAAATGTTGCTTATGCAATGCAAGTAATCGGACGGAAACCTCGCGATATTAAAAAACGAGTAATGGAAGTGCTAGATTTAGTCGGCTTGAAGCATAAGGTTCGTGTTTTCCCAGGTGAATTATCTGGGGGCGAACAACAGCGGGTATCTATTGCCCGGGCGATCGTTAATACACCTAAAGTGTTGATTGCCGATGAACCAACCGGGAATCTTGACCCTGAAACTTCATGGGAAATTATGAAATTGTTGGAGCGTATCAATGCGCAGGGAACAACCATTGTAATGGCGACTCACAATAAGACAATCGTGGATACCATGCGTCACCGGTTGATTGCGATTGAAAATGGCTTGATTGTTCGAGATGAAGCGGGAGGAGAATACGAATTCGATGATTAGAAATTTCTTCCGACATTTGTTGGAAAGTATCAAAAGCTTAAAACGTAATGGCTGGATGACTTTGGCGTCTGTCAGTGCAGTAACCATTACTTTAACATTAGCTGGTGTCTTTCTGGCAATTATTATGAACGCAACAAAATTGGCACAAGATGTTGAGGGCAATGTTGATGTGACAGTCTTTGTAGACATAGGTACTAGTGAGAAGGACTTAAAAGAGTTAAAAACCGATTTGGCTGACATTTCCCATGTAGAAAAGGTACAATTCTCTAGTAAAGAAGATCAGCTTAAAAAGATTCAAACAGCATTAGGTGATGCTTGGGATTTATTTGAAGGCGACAACAATCCTTTGTATGATGTGTATATTGTCAGCGCGACAGATTCACAATACATTAAGCCGGTTGCTAATCAAGCCAAAGAATTACCAAATGTCAATCGTGCTGATTACGGTGGTAGTTCAGCTGATCGTATTATTACAATTGCAGGAGTTGTTAGGACCTGGGGATTAGCTGCAGCGGCCTTACTAATTTTTGTGGCAATATTCCTAATTTCCAATACTATTCGCATCACAATCATTTCCCGTAAACGTGAAATTCAAATTATGCGTTTAGTAGGAGCTAAAAATGGTTATATCCGTTGGCCATTCTTCTTGGAAGGTGGTTGGATAGGATTAATTGGTTCGATTGTTCCTATTCTAATTTTGACGTATGGCTATCAGCAAATTTATGAGTTGGCTGCACCGTACTTGTTGCAGTCTAATTTAAACTTGCTCGCTCCAAACAGCATTGTTTGGAAGCTTGATATTCTGATGGCTGTTGGCGGGTATTTGATTGGAGCATTAGGCTCGATCATTTCAATGCGTCGTTTCTTAAAAATTTAAAACAAAGGAAAGTGTTGGTGATTCATTTCGCCAACACTTTTTATTTGTTTCGGGTTAAGGGAACCGCTAAAATAACTATGTTTTTTGTTTACAATCGGGACCTTCTTCGCTATTCTTTAAAGGAAGGAGTGGAGTATGGTGAGTTTTTTGTTGGGACATATGGGGCTAGTTTTCCTAATCGTGAACACGATATTATCATTAATTATTGTCTTTCGAGAGCGGAAAGATACGGTTACGACTTGGGCATGGCTGCTAATTTTGACATTTTTACCGGTGGTCGGTTTCATTATGTACATATTTTTAGGTAAGGGAATTTCGAAGGAACGAAT
Source organism: Candidatus Enterococcus ferrettii (assembly GCF_017377655.1). Taxonomy (GTDB): domain Bacteria; phylum Bacillota; class Bacilli; order Lactobacillales; family Enterococcaceae; genus Enterococcus_A; species Enterococcus_A ferrettii. The sequence goes on from NZ_JAFREL010000005.1 coordinate 79,451, forward strand.
TTTTGACCTGAAGATGCAAACGAAGGTCGGAATGAATGTTGAGATTGAACAGCAGCAGAGAGCCCTGAATCGAGGGTTATTCCCTAGACCTTCTACAAATCAAGTGAACCCTAAGCAGTTAATTTATATGTTAACTATGTTTGAAAGTTCACTTTACACGACGAATAACGAGGTTACCCTGTATACTGATGGTAGAGAGAAATTTGATGCGCTGTTAGCAGACATTCAAGAGGCAACCTTGCATATTCATATGGAGTATTATATTTATCGCAGTGATGCCTTAGGAATAGAAGTGAGAGATGCTTTGGTTGATGCAGCTAAACGTGGAGTAAAAGTTCGACTTTTATTGGATGCTTGGGGCTCTACTCAAGTAAATCGCAAATTTTTTGCTTCGTTGCTAGAGGCTGATGGCGAAGTAGAATTTTTTTTCCCGTTGTTTGTACCTTATTTGAATCCCCGTATGAATTATCGCAATCATCGTAAAATTGTTGTCATCGATGGTAACATTGGATATACCGGTGGTTTTAACGTCGGTGATGAATACTTGGGTCTTGTCGAAAAATTTGGGTATTGGCGCGACAATCATATTCGTGTATGTGGCGATGTGGTTTATTCCTTGCAGAACCGTTTTTTAATGGATTGGAATTCTCAACATAAAAACGAAGTACTGTATGAGCCGATCTATTTTCCAGAAATTGAATCTGGAGGTCATTGTGCTTTGCAAATTGTAACCAGTGGACCAGATAGTGAGCACGAACAAATTAAGATGACTTATTTGAAAATGATTAATTTAGCAAAGAAAGAAATTCTGATTCAAACACCTTATTATATTCCAGATGATTCTATTCATGAAGCGTTAAAATCTGCCTTACTTTCAGGTGTAAAGGTTCGTATTCAAATTCCTAATAAGCCAGATCATATTTTAGTTTATTGGGCTACCTATTCTTTTGCTGCTGAACTTTTGGAATATGGAGCTATTATTGAGACCTATGAGAATGGTTTTATTCATGCAAAAACCATGATTATTGATGAAGGAATTGCTTCAGTCGGTTCGGCAAATATTGATGTTCGCTCTTTCCAACTGGATTTTGAAGTGAACACAGTTATTTATGACAGTCATTTTGCTACAGAAGTTCGGAATGCTTTTTTCAACGATTCCGAAAAATCACAAGTATTAACCCAAGAACGTTATGACCAGAGAGGGCTGGTAATTAAATTTAAGGAAGGAATTGCCCGCTTGATCTCTCCACTACTGTAAATAACTCTTGCTCTTTAAAAATGAAATGGTACAATAAATTAGCTTATTTCTATTAAAAGGAGAATTCCAATGAAAAAATGGTTACTGCCCCTCTTAGGGACTGTACTTTTATTATCAGGCTGTTCTAAATGGATTGATCGTGGTGAATCAATTACCGCAGTTGGTTCATCCGCACTGCAGCCTCTGGTAGAAACAGTTGCTGAGGAATACCAAAATGAGAACCCCGGCAAATTTGTTAACGTCCAAGGCGGCGGAAGTGGTACTGGATTAAGCCAAGTGCAATCTGGTGCAGTTGAAATCGGTAATTCGGATGTGTTTGCGGAAGAAAAAAGTGGGATCAATGCTGACCAGCTAACGGATCACAAAGTTGCGGTTGTAGGCATTACCCCTATTGTAAATAAAGATATCGGTGTAAAAGACATTTCTTTAGAAAATCTACGCAAAATCTTTTTAGGTGAAATCACCAACTGGAAAGAGATTGGTGGTACAGACGAAGATATCGTCATTCTAAACCGGGCAACCGGCAGTGGCACACGTGCTACCTTTGAAAAATGGGTGCTGGATGGCCAAACGGCTGTTCGAGCACAGGAGCAGGATTCTAGTGGTATGGTCCGCCAAATTGTTGCGGATACTCCAGGTGCTATCAGTTACACTGCATTTTCGTATGTAAGTGACGATGTACAAACATTAAGCATCGATGGTATTGAACCAACAGATGAGAACGTTGCTGAAAATAAATGGCAAATTTGGGCCTATGAGCATATGTATACCAAAGGCAAACCAAGTGAGCTGAGCGCTGAATTTTTGGCATATATACAATCTGAGGAGATACAAAAACGGATTGTACCAAAATTAGGGTACATTCCAATTTCTTCCATGAAAGTTGAACGTGATTGGCAAGGCAATATCGTAAACTGAGGAAATGCTCCTCAGTTTTTTTTATAGAAAATTCGTCAAAAACTGAAAATACTAAGACTCTATACTTTTTCCTTAGTAAAAATTTGAATTTCTTGGTAAAAGTAGGATCGCTTTGAGTATCTAAAAAAGTAGGCTAGAATTGAGATAAATCACACTTTTTCAGTCTGATTTACACAATCTTTACAATTGTCATCCAAGCTTTACACAAGGTTAAAAAGAAATTGACGTTCAACTTGTAAAATGAATCCGTTAGATTATCGTTTAGGAGGAATATCCTTTGGAGAATGAAGAAGTAAAAAAAGCTCTGACCACTAAATCAAAAAGAGCACGTATCGAGCAACGAGGACGAATCATCAGCTTCATCTGCATCGCCTTGATTGTATTTGTAGTAGGTGCTATCTTCTATTTTGTCGCCAGCAAAGGGTTGGCTACATTTTTTGTAGATAAAATCAATGTCTTTGACTTTCTATTTGGGACAACTTGGAATCCTAGTGCAACAGGTCCAGATGGACAGCCGCTAGTAGGTGCCCTACCGATGATTGTTGGATCATTTGTAGTCACCTTTTTATCAGCGATCGTCGCTACACCGTTTGCAATTGGCGCAGCAGTCTTTATGACAGAGATTTCGCCAAACAAAGGACAGAAATTTTTACAGCCAGTTATTGAATTATTGGTAGGTATTCCATCTGTAGTTTATGGATTTATTGGTTTGTCTGTGATTGTTCCGATGGTCCGTTCAGTGTTTGGGGGAACTGGGTTCGGGATTTTATCTGGAACGTTTGTTCTATTCGTAATGATTCTACCGACAGTAACGACAATGACTGTTGATACGTTGAAATCTGTACCACGTTACTACCGGGAAGCATCATTGGCTTTAGGTGGGACACGATGGCAGACGATTTACAAAGTTGTGCTGCGAGCAGCTATTCCGGGAATTTTAACAGCAGTAGTATTTGGGATGGCTCGTGCGTTTGGGGAAGCCTTGGCGATTCAAATGGTTATCGGTAATGCTGCCTTAATGCCAACTAGTTTGACAACGCCAGCCTCGACCTTAACTTCAATCTTAACAATGGGCATTGGTAACACGATTATGGGCACTGTAGAAAACAATGTTCTGTGGTCATTAGCATTGATCCTATTGTTTATGTCGTTAGTCTTCAATATTGTGATTCGCTATATTGGTAAAAAAGGAGCGATTAAATAATGGATAAAGCAAAACGTGCCGATAAAATTGCCACTGGGGTTCTATACGTGATCTCTGGATTAATTGTTTGTATTCTAGCTTTTCTATTGCTTTATATATTAGTTCGCGGAGTTCCGCATATTTCATTGAACTTTTTAACCTCCCCATCCAAAGCTTACCAAGCAGGCGGTGGTATTGGAATTCAATTATTTAACTCGATTTTCTTATTATTTATTACGATGTTGATTAGTTTTCCGATCTCTTTAGGAGCTGGTATTTACCTATCAGAGTATGCGAAAGACAATTGGTTGACTGGACTAATTCGTACGTCAATTGAAATTTTGAGTTCACTGCCTTCAGTTGTAGTCGGTTTGTTTGGATTCTTAGTATTTGTTATTCAGTTTGGTTATGGTTTCTCGATTTTGTCAGGAGCTTTGGCGCTAACTTTGTTTAACCTGCCATTGCTAACACGTAACATTGAGGAATCCTTGCGAGCAATTCATTATACACAGCGAGAAGCGGGTCTAGCACTAGGCTTATCACGTTGGGAAACAGTCACTAAAATTGTTGTTCCTGATGCTTCGCCAGGAATTTTAACAGGGATTATTTTGAGCTCTGGTCGTATCTTTGGTGAAGCTGCTGCACTGATTTACACAGCTGGTCAAAGTGCGCCGGCTTTAGATTTTACGAACTGGAACCCGCTGAGTGTTTCAAGTCCAATTAGCATTTTTCGACAAGCGGAAACGTTGGCAGTACACATTTGGAAAATTAACACAGAAGGAACCATGCCGGATGGAGCTAGCGTTTCAGCTGGTGCTTCTGCAGTTCTGATCATTGCAGTATTGCTATTTAATTTTGGTGCACGGGCGATTGGTAAACGTCTGCACAAAAAGATGACTTCAGCATAAGGAGAATTCGATGAAAGAATATAATTGGGAAGAACGCAATATCATCCATATGCCTGGAGATGTTGTCCTCCATACAGAAGATTTACACGTTTTTTACGGAGAAAACGAAGCGATCAAAGGTGTCGATTTAGAATTTGAAAAAAATAAAATTACCGCTTTAATTGGACCTTCAGGTTGTGGGAAATCTACGTATCTGCGTTCCTTGAATCGTATGAATGACGGGATCAGCACTGCCAGTGTGACTGGGAAAATTATGTACAAAGGCGTAGATATTAACGCAGATAATATTGACGTGTACGAAATGCGCAAACGAATTGGCATGGTATTTCAGCGTCCGAATCCTTTTAGTAAATCTATTCGTGAAAATATTACGTTTGCCTTGAAGCAGCATGGAGAAAAGGATAAACACAAATTAGAAGAAATGGTTGAAACCAGCTTGAAGCAGGCTGCTTTATGGGATCAGGTGAAAGATAATCTGGACAAAAGTGCGTTAGCTTTATCAGGTGGACAGCAACAACGTTTATGCATTGCTCGTGCAATTGCGATGAAGCCAGATATTTTACTGCTTGATGAGCCAGCGAGTGCATTAGACCCGATTTCGACCGGTACGGTGGAAGAAACATTAACTCAATTGAAGGATGATTATACAATTATTATTGTTACTCACAATATGCAGCAGGCTGCTCGTATTAGTGATTACACAGCATTCTTTTATCTTGGTCATGTGATCGAATACGATGAAACGCGTAAAATCTTCACACGACCAAAAATTCAAGCAACCGAAGATTATGTTTCTGGGCACTTTGGTTAAGAGACGGAGGAAAACAAATGTCTGAGATTATTACTTCCAAAGACCTTCACCTTTATTATGGAAAGAAAGAGGCCTTAAAAGGAATTGATTTATCTTTTAACGAAAATGAAATTACTGCAATGATTGGACCTTCCGGTTGTGGGAAATCTACTTATCTGCGATGCTTGAATCGAATGAATGATTTGATTCCTGATGTAACAATTACTGGAAGCGTTGTGTATAAAGATAAGGATATTTACAGTCCTAAAACAGATACAGTTGATTTGCGCAAACAAATCGGTATGGTTTTTCAACAACCCAATCCTTTTCCTTTTTCCATTTACGAGAATATTGTTTATGGGTTAAAATTAAAAGGTGAAAAAGATAAAGTGAAACTAGACCAAGTTGTGGAAGAAAGCTTGAAGGCTGCTTCTGTTTGGAATGATGTCAAAGATAAATTGCATGAAAGTGCACTATCTTTATCGGGCGGTCAACAACAAAGAGTTTGTATTGCTCGGGTTTTAGCAGTAAATCCAGAAATTATTTTGATGGATGAGCCAACTAGTGCATTGGATCCTGTTTCTACCGGGAAAATCGAAAATATGCTTTTAGAGTTGAAGGAACGGTATACAATTATTATCGTTACTCATAACATGTCTCAAGCTTCACGGATTTCTGATAAAACAGCTTTCTTTTTACAAGGTGAGCTAATCGAGTTTGATAAGACAAAGAAAATCTTTCTGGATCCTGCTAAGCAAGAAACTGAAGATTATATCTCTGGTAAATTCGGTTAGAAAATAGAATTAAGGAGGGAAACAATGCTACGTACACAGTTTGAAGAAGATTTATTAAATCTGCATAATCAATTTTATGAAATGGGGATGTCAGTTTCCAGTGCTGTTCACAAATCCGTACGTTCATATATTGAGCATGATAAACATTTAGCTCAGGAAGTCATCGACAATGACAATGAAATTAACAACATGGAAGTGAAACTGGAAAAGAAAAGCTTTGAAATGATCGCATTGCAGCAACCTGTTACGACGGATCTGCGGACAATCATTACTATTATGAAAGCTAGCTCTGATTTGGAGCGGATGGGAGATCACGCAGTTTCTGTAGCTAAATCAACGATCCGTTTAAAAGGGATGCCCCGTATTCTCGAAGTGGAACAAGTCATTTCGGAAATGTCAGACTATGTGAAAAAAATGGTAGACAATGTCCTAATTGCCTACGTTAAAACGGATGAAAAAGATGCCCGTATGATTGCTAAGATGGATGAACGGGTAAATGAATACTTCAAAAAGATTTACAAGATGACTACTGATACAATGGAACAGCAGTCTGATACGATTATCAGCGGAACAGATTATTTGAACGTAGCCAGCTATTTAGAAAGAATTGGCGATTATGTGACGAATATTTGTGAGTGGATTGTTTACCTTGCTTCGGGTAAAATTACTGAATTAAACAGCAATCGCGATGAGCAGTTTTAGGCTTGAGGACACGTTATTGTACGTGTCTTTTTTGTTTTTTTCAAAATATATATTGGTTTATACTAAGTTTTTTAAGTTCAGCTTGAAAACTCAGCGTTAATTTTGTAAAATGACGATAATAGAATATTGCTTATTAAAGCCCGTATTTTGCTATTTTCACGACTTAAAATAGTAAGAGCGGGCTTTTTCTGCGAGAAAGAGGAGAAAAATGAAAATGAATAAAATGGCTGAGAAACCCATGCCATCATTGTTGTTCGGTATGGCATTGCCGCCGATGGTTTCAATGCTGATTCAGTCGCTTTATAATATTGTCGACAGTATGTATGTGGCTCAAATCAGTGAAGAAGCACTAACTGCGGTATCAATTGTTTTTCCAATTCAAAGTTTGATTATTTCTGTATCGGTGGGAATTGGAGTTGGGGTGAACTCTTACATCTCACGCAAACTTGGGGAGCAGGAACACAAAGAGGCCAATAGTACAGTGGCTCATGGCATGATGTTGGCCACTATTGCTTCAGGAATTTTTTGTTTATTTGGGTTAGTAGGCACCGAGCAGTTTTTACAAATGTTCACCCAGGATGCGGCGATTGTTGCTGATGCCTCCAGTTATATGTATATCGTTGTTTACTTTAGTTTTACGAGTTTCTACTATATTTTAATAGAAAAAATTTTTCAATCGACGGGTCAAATGAGCATTCCGATGATGATCCAGGTCATTGGTGCCGTAATTAATATCGTTTTGGATCCAATCATAATTTTTGGTTGGTTTGGTTTTCCAGCTTTGGGCGTGGCAGGAGCGGCTATTGCAACAGTCACTGCGCAATTCATTTGTATGCTGCTGTCCTTCTACTTCTTATTAAAGAAGAATCAGGAGGTTACTCTAAAGCTGCGAGAGTTTAAATACAATGTTGAGACGATTAAGCAGATTTTGTTTATAGGGATTCCCAATACTTGTATGAATGCATTAGGATCATTTTTAGTGATGGGGTTAAATGCCATTTTAATCTCCTTTTCAACAACCGCAGTTTCCTTATACGGAGTCTACTATAAGCTTCAAACCTTTGTCTTTATGCCGGTCAGCGGCTTAACTCAAGGTGCAATGCCAATTATGGGTTATAACTATGGTAGAAAGGATGCCAGTCGGTTAGTGCACTGTTTGAAAATCTGTTTAGTTGCAGCATTAGGAATTATGCTGGTGGGCGTCCTGTTATTTCAAATTTTTCCTGCTCAGTTGCTGGATTTATTTAATGCTTCTGGTGAAATGCACGTGATCGGTATTCCAGCTTTACGCATTATTTCCATTAGTTTTATTCCCGCAGCGTTTGGTTTTATCTTGCCCACGCTATTTCAGTCAATGGGCAAAGGGAAAGAATCGCTGATCGTATTCTTATTACGTCAGTTTTGTATTACGATGCCTTTAGCGTTGTTACTGAGCAAAATATGGGGACTTAACGGAATTTGGCTTTCCTTTATTATTGCGGAAATTATAGCCGCCTTAGTTTCTATAGCTCTTTTCAAGCGGTTGATTACACGTGATAGAGTGTTGAACAAAGAAATCGAAGCAACTGCAACCAGTAAATTCAACTAACAGCAAAAAAATGCTAGAAGATTTTGTGACTTTTTGCTAAACAAATTGTTTTATCTAATCTCTGCTCATGACAAAAAGCTTTGAATTCGGTACACTTTCAGTAGTTAGAAGTGAATTCAGGCTTTTTTCTTTTGAAAGGTTTCGATGGTTGGAGAAAAAGATAAGCCTTTAGTCCTATGACAAATGACGAAAAACATTGCATAATAAGTACATAAGTTAAGTAACCCAAACGTTTGATTGCTGAAGGAGGCAATTTTTTATGAATGAAAGACAAAGAGTTTTAGAACTAGTTAAAAAAGGAATCATCTCAACTGAAGAAGGTTTAGATTTATTGGAAAGCATGGCGAAAGCCAAAGACGAAGCACAAATTGAGCAGGACGCAGATAAGGTAGACTCTTACCATCGCGACCAAGCCGCTAACCTGGCTGATGATTGGGAAACCGATGGGGAAGAACGTAAAGCAAAAGAAGATGAGCTGGAAGATTTAGAAGCTTACTTCGATGAGTTAGCTACCGAAGCCAATCAGATTTCTGCTCGTATTGATGAAATTAATCGTGAAAAGCAAGAGCTTAAAGATGACATTCGGGAAAAACAAGAAGTACTGATGGAACTAAACACGAAGGAAGAATTAGATGCTTTATCAGATGAAGATGAAGCAATTCGTGAACGTGTGGAAGCTGAGATCAAAGGTTGGGAAGAACAGTTAATCCGTTTAGAAAACCAAGAACTGGAACAGCAAGAAGCATTAGAATCCATTCGTGAGGATCAAGAAGCTAAAGGCAAACGCCTTTACATGAATTTTGAAATTCCTGAGGAATTGAAGGAGCAAGCAAGTGAGACCTTCAATCAAGTAGGCGAAAAGTTAGGCGAAGCTGGTGTCCAGTTTGGCAAGTTCATGAAGAAAGCAATAAAAACAGTTTCGGAAACAGTTGAAGAAAACGTCGATTGGAAAGATATTAATGTAAAAGTTCCTGGCGTGGCTACTACTAAATTTGAACATCAGTTTTTATATAATGGTGTTGAACCAACCTTGATTGATGTAAAATTAGCAAATGGTAAAGTAACCTTCAAGTCTTGGGATGAAGAAGACATCAAAGTGGATGCTAAAGTTAAGCTTTACGGCAAAATGAATGAAGCAACACCCTTGCAATCCTTTATGGAACGCAGTCAAGTTGAAGTTAATGACGAACATATTACTTTCCAAGTACCTAATAAACGGGTAAATGCGGAATTAGTCTTCTACTTACCAAAACGGACTTACGATCATGTTGCAGTGAAACTATTGAACGGTAACTTAATCGTTGAAGAATTGGATGCTAAAGATGTGTATGCGAAATCAACTAACGGCAATATCGTATTCAAACAAATTAATGCCACCATGTTGGAAATTCAAGGTGTAAACGGCAATATTGAAATTCGCGAAGGAGAAATTCTAGATTCGATCATTGAAACAGTCAATGGAACGATTTCTTCAAGAGCATCAGTTCAAAATTATGGCGTTTCATTAATCAATGGTGATGTAAAACTAACTGTTGGTCATGATACGTTGAAAAAAATTAAAGCAAGTTCTGTCAATGGGAACGTTAAAGTATCGTTTCCTAAAGCATTAGGTTTAGAAGGAATGGCGAAAACAAGCTTGGGAAATATCAACCATCGCTTATCAGACTACGAGGTGGTTCGTGAGAAAAAAGAAAAAACCAATCGCTTGCTTCAATTCAGAAGAACCAATGATCAAATGGCACAAATTGATGTTTCTACGACAACAGGAAGTATTTTCTTGAAAGATTTTGACAAATAAGGAATAATAGGAAGGAAGATTATATATGCAAAAGAGACTTACAAAATCAAGGAGCAATGTGGTACTAACTGGTACCTTAGCCGGAATTGCGGAATACTTCGGCATTGATCCTACCATTGTTCGTGTCATTTATGTCTTCTTGAGTTTTGGCTTGATTGGTGCACCAGTTGTTTTATATGTCTTGTTGGCATTAGTAATTCCCGCAGGACCACGGACCAATTCTTATGGCCACGATAATCCTTATTATGGACGTAATAACACAAGTCAAAAGAAGACAAAGGAACGTAAACAAGCTGAACCCGTTGATGACGATGACTGGAGCGACTTTTAATGACTTACTTGCAGCGCGTAGTAGCTAATACATTGATTTTCATCTCATTGTCCGTGATATTTCCAGCACATGTATTTGTCGCAAATATCTGGGTAGCTATTCTCGCAAGCTTTATCTTGTCTATTCTCAATACACTGGTAAAACCGATCTTAACGATCCTATCTTTACCATTGAATCTATTGACCTTCGGACTATTCAGCTTTGTGATCAGCGCTGGTATGTTACAAATGACTTCCAGTATTGTAGGAAGTTACCGCTTCGGCTTTGCAAGCTTTGGAACAGCCATCTTGGTAGCTATCGTGATGGCAATTGTCAATGTGATTGTCTCAGAACACTATCTTGATAAATATAACGAACGTTAACCAGAAGACGCTTTTGTCTTCTGGTTTTTTAGTTTTGTCTCAGAAAGGTTCTATAACCTAGTAACCCTCTCCAATAAATGATAAAATAGAACGGAAACTGATAGAAAGAGGGGCTCAAATGTCTGAAACAGTTAAAGTGAAAGAATTAGTTGAAGCACTTTCTTTGGAAGTAGTGACCGGAGATGAAAACAGTTTAGAACGAGTGATTGTGACTGGCGACATCTCACGACCAGGTCTGGAATTGACTGGGTATTTTAATTACTACTCTCATGATCGTTTACAGCTATTTGGAAATAAAGAAATAACCTTTGCGGAGCGTATGATTCCGGAAGAAAGATTGATGGTAATGCGGAGAATGTGCAGTGAAGATACGCCAGCATTTATTGTGTCTCGTGGGTTAACACCGCCTAAAGAAATGGTAGATGCAGCAAAAGAGCACGGTATTGCAGTCTTGCGATCACCGATAGCGACTTCACGTTTATTAGGAGAGATATCCAGCTTCTTGAATGGCAGCCTGGCACCACGTACTAGTGTGCATGGTGTTTTGGTGGATGTATATGGTTTAGGAGTTCTGATCCAAGGAGACAGCGGCATCGGGAAAAGTGAAACGGCTCTCGAACTTGTAAAGCGAGGGCACCGCTTAATTGCCGATGATCGTGTGGATGTTTATCAGCAGGATGAGTTAACTTTGGTGGGTGAACCGCCAAGAATTTTACAGCACCTGATTGAAATTCGCGGAGTTGGGATTATCGATGTCATGGATTTGTTTGGCGCAAGTGCGGTTCGCGGATCTATGCCTGTCCAGTTAGTTGTCTATTTGGAAAATTGGGCCAAAGATAAGAAATATGATCGCTTGGGAAGCGATAATACAGAAGTTGAAATTGCAGAAGTGAATATTCCACAAATAAAAATTCCAGTTAAAACGGGACGAAATGTTGCAATTATTATTGAAGTTGCTGCCATGAATTTCCGAGCGAAGAGCATGGGCTACGATGCGACAAAGACATTTGAAAACCGATTAACTGCTTTAATTGATGAGAATTCGGGGCAAAATAAATGATTGCTCAAGTAAATCGGACTGCCTTTGAAATATTTGGTCTTGAAATCTATTGGTATGCGATTATTATTGTTTCTGGGATTGCTATTGCGTTGTGGCTAGCAAGTCGTGAAGCTGTTCGCGTGGGGTTGAAAGAAGATGATATGACTAATTATTTAATATGGGCACTGCCGATCGCTATTATTGGGGCCCGACTGTATTTTATTTTATTTGATTTAGAACCTTATTTAGCTGACCCAATCCAGATATTTAATACTCGGAGCGGTGGTCTGGCGATCTATGGTGGTTTGATTGCAGCAGTGATTGTGTTGATCATTTATACGCGGTATCATTTTATTGATCCTTGGTTGTTTTTAGATGTTTGCGCACCTGGTGTAATTCTGGCACAAGGAATAGGTCGTTGGGGCAACTTTATGAACCATGAGGCATTTGGTGGGGAAACTACTCGAGGTTTTCTAGAGAGCTTGCATTTGCCACAGTTCATAATCGAAAATATGTATATTGATGGCGCTTATCGGCAACCAACTTTCTTGTATGAGTCGCTTTGGTGTCTGCTTGGTTTTGTCATACTGATACTTCTAAGAAAGAAAACCAGCCTTTTCAAGCAAGGAGAAATCTTCTTGAGCTATGTAGTTTGGTACAGTTTTGCTCGATTCTTTATTGAGGGAATGCGAACAGACAGCTTATATTTATTTGGTGAGCTAAGAGTATCTCAAGCTCTATCTTTAGTACTATTTTTCAGTGCTTGGTTAGTAATCTATCTACGACGGAAAAAACAACCACCGATTCCAGCTTATCGACGGGATCAGGGCACTAATCAGTATATAGTATAGTTTACGACATTCAAATAAAATTATGTTAGGATTAAAGACAGGAGGAACGAACTTTGAAACAAAAAGTTGCCGTTCTAGGGCCAGGTTCTTGGGGAACCGCCTTAGCAAAAGTATTAGCAGAAAATGGTCATGACGTAAGAATTTGGGGGAACAACCCAGCACAAATTGATGAAATTAATACCTATCATACCAATCGTCATTATTTGCCGGATTTAAAGATCCCTGAAGGTATTCAGGGCTGCAAGGACTTAAAAGAAGCGATCGATGAGGTAGATGCTGTTCTTTTTGTTGTACCAACTAAAGCAATGCGAATCGTTGCTAAGGAATTTAGCCAAGCAGTAACTGGTAAGCCTGTGATTATCCATGCAAGTAAAGGGCTGGAGCAGGAAAGTCATAAACGGATTTCAGAAATATTGGCAGAAGAAATTCCGGCCGAAAAACGTCAGGGGATTGTCGTTTTGTCTGGTCCAAGTCATGCTGAAGAAGTTGCGGTTCATGACATTACGACAATTACAGCAGCTAGTGATATTGAAGAGCTGGCAAAATATGTACAAAAATTGTTTATGAATGAGTATTTGCGTATTTACACTAACACTGATGTTGTCGGAGTTGAAATGGGAGCTGCCCTAAAGAATATTATCGCTATTGGAGCAGGAGCTTTGCACGGACTTTCTTATGGTGATGATGCCAAGGCTGCTATTATGACCCGAGGATTAGCTGAAATTAGTCGTTTAGGTGTGGCGATGGGAGCCAACCCATTAACATTTATTGGCTTGAGCGGTGTTGGGGATTTGATTGTCACCTGTACCTCGGTTCATTCACGTAATTGGCGTGCTGGCAATTTGCTAGGCAAAGGACATAATTTAGATGAAGTACTAGATAATATGGGGATGATTGTTGAAGGTGTAGCGACAACTAAGGCAGCAAAAGAACTTTCTGAAAAAATGGCGGTTCAAATGCCGATAACCGAAACTATCTACTCTGTTTTATATGAAGGAAAGGACGTTCGTCAAGCTTGTACTGATTTGATGTTACGGGCAGGGACATTTGAAAATGAATTTACACTATAATCAAAAAGTTGGAGGAAGTACCATGCGTGTAAAAAAAGCTGTGATACCAGCAGCAGGGTTAGGAACTCGTTTTTTGCCAGCTACCAAAGCGATGGCAAAAGAAATGCTGCCAATTGTTGATAAGCCAACAATTCAATTTATTGTTGAGGAGGCTTTGAATTCGGGGATCGAAGATATTCTGATCGTTACCGGTAAAGCAAAGCGTCCAATCGAAGATCACTTTGATGCAAATATCGAATTGGAAATGAATTTAAAAGAAAAAGGCAAAACAGATTTGTTAGCGCTAGTAGAAGAAACAACGGATGTTAATTTGCATTTTATTCGTCAGTCTCATCCAAAAGGGCTGGGGCACGCAGTACTACAGGCCAAAGCATTTGTTGGTAATGAGCCATTTGTGGTTATGCTGGGTGATGATTTAATGGAAGATACAGTGCCATTGACGAAGCAGTTGGTGAATGACTATGAGAAAACTCATGCATCAACCATTGCCGTGATGCGTGTCCCTCATGAAGAAACATCAAAATACGGAATTATTAATCCGGGTGAAGAAGTTGAAAAAGGCTTATTCAATGTTAAAAACTTTGTAGAGAAACCAAATCCTAAAGAGGCACCTAGCGATTTGGCAATTATCGGACGCTATTTGCTGACTCCGGAAATCTTTTCTATTTTAGATAACCAAAAACCAGGTGCTGGCGGAGAGATTCAGCTGACGGATGCGATTGATACTTTGAATAAGACACAACGAGTATTTGCACAAGAATTTACTGGCAAACGTTCAGATGTCGGTGATAAGTTTGGTTTCATGACAACTAGTATTGAATACGGGTTGACTCATCCTGAGATTAAAGATAAATTAGCTGACTATATTGTGAAGTTAGGTAAAGAAATTGAAGGAAAAAAACCTAAAGCTCCAAAAGAATAATCAAAGCCAAAAAACAGCAGCTAATTGTTGCTGTTTTTTTTTAGAAAAAATCAGATAATATAGATGCTTCAATAGGTTATATTTCTCAGAAGATGAAGTATTCTCCTGAGGAATATGTAATAGCAATGCGTTAGAAATAATAAGAGGTATTCAATCGATTCGCCGTTCTTCAAACCAAGATACCTTTTGTACTGAAGGATAAACTTTTGTTTAATATGGGATGAATGGTATAATAAAAGTTAGCAAATAAAGGTTTTTTGACAGAAAATGAGCAAGGGAGTGTTCGGATGAGTCTAGGAGGTATTGCTGCCCTCATTGCAGCCTTAGCATTTGTTGTATTGGTAATTTTTCTGGTAAGGGTATTGAGTCAAGTCGCCAAAACGGTGGAAAAGGTCGATACTACAGTCAAAGAAGCAAATACAACGATTAGTGTATTAACAAAGGATGTTGATTTGTTGATGCAGCAAGTGGAAGGATTGCTGGTAAAAAGCAATCATTTATTAAATGACGTCAATGGGAAGGTAGCAACGATTGACCCATTGTTTACTGCCGTAGCAGATTTAAGTGAAAGTGTTTCGAACTTAAACCATGCTAGCCGCAACTTAACTGGTAAGGTCGCTAGTGTTGGAAAAACTACTGCTAAGGTAAAGGTTGCAGGTAAGGTTGGAGAGTCAACCATGAAGTTTTTCAGAAATCGCAAACAAACTAATTTATAATAGGAGGAATTACGATGGGAAGAAAAAAAGGCGGATTTTTACTAGGAGTAGTTATTGGTGGAGTTGCAGCAGCAGCGACAGCTTTATTATTAGCACCTAAATCAGGCAAAGAATTACGTGACGAACTAGCAAGCAAAACTGATGATTGGCGGGATCTAGCTTCTGATTATACTGAAGAAATCGTTGGCAAAACTAGTGAGATGAGTGCAGTAGTTAAGGAAAAGGCAGCTGATTTAACCAACCAGGCGACTGATTTTGCTTCTTCAGTGAAAGGAAAATCAGAGGATGCAGTAGATGACTTGGGAGATATTCATGCTGATTTGTTTGATGATTTGAAACAACAAAGCTCTGATTTATCTGATCGTTTCCGGAAAGCAGCTGACGAAGCACAGGACGTCGTTGAAGACACCGCTGATGATATTGTAATTGATGCAGATGAAATGAAAACTGGCGCTAAACAAACAGTATCAGAGGGTGCTTCAGAATTAAATGTGAAGGCAGAGGATTTGAAGAATTCTGACAGCTTTGAAGAAATCAAAGAAGAAATTAAAGAAGAAGTTGAGAAGAACAATCCTGAACAATAAATTTCAAAAAAAGTTGTCCCTTGAAAAATAGGGGACAACTTTTTTGTTTCTATAAAATTATCAATTCTTTTGATGTTTTAGTAAATGGAACACAACCGTCTTTAGTTACAAAAATGCAGTCTTCGATTCGAACACCGACATCATTTGGTAAGTAAATTCCTGGTTCAATTGAGAAGCACATGCCTTCTTTAATCTCCATGTCATTTCCGCCAACGATTGAAGGATATTCATGAATGGTTGTTCCAATACCATGACCTAAACGATGGTTGAAGTACTCACCGTAACCGTGACCTTCAATCACGTCACGAGCAATTTTGTCTAATTCAGCTGCTGTAATCCCTGGCTTAACAGCTTCTTGGGCTTTCAATTGAGCTTCTAGTACAATGTCGTAGATCTTCTTTTGATGATCAGTTGGCTTGCCGCAAGATACTGTTCTAGTGGCATCACTGCAATAACCATTAACAATTGTTCCAAGGTCAAATAGAACTAATTCATTTTCTTTCACAGTATTTTTTCCTGGTGAGCCGTGAGGGCTTGCTGCGTTTGGTCCAGCCAGTACCTCAGTTGGGAAGGACATCTGCTTGATCCCTTGTTTTTTCAATTCGTATTCGATTTCTGCTACAATAGATTCTTCAGTAGTACCAGCCTTAACCAACTTAAAACCAATTTCAAAGGCTAGATCCGCCGTTGAACCAGCTTCAACTAAACGCTGGCATTCTTCTTCTGTTTTATAAAGCTGTAATTGTTGCACTAAAGGTGTCAGGTCAGCAGAGAAGTCAGTGTCAGTAAAAGTGTCTGCCAGACGTTGATAACGATCTAGAACCAATTGCCCCATCTCTACAGCCATTTTCTTTGGTGTACCATAGCGTTTTTTAATTTCGGCTATAATAATTGCCCATGGATCTTCACTGTCTAAGTAGCCGATTACATCATATTCCCAGTTACTCGCTTTAGCATCTTCGACTTCCAAACCTGGAGCGAATAAAAAGGGATCTTTGTCTAAAGGAATGAAAAGTGCTAAAATTCGTTCCATCGGATTGCTGTCGAAACCTGAGAAATAAGCGATGTGGCTAGGATCAGATACATAAGTCAAATCCACATTGTTTGATGACATCCATTTACGTAGTTCTGCAACTTTTTCTTGATTCATGATTATCCTTCTTTCTGTTAAGCATACAAATATTGTATCACTTGAGCCCTTTTCTGCAAAATAATATTAGAAAACGCTTGCAAATCTTTTAATAAATTAGAGTAAAACGGTTGCAATCAGAGAAAAGACGTGCTATTATCTTTAGGAAATGTAAATGAGATTTTCTGAAAACGAAAAGAGATAGGAGAAAAATCAAATGGAAAAACAAACAATTACAATTTACGATGTTGCCCGGGAAGCGAATGTTTCGATGGCAACCGTTTCTCGTGTAGTAAACGGCAATCCCAATGTAAAACCAACCACACGTAAAAAGGTATTAGAGGTTATTGATCGTTTAGATTATCGTCCAAACGCAGTTGCTCGAGGACTTGCAAGTAAAAAGACAACAACAGTAGGGGTAATTATTCCTGATGTCAGCAACATGTTTTTCGCGTCATTAGCACGAGGAATTGATGATATTGCGACAATGTACAAATACAATATCATTTTAGCTAACTCAGATGGTGAAACTTTAAAAGAAGTGAATGTGTTAAACAATCTGCTAGCTAAGCAAGTTGATGGTGTCATTTTCATGGGTCATCATATTACTGATGAAATTCGTGCCGAGTTCTCACGTTCAAAAACGCCAATTGTTTTAGCTGGTTCAATTGATCCAGATGAACAAGTCGGCAGTGTAAATATTGATTACACAACTGCTGCGAAAGATGCAGTAGAAATCCTAGCACAGCATGATAATAAAAAAATTGCTTTCATTAGTGGTGCACTAATCGATCCAATCAATGGGCAAGCACGTATGAAGGGCTATAAAGAAGCTTTATCTGATCATGGTCTTTCATATAATGAAGGATTAGTTTTTGAGGCGACTTACAGCTTTAAAGATGGATTGGCTTTAACTGATCGTGTATTGAACAGTGGAGCAACAGCAGCTTACGTTACCGATGATCAGTTAGCAATTGGTTTATTAGATGGTTTGTTGGATAAAGGCGTTAAAATTCCGGAAGACTTCGAAATTATCACCAGCAACGATTCATTGTTGACAGATGTTGCCCGTCCACGTTTAACGAGTGTTACTCAACCATTATATGATATCGGTGCGGTAGCAAT
This sequence comes from Candidatus Enterococcus ferrettii, assembly GCF_017377655.1. Classification (GTDB taxonomy): domain Bacteria; phylum Bacillota; class Bacilli; order Lactobacillales; family Enterococcaceae; genus Enterococcus_A; species Enterococcus_A ferrettii. Next base: position 97,519 of record NZ_JAFREL010000005.1, read on the forward strand.
GCGTCTATTGACTAAAATGATGAACAAGGAAGATATTGAACAAAAAACAATCATTTTACCTCATGGTGTCGACGAAAAAGGTTCAACTAAATAATTGATGAAAAGCTCTCAGCTTCTGAGGGCTTTTTTGCTACACAAAAAAGACCGGGAGAAATCTCCCGGCCTGCTTGTTTACAGTTAGTCTTCATCATCATTGTCATTATTATTGTTTGTCACATTGTTAGTACGGTTCGAACGATTGCGAGTATTCCAGTAATCTTCATAGTTAGCATCTGTACCGCCGATACCAAATTTGTAAGTATTGCTTCCCGGTCCATCTTTAGCCCAGAAGGATTCAGATTCACCACTTGGTACTTGGTAGGTAGTTCCATCATGACTAACTTTCCCAGGTTTCAGTCCCGTAAAGGTTGAAACCTTCTCTTTCTTGACATCGTCAGACAACTTAAACTCCTCATTTACCTCAAATACGTTAGGATTCACGCCATAGATTCGACCAGCTAGATACGCCATATAAGTAGCAGTACGGTTTCCAGCATTGCTATCCATCGGCTGATTATCATCGCGGCCTGTCCAACTGCCTAAAGTAACAGAAGGTGTAGAAACAATCAACCAGTTATCTGTATAATTATCGGTTGTTCCCGTTTTACCTACCCAGTCAGCTGTACTTAAGGTATAGTTTACTCCGCTTAGTAATGCTTTAAATGGAGTAGTCTGCTGCTCGGTGATTACACTGCGCATCATATCATTCATGATGCTTGCTGTTGCTTTAGAGTAAACCTGTACAGGATTTTCTTGGTGTTTGTAGATTTCTTTGCCTGTACTGTCTGTAATGGATTCAATTAAATAACCCTCTTGATAAACACCACCGTTGGCTAATGCTTGAAAACCATTTACTTGATTTAATGTAGTGGTCTCAATAGTTCCCAAAGGTGCTGATTCAACTCCCCAGTTGTCGGAGCTTGGAAAATTCATTTTCTTCAAATAATCATTGTAGACATATTGATCAGAGCCTTTTTCTGTTAATAAATCTTGATAAACATGATAGGCAGGAATATTGGTAGACTCTACTAACGCTTCACGAGTTGTTTGGAAGGTTCGTGAACCATCTCCGGTCGCGTTTTTCAATTCTTTTCCAGCATTGGCACCTTGTTGATACTTCATTGGAAAATCAGCTATGCGGGTTCCGCTGCCGATCAACCCTTGGTCAACGGCTGGTCCGTAAACTAAAAGTGGTTTGATCGAAGAACCTGGCTGCCGAATGGTATCGAACGCATGATTATTCTGATTAGTATTGTAATCACGACTGCCGACGAAACCATAAATCCGACCTGTCCGGTTATCCATCAAAATATTACCTGTTTCGATAGGCGTTCCCGATCCATTGTCAAGATATTGCCCGTATTCGGCCGCTGAAAGCTGCATCGCATCATAAATATTTTTATCAATTGTTGATTGAACATTTAATCCTTGGTTTTGGATTTTTACTTTAGCCTGTTCAACATAACGAGTTCGTACATCATCTTTATTATAATCAGTTTCGCTGACACCATCTTGCGCTGCCTGCTGTCTAGCTAATATGCTGACTGCTTCATTGTATATGGTGTAATATAAGAACCCTCGTTGGTCTTCTACCACATCTTCTCGTGCTTTGAAATCTTTGGCTAAATCATAATTTTTAGCTTCTTCGTATTCCTGTTTGGAGATTACCTTTTCACGATACATATTAAAAAGTACATTATCCTTACGATCCATCCCAATTGAGTAATCTTCTTTGAGATCCCCAGTGTTTGTATAAGGACTATAAACGATAGGACTTTGCGGCAATCCAGCAATAAAGGCAGCCTGTGGTAAATTTAGATCCTTGGCCTGAACACCAAAAATACCGGTGGCAGCTTCCTCCACGCCGGCAATGTTTTGCCCTTTATTATTACGACCAAACGGTGAAATATTCAAATAAGCGGTTAAAATTTCATCTTTGCTTAAATATTTTTCAACATCTAAAGCTAAAACAATTTCATTGGCTTTCCGTTTGAAAGAAGTCTCGCTGGTTAATACCTGTTGCTTTATCAGCTGCTGAGTTAAAGTAGACCCCCCAGAGCTTCCTCCCAAACCAGTTACTTCGCTGATTAACGCTCGAACCACTGCTTTAGGGACAACACCATGGTGTTCGAAAAAGTACTCATCCTCTGTAGCAACAATGGCTTTTTTGATCCACGGCGATATTTCATCAGAGTTGACTTTTTGTCGAATAGGATCAGCACTAATCGTGGCTATCTCTTTATTGTCCGCATAAAGGAGTTTGGAAGACTCGGTAATATCGCCGACCGTTTGCTTTACTTCTTCTTTTGTCGGTGTAGCGGTACCTTCTACCAAGTAGGCAAAGTAGCCTGCGCCAATACCTAAAGCCAGCATACCTCCTAAGAATAGAACGAGGACAAGACCGACGAATAACGATTTTACCACTCTTAGTGTGACGTTAATATAAAAAGAAGTGCCCACCAAATGCTTCGTGGAGCGGGGTTGCTTCTTTTTTTCTTTTTTCTTGTGAGCCAAAAAGTTCACCTCATCGATTATCTATATAATTCTGTTGAATTATAGCAAAGAATGAGCTGTCATAACAAGCACTTGGCGATATTGTAATCAAAACTTCAAATAATCGTAGTCATTTTGAATCTTACGTCTTTTAATTCGACATTTTTTCAGTTAATATGGGGAAGTATACAACTTTGAGGAGGAAAAAAAATGAGTTCAGACTTTTTTCAGGAGCTAAAAGACCGTGGCTTGGTCTTCCAAGTGACGGATGAAGAAGCCCTAAAAAAACAATTAAATGAAGAGTCTGTCAAATTATATATTGGATTTGATCCAACTGCTGACAGCCTGCACATTGGACATTTGCTGCCAATTTTGACTTTGCGTCGTTTCCAGCAAAACGGTCACGTGCCAATTGCATTAGTAGGTGGCGGAACCGGAATGATCGGTGATCCATCGTTTAAAGATGCTGAACGTCAGTTAAACACCTTAGATACCGTTAAAGCTTGGTCTCAAAGTATCAAAGATCAGTTATCTGGTATTATTGATTTTGAAAGTCAAGAAAACCCAGCTATTGTTGCCAATAACTATGAATGGTTAGGCGAGGTATCATTAATCGATTTCTTACGTGATGTTGGTAAAAACTTTACTATTAACTATATGATGAGCAAAGAAAGCGTAAAACGTCGGATTGAAACTGGAATTTCTTATACAGAGTTTGCGTACCAATTATTGCAGGCTTATGATTTTCTTCAATTATTTGATCGTTACGGTTGTCATCTGCAGTTAGGCGGCAGCGATCAGTGGGGAAATATTACTTCAGGGATTGAATTGATCCGTCGTGAAAAAGAGGCGCAAGCATTTGGATTAACTATGCCGTTAATTACGAAAGCAGACGGGACTAAGTTTGGTAAAACTGAAGGCAATGCAGTTTGGCTTGATTCTGAGAAGACCTCTCCTTATGAGTTTTACCAATTTTGGATTAATACAGATGATCGCGATGCAGTGAAATTCTTGAAATATTTCACCTTCTTACCATTAGAAGAAATTGATGCCCTTGAAAAAGAGTTCAATCAAGCTCCTGAAAAGCGTTTAGCTCAACGGACGTTGGCTAAAGAAGTAACCACTTTGGTTCATGGTGAAAAAGCCTATGAACAAGCGGTCCATATCTCAGAAGCATTGTTCAGCGGCGCAGTAAAAAATTTAACTGCGGATGAAATCAAACAAGGCTTTAAAAACGTACCAAGCTACCAAGTGAAAGCGGAAGATGACTTAAGTTTAGTAGAGATTTTAATTACTGCAGAAATTGAAGCATCTAAACGTCAAGCCCGGGAAGATATTACTAACGGAGCAATTTATGTGAATGGCGACCGTGTACAAGACTTGTCTTACGTATTGAGTGACGAAGATAAATTGGCAGAATCCTTTATAGTTATTCGTCGTGGGAAGAAAAAATATTTCGTGTTGCAGTTTTAATTGAGAAGTTGGCTAAATCTTCGGATTTAGCCAACTCTTTTATAAGGAGTAGAAATGACAAACATCTTATGGAATTCATTAGGACTGTTTCTAATTGTCTGTTTAGGGTATCTGACAAAACGTTTTAATATATTGAGCAAAGCGGATGGTTCAACATTATCGATGATCATCATAAATATAACACTTCCAGGAGCAATCATCGTTAATTTAGCTAAGTTGGATATTGCTTCTAATTTACTTTTACTGATCCTGGCTGGTGTTGTAATGAACATAGTAATGATTGGTTTTGGTGCATTCTTTTCTAAAAAGCAGCAAACAGTGGAACGAGAGCTGTTAATGTACAGTGCTTCAGGGTACAATATTGGAAATTTTGCTTTGCCTTTTCTTCAAAGCTTTTTACCGCAAGCAATCCCTGCCTTATCAATTTTTGATATTGGAAACAGTATTATGCTGGCTGGTGGTTCGACAGTTATGATTGAGGCAGTTAGCGGATCGAGTAAAGAAATTCCCAGTATTTTTCAAATTGGTAAGCGGCTAGCCCGATCAGTCCCCTTTTTATGTTATTTGATTATGCTATTTTTGCGCAGCTTCTCCATTGAAATTCCGATGCGCTTAGTTACCATGATTCAACCAATTGCGAATGCCAATACCTTCTTATCGATGTTTATGATTGGATTGTTTTCAGAATTACGGTTGCCAAGAAGCGATATAGTGCTAGTTGTTCGAACATTAGCTGTTAAATATATTTTTGGCGGTGTAATAGCTTTATTTGTGGCATTGTTGCCTTTACCGTCTATTATCAAAATGGTATTATGTTTAGTTTCGTTAGGACCTTTGACCACATTTGGGGTGGTAAATAGTGTTCAAGCAGGTGCTCGCCCAGAAGTTGTGGGATTTACTTCCTCTATCAGCTTTTTGGTAAGTCTGCCGTTAATGACAGCAATTTTACTGTTGGTATTGTAATGAATGAAAATCCTTGTAAGGAGTGAAGAAAGATATGTTAATTGGTTCTCATGTCAGTATGAAAGGAAAAGAGATGTTGCTGGGCGCTGCTAAAGAAGCAGCCAGCTACGAAGCATCTACTTTTATGATTTATAGCGGTGCGCCGCAAAATACCAAACGTAAATCAGTGGAGGAAATGAATATTCCTGCTGGAGAAGCTTTTATGGAGGAGCATGGACTATCCAATATTGTGATGCATGCGCCATATATTATTAATTTAGGCAATACAACCAAACCAGAAATGTTTGGCTTTGCAGTGCAGTTTTTACGGGAAGAAATTATGCGGGCAGAAGCGTTAGGGGCTACGCAAATTACGCTTCACCCCGGGGCACACGTGGGTGCTGGTGAAGAAGCTGCGTTGGATCAAATTATTAGAGGGCTAAATGAAGTGCTGACTGAGGACCAAAAAGCTCAAATTGCCTTAGAAACGATGGCAGGTAAAGGGACTGAAGTCGGGAAGACCTTTGAAGAATTGGCATATATCATTAATGGTGTGATGCTCAATGAGAAGCTGTCAGTTACCTTCGATACTTGCCATACAAATGATGCTGGTTATGATGTGAAAAACAATTTTGATGGTGTAATGGAGGATTTTGATCGGATCATTGGTTTAGATCGACTAAAGGTTCTCCATATAAATGATTCAAAAAATCCGATGGGTGCTAGAAAAGACCGTCATGCCAATATCGGTTATGGAACAATTGGTTTTGATACCTTGAATCAAATTGTCCATGATGAACGCTTTTCTAAAGTATCTAAAATTTTAGAAACACCTTACGTTGGAAAAGATAAGAAGACGGCCTATGCACCTTATGGAAAAGAGATTGCCATGTTCAAGGAGCAAAAATTTGATAAAGCAGCCTTTCCAGAATTAGCTGAATAAAAGCAGTTAAGAAAATCAAAATTATTATCTGACTACAAATCCGAACGATTAGTTTTCATCTTTAGTTGATTGCACCTTAACAATTAACTTTAGGAAAGCCGATCGGTTCGGTTTTTTTTATTGAAAATGACTGTCAATTTTTTGTTGGTAAATTGCTGGTAAAATGATATGATGATTCAAAAGTCATCAGATGATTAAGGGCGAGGGATTTATGACAAAGAAAAAGACTGTGCTGCTAATCTTTTTAGTAGCCTTCAATTTACGACTGGGAATTTCTAGCGTAGCTCCCATTTTGGCGACAATTCAACGTAGTTTGCATTTATCTAATTTTTCAGTCAGCCTTTTGATAAGTATTCCGGTAATTTGCATGGGGGTTTTAGCTTTTTTGGTCGCATTTGTACAAAAGAAACTTGGACGTAACAAGGGCATCTTTTTATTTTTACTCATTTTAGGCGTCGCGACGTTGAGTAGAGGCGTGTTCAACAGCTTTTTGGGATTGGTAGTTAGCACCTTGTTAATTGGTTGTTCGATAGCATTAATTGGTCCATTGTTATCAGGATTTATTAAAGAAATTTTTCCAGAAAAAGCAGGCCTTTTGATTGGTATTTATTCACTAAGTATGGGATTAGGTTCCGTTAGTGCTTCTAGTTTGATGGGACCATTAACGCGATATTTTAATGGGCAATGGTCTACAGCTTTAGCTGTTTGGGGGTTATTAGCAATAATCAGCGGGTTCATTTGGAAGCTGTTGGCAGATAAAACGACTTCGCCAGCTACAAGTAAGCAGTTTGGAACTTCTTTCTTTGCAGATAAAAAATTATGGAAATTGGCTTTATTTTTTGGAATTCAGTCCGGAGTATTTTATAGTTTTACTACTTGGATTACTTCTGCTTTGTTGAGTAAGGGGGTGTCGCCAATTTGGAGCATCACTTTACTAACTACTTTTACAGCTGTTCAAATGATTAGCAGCTTTTTAATTCCTACATTGATGGATAAATTTGGAACTACTAAGCAATGGATTATCTGTTGTAGTTTCTGCCTATTAGGGTCTGCTCTGTTATTGATTTTCGCCAATAGACTCTTCATGCTAGTGATAAGTATTCTATTGGCTGCAATAGCAACAGGCGGATTTTTCCCAATTGCCATGCTGTTGCCGATTCGAGAAAGCCAAGATGCTTCGCAAGCTAGTATTTATGCTAGTATTGTTCAGGCCTTTGGTTATATGATTGGTGGGATTACTCCTGTTTTAATTGGCAGTTTTATTGATTTAACAAATAGTACAGCCAGCTTGTATTGGTTTCTGCTAATAGGTGCAATTTTGTTGTTGATAGTAGGCCATTCATTGGAAAGTGAGGAAACAGATGGGAAACAAACGCGGGTTAGTCAATCAAACAATCACTGAACTTTTGACCTTTATTAAGGCACAAAACTATAGAGTGGGACAAAAACTACCTAAAGAAGCCGATTTAGCCGAACTACTAGGAGTAGGACGTTCAACGTTACGAGAAGCGGTAAAAATATTGTCTTTCTCGGATGTGCTAGATGTACGGCAAGGTTCTGGTACTTATTTGAAAAATACCAGTTTTAAAGAAGATTTCTCAACGGAAGAACTGCTAGCCGCTCGGCAAATGTTAGAACTACAAGCTGTTCGTTTAGTTATTCAAAAGGATCATAAGGTTGAGACTATGCTTCATCTGAAGGAATTACTATTTCAACGGAATCAGTTATTAGAGGCGGGCAAGTTTTCTGAATACGTAATTCAGGATATGGCTTTTCATAAAAAAATTATTGATTTGACAAGTAATCCTTTTTTAGTCAAATGGTACCATGAAATCGAAGAGGCCATTCGACTATATCTAAGTGGTCAGATTCTGAAAGTAGCGAACTATCAAGATAATACTCGCTTTCATAATCAGCTTTACCAGGCATTGGTAGATAAAGATGTTGAATTAGCTGAACAAATGATTATTGCAAATAACGGCTTTGAGTGATGGGAACTGTTAGATATTCTAAGGAGATTATCAAGATTTGGGAAATACCTTTTCTTTTGTGGGAAGTTCTAGTAAAATATGTAGCGAATGTCAAAAGAGAGGAGCGATAAAATGGTATCAACAGGAATTGTTGTGTTGATTGCAGTCATTGCCGCAATATTGGGTGCTGTAGGTGGTTTCTTCTTAGCTAGAAACTGGATGAAAGATTATTTAAAAAAGAACCCTCCAATTAATGAGGATATGTTGCGTCAGATGATGATGTCGATGGGTCAAAAACCTTCTGAGAAAAAAATTCGTCAAATGATGCAGCAAATGAAAAATCAAGAGTAAGCATAAGCAAGGACAACCATTCTTTGATGGTTGCCCTTCTTTTTTGAACTTGAATTTACAATTTAAGT
>NZ_JAFREL010000050.1 GCF_017377655.1 Candidatus Enterococcus ferrettii
TTGCGAACAGGATTCAGTTTCAAGCCCAATATCCGCAACTCACTGGTTTCAAAATAATCCACGAAATACCAGAAGAACTGCTTCATGGTTTTCGTTGCTTTTGTATTCATAAATAGGTAACGAACTAAGTCTTGCAATACCAGAGCGAACTCCTTTGCACCAAGCTGATAACGTACACGTAAAGCAAGTAGTAGTTTGATGGTCATGGTGCCATTCTGAGTTTCCTGATAATATTCCATGAGTCTTTGCTCGATGGTTTCAAGTTTGAGGTTAAATAGTTGCTGGTGCGTAAAGGGGTGCTCTGACATAATAAATTTCTCCTTTTTATTTGATGATGAATAATAAGTAGTTAAACCGAATACCTAGAAAATTCAGTTTGCTTGATTAAGTAAGAGAAGCACGGCACGTCTGCCGATGCCTCTCAATTGGTAATTATCGTGCCACAGGTTCTCCTTCAAAGATCGTTGTTTCAATTGTTTCGACGTATTTCGCACTAACAACTGTTTCAAATAAACGAATGCCATCCTTCTGAAACAAATTCAATTGAGCCAGTTCTCCTAATAATCCTTTGATCTGTGAGGGAGTCTTCGTCGTATCTGGATTACTCAAGCTCCACGTCTGCGATTTGCCTGCCCCGTTTCTAAAAATAGAAACTAACTTCACGACTCGATTCATACTTATTCAACCTCCTTCGTAATACGCGATTGGACAGTCATGATCACACTATCTAATGAGCTGCCTTGCTGGGATAGCTCTGCCATGATCTCTCCTAATTTCACTACATCTTCTTCGGGTGGATTATCAATTACATTTTGGAAATTCACTTTCTTCTGTTTGTCTTCCCCTGCTTGTTCGATTTGTACCTGTAATTTTGTGCCTAACTTTTGAATCACTGTTCATTCCTCCGTTTTCTGTTTTTGTTTGTATTTGGTAGTGCTTGGTGTGTTTCCCGGCCGGTGACTAAACCATACTTGAATAACAAAAATTTGAAAACTGCACGATTAGCGTTCGGACTGCACGATTGGCCCCCTAGTTTTTTTGAAGAAGCTTGATTTAATAGCGATTCGATTTTTCTGAGTGACGCAAAAGAAGGCTAATCGTGAGGTTAGAAAAACTTTTTGTTTCCAAAGAAACAACATAGGCAATGCGAAGAAAAGCGGTACAATCATTGCTACTAACGTGTTTGTATTGATGGAAGACAAAAAGTAAGCAAGAAAAAAAGTTGCTTCCGTCTCCCTAATGGGAATTAAAATAACGGAAACAACTTTTCTGTTCGGTTTAATAGGTGCTACTGATCGAATAAATCGAAGAAGGCTCTATGGTTCCAGCGATCCAAACCGCTCTGATAGCCAAACCGTAAAATCGTTTGCAGGGCTAGTTCTTTTTCGTACGCCTCTTTGAGCAGCCGAAGCGGCAGTGGAAATTTTTGCAGCCTTGGACGTTGACTAAGCGAGCGTGCAAAAGGTGTGTCTGGCACGCCTAAGACAGACAAAGGCGAGATCGGGCCGATCATCCCAGTGGAGAAATGGTCCCGTTCAACAGTGGCCAAAATCAATAAGGCAATTTCGGCATAATTTCGAATGGTTTGACTTGTTAAACAGACCTTGATAGTCGGTCCATTACATAAATGGATCCATGTAAAAGGTCCCTCTTCTTTCAATTCCACAATCTCAAAAGGGTTGATCCAAACCGTATGATTTGGTTTTCCCAAGGGAAACAAGACGGAAGTGAAGCTGACCATTGGCATCCTATAGTAACCAAAACAGTTCAAGCGTCTCAATACTCGGGTCAATGCAGGATAGTCTAGAAAATTATGGGCTTTTTCGTAGGTTTTTAACGTAGTAAGGGTTTGTTTCGGGTAGTAATAACTTTTCCCTTGATAAAAGACCACGCTCTCATTTCGTTCTGGAACAGGCAATACTAAAGAGAGGGATTGGTTTTCTTGTGGTACATAAGGTTCTGTTTGGCGTAATAGCCCTTGCCAAGCATCGGAATCCTTTTCACAATCTAATAATGGGTTGACCCCAACAAGTTCCTCAGGGGAAGTCTTTTTTTGCATAGTCTTTACTCCTATTTCTTTCTAAATTTTTATTCGTTTAGTGAATCGTTTCAATTTCAGAGAGTTTACTTGAATGGTTGTGTTTCAAAACAAAAAGTGGGTGTCAGAATCGCTGGTCGCTTTGAAGCGTGTCGTTACTCGTGCGCACGAGAAGATTCGGAAGGGAGAGTGGCTCCTTCAAAGCGAGCGATCAGCCAAACAAGTTGTTCACTGACCTCAAAAATTACTGACAAATTTACTAATAGCTATATGGGAATAGTTATTAGTAAATAAAATAATACATGAATTTCACTGACTTGTGTGACTATAACGCAATAAATTTTCTTCCTGAAAACACCTGTGAAACAAATAATTTAATTTGATGGAATAAAAAAATGGTTTTTCGAGTATAATACTTAGCGTAATAATAATTTAATTCAATATAATTGGGAAGAATACTAGAAATGATTATAAAAATAGGTGTTAGTTGTTGTTGAATTAATGTCTTGGTCTTAAGAAGACCAGGATTTTCTTGAGGAAAGTAGTCGTTTTTAAACTATCGATTAATTTAATTATAGAATACGACAGATAAATGTGCAATATGTTTCAAAAAAATAATTGAAATGGTAATTTTTCGGCTGTTTTTCAGAGGGAATGAGGAAAAATGACTATAGATCACGATAAAAGACGGAAAATTGATGGGTATTCCAGAGACCGTCAAATGCACCGTCGAAAACAAAGGAGTGTACAAACATGCGCAGAGGCGAAAATATCTATTGGCGCAAAGATCAACGATGGGAGGGTAGATATCCGAAAGGAAAAAAAGAAAATGGTGCGACAAAATACGGGTCAGTATACGGGAAAACCCTCGCAGAAGTTCGCGAAAAGCTTTATCCCTTGAAGGTGAAATACCAAATTATTTTAAAGAATCAAGGACAGGTAACGATGTCGGTATATGAATGGGGGCATCAGTGGCTGGCCGAAGCACAAGAAACCATCAAAGAGTCTACCTATGCCAACTACGAATATAAACTGACACATTATGTATTGTCGGTTCTGGGGGATTGTGCGCTGAATGAACTAAACAAAGCAAGCGGTGAAAAATTGTTGGAATCCTTGAAACGGCAACAATTAAGACCCGCAACGATTCAAGCAATTTTCCGTATTACCAAGCAGTGTATCAATGCAGCCATTCGTAAAAAGCTGTTGAAAGAAAATCCGTTTACTCAGATTTCGCTGCCTAAGTTAGTGAAAAACAACCATCAGGTACTCACTAAAAGAGAACAAAAATGCTTAGAAATGGCAGCATTAGCCGAGAAAAACGGTAAAGGATTGCCTACACTGTTAGCCCTTCATGCGGGATTACGGATTGGAGAAATCGCGGCATTGTCTTGGAAAGATATTGATTTTGACAACAAAGTCATCCGTGTACAAAGTACTTTTCAGCGGATTTTTGGAGTATTTGACGGAAAGAAAACCCAATTGCTTCACAGCAGTTCAAAGACGATCTCTTCGACCCGCGCCATTCCTATGAGTCAGACAATAAGAAGGGCATTGCTGCAGCAGAAGACGGAGACTAACAGCGAATTCGTCGTTTCCAGAAAGAACCAGCCCATGGAACCACGCTTAATCACCTATCATTTCCATAAGATTCGTGAGAAAGTCCAGCTTGTTGGGACCAATTTCCATCAACTGCGTCATACTTTTGCGACACGCTGTTTGGAAAGTCAAGGGGATATTGTCAGTGTGAGTGCCCTAATGGGACACAGCTCTACTCAAATGACCCTAGATACTTATGCCGCATCAATGATGGAGCAGCGTATTCAAGTCGTCAAACAAATGGAAAAGTTTATTACAAACAAATAAAACGTTTTCAAAATGATAATTGGGAATTCAAGGAAGAGACTTTGCTGCTTTCATCAAGTAAGCGCTCGCTAAAATAACTTATGTTTTTTAATTTGTTAAAAAGAGAATAATTAGCCGTTATTTATGTTGATAATAATTATTCTTAGGTGATGTTATTGAAAAAAAGAAAATGAAGGAGTCGTTTTCAATTGAGTCCGCCGTCAACTACCGTCGAAAGGCGTTTTTTTGTTGTTCTGATAGCCTTTTCGCTGGTTCTCCTGGTCTTCTTAAGACCAAGTAAAAAAAGAGTCAAATGACTGATAAAAGTATAGAGGAATTATGTGAATAGATCAAAACTAACCGTGATAAGACAGAGGGGGATGATGGATTTTGTTTGGATTAGGAAAGCAGAAGAAATCGGATTTTCAAGAAAGTCCACAGGAAGATTATTACTACGATGAGTACGAAGAAGGTTATGAAGAGGACTACGGGTACGATTCTTATCCAGAAGAAGGGTATGAACGACCAAGTGAATCGTATAAAGAATACGAACGGGGAGGCAGACGTTCGCGGCAACGAATAGAAGAGTACCAAGAAGATCAGACAGCACAAGAGGATCCAACTGCTGATAAGGAACAGCCGCTGCAACAGGAAGTCGAACGACTGGAAGAAACTGTTGCGCAGTTGAAGAATCAATTAGAAGTCAAGCAGACCGAGCTTACGGGTATGGCGACTACCTTAACTGAAAAAGAACAGGAGCTTCAAGACCAGAAACTTGCCAATGAGCAACAAAAGAACCAGCTTAATGAGCAAAGTGAACAGCTAGCTTCTTTGAAAGAAGAACTGAAACAGGTGAATCAGAAACTAGATGAAAAAGAGTCTAGTGTTGCCGATTTAACAGAAACTAAACAACAAATGGATCAATTAAAACAGAAATTATCAGCCAATGAAGCGATGAAGGATGAACTGGCGAATATCTTAGTGGAATCTAAGAAACAAGAACGGGAAATTCTAGAACGAGCAGAGTACGAAGCCAACGGCATTCGCCATCAAGCTGAACACGAAGCCCAGCAACTAATGCACGATGCAGCTCTGGAACTGCGGGTGATGAAGCAGGAAATTAAGAATTACCGCAAACGCCTGCGTTCGGTTCAAGACGAAACCGCACAATTCTTCGTTAAATTATTGGCTAACAGCGATCATCTATTAGATGAAGAGTAATAGAAGGGATGATCCACAGTGAAAACGAAACAGACACAAGTGACACTGTATCCCACACCGGCACCAAAGATGGCCAGTAGTTTGTCTGAGACGGACTTATTGGCGGCCATCGAAAAAGCTTGTGAGTATTTGTATGCGCCAGAAGGTAGTTTAGACGGACACCAAAGAGAAAAAATTCGGACACATTTTCAGCAGCTATTTCAATGGATGGATGGCAGCTATCATGTGGAGCTGTTGTTAGAACCTGGTGCTTTTGACTGGCAAGCTTTCTGGCAAGCTATTCGACAATTCTTCCCTCAGTTTGCTTGGCTGAAGGCACAAACGGAAGAAACCAAGTATGGGCGACAAGTCTATCGCTTTGATTTTGTTCCGCTGACACTAAGAAAAGAAGGCTTTCCCTTTGCGGTTCACTTAGAAGAAAGCCTATCGCAACAATTTGCATTGATACCAGAGGAAGCGCTGAAGCGAGCAGAACAGCTTTTTCACGAATTAGCTGCGCAACAAATGGGAAAAGAAATAAAAAAAACAGTTGCGACAGTACCTGTAGATCCAGTGGAAGAAGCAGTGGTATCAATAGATAGAGTTCAAAAAGAGGAAGAAAACCTCGAAAGTCAAAGCAAAGCCCGCCTGAGAGCGGTGAATCAAAAACTGGAGCTGGTGATTGAGAAGTTGGAGCTTTCCATGCTTTACAGCGGTATCCAGTACTTTAAACAGGAACAGAAAGAAGAAAGCAACTGGGATAAGCGTCTCAAGATCAGCTTACGAGAATATACGTATTTACTACAAAAGGCCCGTTTTCTGGAACAAATGTGGCACCTGAATGGCGAGTTAGTAAATAAAACCGAAAAAATGACAGTGACTGCTAACCAGCTAGTCTATGAACGGGATCAGGTGAAACAAATCAAAGCCAATTTCTCGACCCGTGATATCCATTTTGTGCTGTATGAATGCCAGGTAATTGAATCCCGCGCTCAAGTCCATGCTAGACCTTGGTTTCGAAAGCCGTATGTCAAATTAATGAAGATGGATTATGACAATCTGTTAGGCAAAGCAGCGTACTTTGATTTACTGCAAGGAGAGAGTTCGGTACTGGAAAAATTTGTACGAGAACATCAAGATGCCTCAGTAAAAGACGCTGAGGAGGCTGGCTGAGGCTGGACACCTCATTCTTTGAGTCATTGGTCCTTTTCAATGAAGGCTGGAGTAGTCTTTGTTGGATTGTATCTTGTATTTTTTAGTTTTTTTCAGACCTATCATTGGCTGTATCCAAAATATTCTGTCAGCGGTGTGTCAATGTACCCAACCTTTAAGGAAGAGGAAGTGATTCAAATTAGTGCCCATCATAAACCAAAACGCTTCGATGTGATTATCCTGCATCCGCCAGAAAACCCAGAAGGCACCTATTTAAAACGAGTGATTGGCTTACCAGGTGAGCAGATTGATTATCACAACGGTAAATTATTTGTTAATAAAAAGCGAGTAAACGATCCTTTTGCCGAAGAAACGGAGGACTTTAACTGGGATAACTTTTCCAGAGACCGAATCCAGGAAGGTTATTACTTTATCTTAGGAGATAATCGAGAATTATCCTATGACAGTCGCCATTTTGGTTTAATTACCGAACCTCAAATCTTAGGGATTGTTCATGAGGGGAACGATCAGAAATGAAGACGCTGCAGGAAAAAATCGAATGGTACACCTTTTGGTATTGGATTTACTGGCTGTTTTCGTTGGTAGTTCTGCTTGGTGTCGTTGTTTTAGGAATTTTCTTTTACTTTACTGATTTCCAGGAAGTAGTGACAGTTAGTCAATTATTCTTATTACTATTGCTAATGCTTCTGGCCATTTACCTAAGAATGACAGCTTTGCATTTTCACTCCACACTGCAGACGTTAAAACGAGCCGTTCGACCACGAAAACCGAGAGGCCGACCATCGGAAGGGCGGAGGCCCAATGAAGACTAAAATTCTGTTGAAAGGTTTTGTACTAGTTAGTTGTTCGTTTATCTGGTGGCAACAACAAATAAAACAAACAGTATCGGCTGAAACGAAAGACCTGATATCTTCTCAGTCAGAAACGATTCAAGAGGTGATAACCGCGTCTACTGTTATCAGTACAGGGAGAGAAGAAGTCATAGCATCAATCACTTCTTCTATTAAAGAGATTGAAAGCAACGAACAGGAAAAGAAAAAAACAAATGATTTAATCGCAGGTTCAACAGAGAGTGAAAAAACAACGGGAAAGCCAACTACTTCTACCTCAATAGTCTCAGAAGGAGTAAGCGAAATTCAGACGCCGCTTCAAATAGAAAAAGCAGAAAAAAATTATCAGTTTTCAGTGAGTAAAAATCAAACCACTGAGGCCTTCATTGAACTCATTGGAAAAGAGGCTCAACAAATTGCATGGGATGAAGAGCTGTATGCCTCTGTCATGCTTGCTCAAGCGATTTTAGAAACAGGATCAGGCAACAGCCAATTGGCTCGACCACCTTATCATAATTTGTTCGGAATAAAAGGAAGCTATCAAGGCAAACAAGTATCTTTCAAAACACAGGAGGATAAAGGGAATGGGGAACTCTATACAATTCAATCTGCTTTTCGGCAGTATCCAAGCTATAAAGAATCTTTGGAAGATTATGCAGCACTTTTGAAAAGTGGTCTCTCAGGCAATGTTGGTTTCTATCAAGGAACGTGGAAGTCGAATGCTGGGAGTTATCAAGAAGCCGCAAAAGCCTTAACCGGAAAATATGCGACGGATACGGCTTACGATAAAAAATTGGTTGCGCTGATTGAAGCATATAATTTAACTTTCTATGATCAGGATCCGGCGGTAAGCGTTGAAGCAGAACAAAACCAATCAGTTAATGATCAGATCAAACTAGAAGATAACTCGGAAGAAAAAAAGTCAGTTGAAGTTTCTAACGAGACCATTGAACAACCGATTATCGTCAATGAGACAACACAATCAGTAGTAGTGATCCCAACAACTGCTCAGCGACCAGCCAAGCAGCTATCAGGAAACCAACTTGTCCAATGAAAGAAGGGGAATTATGTCGAGACAACGTGACTATCGGGATTATGACTACGAGTTTGACGAACCATCGTATCGTGATCGCCCCCCTTCCAAGCGCCAACCGTCTAGAAGAAGTGACTATTATGAAGAGGAATACGATGATCGGAGACCCTATCCACGGCAACAACCGATGAATCGAGGGCGAGAAGGTGATTACTCACGTCGGACGGCCCCCTCTTCGCGGGACTCTTATCCACCAAGAGGAAGGCCGAACCGACAAGGGTATTCACGACCGCGACCCGATAACTATAACTATGGATACGAACGGGAACAGCTAGCACCATCAAGGCCAAGACCGCAGCGACCTAGACCAACGCAACAAAGGGTTCCGCCTATACAAGAGGCAAAGAAATCCACGAATCGCAAGATTTTTTTATTCGCGTATAACTTATTCTTTTATACTCTGACGATTGGAATTCTGTTGAGTTCTTTAATGTTTGCCTTTAGTGAAAAATCCGATGCAGCCATTTTAGGTCATCGCTTTTATCAGGTATTGACGGATTCGATGGCCCCGCAAGCAGATTCACATAAAGGCGGTTTCTATGCAGGGGATATCGTGATCGTTAAGTTGATGAATGGATCCGAAGTCAAAGAAGGCGATGTCGTAACGTTTCGGGTAGGAGAAGGTGACCGTTACTTAACACACAGGATGGTGGAACGTCTAGATGAATTGAATGGGGAAAAAGGGGAGTACATCGTTACCAAAGGAGATGCCAATAAAACCAATGATCCGCCCATAGCAGCGGATCGCGTCTACGGCAAAGTAACGTTTGTTATTCCTAGGATGGGCACCTTCTTAGCCTTTATTCAAGAAAATGTTTGGTTATGCCTGGTCTGTGCCCTATCCACCTTTGGCTTTTTCTTAGTGTTGAAGGCGTACTTCTTGCCACCAGAAAAGAGCAGCCATCCGTCACGCCAACCATCAAGGATATAACATTTGTCTCATACAAATGTTTATATAAAAAATACAAATTAAGGGGAGAAAAGAAATGAAAGAACGTAAAAAGAAAAAGTTGTTGGCCATTGCCGCATTGCTTGCATTAGTTGCGGTAATCTCTGGTACATTTGCCTGGATTACGTCACAACAACAACGGATTAACCGAGTGGAGTCAGCTGCAGTGGTTGACGACAGTGTTACCGTAAATGAAAAATGGGAACCAAAACCAATGGTTCCAGGAACTGAAGCAACGAAGGAAGTAAGTGTCACCAACACAGGGAATGCCAATGTATTTGTTCGAGTTTCTTATGAAGAAGTGTTGAAACATTTAGCAAGTGAAGGAGTGGTTTCTCACGGAGACAAGGATGTTGCTGGGGCAAAATATGATCCCGATGCAATCCATACACTAACTTCTCATGTCCCAGTTAAATACAGCAAAGATAAAATTAGTGCAACGAATGGTTTTTCTGAGGTGACAGCTACACAGATCCAAGGATTAGAAGCAAAGACGAAGTTATTTGTTAAAGGCGGGTTAACGATTGATCCGACAACAAGCGAACGTTCCGTAAGCTACGAAGCAATAGTTGTTCATGAATATGCTACTGAGGAATACCAAGCAATGCAATATACCGTTTCGCCAACAGAGGCTATTGCAGACAGAGCTGTTTCTGCGTCAGATTGGGAATTTGAGGTTAGGGATTTGAGATACAGTTACTATGAGGGTGGTTACGAAAACGCAGTTGTGAACTGGGCGAAGTCTTCTTTACCAAACAAAGACAACACGCTTACTGGTCATGCTTTGTTAGGAACCAAAGGTAATCGTCATGGCGTTGACTATGATTACACAATTGAAACATTAGGTGTTTCTCCTATTCCAGCTCCTTCTGCAGCAACAGATGCAGATCAAATTCCATTAGCAAATAACGATGTGAAGGGTGTTCAAGCAGATAAAAAAGGATTGAACAAAAATCATATCCGTATTGGCTATGGTGTAGATATCACAACAGTTGCCGCTTTAACAGAAACCAAATGGGTTTACAACAAAGACGATGGCTGGTTCTACTTCACTGAGCCATTGAAACCAAGTGTAACGACGCCTGATTTATTGAAAAAATTGATCTATGACAAAGATTTGGGCAGCGAATACACCAATGCAACGTATGATTTAGTCGTGAAGATGGAAGCCATCCAAGCAACGGAAGAAGCATTGAAGGATTCAGCTGGTTGGGATTTAGAAGGTGCAACAACTGACAGCGATACCGATAAAATTGTGCAACAATTGGTTGCTCGCATCGGAGCATAAGAATGTGGACTGGGGAGGAGGAGGTGTATGAAATACCTTAAACCACTATTCGTCTGTTTAATGGGCCTTTCACTTTTCCTCCTGTCTTTTGGTCATGGAATAGTAAGTGAGGCTGCCAATACGTTACCGCCAGGTTTAGTCATAGCCGATTCAGAGGGGATTTATGTCACTTCTGAAGGAGAGTATTACATTGATTTACAAGACATTCTCCCAGGTGAAATCTATGAAAAGGAAATTACGATTCGCAGTTTGGATTTGGAGGAACCTTTTTCTTTAGGATTGTTGGTAGAAGAACTGTCTTCCAGTGGTTCCGTTTTATGGAAAGAGCATATTACGATGGCCTTAGTGCTGGATGGGAAAGAACTTTACAAAGGACCAATGTTGGGCAATGGTGAATTTGACTGGTCGAAGACACCGTTAGAACTGGGCATTTGTAAATATGGTACGGATAAACTGTTAACCGCCACATTTACACTGGATTCCAGTTTGACGAATGAAGATTTGCGAGAAAAAAGCCAATTAGAGTTTTACTGGACCTTTGTGGGTACCAGGGATCAACAACCGACTAAGCCAACAGAACCGTCGACTTCTGATTCTTTTGTCCCGACAGCTCCGTCTGATTCTGGAACAGGATCAGGTCCGAGTCATGGCAACTTGCCAAATACTGGAGGTACTCCCCAAGCCTCCGGTTCTGGCAAACGATTGCCGCAAACAGGTGAACAGATTGTGTATATGTTTCTAAGCGGGATGTTGTTAGTATTAATCGTATTATTTTTATGGAAGAAACGCCGAGAGGAGGAGCAGGAATGAATCAAAAAGACAAACGGCGGCATTTGTTTCGGACCTTTGTTCGCAGTAAAGGATTATTCGCCTGCTTCTCTCTGGTGTTGAGTCTGTTACTAATAGTAGGCAGTACCTATGCTTGGATTACATCTGATGATGAACGAGTGAATCGCAGTGAAGCGACGCGCAAACAATTATCCGCTCGAATAGACGAAGAGTTTGATCGGGTTTTTCACTGGGCTCCGGGGACAACTCAGACTAAAAGCATTCGGATAAAAAATGATGGAGAAATGCCCACATTGGTTCGAGTGAAACTAGAGGAATCCTTTGTCAGCTTTGAAGTGGACAAAACTGATAATCATCGAGAAGATGCCAATCCAGAAAATAATCGTCATGGAAATGCCAATCTAAAAGTGTATGATGCACCGAGTACTATTACACCCATAGATGTTAAGAAAGTTGATACTTGGACCATTGGGAATACCTATGAGGTAAGTGCCAATAAGCATTACAAAGCAACTACGGCGGTTAGGAATCAACTTTATGTCTATGGCAGTCTACGGACAACTCCATTATCTGAAATTGTCTTAAATTTCACTTCAAATCGTGTCATTGATGATAGCAATGAAATTTCAGGAAAAAGCGAGTATTGGTTTTATGAAGACGGCTATTTCTACTATTCCGAAGTACTAGATCCTGGTGAACAAACCCAAGCCTTATTGGCGAGTGTAACCTTAGGGGCTAAGTATAGCAATGAGTATAAAGGCGCCTTGTATAAGTTAGTTCCCGAAATGGACGCACATGATATTTCCAAGACTTTTGTAGATGATTGGGCGATTGATGGCAAAGAAGTTAAGAAAGTTTATGAAGGCAACAGTCGCTTACCTTACTTGAAGAATGAAGGTGGAACAGGATGAAAAAACAAAAGAGAATAATCCGAAGCCCCTTCTATTTATTGGTGATTGTTGGTTGTCTGCTTCTTTTGATTGGTGGTGGGTATTTCGTTTATGCGGCAATGACTACCCAGGATCGAAAAGAGAATGATTTTCAGGTCGGGCAGGTTGAGACACAGTTATTAGAAGACTTTGATGGTGCCACAGAAATAGAACTAGATGAAAGTATCGAAAAGGAAGTCTTAATTAAAAATACCGGAACGATTAAACAATTTATTCGTGTGATGGTCATGCCAGAGGTTCGAGCACCAGTTGAAGGAGATACCAATCAGCAGGTCTTGCCATTAATTATTGATAGGGATCTTTTTCTAGAGGGGATGGCAACCGCGGATTGGACAGATGGTGGTGATGGCTATTACTACTATACTGATGGAGCCGTTGAACCAAACGATTCAACCAGTAAGCTGTTTGAATCCATTAGGCTATCGGATAGTTTAGCAGATCAATATCATCAAACGGATTTTTCTATCTATTTAAAGGTGGAAACAATCAATTGTGCAGAATTTGCTTATCGTGATGCGTGGTGGCAGGGAGTAACTCCAACAGAAGCCCCACTTGAAGAGATAGATGATGCACTAAAAACAAAGGTAGATAATTAGCAGGATACAGTTTTCCCCACTGTGTCCTAAAAATGAAGAGACAACACTCATGAAGTGAGTGTTTTACAGTTAAAGCATTGATTTGATGAGTTTTGATAAAAAGGAGTAGAGAAAGATGAAAAGAATAGCTAAGATTCGTTTTCTTCTATCAAAAAATAAACAAATTAAAAGAACTTTCGTGTTCATTTGTTTTGTGACATTGATGCTAGGGGGAGTTTTTACGGGTGTAAAAATAGTAAATGAAAAAGAAAGAGTATCCGCTCATCCAATGAACCCGATTACTATCAGCGATGAAGATGGAAATTTTCCATTTGATGTGCCGATAGATGGGAGTGCTGTTTCTGAGAATGCACTGACTGCTCAAACACCTAGATTTGATAACTATCTACAGAATGATGGAGTAATTCCGATATTAGAAAAAAGGATTGTAGAGGGGACGGCAGGCTCTTCCACTTTGGGTGAAAATCCTGTTACAGCTGAGATAAGGGCAATAGAAAGAACGAATTTTGGTAATTTTTTTGTTCTTTATGGGTTTGGAGGTGCCGGTAGCGGAGGGGTTGCTAAAGTAGCGGTATTTAATAGAGATGGAGAATGTTTGGCAGAAAATTTAGCAGGAACGTTTGGTAATTCTAACTTACGGGTCAATACAGGGTTCTATAATATGGCGAATAATTCTTTTCTAGTAGGTACGCATAATGGTTCGTTTTTTCGATATGAAGTAAGCGATGAATCAAACGCAGCAGCAACGATTATTTGTAGGGATCTCGATGTAACAGGGAATCCTAATACTAATATGAGCGCGGACATGCATCGGAAAGTGGATACCTTTAGTGACTATTCCAACGATTCTATGATTGTTGGGAGAATCAATACTTCTAATGTTATTTTTGAAGGTAGAGTAAAAGGCCGCATTCCAATTAGTACAGTGAATGTTTCAGACTGGGAAGACGATGGTTTTTCAGGTGAATCAACTTACGCATATTCTATTGAAAATTTGTTACACACTGATGAAGAAATCGGATTGACTGGTATTGGTGAAAGTGTGTATACCAGTCCAGAGGATATATACTTTAACAGCCGTTCAGATAAACTATATGGTACTTTCTATAATCAACAATATAATAATGGAAGACCGTCTTCTGTAAATTCTTTTCAAGTATTTGATACCACTGAGAACGTTCCAGGACAAGATTTAAGAAAAAGAAAATTCGCTTATATAACCAGAAGTCAAATGCTTGTTTTAAAAGAGATTTGTACAGATACGCGAGCTTACTTTATCAGCCTAGATGCCGATTTTTCGAGGTTGATAGAAGTAAACTTGGATACGTATACTCAGACTACAATAAAAACTTATCCAAGACAAACTCGGATTAAGATGCTGGATAATGGCGATGGAACAATTTCTTATTATGGTTCAACTACTGAACTAACTGGAGATTTCTATTCTGACTACTATTCAAATAGCCTAGAGGGCAATAATTTCTTTGTGTCAGGTGTAATGAAAGATTTTTCTGACGCAGATCCTTTAGGTACTATATCTGTTCGTGCTCTTGTAACAGATGGTTATGTTTCCCCTACGACAATAATTGATTCTGGAAATAATCAGCTATTTATGGGGGGAACAACGACGGATAGTGGTGAATTTGTAGATACTGTTAAATATTATACAGGAGCTACTACTCCCCCATCCGAAATAGGAACTCCTTCAGCCACTATAGCTTACGTAGGGTTGCTAGAAATACAAGATGACTACTCTCCAGCAATTAGTGTTGAAGGCGATATAGATATCGATATTTCCCAATCCTCTGTAGCCAGCCCTAGTGTTACTGATTATTTTAATTGGAACACTTTAGATCGGTGGTTAATTACAGGTAGTGAAAACGGGGAAGTAGGCGATAACAGTGCGGTTAAGGTTTATGATCAAATGGATAGCAATGATACCTCACTTGGTGCAACCCCTCAGGAGAGGGAACGTGCTTTACAATTGAGAATTAATCGAAATCCATTGAATAGTGATGCAGAAATTGATTGGTTAGCTTTGGGATTTGATAGGACTAAATCTGGAGCGCAACAGGTAACTTACTTTGTTACGGATTCTCAGGGACAGCCTTCTGTTACCTCACGATGGGTTAACAAGAAAACAAATCAAACAATTGAAAGGGCTGATTATTGCTTAGATGCACAGAACTTCCATGTTCCGCTAAATGGTGTAGATACGACTATTCCGGATGCAGATACCTTTAAGGAATTAGCAAAAACGATGGCTTGGAATTCTGCAAATCATACTGCAGGTTCAGGTGATCAAGGTGAAGGGTTGGATGAAGATGGCACTGATTCCAGCAAACTCTCATCGAAAGTGACAGTAGATGCTGATCAGCTAAGAGCTTTAAGAGAAGCCACGGTGGCGAGGCCGTATCCAGTGGATGTGACTTATGAGCCAGAAAGCGGTATTGAACTTACGAATCGGGTTTGGGTATTTGTCACTACTAAAAATACAGTACCAAATAGTGAAACTAATCCAGCAGTAACTCCTGCTGATACCAATGGTGTAGTTTATTATGCAGATGACTATTCTTTACCATTTCGTATGAGAGCTGATCATGATGCAGACGATGTTTTAGAGCGGGGAAATGTTCGGGTCTACGATTATTTCGATTCTACACATGAAACATCAGCTGAACTGCCAGTATTAGCGGATAAAGATACGAATAGTGCCCATTTACAAGTAATAAACTTGGATCGCATTCATCATGCATTTGAACCAGGTACTATTGAATATGGCCCCTCTCCTAAAGAACCCTTGATTCAATATGAGTGGCAAGGTGGTGTTGATGGAAACCATCAATCAGGGGTTGATAATCCTGCTTTTGGTGGATTGGATGTGACGTTAGCAGGGGATGTATTGTTGCACGTTCGCCAAGTTGTACTGGAGCCTGAGGATCAACTAGTCAATCCTGAAGAAGGGTATTTGAATCTGAAAACATCGTTGTACGATCCAAATAGTAACACCCATAGTGCTGATCCTAGCCAATTAGTGCAAATTCAACTACCGTCTCAAAATACGGAGGATGTTCCTGATTTTAAAACGTTCGTAGTAAGTACAAACCATATGATGGAGTGGCAAGATCAATTGAGTCTTAACTTAATTTTGCCTGAATTTTATGAGTGTATAGGTAACTTTTGGACACCTCGACATCTTGGAGATCCGAATGATCCAATGGGAGCAGACCATCAAGACAGAACAGAAAATGATATATACGGTGGAACTATAGAGATTTCAAAAAGAGGTTTAGATATGGACGGAGAATATTTTATTACACTTTATATAAAGCCAACTACAGGTGGAAGAACTCCTCAACCTTATAGCTGGGATTATAAGAAAAATGATCTAGGAAGAATTACAATCAGGTAAATGAAAGAGGCGAGATAAAACATGGTCTATCTATTAGTGCTAATATTAGGCCTGATTGTATTGGTTCAAAGCTATTTACTGTTCTCGCTGATGCGAAGCCAACAGAATTTACAGGAAAAAGTAGCCCGACTGCTGCGAACAAAGCAACGTCGGGAACCTGAAAGACGAAAAACTCCAACAGAAAGAGGAAGTACACGATGAATCTAGGCTATGCACGCGGGTATCAACTGACCCAACAATTGGATATGCTGGAAGACTACCCAGTGGACGAACTCTTTTCTGATGGCGCACAAGAAGTAGAAGCTTTACATTCACCGACGAGTGAATTCCAAGCATTACTGAACTTTGCTCAGCCGGGGGATCATTTGGTGATTGCTTCGTGGGAAGTTGTTTCCCGCGACTATCGCCTGTTGCTGGCTTGCCTAGATCAACTGGAAACACAAGAATTGACATTAGATGTACTCAATCTTCCACAGCTCACGATTGAAGAATGGCGCCAAGTTTTTCGCTGGTCATTACGCAATGATCGACTGCTTCATCCAGTACTGGTCAAAGCTGGAAAGGAACGAGATCGTAGTAAAAATGCTTATTCGTTGTTCAGCAGAGAACCGGAAGCACGGAAACTTTATCGTGAAATGATTTGGCTGTTGGTAGAGAAGAACTCGGTTCGCCAGGTGGCCCAACAAAAACGAGTCCCAATTGAAACAGTTTATCGTGTTCAACAAGAACTAAAACAGGTTCAACTAGCAGCCATCTTAGTGATTTGTTTCCTGCTGGCAATTTTTAGTATTAAACTAGCCGAATCCTATTTTGATCAACTTTGGATTCAGGTAGTGATTTGTGTGGTTGTCACACTGGTTATCTTGTGGAATGTCTTAATTGATACCGAGGAAACTGAGGCTAAGCCACTTATAAAAGAAAAGAAAACACCAAAAATTTGAAGAGAAGGTGAATCCCCATGCAACATGTACTTATTTTAACGAAAAACGTATTATCCGAAGAACCACTGATTCAACAGCTTCATTATTTGAACTATGAAGTTCTATGCTCGGCAGATTTGATTCAATCCCTGCAACAAGGAAGAATGTCTCCAGTTATTTCCTATTTCCATTTGGTGATTATCAGTGAAACGGTAAGCAATAGCGAAGCTGAACAACTTTTGCCAACATTGAGCCTTTATGCTTTAGCGGTTATTCGGGTAGGGGAATCACTACCCACCAGTGAAAAGGCTGCATGGCAGGAACAAGGGATTCACCATTGGATTACCAAAAATCCAACCATTCAAGAGCTGCGAGAAGGGCTAGTGGAAGCAATCCGTTTATTGGAAGACCAACGAGTGAGTGCCAATCAAATCTTGAATTTTCCAATTAGTGAGGTTACTACCGAAGTGACTGGTGTATTAAGAAAGGTTCATAAGAGCTTTTCTAAGACTGAGAAGAAGGTATTTGATCGGTTATTGTGGGCACAAAGTCATGGCGGTGTATTGTCCAGAAAAGAATTATGCGAATACTTGTGGGAGGACGGACAGACTTCGTCCAATATGAGTCAGCTGTCTTGTTTGATTAATAAAATCAAAGTGAAATTTGAGCAAATTGGTTTTACTCATGAAATCATTACGACCTTATGGGGAAGAGGCTACAAGCTAAACGAAGAGTTTTATCAACGTTGGTTAACGGAGGAACAGGAAGCAGCATTGTTTTCTCCTCAGTCCGTCATTTAAGTGGGACAGCCAATCCATTAGGGTTGGAAGACAAAGCTAAGTGTTTTGAATACATCTTAACATCATAGAATGGTAAATAGACATCTGCGAAAGTGTTGAATTTTACGTTCTTTCTATGGTTATAGCCATGAAAAAGTAAGTACATTTGTACCCGCTTTTTCGTGGCTATTTATACTGTTTCAGTCCTTTTCACTGTAATCATCAAAGTATCTGACGATTGCCTTCAGGAACATAGAGTCATGCTGCAACTTCTGCTATGCTGATCGTAAAGGTAGTTAACAGACCAGCAATAAAAATAGAGGATTTGAGGAATTTTTCATTTTTTAACACTTCTCCAATTTTGTGTTTTAAATGTACTACATAAAAAATATTGAAGAAAAAAAGATTTATTAATGAATATACGCCGAAGATATAGTTTAAATAAATAATTTTAGAGTATACTGATTAAAGTAGATGCTACAGGAAAGGATTTATTTATGAGCTAAGAGTATAACTCTTTTTTTAATATGTGGTTTCTAAACAGTATACATAGTTTTCAAATAATTCATAAGACTATTTTTTCTGGAGACTTTCAATGAAATATTTATATCAGCAACTTCTAATCTTTGGAGGATTAATCCTATTGATATTATTAACTTTAGGACTTACTTTCTCGCAATTTGCTAAACGAACTATAGAACAAAGCAATTACGAGCAACTGATAGGATATACACGAACCATCGAAGATACGACAGCTCGATTATTTGAAAATTATCCATACTATTATCCTACTGAGGATGATGCTTTTTTGGCAGCGATTAATATAACAGAAAGTATGTTAGAACCTCAAAATGTCAAATTTGTATTTATTGATAAAGTCCAGGTGATTCGTTTTCCCCAAAATACCGATATCGTTGAACAAACTATGATTTCAAATAAACAATGGAAAGAGTTAAGTAAGGGGCAGGAATTAAAACTAACACAGTCAAGCGATATAATTGGAAATGAGTACCCTACCTCTTATGCTATGGCTCCATTTTTTAAAAAAAATGTGTTTTACGGAGTACTAATAGTGACTCAACCAGCTGGAAACGTGAAGGATAGTGTAGAGTTAGTAACAAGCGATTTGTTTAAAGGGTTTGTTGTGACTTCGGTTGTTGCGATCTTTGTTAGTTATTTTCTTGCCACTCGGCAGGTTCAGCGAATTAATCGAATGCGTTCAGCCACTAAGAAAATTTCCAATGGTAATTTTGATGTAACAATTCCCGACAATGGCAATGATGAGTTTGACGATTTAGCTGCTGATTTTAACAGCATGGCAGTTTCGTTGAAGGAATCGCAAGAGGAAATTGAACGACAGGAAGAGCGAAGACGTCAATTTATGGCTGATGCTGCCCATGAGATGAGAACGCCACTAACAACGATTAATGGATTACTGGAAGGCTTGCAATACAATGCCATTCCAGAGGATCAGCGAAGTAAAGCTATTAGTCTAATGCAGAATGAAACAGCTCGCTTAATTCGATTGGTGAATGAAAATCTGGATTATGAAAAAATACGGACTAATCAAATCAGCATGGTGGTTAAAAAGTTCGATGCCACAAAAGCTCTGCGAGGTCTTTTGACTCAGTTGGATGTCAAAGCAAAAGCCTCCGGCAATCAGTTAATTTTAGATACGAATGAATCTATCGAAGTTTATGCCGACTATGACCGCTTCATTCAAATCATGGTGAATATCATTCAAAATGCTATTCAGTTTACAACTGACGGTATAATTACAATCAGTGTACAAAAAGAAATGAAGAATACAGTAATTCAAATATCGGATACCGGTATCGGCATGAGTGAGGATCAGGTTATAAACATTTGGGATCGTTACTACAAGGTTGATCCTTCTCGCAAGAATACAAAATATGGAGAATCAGGACTAGGCTTATCTATAGTACAAGAACTGGTACGACTTCACAATGGAACTATTAAAGTCGAGAGTAACCTAGGCAAAGGGACAACTTTCACAATAATTTTTCCTGAGAAAGAGCAATCTGAACAATAAAGTTGAGTACCAACAATGGATCGATTGACCCGAGTGAACGTACTAATTTAGTGTTTTTACGATTTTCTAAATAATATCAAACTCAGGTTGATCAGAAGTACACGTGGATTTTTAGAAGAAATACAATAGTTTGTATAAAGAGAAATCAACTTTTTAAAAGATGGATTTTCGGAAATATGGACAGGCAAAGACTAATAAAGTCAGGAGCATACAATTTTTTTGTATGCTTTTTTGAAGTGTGCTAGATATGGCAATTATCTAGATGGTGTAAGTCTGCTGTGTGGCACACATCGACCAACCACTAGAGAAGCGAAAGGCATTTATCGTGAGGTAAAAACTGAAGGGAGCGTGTATCAAAATCTTAGCTCAACGAAAAGAAATCTGATGCTAAGGTTCGACAAGCGGAGTAGACAGCGCAAGCGTTGAAGATTTGAAGAGCTACCCAATAGAAAACAAGGAAGAACTTCGTACGTAGATAAGGTCAAAAAAACATTCAATTCCTCCCTCTACTTGATTAGCAGTTGCCAATTTTGGATTCGAACGGAACACCTTATCTTACGATTACACCATCCAAGAATCCCAAGTAGTAACATCTTCAGAAAAATCACTAGTGAAAAACCAAAAAAAGCATCCGAAAGATGGTAAGTGTGATTGGGTTTAATGCAGGATGAAATTAACAGTAATTCATAGAAATAATTTATTTAGATTAGCGGAAAAATCGAGGAATCGCAGCAAAGTATTTAGAAAATACTTTTGCTCAAATATGTGTTTTTGAGAGGTAAGAGCTTAATTGCATCTGGAAAATTAGCGAACGTTCGTTAATAGATTGGTCATAGAACTTTTTTGAATAAAAAATATAATAAAATAGTGAAAAAAAGTTGGGTTAGTTGTAATATAAAAAAGCTTGATCCCTTTTTATTTCAAGCCTAAATATGTCGTTCTTTGATTTTCTTTG
>NZ_JAFREL010000051.1 GCF_017377655.1 Candidatus Enterococcus ferrettii
TTGCGAACAGGATTCAGTTTTAAACTCAGTATCCGCAATTCGCTGGTTTCGAAATAATCCACGAAATACCAGAAGAACTGCTTCATGGTTTTCGTTGCTTTAGTATTCATAAATAAGTACCGAACTAAGTCTTGCAATACCAGAGCGAACTCCTTTGCACCAAGCTGATAACGTACACGTAAAGCAAGTAGTAGTTTGATGGTCATGGTGCCATTTTGGGTTTCCTGATAATATTCCATGAGTCTTTGCTCGATGGTTTCGAGTTTAAGGTTAAATAGTTGCTGGTGCGTAAAGGGTTGCTCTGACATAATAATTTCTCCTTTTTATTTTATATAGTAGGTAACTAGTAGATAAGCTGGATACCTAGGAAATCCAGCTAGATTGATTAAGTAAGAGAAGTACGGCACGTCTGCCGCAGCTTCTCAAAAATTCAATTACCGTGTAACAAGTTCTTCTTCAAAGATCGTTGTTTCAATCGTTTCGACATACTTCGCACTAACAACTGTTTCAAACAGACGAATGCCATCCTTCTGAAACAAATTTAATTGAGCCAATTCTCCTAATAGCCCTTTGATCTGTGAGGGTGTTTTCGTCGTATCTGGATTACTCAAGATCCACGTCTGCGACTTGACTGCACCGTTTCTAAAAATAGAAACTAATTTCACGACTCGATTCATGCTTATTCACCCTCCTTCGTAATTCTTGATTGAACAGTCATAATCACACTATCTAGTGAACTGCCTTGCTGAGATAGCTCTGCCATAATTTCTCCTAATTTCACCACATCTGCTTCGGGTGGGTTATCAATTACATTTGAAAAGTTCACTTTCTTCTGTTTGTCTTCGCCTGCTTGTTCGAATTGTACCTGTAATTTTGTGCCTAGCTTTTGAATCATCGTTTTCATTCCTCCATTTTCTGTTTTCGAATTAGATTTGGTAGTGCTTGTTGTTTTTCCCGGCCGGTGATTAAACCATACTTGAATAACAAAAATTTGAAAACTGTACAAATAGGCACCTGACCCTACAAATACGACCATGAAAATTTGGAGGAATCTTGATTCAATAGGATTTCGCTTATTTTAGTCAAAGAAATAGTGTCGTATTTGTGGGGTCAAAGAAAAGTATTGTTTCCAAGGAAAAAAGAGGAGGTATTGTGAATTGAACTGCTATTTAGGTTCATACAAAAGGGTTTTAAAATGTGAAATGTATAAAATTAGCAGACAAAAAAAGTTGCCTTCGTTTCCCGAAACGGGAATAAGATAACGAAGGCAACCTGTATGGAGCGATACTATTGGTTAATTAATTTAGTCAGTAAATCAGAAAAGGTCTCATAATTCCACTCTGCTGAATCAATTGAACGACCAAGACGTAAGAATGTTTGCAGTGCATAGTCCCTTTCATAGGCTTCCTTCAAGACGTCAGCTGGAAGCGGAAATTTTTTTAGCAGTGCTCGTTGACTTAAAGAGCGCAGAAACGGAGTATCCGGCAGCTGCAAAACTGATAAAGGCGAAGCAGCAGACGACTGTAAGTAATCGCGTTGAAGCAGTGAAAGAATAGACAACGCCTGCTCAGATCGGTTTCGAATTGTCCGAATGGTTAGCGTCGTTTGGATTGTTGAGCCATTCACTAGATGAATAAGCGTGAATAGGCCTTTTTCTTTCAGCTCCTTAATTTCCACTGGATTGATCCACGGACTATGCTGCGGCTGTCCCAATGGGAAAAGAACCGAAGACAAACTAGCCATTGGACTGTTTCGTTTACTGAAACAGTCGAACCGTCTCAGGGTATGAGCGAGTGCAGAATAATCTAGAAAATTCATTTTTTTCGCATGTTTTTGTAAGGTGGTTCGGGTTTGGTTGGATTGATGATACTGCTTGTTTTGAAAGAAAAGAATACTTTCATTCCGATCGGGCATAGGAAATACCAAAGATGGTACGTGGTTTTCTGGAAAAGCATCCAGTTTTACAGCTAAATCGTTTTCATTTAGCAGTTCAAATGTAGTTGTTAGTTTGTACATATGTTTGTCACCCCTGCATTTTTCATTTTTTGTGGGATGTCAGCGAAATGGGGAATAAATGAATCGATCATCGGTACTTTTTATCGCGCGTGAAAAGTACCCGTTCATAAACAATTGGCAATGAATAGGGCCCTATCACTACCTGCTACTGAGACGTGACGCAGTTTCATTCAGTTTCTTTCATTTGGCCATGGCATCTTCATACGATTGATTGTTAGAAGAGAAAGAGATGACTCTCTTCATAACATCTACGATTATAAACTAAAAATACTGTCAAAAGTTAAAAATACGTCGAAGGAGATATAGATACAATAAACATTAATTTACTCTTTCATAGTGTATTTAATCAAATTTAATTTTATTAATGATTGTTCATGTGTAATAATTATCTTTAGGGGGAGTTGGGATGAAAAACATTAAGGAAATGAAAGTAGATTAAATAAATACAGTTATTTTAAAAAAATAAAAAAAC
>NZ_JAFREL010000052.1 GCF_017377655.1 Candidatus Enterococcus ferrettii
CTTTTGCTGCAAGCACCTAATAGTAATACTACCCCTAGTAAAACAATCCATTTAACCCTTTTCATTTTCTTCTCCTCCAAACCTTTCTTCACTTTCTGCCGAATACGACAAGGAAAGTACACCCAATTAACTGATTCTACTTACAATATACCTAGTTATCGAACGTAATCAAAGCTTGCTCGACAGAAAATCATTCATTAGAGAGTCTTCCTGCTTAAATCAGGCTATAACTTAATTGAGCTTTACAGCAGCTAAGTGTAACTATTCTTACAGACTTTCAGGACCTTCCGCAGCAGGAAGTTGCATGCTTTTCTTTTAGAGTTTTCTGTCCTACTTTTTCAACAATGTATGTAAGTATCCATCGTTGTTTTATTTCCCGAGTGTCCCGATTAAACAAAATGTCTCCATAGAGTCTTTTGAACCTCCTATAAAGTGTTTTACAAATTTCGAGTACAAACCAGCTGCTTATTTGACCTTCATTTCTAAATTTATTTTTATACCTTAGCGGCTTAATTAATGAGAACAAAATCTGAAATTTTCTTTCTTATTGAAGCATCATTAATTTTCGAAATATAGTTTTGGACAGTAAACCCTTTAGCATCTCTTACTTGAGTATCGGCTCCATGAGCAATTAAATATTCGACAATTCTAGCATTGCCATATTCTACTGCAAATAGTAAGGCTGTTTTTCCCTCTGCATCTCTAAAATTGACATTCGAATTATTTTGGATAAGTAATTTAACTATGTCAAAATTATTATAACAGCTTGCTATTATTAACGGCGTATTCCCAGCATTATCTGTTTGCTCCACATTTGCAGCGTTCGATAGAAGAAATTTTACTATCTTCGTTACTCCTTCCGCTGAAGCTGCGTACAATAAAGTCTGACCTTCATCGTTGGTCGAATTAACAGAGCAGCCCTCATCCACCAGTAAACTTATTACATCTACATTTCTAGATTGCAGGCTCCAATAAATAATTGGTTCATTTCTGTAGGAAAGCTTTGGATTAAACTTATTTGCTAACATCACCTTTAAATTTTCTACTTCACCATTTGTAACCGCTAAAGCCAACATTTCGCCTTCAGTAATAGAATCAATTTTTTCACGATTATTTTCGATCAACATGCTTACTATTTTAGAGTCCGCAATACTGGCTGCCAATCCAAAGGAGTTTATCCTACTGCTATTTCTAAGGAATGGATTAGCATGATTTTTTATAAGCAACTTGACTATCTTCTCATCGTTATCTCGAATAGCCCAATTTAACAGGGTGTTATTGTCTTCATCCAAGCTGTTGATTGCCATGAAATAAAGATTAGGGCTATCAATACTATTTTTCAAATTTGTGTATAATTGCTGCATATTGTTTTCCATTCTATTTCCCTTCGTAATAAACTTTTTCTGAGTTAATCCCAACCAAACTTTGAAACCGTTTGATACTTGATGGTGTGTCTCATCTAATTCTGACAAATTTGCTTCAAACTACTGATACAGCATCTCAAATTCTTCATTTGTCAGCTCTTCTATCTCTTCATCTCCCTGAAAAAATTCACCAGATATACCACTCAGATCCTGCGAGTCAGAAAGTTTATCTAAGTCTTCTTCGGGAACAATATCCTGCTCTTTTGGTATTAAAATAGCCATCTTTTTTTATTTAGAGTGATTACAGCTTTAATCGTCTTTTTTGTTCTGAATTTCGCATTTTTACAGTACAATCAGTTTTCAATCCTCTTCAGTCTTTGAACTCAAATCAACACTTTTAGCTAGCTTCTCTAACTTTTTTCGGAAAGTAGGTTTGTGTTTATCCTGTCTTCTGATTAGTACAGACAACCTGATACACCGAAGAGGAATAAACGAGAAAAATACTTAACTTATTAAGTAATAAATAGAAATAAAGCATTAAAGAGTAACACTATAGTTGAAATAACAAGTAAAATGCATTTTTCTATCCTAGAACTTCTACTGAAGATAATTCTAAGGATCGCACTTGCAATAAACAGCATATTGATGGTAAGAAATAGGCTTGCGGTTGCAGCATTTATGTTTGAATCATTCGGATCAATTCGTTGAGCAAATGATAGAATTACGACAACGAGGTAACAAACCAATAGACTTGTACAGACTACGTAAACAATGATTTCGATTAGAATTTGACAGCGTTTGTTGTATTTTTTGGTTTTCTTATTGATTACACGAGTGATTAAATCATCAATTGGCTCAAATATAATCGTTAACATAGCCTCTCCAAATACTCCAAAAAGGACTTCAAAGAGAACTCCCAAAAGAACTTCAAGCATGGCAATGCCTCCCCTGAAAAATTACTCATCAAGTAGTATGTTCTATTATTTGCTGTCCAGTGCAAATTATCGGTTGAATATGGTTGCCCATTCCTCTATCACATAAAAAGAAGCTATTCTTTGATTCCTGTCGCTCACGCCATACAATATCGAACAATAAAATCTACTCAACAGTCAGGAATCAACGCGTTTTGATAAGCTTGCGAGTTATTCTCAAGCGATCTTTCATATCACTGTTTTCTCGTTAATATGTTTTGTGACAAAAGAGATGAGATCATTATTTCTCATACATAAATTTGTTTTCCAACAAACTATGAAAATCTTAGGAGGTTTGGTAAAACCGAGAAGTTCCGAAAATCAAACTCTTCAAACTGATAGCCAAAATATATTGATCGGTTCCATTGTAAATATGGACTTCATCATTTCCAAATGTAATTTGATCGACGTTTTTCGTTAAGTTGATAGGATCGAATACAAAAGATGCTTTTTAATCTGGTGTATCTTTTTAACAAAAAAACCTTCATGTAATTTATAGTTGTCCTACTATACATACAGTACGCTTAATACACCTTATCTTATTTTTTAATGTAGTCATTGTTTATAGAAAAAACATTCTAGCTTTCAAAAAGTGTAAGATGCTTGATAACTTATTTTTAAACTTTGGATTGTAACCACTATTGATTCAGCAAAGATTCCAAACGGGCAAACTGCTCATCATTAAGATAAGGTGAATAGGCGCTTAGTATTGCTTGACGATGTGTCAGATCTAATTCTGAGAAATCTGCTTCAAGCTGCTGGTGCAGCATCTCAAATTCTGCATCCGTTAACTCTTTTATCTCTTCATCATCCTGAACAGCTCCACTAGGTACACCGCTCATGATTTGAGGATCAGAGATAATACTTAATAATTCTTCAACTGACACAATATCCTTCTTCTTTGGTAATGAAAATGAACTACCCGCCTTGTTTTTACTTGGAGTGATTATTGCTTTAGTCGTCGTCTCTTGTCTCGAATCCAACATTTTTACGGTACAATCAGTTTTCATCGTCTTTTTATTAATTTCCAATGTTAAAGTAGTGTTAAGCATATCCATTTCAAGGTTCATACCAAAATTATTATTTTTATCCGCTTTTTTTGTATTTTCTTCGTTAATAGTATGAGAAATAGTGTCTCCATCAATTTTAAAGCTCTCTTCTTTAGCATCCTTCAGTAAATCATATATTTTATCACTAACTCTACTATAATTCGGCATATTCTTATCATCTTCAGCTGCTTTCATTTCTTCTGAAAAAAGTTTAATATATTTTCCTTCTAAGTCATTTAACTGCGGCGGATTTACTTCAGTAAACGTATCAAAGCCATACATGAAGGGTATCATCTCTTGAATGGATGAAGCAGAAAGATAGCCGTTACCTTCTTTTCCAACTATTTCAAAAGGTACCATTTTATCATATAATATTATGTTCCCCTCATAACAGAAGCTTTCGTCTTTCTCAATGTGTTTGTAGTCCCCCTTAATTAACATGTTTTCAAAGTTTTCACTTAGTTGACTACCCCAAGCCTCTTTAGTGGTTGGATTTATCTGAAAATCTGTGACCGATACTTCAAATTTTCCAGCATCATACTCTTTACTAGTCAACAAATCATAGGCGTCCATAAATTCCTCTTTTGGGCTCTTACTACAAGCGCCTAAAAGTAAGACCATTCCAAACAAAACCATTATTTTGATTCTTTTCATTTTCTTCTCCTCCAAACATGTCTCTTCCTTCTCTGTTACCTGTAAAGAAAGTGTCACTAGCCGAGTGAATAGTCCCTCCATTTAGCTTTAAAAACTCAAATTCTACTACTCTATTTCTCATCAAATCAACAGACTATCCAGCTTACGATGTTTTCGAATACATCCAGAAGAGTTTCCCTTGTTTAATTAGTGATACGCAGGCTCTAGTCCCTTTTCCACTTGGTGATGGTTTTATCGTATTGATAGCCGACAGCCTAAAAATCATAGAAGCAACTGTCTTTTCGCTTTACCAAACAACTTTTTGTGATCCGTGAAATCGATGATATTTTCGTGTAATACCGCCTATTGTTATTAATTCAAGTCTAACAGGAGGTACTTTGATCATCTAGCCGCTTTGGTAACAAATAAAAATAGTTCAAAATCAATTATCTATCTGCTGCTTGAACAATCTCAACTGACGAAATCTTGATGTTCATTTACAAATTAATCACTGATCCTAAGAAACAAGTATCTATCTTTGTATTAATTCGCTCAAGTATCTCCTCAGAAATCATTAGTTTCGAAATCACGATGCACTGAGAGTCTGTCCAAAATAAGACAATCAATTCATTAGTATTAAATACTTTGATTATCCACTTCCAGTTTAAACGCAAATCAATACTATCAGAATAGGCGCTAACGAATTCATCAGTCAGTTGAACCTGACATTCTTGAAAATCTTCTTGGTTGAAGAACTTATCCATTTTCTTTTTGATATAACTTGGAGAAAATAATACATAGATTCTGTACAGATAATAAAGGAAAAAAACAAGAAAAATGAGCGTGATAAAAATTTTATCAGTATAAATTTGCATAACCATAGATAAGTAAGCAAAAGACCAAGGATAGCGTGCCTGACTCAAAATGAAATAAAGCCCTCTAAATAAACTAAAACTAGAGTAAAGAAGCAGCTGGAAAACCATGGCAGCCCTAAGTAAAACTAATTGCTGCCTTCTCTTAGAACAATACTTAACATAAGATTCAATAAAACACATCCATTCTTCTTTTGTTAAACAACTTAATACTTCAATCAAATTTATCCCGTCCCTTAATTAGCTTTATCTGATTTCCTTACCTTATTGAAGTATTTATACTATCCAGACAACTCAAATAATGCACGGCGAATTTTATAATGAACTTAGCCACCTATGTCAATAAAAAAACGCCATCGTTAAATTTCATGTATTATTGAAGTTCCTACACAATCAATAAGGATGAAATTACGATGACGCAAACTGAGAATACCACAGAATCACGCCAAGAAAAACACCTGAATCGGTATGAGCGAAACAAAATTGAAGCTTGGAAGCAATTAGATACTCCTTTATCTAATCGAAAAATTGCTAAAAAGCTTGGTCGGGCCAATCAAACAATCCATACTGAAATTAAGGACGGTACGGTTCGTCAGATCAAACGACAAGTCCAAAACGATAAGACGTATGAATACGAATCTTTCGTTTATTCAGCGGATGCTGGTCAAGCAGCATATGAAAAAGCGCGCGAATTCTCGCGCAAGAAATCTAAATGGATGGATGCACCAGATTTCATGGCATATACTGACCAACAAATGAAACAAGAGAAACACTCTCCAGATGTTGTCATAGGACGAGCGAAAAAACGTAACCTATTTCATCACGAGGAAATCCCCTGCACGACGACACTTTATAACTATATCGATCTTTGTTTGATGGAGACTAGAAATATCGACCTTCATCTTAAAACTCGTCGAAACACGAAGACGGCGAGAACCCGTAAGAACAAAACGATGTTAGGCGAACTGATTGAAAAACATCCGGATATCGTAGATAAACGGGAACGTTTTGGTGATTGGGAAATTGATACAGTCAACGGCTTACGTCTTGGAAAAGATGAAGCACTACTAACGTTGACTGAACGCAAAACTCGTTACGAAGTCATTATTAAAATTGATGGAAAAGCCTCTGATCCAGTGAATCGTGCGCTAACTACCTTAAAAGAGGCAGCAGGAAAGGATTTTGAGCTGCTATTCAAAACAATCACGTCCGACAATGGGGTCGAATTTTCAGGTTTGATAGACCTGCTTAAAGACATCACCGCCGTCTATTTCACGCACCCGTATTCTTCTTGGGAACGAGGGACTAATGAAAATCATAACGGGATCATCCGTCGTTTTATTCCCAAAGTAACTCGGATGGCCGATGTATCTTTGCGAACGATTCGTCGAGTACAAGACTGGATGAACAATCTGCCGAGAAAAATTTTGAATTATACGACACCGCGAGAATGTTTAATAGAAGAACTTTCTCAGCTGGCTTTGTCGATCTGACGAATCCAGTATATTAAAAACTAAAGAACGAGTGAATTTCAATAGGTGGCTAACTTGCACTTAAAATTTGCATCAAATAATGCACACTAGATACATGCACTAATTCAAAAAAATTATTTCCTTTATAGTAAATTCACTGCTATATACGAACTCTTCATTTCAAGTATCTTTTTATTAAAAACGCTCAATCCATTCTGGTAGGCCCCCCGTCAATA
>NZ_JAFREL010000053.1 GCF_017377655.1 Candidatus Enterococcus ferrettii
GCTTTTAGTTGTTCCATCAGAGCCACCCCTTTTGTCAGTTCCAGCTACACGAACATGTGTTCCTTAAATGATTATATCATGCGGAAAATAGCGTAGCAATAGCTTTTTGTCTTTTTTTAGTTGCATCGTCCCCCTAAACAAAAAACGGCATTCATCACCCACCTATAGAGGATGGGCGACTTCTGCCTAAAATTCTGTTAAAACTAGAGACTAATGAAGCCGTTGATCTCGTTATTGGAATAGCTACTTTTAGCGGAGAATTTGATAGCTTAAAAGAGAAAACTGCAAACAAAATCAAAGAGAGCATAATAAAAATATACTAAGGCAAGACAAAAGAAACTTCTCTTCTTTTTTCAGAATTGTGTTTAATTTAAGCAAACAGCACCCCAACGTCTAAATTTTTACGTTGGGGTGCTTTGCTTGTTTAATGTATACCGCTCTTTCAACCTTATTCAAAACGCAAGCAGTACATCTTTCCTTTTTTTGAGCTTCCGTTAAACAATAATCTGTTCAATTAACGTTAACTACTTTTTGATTCTGTCACTCCTGGGCTCCGAGAGAATCTAAGAATTATTCTTCTGCATCTAACGGAAAATCAATTTTATAAGTGTGAGAGACTTCTTCGCCTGAATCGTCTTTAGCCTTGAAGGTTACATCCACACCCTTAATATTTTCTAGCTTTTCTTCATCTTCCATTCTGAAATGAATATAGCCATCCTTGTGTTTATTAGATGTCAAAATTTCATCATCCCATGTATCAAAAAAAGTCTGAGCTTTTACTTTCGTTCCATCCGACAAAATCATCTCAGCCTTATCAGGTGTAATGTGCTTGTCAGAAGAATCTTCATTTTTGATCTTATATTTCAGAGATAACAATGTTTTAAAGTTTTTACCATCTTTGTCCTTGTAGTGGTCGACAGTTACTAATTTGGCATGAGTAATATCAAGTGTGATACCATCCCAGTCCGAATTCGAATAGTCCGTAGCATAAGAAATTTTGTCTTTTACTCTAGGATCAATTCCATCCGTAACAATATCTTTAAAGTAGCCATCATCTTTCAAGCTTTCAGAACCAACAACAATATCATCACCACTGTCATCGGTCATAACTGTTTCAGAGACTGACCCGCCGACAACGTCACCAGATTGTTCCTCAGTTTTTCCACAGGCTCCTAACAAAGCCGCTGTAGAGCCCAAACCTATCATCGTAATTACTAATGTTTTATTCAATTTCATATTCTTAATCCTCCCCTAAATGTTTGTTTGCAACGTCAACATCTTCTTTAACTTCTTGATAATTGAAACGTTCGATTTGACCATGTAAAACATTTGCAATGAGTACATCCAATAATTCTTCATCGTCTTCGTCCATGTACACAATTAGACCTGAAGTATTAGGCATCAAATTCTCACTGACTCTGTCAAAAATTGTTGTTGTCTTCTTAGCCTTAACATAATTGGTCCCTACACCAGCAAGATCACCAATAACCCAGCCGCATAATACTCCTAAAGGACCTCCTAAAATACCGATAATTGCACCAATTAAACCACCAGTTGCAATACGGTTGCCACTTTCAAAATCCAAACTATCTTTGATTGAGAAAGCTGTTCCTTTTCCGTTTTTTTCGATAATAGCTGCTTGTTTGATATCAAGCGTGTTTCCGTTAGAAATTCTCTTTAGTCGAGACAATGCTTCGTAATTCGATGCATTATCCTCAAAGGTAATTAAAGCAATTTTTTTCATAATTTATTCTCTCCTATCTAAAATAGTTACTATTGATTAATGAGTGAAGCCTTGAACATGTGGTTTTTCATGAACATGCATGGATACATCTGCTTTATTTAGTTCAGAAATAGATCGATTAATGTCTTGGATCAACGCGTCTGCCATGTTCATTCCAAAGTCCCCGCGACAGACAAATCGTTGAATCACAATATTTTCTAAATCTTCAGGTAATGGATAGGCGGGCACTTGCCATCCCTTCATTTGTAAGCGATCTGCTAGATCATATAAATTCCAAGCCACCGACGAATTATCCTTTAATTTGTAACAAACGATAGGAATGTTTGAACCATCGTTATAGATGTCAAACAGCTCCGTTTTTTCGATAGCTTCGGCGATCTTCATTGCTACTTTTTGCGTTCTTAAATGAATCGATTTATAGCCCTCAAAGCCGAAACGATAGAAATTGTAGTACTGACCTAAAATTTGACTCGCACTGCGTGAAAAATTAATTGCCATGGTTGGGAT
The DNA here is from genome assembly GCF_017377655.1 of Candidatus Enterococcus ferrettii. GTDB lineage: Bacteria > Bacillota > Bacilli > Lactobacillales > Enterococcaceae > Enterococcus_A > Enterococcus_A ferrettii. The sequence goes on from NZ_JAFREL010000053.1 coordinate 2,252, forward strand.
ACTTCCACCTAAGTAGCTTACGCTAAAAATTAATTTTTCTGGCAGATACTTGCGATCTTTCCAAATGACCCAGCCAATCCCTGGATAAACCAAGCCATATTTATGACCTGAAGTGTTGATTGAAACAACATTGTTTAATCGGAAATCCCATTCTAAATCTGGAAAAACAAATGGTGCAAACATTCCACCACTCGCTGCGTCCACATGGATTCCTAATTCTCTTCCAGTTTCCTGATTAAATTGTTCAACCTTCTCATCTAGAGCTTTAATGTCATCATATTTTCCTGTGTAAGTAATTCCTAAAATTCCAACAATACCAATTGTATAGTCGTCCACGTAGTCCATTACTTTGTCTACATCAATGCTAAGCTGGTCTTCATCCATCGGAACGGTTCTAAGTTCGATGTCCCAGTAGACGCAGAATTTTTCCCAGCAAACTTGATAGCCTGAAGAAATTACCAAGTTCGGTTTATTCTTAGTGATATCTACGCCTCTTTTTACTGCTTCTTCTTGCCATCTAAATTTCATGGCCATTCCACCTAGCATGCAGGCTTCACTAGAACCCACAGTGGATGTTCCAATCTTATTTTCCATACTTGGTGCATTCCATAAATCGGCAATAATGTTGACACAAGCTTCTTCTATTGCCGCTGTACTTGGATACTCTGACTTGTCAATGGCATTTTTTTCAAGGGTTTCTGCCATTAATTTAGTTGCTTCAGGCTCCATATAAGTTTGACAAAATGTTGCCATATTTTGTCGTGCATTGCCTTCATCAATCAACTGATCCTTAATCAATCGATAAGCCATTTCTGGCTCTAACGGTTCTTGGTTCAATTTATTTAGAATGACATTTTCCTGTGCTTGTTTTGATCCAAACACTGGAATATTATTTTTCATACTGATTCTCCTAATCTTTCATTGATCACTTGTACTCAAGTGTCTTGCTAACCTTAAATTCCTTAATATCTTCTTGCTTCAGCAGCTCATCTGTCATCGATACTTTAGTAATACTGTTACTTGAATAGTCTTGATAATAGATCGTTCTACTCTCATTACACAAAATACTTATGAACTGTGAATAATCTGGACTCCCGGTAGTTTCTATTACGATCCCTTTAGGAATTTTGACTGTTCCTAAGATATGCAGAGAATTTCGGACTGCTTCCTCTTCATTTTCTGCTTCTTCGATGTGTTCTTTAAAAAAAGCAGCTCTCACAAATCTTTCTGGTGGTGTGTATCCTCCCGGCAAACCAGAAGTTCCAGTTGCTTGAGAAAATGGATTTGCTTCGTAGTCCCCAAATTTAACTTTTGGTAATTGTTCCGGTTGAACATTCAAATAGTTTCTCAAATTTTCGATGTGCCATTCCAATTGAGGAGTATTTGTTAACACATTTACAGGATTTTCTTTAAAGCTTAGCTCTGCTCCTGTTGGTTCAATCACAACGGATCTTCCTTTTGTATCGGTTAAAATCCAATGTAAAGGAACCACCACACCTAATTCAGGAATTGTTTTGCCAACTAAGTTTACAAACGGCAGCAGCTCCTCTAATTCCTCAAGAGATTCTATGGTGCCTAAAACCCACATAATGAATTCTTGTGGACACAGATTAATTTTTCCTGGTTTTGCGCTTGATTGATACACAGCTTCACCAGGTAAATATAATTCTGCAATTGATATTCCTCGTTCATTTACCCCATCACTAACTAAGTAAGTCCCACCGGTTTCTCTTCCTGTTCCTAAAAATCCCAGGGTATTTACTCGTTGTGCTTGATCACTATCAGATAACCAACTATGCTTTCTCGGAAAATACATCGGCCCTATATTTAAAGGGTATGAAAAATCCATTGTTCTAGATAATACATGTTTATCATCTTTAGTTGTGATAAAAATACTTGTACACATGACGACCATCCATCCTTTCTTATTTATTCTTGTTTACAAAAATTAGTTTACTACTCAAACACCCTCCCCGATGAACAGGTTCTGTCTTTTTATACGACAGGATTGGCGGTTAAACGGTTCTATTTACAGATAGGCTTGATTCTATCGCCTAGTAGAAAGAATCTTGGTACATACCGACAACATCTATTTCTCAGAGATTCTTGATCTGAAAATACGCCAAGTTGCTTCGACATCTCTCGCTCTAACTTCAGATGAGTGCCGCTAATAATCTGTTTTTTTTAATCTTTTCATTCGTCCCAAAAATTTTCAGGGCTAGACATTCCTCTTTACTTTTATTTGCTGGAACTCTCTGCTCGATTTTGGTTCACCTTTTGAATTCTCTCGGCTTATCTTAATATCAGAGAGCTGCTCTTCAAACCAAGTTTTTCTTTTATGACTTCTTTGACTCGGCTTCGTCGGAGTAGTTTATCCATTGTTTAATCTATTCTTTGCCTCACAAAAAAGACAGCCAAAAAGAATTCTTTTGACTGCCTTCGACCATTTGGTTTTAGTTTGATGCTCATTCATCAATCAATTAAATCTGAATCCTGCAGCAGCTCTTCAACAAAGGTCCCTTTCATTTTCTTCAATTCATGTTTGCCTAAAAGTCTTTCTACTAGAGGCACATTTAACTCCGACAATTTTTTCTTGTCATTTAAATAATACGATGCTTTCAGCAGCATGCGAACATCATAACAAGAATCAAAGACTTCTGGAATTCCACGATCTACCTCTAAGAAGCTATACACAGCTTCCATTGCTGTTCGTACGGAATATTCGGTGGTAAAAACAGTGTCTCGTTCTGTTTCCGCAAAATTACCGATAAACGCTAGATTCTTTGATCCCTCTGGAATGACAAGTGGGCGATCACCTTCTGCTCGCGGCATGAAATAAGAAGTAATATAAGGCATGTAACATGGAACAATGTTGCATGAGTTAACAGCCAATTCTTCAATTAGCTCTGTTGGTACGCCCATATGGAATAACCATTCTTGGGCAATTTCATTCCCGGTACATTGTGTAATCGGCTTTTTGATATAATTGCCATCAGTGTCAGACAAAAGTGCGTAAAACCAAACAACTAGCTGATCTTCTGGTTGATTTTTAAAATGAGGTTGTCGATTTAATGTATAGCTAAGTTTCCAGTTGGAATCTTTGGCATGGACGATTCCACCTGTTACAACTTTTCCAGCATATGGATCGCGTTTACTTATTTTTTCAATATAAGGCGCAATCTTTTTATCTAATGTAGTAATTGTCGCTGAAACAAACCAGCTGGATTCTGGAAGATTTTCATAAAACTTTTTAGGGTTTCCAAATGAACTATCCTGTGCAGCAAGTTTTTCCCATAAGCTCCAGCTGCCACCTAATTTGTGTGAGACAGGTGCTGGAGTATCGTTGTTTCCGTAAGTAGAGCTTTCTGTAATGGAGCCATTGGTTACAAATACCAAATCATTTTCAGTTAGTTTGATTCGAGACGGTACACCTTCCACATTTAGGATTATTTCCTCAGCCCATTTATGTCCATTTTCGGCTTTTTTCACAAGAATATTTTCTACTTTAGTATTGTATTGGAAATGAACTCCTTGAGCCTTTAAATACGACAATAGCGGCAATACCAATGATTCATACTGATTATATTTTGTGAATTTCAAAGAAGAAAAATCGGCTAGAGCATCAATGTGATGGATGAAACGCATTAAGTAACGACGCATTTCCATTGCAGAGTGCCATTGTTCAAAGGCAAACATCGTGCACCAATATGTCCAAAAATTGGATTCAAAAAATTCTTTAGTAAATACATCAGTGATTTTTTTGTCCTGCAGCTGTTCTTCTTTCATCATACAAAGAGCAAGGATTTCTTTAACAGAAGCTTCACTTAACGTTAATTGGCCATCTGTATCTACTTGCTCCCCACGATTATGAATTAATCGGCAATGAGAAGAGTTGGGATCTTCTTTATTTAACCAATAAAATTCATCTAAAACGGAAGCATCTTCTACTTCTAAAGAAGGAATTGATCTATAAAGATCCCAGAGACATTCAAAATGACTTTCCATCTCTCTTCCGCCTCGGATGACGTAGCCGTATTCTTGTTCATAAATACCGTCCAACGAGCCTCCAGTGATCGCCAATTCTTCCAAAATATGGATTTTTTCTCCTGGAACACGTCCGTCCCTAATTAAGAATGCTGCAGCTGCAAGCGAAGCTAAGCCGGAGCCAACTAAATAGGCTGAGACACTTTCAGAGCGAGCGGGTTTTACAGGTCGAGCAAATGCTTCATAATTTCCATTTGAATAATACATTACTATCAGTCCTTTTCTTCTTTTTTATTGTAGCTGTACAAGATATACAGCAAGACTTCTTTTTAACGCATAGATTGATTCATATATTCCGAAAATTCATTTCTTTTATATGATTTTGTTGGTTGACAAAGCAGGATAATTAAACCAATCCATCCAATTACTGGGATCAAACCGATCAGTACCCAAGCCGCAGATCGATTGGTATCATGTAGTCGTCTAGCCGTTAAGGTAAATTGTGCTATGAACAATAGAGCTCCTACTGTCACAACGATTGGGTTAAAGTTTGAAAACTCAATATACGAAAATCCTGTCACTGCAATTCCTGTGCTGTAAAACAGCATATTATATAGCACGCTGTAAACAATGGTAGGAATCCAATATTGCTTTCTGGTAGCTGTGTAATTCCACTTAAACATGTCTTTCCAATATTCTAGTAATGTGTTTATTGTGTCCATCTTCTTTCAATTCATTTATTTCGATTAGGAGCAGCACGCTATTTCGTCAGTAAAGCTGCCTTTATTCCTGCAGGATTTTCTTATCCATTTTGTTCTAGTTTCGCTACTGCTTTTTCAATTGTGGTACCAGTCGCAAACCGGCGTTCATCCTGTTCATCGAAAATAATGAATACATTTTGTTCCGTATCTAAAGTTACGCGATAACTCAAGTTCTTTCGGGTAAAGGTCACCAGGCATTCTCCTTTCGTATAGAATTGATATACTCATTGCATCTAGTGTTTGTTAATACCATGAGATATCTTAAAAGGTGAGATATTATGTTGTTCTTCTGTAGGAGGTCCATCAATGGTAGACATGTACTCGATTAATCTGTCAGTAGGAAAAAGAGCACAAGAAACGATGAAAGAAATAGCTGCTAGCACAACAGAAATCTTGTGGTATTTTTGGTTTCTTTCATTAAAGTACAGAATCCCTCCAAAGCTAAGCAGAAAAAGAATGAAAAAGAATAGAAACACTTAATACTCCCCCTTTCTTTAAAATTAGAATTGAGAATGTTCCCTATGAGAAGCTTCTGACAGGTACTGTGATCGCTTCTAACATAATAGCTCTCCTCCTTATAGGGATAGAATAGCCCAGATTCACCGCTGGTTATTGATAAATACTGTCGTAATTTCCGACAAATTTACCCAATTATAGTCACCTATTAAAAAAACTATGAGGCTTACTGATCAAAAATCAGCAGCGCTCACAGTCTAATTTGATGAAGCGTTTCTCGTATTCATTTCGGGTAAAGAGATTCTTTTTGCCCTTTCTGTGATTGTGCCTCCACTACAATTCCATTGTTGTTTCAACTAAATTGATTTTTGCAGAAGACTATCCATCAAAAACTCTCTGATACAACCATTTATATGGAATGCAAATTATCTTTGTTTATCACGCCACCAATGATTTTCATCAAACCAAATAATAAGAAGAAGTTACCGATCAATGAAGGAACGCTGATAAATAGCGAATTTCCCATAATGAGTAAAATCAACCCAATACACAGTCCAACAAAATCAGCAATTATCGAAAGGTAATAATACACTTTTGATAATGACATTGCTAAATCTAGCATAAAGAATGATAAAACGGCGTCGCATATAAACCATATACCAAAAAGAACAGACAGCTCTCTCAAGCTTAATGTAGCATTGGCAATCAATATCATACCAATAACTAAATCGATGCAACCCACGAAAACCGATGAGTATTGATTATGATGTGTTCTGGCTTTAATTTTGGTTCTATTTAATAGTTCAAAAAAGCCTTTAATCAATGAAAATACCCCAAAAATTTGAACCGATTCTACAATCGTATCTTCGGTATATTTCATGGCCAAGAGAGCCATACATATATAGACAGCACCTGTTAATAATTGTAAAAAGCGATAAGATTTAAATAGTTTAGTTAATTTAGCCACGATCATTCTCCTTATTCTTAGTTGCTTCTATTTGTTGAGACAGCCGTTCACTGTCGATTGTTTCTATTTCCAACAATTTTTGATTGTCGTTTAATATCGATACATCGCGTAGGTGCTTCTTTTGTAAATAGTGCATACTAATACGTAGAAGTGTTACAAACACCACAATCAAAGCAACTAGTATTGTATAGCATTTTATTAGTAATCCTTTACTTATACCGCCAGCTATAGCATTTCTAAACGCATAGAGAGAATAGGACATTGGCAAGTAAGGATGAATCATTTGGAAAAATTTCCCTTGTGTTTGAATCGGGAATGTTCCGGCTGCTCCGCCCAATTGCAAAACTAATAGAATCATCGCCACAAAGCGTCCTGGATTATCAAAGGTCATCGCCAAAAACATTACAATCGACATATAGGACCACGCTGTAACAAGAGCAGTACTATACAGTGCAAATACGTTATATGCAGGCAGCTTCAGCAACAGCATAATTGTCACTTGTATAATTGCCATCAGGCTAGAAACCACAAACCCTAAACTCACTTTGCTCAACCACCATGCTCTGCTGGATTCTCCAGGCATCGAGGATTTTCTAATTGGGTAAACAAAATTAAACAACATACAACCGACAAACAGGGCAAGAGACATAATATAGGGTGCCAATGCTTCTCCGTAGTTATTTACTTTGCTATACTGAACATTTTTTAAATCAGTTGGATCAACAAAATGATTGATAGTTTTATGGGTTATTTTTACCGTCTCTGCTTTATCAACCCCTTGATCCAACCCACTGGCTAATTCGGCAGCACCATTTTTCAATTGAGAAATGCCAGATATTAATTCAGGCGACTTGCTATTTAATTCATTTAGACCACTTTCTAGTTGTGACGAACCTGAATTCAATTGATTAATCCCACTGCTCAATGTTGGGATTTTTGATTGAAGCTCTGACAAGCCAGTTGTTAATTGGGAACTTCCTGCAGCAAGCTTGTGTGCTCCTGAAACAGCTAATGGAATGTCATTGGCTGTTGTATTTAACATACTGCTGATAGCATTCAATTGTTCAACAATTGATACTGCGTTAGTTGAGGCTGGAACAGCTCCTAAAGCTGATTCAATTTGCTGACTACCTTGCTTAGCGGTTTGTATTGCCGTTTGTACATTTTGGGCATTGCCAGCCATATCAGACGCAATACTCTTCATAGCGTTCGCTTGTTGCGCAATTAGTGCTGTGCTATCGGATAAAGCAATTAAATTACTGGAAATTTCGTCTGTTCGTGCATTTGAGTCCTGCTTAAACTTCGTTAGATTAGCAGCAATCGCATTATTCAACTCAGTAATCATCTTCGATTTTAAATCTGCTGATAATTCTGCATTGCTTTGAATAATGTTCGTAATATCTGTATTTATAGCCGCTTCTACTGACGAAACATCACCTGACAAATTTTGGAGTTTCGCTGCAATTTCATTGCTTTGCTCCTGGAATCGTGAGGCGTCAACAGAAGCTTGATTTAAGGCAGTCGTGTTAGTAATTAACTCAACTAATTGTGTTTCAGCCATTGCTAGTTGCTGAGACAGCTGATTCCGCATATCAGGCGGCAAATTATTCTCAAAATTTTGCAGAGAGCTGCCCATTTCTTGTGCAGCAGCTGATAGAGTAATCAGACCGCCATCAATCTCATTAATCTTTGATTGGTTCGCTGCTACCACATTATCTAATTTGTTTAACGCCCCGCTCAATTGTTGTGAACCTTGACTCAGTTGGCTGACACCTGAGGATAATGGACCAACACCTGAGGCCAGTTCAGCCGTACCATTAGATAATTGCTGCGAACCCGCCTCGGCCTGTGCTACACCTTTAGTGTATGCACCAATACCTGTATACAATTCGTTGGTTCCTGAGGCTAATTGATTAGATCCGCCAGCTGCTTGCTCCAATGAACCAATCATCTTGTCAGCTACTCCATCTATCGCAGTTACATACGATTTTACGACCTGATTTCGAACTTTACCTTCTAGTTCCGTAGCTGCTACTTCAGAAATTTCCTTCCCTATATAGTTATATGAATCATTTGTTGTATAAGTAATATTCATTTTATGGGGATTCTCTTTAATAATACTGGCAGCTGATGCCGAAAAATCTTTAGGGATAGTAACAATCATGTAGTACGACATATCCTTCATGCCTTTGTTGGCTTGCTTTTCAGTTACGAAATGCCAGTCTAAGTCTTTATTTTTCTTTAGGTTCGCTACGACTTGATCGCCAACATCGATTTTTTGCCCTAACAAATCGACTTCCTTGTCTTCATTTACTACGGCAACTGGCAAGTTTTTTATTCCGCCATAGGGATTCCATAACGATTTATCAAAAACAGCTGTATAAATAATAGGTATAAACGTAATAGCAATGACGGAGATTAACAAAATCCGATTCTTGAATAAATTCTTGAATTCATTTTTAATCATTTTCATTTTTATCTACCCGACCCTTTTCGTGTTTCAATTTATTGGGATATGAATAAAAACGATAAAATACAAATGGAATTGTCAAGGTAATCAAGAAGCCCACGATGAGACTAATCAAGTACGTATGACTCTGATCGTGAGGGATAGTTGATGGTACAATGAATGCTGTACAGACCGCTCCAATTGAAATCAATAGACCCGCCCCTGCGATCACACGTTTTGCTAACAATCCTCCTGGAATTTGAAAATCCCTTTTGGCCTCCTGATGTTTCTTCAAAATGACAAAGTACGATACAAACAATAGAATGTAGGCACTTAAATAGATTAGTACCGTTAGAGAAATAGCCGTTTGGAAGCCAACATTGCCACCAGATCCTCCTGATCCAAAAGTTAATACCGCCGCCCAGATTGTTACAATTATTCCTTGAATCATTAGAATCCGGACAGGAACATCGTTGTCATTCTTGCGAGCCAATTTCTCTGGTAATAATTTCTTTGCTGCTGCAAATTGAAGTCCTTCCGTAGGACTAACGATCCATGAACTTACCTGTGCTAGAATACCGAAGGAAATAAGAAAGCCGATTAATTTCACACCAAAGCCAATATGTCCTGGTGAGATTAATTGATTCGCTGTATCCATCACACCTTTATTGGAAGAAATTTTTCCATTGAGCACGGTAGAAACGACGCTGCCACCAATTGTGCTCATCACTATGCCGACGACAACTAATAACATTAACAATTTGGGGTAATTTCTTTTTGCATCCTTTAATTCTGAAAAATGCGTAGCTGATGCTTCAACCCCCATGTAAGCTAAAACAAAAGAAGTCAAATCCCCGATGTTTTTCCCTGTTGGCAAAAACGAAGAAGTTGAAAACTCATGAGAAACAGTATGACCAGCTAAAAAATATTTAACTGTTAAATAAAATAGGACAATAACTGGAAGAAGAATACCGATGCTAAAACCATACTTAGCTATTTTAGCGGTAGTCTCTGTTCCTTTTAGTTGCAGAAGGGTTACAATCCAAAAAATTCCGATTACTGACAAGAATTTGAACAATGGATCATTATTCATTGCTGGTATTTCTAAAACATAGGACAGGGTTCCTACGATAAAATAAATCATCGTCACAAATCCGACTGTCACCTGAAACCATTGGAAAAACAATGCAGCAAAACCAAACTTTTCGCCTAAAGGTTTGCCCACCCAGCTGTAGATTCCACCTTCTTGGTATCCCTCAATTGTAGCCATTTCCGCAGAACACAACGCAACTGGAAGAAACCAGCCGATTCCACAAAGCAGTAAGAAAAAAATTAACGCTTTACCTGATGCAGCAAACGTGGGATATTCGTATACTGTGATAAAAAGAGATGCGGTCATAGAAAAAAAAGCAAAATTAGACATCTTTTTTCGTTCGTTCAATTGTAAATCTCCTCTCAAAATAATCTGTTAACACTTATATCCTAAACGTCTTTTATCCATGAAAATCTTCAATTCTTGTCGTAAAAAGAGACAGTTATATGCATGGCGATACGAAAACGTTCTCAAATATATCCTCTGCCGCAATAGATTTTTCAGATGAGGGAGTTGGATACAATAAATGAGAGGTACTAGCAGTAACCCTAGAAAGTTTCCGAAGATAGATCGAAAGAAGGAGGGGTTATACAAACGCATGTGGTGGGTATTTTGATGGAGGAGGATTGAATAGAATTGGGCGATTGTTCTCGTTAGAGGAAACATAGGAACTTTAGGATAAAAAAAACACGCAGTTGACTGCGTGGGAGAAAAAAAGAGTCGTTAAAAAACTGTAGTGTTGATCCTCTAAACCGTGAAAGTTCAATAGTTGAGAATTTTAACAACTAAAAAACTTTCACTTCTTCTGGTTTAGAAAACTATTTAAATGGTTTTTCACCGATTTATCCAGTCAGTAAGCAGCGATGACTCAGAGCAATTAGTGTATCTAAAAGGACAGTACAGGATTTTTTTAAACTGTCTTTTTAGGTATTTTAAAAGAAATAACCAATGCAACTAGACAAAAGAAAGTAGCTACATAAAATGACCCATGATACCCCTTCAACAGTGTTTGTGGGCTATTTGATGTATTCGTCACCATTGTCATCACGCTGATCATAATAGCAGTCCCCAAGGAACTAGCAATTTGTTTCGTTGTTTTGTTGATCACTGAAGCATCACGGAGTTCAGAATTTGGTAAAGCATTCATACCAAAGGTGGTCAGCGGCATCAATACCATTGAAATTCCAAGCAATCTAAAGGCATAAAAAATAATTACGATTACCATTGGTGTGGTCGATTTGATAAACACAAATGGAAATGTAAAGGCAGTTAAAATCGCCATCCCTGCAATACACAATCCTCTTGCTCCATACTTATCGAATAATTTCCCGCTAATTGGACTCATAATCCCCAGTGCTATAGCCCCTGGTAATAAGGAAAGACCCGATTCAAAAGGAGACATATTACGAATATTTTGGATGTACATTGGAATAACCATTTCAAAACTAATCATGGCCATATTTGCGATAGCCAACAAAATACAAGATATTAAGTAGTCTTTTTGTTTAAATGGCTCTAAACTTAAAAATGGATTCGATAATTTTTTCTGTCTAAGAACAAAACGATAGATAAAGACACAGCCTACTACAATGCTGGCAATTAAAAGCCATTTATTCGCATGCTTAGCAGAAATTAGTGACAACCCATAAAGCAATAAACCTAAACCTAAACTAGATTCAATAACCGAGAAACTATCAAGTTTTGTTTTTTCAATGGGTAAGACTGGCCGCATGAAAAAAAATGTCAAAAATAAAACGACGACAATAATTGGGATTAGCATCAAAAAGAGAACATGCCAATTATACATTGTTAATATGAAACCAGACAGAGATGGTCCGATTGCTGGTGCCAAACCAATAACAATACCAGCAATCCCCATAATAGCGCCACGTTCATTCTTTGGTGATAAATAAAGTAACACTGTTTGAAAAAGCGGCATTGCGATTCCAACACCAATTGCTTGGATCACTCGACCAAAAAGTAACTGAGAAAAAGAACTAGCTGCATAGCAAAGGCTAGTACCGATTAAAAAGATAATTTGTGAAGCAATATATAAATATTTAGTATTTACCTGGTGCATTAGCCAACCAGATAACGGGATAACCACCGCTGTAACTAGTAAAAAACCGGTTGTTAACCATTGTACATAATCCGTGGAAACAGATAAATCTTTCATTAACGATGGATAGGCTGTCGTCAATAGTGTTTGATTTAGGAACATCGCAAAAGTTCCTAACAATAGCGTCATAAATACAAGCTTTGTTTGTTTATTCGTCATTCTAAAATTTCTCCTTTTTTTATTAAATGATAGTCTTTGATCAAAAGTCAAACCATTAAGTCGTTGTAATACTGAGTATAAGCGATTCAAAATTGATTATTGGTTGAACTCTGTCCTGTTAGACGACATTTTTCTGATAAGTAAAAATTTGAAAATCTAAAATATAATCTGCTTGATTATGCTGCTAAATAAACGAGAGAATCCATCAAAAAACTAGACGACCCCTCCCCTTTTTACACTATCCGCAGTAATCCTATTTAGCCAATTAATTCTACTACCGGATAGATCTAAGCAAAAAGCTAGATGTGAAGACATGAAAAACAGCATGCAATTGTCTGCATGCTGTTTCTATGTTATTCCGTCTATTCATCGATCTTCTTTAGTACAGAATCATTTCCATACCAGAACTTTGGAAGGATTTCTTTCTCAGAAATCCGATATCCTTTACTTTAAGATAAGGTCAGTAATTCAATCATTTACTGACGTTCAGCTAAAAAGTCGCTCATTTCTTTAGTAAACTGATTTACTAAAAGTGTCTCTTATCGACGAAAATTAGTCGCTGCTTGTCGTATAGTCCTCCTATTTCTAGTTACGCAGAAAATAGGTAGCATACTACAGTTCCTTATACCTTACCGAAGCCTAATTATGACACCTGTTGAATAGAATGTTCATTCAAACTATCCTGTAGTTTGTTTAACTCTGCTTCTAAGAATAAATAGTCCCTTTCCTTCAGAGGATAGTCAATAGTACACACATGCTCGCGCGAATCATATAAAGAAGGCATGGTAGTAACTAGAATATCTTCTACACCTGATTCTGACTCCACTACTGACAGGTTAAACGTATCACTAAATTTCCTTTTTAGATTGACTTTCAGATTTTCTCGTACTAAAAATGGGAATTCAGAATCGATCCCTATTATTATCCGTGGATCGTAGCTATTTGGGCTTTTGAAATGAGAGAAGATCGCAGCATATATTTTAGATAAAAAGACTTTCTCTTGGAGAATATCGGTTTGAAAATCAATCGCTTCAATAAAGTTTTCCAATCGAAAAATTAAATTGTTCGAAAAGTTTTTTCCATTTTTAATATTTTGACCGTTAATATCAAACTCAATTCCAGGAAATACTTTGCAGTACAAGTGCGCACAGAAGCAGTAGGTAAAAAATACATCTTTTCTTTCTTCCGGTATTTCGAAGAATTCTTCTTGAAAATTCTTCATGACTGCTTCAGTCAATCTGTAAACATCGGTTTGCTTCTTTTCATGGTACAATAAAATTCTTTCTTTTATGGTATCGGATTTAAACATTCTGTATTGCATTTGTACCACCAACAGAATAAAGTAGATCTCATTATCATTGTACACTTGATAATTGTTGATCTCCTGACTTATGAATGAATCATTTCTTAAAGCGCCAATATTTACATAATCATCCCAATTTTCATGAGACTCGATAAAATATTTTTTCTTATTTCTCATTAAGCATACAGCAGACATGAATAGCATCTGTTTTTTGTGTATTTTTGTGGTTTGAATTCCTGCCTCTTCGAAAAAGATATCGACGGATTGTAAAATTTTGTCTTCAGATATATATGAAAAGGGCCAGCTGTCATTTTTGAAAACAGCCCATAAGAACATGTATGTGAATACCCTAATATTTTTTTCTTCACCACAAAAAGATAAGTTGGACCTGTTTATTGATAAATTAAATTTAGCGAGCAGCAATGAAATTTTATCTAACGATTTTTTTACTGAATACATACTGATGAAATTTTCTTCAGAATATTGTTTAGTGGTTTTTGTTTTAATTAGGCACATTTCGATAAGTAGTTTGACTGTTTCATCAGAATAGATAATAAATGTTTTAAGCTCATTGATAGTGCCGGGATTGCTCTCTAGCCTCAACCCCTTGAATTTGCTATAGGTTATTTCTACCGTATTTTTACTAGAAGCATTGAATTCTTCAGTGATCTCTTCCAGATAATGTATGTACCGTTGGATGCTTCGTTCGTTCAATGATAACTCATTGGCTATTTTTTGAACCTCCAGCCACTCATTCTCATACTTAGATAAATCTATTATTCGATAGATCATCTGATTTTTAGCTTCTAATAGATCAAAAAGTTCATTCTCCATGTGTATCCTCCAAAAAAAGTCAATCGCTGCAAAAACGATTTTTACGACCGGTTTATTTCTCTTAACTTCCTATGCTCTGTCATTCATTTGGTAAAGCTAGTACTCGCTTTTCGAATCCAGAGAACTGTTCTGTACTTCGATTAAGAAAATAAGTGTTGGTGAAAGCAGTAGCCTTTCACCAACACTAGCCCTGATTCATGAACAATGGTTACATCATTTTAAAGGGAAATTTTTATTTCTTCGTACGAAACATTTTCTATTGTATCATCTAATTTTGCTGTTGTAATGGCTAAGCCCTTACCAGTCTGTACAAAAACTGTTCTTTCACTCATATCATATCCTGACCAGTATCTCGTATAATCAGAAACATTGGGATTCTTTTCATTTCTTTCCAAGCCTTTTGGAATGAAAACTGTTCTAAAAACGGAGTATAGCTCATTGATTCCATGCTCTTTGCTAAACGCATTTAGATTGTTTGATAAGAAGAATGCGCGAACAAATCTTGAGGGTGATGTATAATCACCAGGAAGTCCAAACATTCCATAGCCTGTTCCTCCCTCAATAGGATCAATTACTGCCCCAGTAGAAAGTGTTTTGCTTGCTGTGACATTTACATTATTTAGTCCAATGTAATTTCTTATGTTTGTTGTATGGTAATCATATCTTGGACTATTAGTCATGACAGAAATATGGTCAAAGATAGTAAAACTGCCATCCTCCAAGGTTTCAAGAACTATCCCATCGCCAGTTTCATCAACAAAAGAAAAGTGAACTGGGAAGTGGAAATCTGTTCCGCCGTACGCATAAGGTTGATCCAGCAACATGAACTCATCAAACTGTTCTCTAATTTCCGCTACTGATTTAAAGGTACTTAACACATAACTAACAAACTCTTCAGCTAACATCGGTGTTTTTTTCTTTTCTGCTATGCTCTCTTTAGATGCCCAACCACATTCTTTCAGCACTTGTAAGTCTCCGGTTAAACCATGTTCATTTATACCATCGAACAACACAGTTGAATCTTTCATTCCTACTCCGATAACCGCGTACTTGCTGTCCCAGCCTTCCAATTGACTATCAATTCGCGTATTGCTTGGTAACGAAGTAATCACACTTGGTAAGTAGAATCCTGAATCATCAGGAAACATTGGAATATCTAAATCCATTGTTCTTCCCCAGAAAAATTCTCCGGTCTTTGATTGAATCTTTACACTTGTACACATAAAAAAACCTCTTTCTCTATTGCTTCTTATTTTACAAGTTAATATTACATGATCAATTTTATCTTTTTTTTCAGATTATGTCGTATAAAAAGACAATACTAACAATTCTACCCAAAAATTAATATCTCGAACAGCTTAGTCAATACCCTTTGCACCACTAGCATTTCCAAAAGTATTCGTAGTGACTAGTTTTTATTAAGCTATAAAAAACGACCCCAAAAAGTTAGACCAAAAATCTAACATTTGGGGTTAGTACAAATTGACTGCATGCTGCTGTTATCGCTCTCCGTACTTACACAATGAATTCTCTGCTAAGACGATGGACAGAATTCTTTCTTTTTCAAAAATCCAAAATGTATTGCAGCCATAGCTCTTTTTTCGTTACTAGTGCTTGGTTCATAACGCCTGGCGGAGAGTATTTTGATTATAACTATCTTGTAGTTTCGTTAACTCTGCTTCTAAAAATGAATAATCTCTTTCATTCAAAGGATAATTAATCGTACACACATGCTCGTGGGAATCATATAAAGAAGGCATACTGGTAATTAAAATGTCTTCTCCACCTGATTCTGACTCAACTACTAAAAGGTTGAACGAATGATCAAATTTCCTTTTTAAGTTAGCTTTTAGATTCTCACGTACTAAAAATGGAAACTCAGAATCAATTCCTATTATTATCCGTGGATCGTAGCTGTTTGGACTCTTGAAATAAGAGAAGATTGAGGCATATGTTTTAGATAAAAATACTTTCTCTTGAAGAATATCGGTTTGAAAATCCAAATTCCCGATAAAGTTTTTCAAATGGGAAATTAAATTTTCTGAAAAATATTTTACATTTTCAATGTTATGACCATTAATATCAAACTCAACTCCAGGAAATATTTTACAGTACAAATGTGCACAAAAACAGTAAGTAAAAAATACATCTTTTCTTTCTTCTGGAATTTCAAAGAATTGTTCTTGAAAGCTTTTCATGACCTCTTCGGTTAATCTGAATACATCTGTTTGCTTTTCTTTATGAAACAACAAAATTCTTTTTTTCATTGAATCAGATTTGAACATCCTGTATTGCAATTCTACCACTAACAGAATAAAGTAAAGCTCATTCTCGTTATATACTTGATAATTGTCGATCTCATGAATAATAAACGCATCTTTTTTCAAAATATCAATATTGACGTACTCACCCCAATTTTCATGAGTCTCTATATATTTTTTTTTCTTGTTTCTCATCAAGCATACGGCATACATAAATAACAATTGTTTTCTATGTACTTTTGTCGCTTGAAATCCGATACCTTCAAAACAAATATCGACAGATCGTAAAATTTTCTCTTCAGATATATATGAAAAAGGCCACTTGTCATTTTTGTAAATAGTCCACAAGACTATGTATGTGAATATCCTAATATTCTTTTCTTCGCCGCTAAAGGATAAATCCAACCGGTTTACTGATAAATTGAATTTATTTAGCAGCAAGTCGAATTTATCTAAGGACTTCCTTATTGAATAGATACTTATATAATTTTCCTCAGAGTACTGTCTGCTCGGCTTTGTTCTAATTAAGCACATGTCAACAAGTAATTTTATCGTTACATCGGAACTGATAATAAACGTTTTTAGATCATTTATCGTTCCTGGATCACTCTCTATCCCCAATCCTTTGAATTTGCTATAAGTAAGTTCTACAGAATTTTTACTTGAAACATTGAATTCATTCACTACCTCTTCTAGGTAATGAATGTATCTTTGGACACTCCGCTCATTTAATGATAATTCATTAGATATTTTTTGAACTTCTAGCCACTCATTCTCACATCTAGACAAATGTATTATCTGATAGATCATCTGATTTTTAGTTTCTAGTAAATTAAAAAGTTCGTTCTCCATTGTTACCCTCCAGAAAAAATAAATCGTTCTAATTTTTTAAAGTTGATTTACTACTACACCATGCTTCATATTCTCTATCATTCACTTGCTAAAACTATTATTCGCATGTGTAGCCATCCTTGACACTCCTATCCGCAGCTTTGCCTTCTATGCAGCAGCTGGTGAAAGCTAAAATGAACGTCTGGGTTGCTCCACAGAAATAGCTGTTTTCCAAGGTCAACTGATTATCAATTTTGTTGATGCAGACTACACCTTTTAAAGATAATAAGAGCGGATTATTATATACAGCTCTGTGATACTCTTGAGTAAAGAAAGGAAGAGTATTTTTTCTCATACAAAATAGACTTTGTGGCGATCCTTATGCAGCTTCTTCTTCAAATTAACGATTAATTTTCACTATTATTGAATTTTTCTGTACTTTTGCTAAAGAAAATAGTGTTGGTGAAAGCAGTAGCCTTTCACCAACACTAGCCCTTATTCATGAATAATGGGTACTTCATCTTAAAGGGAAATTTTAATTTCTGTATGCGAAATATTTTTTATTGTATCCTCTAATTTGCTGTTAAAATCATTAAGCTCTTCTTGGTCTGCAAACAAAGGTCTCTCTTATCTCGACCAATATCTCGTATAATCAGATCCATTTGGCTTACTATCACTTGTTGCCAAGCCTGTTAGAATAAAATAGTATCGCTCACTAATTTCCTGCTATTTGCTTAAACATACTCAAGCTGCTAGGCTCTAACAATTCTTAAAAAGGTGTAATTCCCATAAATGAAAACACTCCATAACCTGTTTCTCTGCCAATAAAATCAATTACTGCACTAGTCGAAAGTGTTTTACTCTATGTGACATTCAAATTATTTAGACCAATATAGTCTCTTACATTGGTCGCATGGCCATCATATCTTGGATTATTGATCAACACCAGACATATGCTCATACCTGCTGAAACGATCATCTGTTTCAAGAACGACTCCGTAGGCTGTTTCATCAACGAAATCTGTTCCCTTATACTTTTATAGTTAATCGAGCAGCATGCGCTCGACAAACCGCTTTTTATTTTCCACTATTGACTTTAACTATACTTAACACCTAGCTGACAAATTCTTCAACTAGCCTCGTTTTTTTTTTTCTATGCTCTCTTTAGATGCTCACCTACATTCTTTTAAAACTTGTAAGTTTCCAGTTAAACAATTGCTCGTTAATACACAGTTGAGTATCTTATTCCTACTCTACTAACCGCCCACTTGCCTTCCCAGCTTCCCCATTGACTATCGATCCGTGCATTTCTTGGTAATGAAGTAACCACACGTGATAAATAGACTTAGCATCATCTGGAAATACCAACCTATCTAATTCCATCATTCTTCCCCAAAAAGAAATCTGGATCTCAGATTTAACTGTTTACATTGGTACACCTAAAAAACCTTTCTCGTTACTGCTTTTTTATTTACAGTCAATCTTACATGATAATTCATACCTCCCTATGTAAATTATGTCGTTTAAAAAGACAAAAATGACACTCTTACTTAGAAATTAACTTCGTAAACGGTTAATTGGTATAGACCTAGAGCTTTCCCGTAAAATGAGCAGTAGGTACCCTTTACTATGTGTAAATTTACGATCCGTATTATGTAAAAATCATCTGTTTAAGTCATTGTACTTGTATACACAACATTTATTCAGCTGCAAATTTAATTCAAAAAAACACTGACAAGGATATCTAAAAACCTCGTCAGTGTTCTTTTCAGTTCTTGTTATGATGGATTAATTATGGTTTATCCACGTTTTCTATTCTTTAAAGTGCTAGTTTTCCAGCAACCTTAGCCTTGATATTTACTGCTTGCTTCGGCAGGTAAGCTAGCGGAATAACCTCAATAGAGATAGTTGTTAAGCCTTCTTGCTTCGCACCAGACTCTATTGCAGCAGCTTCAGCTGTTTGAAGTGCTTTAGCTACTACAGCCTCTTGAGTAGTTCCTTCCAACGAATAGACGGAATTTACTTCACCAGAAACCTCTCCTAAAGCAGCTCCGATGGCATTGGCTGCATCATAGTTTTCTGGAATGATAACTTCTGATACACCACTCATTTTCTTGGGCAGAATAATGCTGCCGCCGCCTACTAAAATAACTGGAACCTCTCCACTGTCGGTTTTCATTTGGTCAAGGGCATCTTCAATCAATTCCTTAATTTTTGCTTTGGCTCCGGCTACTAATTCTTCGTCTAGATTAGGCGCCTTAACACCAGCTATTTCGTGATTCTCACGATTCGCTATTGCGATGTCGGTAGCACAAAGAATATTCCCGCCAAAAGTTAAGCTTTCTTCCAAAATACGGTAGCCTAAGCTTTCCGGTCCTACCTTAATTTCATCCTCCTGAGTGACCAGTGTGCCGCCACCAAGACCAATTGATAAAACATCCGGCATTCTAAAATTGGTTCGTATTCCGCCAATCACTGTTGCCAAGGAGGATTCACGAGGGAAGCCTTTCTTCAAAACACCAATATCCGTGGTCGTGCCGCCTACGTCAACTACTAATGCATCCTTCAAGCCGCTTAGATGAGCTGCTCCTCGGATCGAATTAGTGGGACCGCAGCCGATAGTTAGCACAGGGTAACTTAAAGCCTTCGTTAGATTCATCAAGGTCCCGTCATTTTGACAAATATATACATCAGCAGAAATTTGATTTTTTGTTAATGCTCGTTGTAAACCATGAACCATTTCAACGATGGTTTTGGTTAATGCCGCATTTAGGATACTTGCATTTTCTCGTTCCAGCAAACCTACTGATCCAATCTCACCGGAAAGAGTCACTGGTACGTCCAACTCTTCTGCAACTATTTCTGCAACTTCGCGTTCCTGCTGGTTATTCACTGGTGAAAAAACGCCGACTACAGCGACTGCCTCCACCTTGCCCTTTAGCTGCTGACAGACCTGACGGATTTCGGCTTCATCGATTTCAGCAATTTTGTCGCCATTGTATTCATAACCGCCGGATACAATAAAGGACTGGCAATCCATTTTTTCGGCTAAATCCTCAGGCCAGCCAACCATCGGTTCTACTGAGGTAGTGGCTGGTTTTGCTAAACGCAGGATTCCTACCTTGCTTAGCTCTTTGCGTTGAACAATCGCGTTCGTACAATGCGTTGTTCCTAGCATGACCACCTTAATCTTTTCAGCCGGTATGTTGGTTTCCTGCAAAACTTTTTGGATCGCTAAGTCGATTCCTTGACTCACATCTTCCATCGTCGGGCTCTTTATTTTGCCGATGCATTGCAGCTGCTCATCCAAGATTGCACAGTCTGTATTGGTACCACCAACGTCGATTCCTAATCTATACATGTGCGTCTTCCTCCACTAATTTCTCTACCGGTACATAGTCAATGTCGTAACCGAAATATTTCGGTCCAGCTACTTCAATGCCGCGTTCCGTACGCCATTTTGGATCGCAAGGCAAGGCGATCATATGGATGCGAGCGCCATAGCGAAGGGTTTCTGTCGTAATTGGTCGGCCCGTTTCATGATCCAAAGCACAAATCAAGTCTGGAGTGGACGCCACTACTTTCCCATTTTTTCTCGCTAAGAGTAGTTCATTTTGGAAAAGAATTTCTAACTCTTCGCCTTTGTTTTGATTAATTCCTGATAAGGTTGTGCGTCCGCGAGTAAATCCGCCCGCTACATTCCGCTCAATGTGATTGATTTTCCCTTCAAATAGGGAATAGCCCTTCAGCTTGTTTAATAGCTTGGTTACTGGCGATGTCGAATCCGTCAAGCGGGACAACGTTTCACCGATTTCTTTGGCTAAGCTCAACGTCCCTCGGATGCCGCATTCCTTTACAACTTTTCCTGGAAATACATTGTCCACCATATTGGCATTGCCGCCCATAACATCAGTGATCGAGCGCGCAATTTTTTCTGACCATTCGCCATCTTTCGGATAATAAATGACCCGATTCCCCTGACTGTCAGCCATGGCCACCACTTCAGGCTGATAGCCCTTTAAGAAAAAGGTAACCATTTGCGATTCTGGAAAAGCCCGTCCCATGGCGTCAGCATCAACAATCGGTAAGCCCATTTTTGCTGCACAAGCAATTGGAATCAAGGAATTTCCGCCACCAATCTCAATAGGCATAATGGCTTGTGTTCTTTCGCTAAAGAAGTCTTTTAAAGCCTCTACAGGAGCAAAAATTTCTTCTTCTGCAGCAATTTTTTCATTAGAGACTGAGGGTGCACCGATTGAACCGACTGGCATAACCATAGCTTCATCGTCTAATTCGTCGACACTCAGAACCTTTACTGGTCCATATTTTTGTAATGCCTGAAGTGCCATTAGCTTGCCCACGAAGGGATCTCCCCCTCCGCCTGTTCCTAACAGGGTAGCACCTATTGCAATATCGTTTAAATCATCTACTGTGATCCATTCCATAGTTTAGTTCCGTCCTTTGGTTAATTTGGTTAGTACGAAGTAACAGATTCCTGCAGCAATAATACCATCCAAGGCAGAAATGTTCGTGATAGTAAACAAGCCGAAGCCTGCAGGTGGTGCACTAGTCATGAAAGCCACGATGCTGCCGATAATCCAAGAGATAATAGCAACTGGATAATAAGGCTCCAGCTTGCTTTCATAAGCAAAATCGTATTTTTCTTTATAGAAAACATAATCAATCATGTAGATACCGGCAATTGGTGAAACCAAAACCGTTATAATAGAAAGAAAAGTTTCAAATTTCCCGTAAATCCCCAGCATCGCCATTAAAATACCCAATGTGCCGCTGATTGCAGTGATTACCTTAGGATTTACCCGACGGAAAACAATCGAGAAGTCTAAGGACGCAGAATACAGATTATTCGTATTGGTAGTCCATTGTGCCAAAGTCAGTACTAAGATTGACGGAATTCCTAGTCCTAATGCAAAGAAGACAGCGGTCAAATCACCAGTATCCATCACCTTCACCAAAATCAATGAAACGATAATCATGAAGCTGTTTCCAATAGTAAAACCAATAAAACCAGCAATCATCGCTTGTTTGGGATTTTGCGCCCAACGCGCTACGTCCGGTGCCATCACAACCCCAACCATATAAACCCCAATAACTAACGAAACAGCTAAACCAAAGGAAATTGGCGTTCCTTGAGGTGCTGTCGCTAATCCGGAAGTTCCATTGCTGCTAATTGACATGATGGTTGCCACAATAATCAAGATCGCTAATAAAGGAACAGAATAAGTACATAATTTCTCGATTGCTTGATAGCCCCAAAAAGCGGACAGCATCATCAATCCACCACCAATTAATGAAAGCAGCCAAAGAGGCAAAGAAGTTCCTGTAAGCTGATTAATCGCTCCACGAATATTTTCCGCAAAGAACCCAATCTGTACACCGAACCAGCCTAAAGAGGAAATCCCCATGATCAGCCCCATTAGTGCCGCACCCTTTTTACCAAAAGCTACCCGCGAAATCATTCCCGTTGATAAGCCTGCTTTCGCACCGATATAGGTTGCACCAATTGCTAGTACACCTAAGACAACCGAGCCAATCATTATTGCGGCAATCGCTGTCCAAAATTCCATTCCATTTGCTAAAGTAATCCCCATGAACATGCCGGATAGATCAATCCCGATTGCGATCCACACCATACTGATGGAAAGCCAACGTTTCCGCTCACTTTCTGGTACCCGCTCTCTCTCGTAATTTCCCGTATTCGTTTCCACAACTTCTTCCATCTATTCCCCTCATTTCTGAATTTTCTGATAAATAAATATTTTTAACATTATAGCGAAGGTGGTGATTGATCGCTATGTTTTAGAAACTAAAAACAAAACAAGCCTTTGTCTATTTTGACAAAGGCACTCGTTTATCAACGATATTTGCGGTAATAAATCAAACTTTTTACCAATAGATAACGTGAAGACGTGTGAGTAAATGAAATTCCTAATTGTTCTTGGGCTTTTTTCAACCGATACTTTATCGTATTATTATGCAGGAATAACGCATCAGCAGTATTGTTTATACTTTCATCAAAATCCAGAAAATAAGCAGCTAAAGTATCAATCATTTCTGTATCTTTTAAAACTTGAGAAAGGTTAATCGGTACAAAGTCGGTGGTTACATCCACCACCAAGCTTAAATCTTCAGGAATAAATAGCGGCTTATTAGGAAATACCCGCAGTAAATCCTGCAGATTTCTTTCGATTAATTGCATTTTCTGTTGAACGGTTGCTAGGGATGAAATCTGCTTTATCTGGAACAGAAACTCAGAGGAAGTTTTCCGCTTTAGACGTTCACCTTTGGTTGTATCCACTGTATTTCCGATCAGCCATTCGAACTTATTATCTTGATAATAAAGATTGCGAGGATACTCCTTGACTAATTCCTTTAACCGTTCTTCTCCTTTTTCCTTATAAAAACAATAAAAATCCATGGGGTGATTCACTATGATTCCTGCTTTTTTTGCTAAAAGATTGGCCATCGGGATATCCCCAGTTTGACAGGCAAAGAAGAATTGCTGACTGGTATTTAGCAGTTGTTCTTCTCCGAAAAACTTCACCATCGTTTCAATCATTCGCTGCAGGCTATTCAACTGCGTGTCTGACAAAGGTTCTTTACGGAAAGCAGCCAACGAATACGGTTGAGACAAGGTGGGCAAATCCAACGAAACGCGTGTGTAGAAATAAACCGTCTGCTGCAATTCGATTACTGCATTCTTTTGTTTAGCAGCTGTCGATTGCTGTAGGTGATCTCTTAAGTGATGATCTAGACTTCTTGGCCAAGATTTCGAAACCAAAATATCTTGTTCCTCATTAAGCAGAAAAAGACTGCACTTTAATTTATCAGATAAAATACTTAAGCCCGTTTCAATCTGATGCTGACCTTGAGGTAAATTCCGGATCGTTTCAATTAAAATATCCTGCTGGGCTTCAAATTGGGACTCTTCGCTATTTACATAGCTTAATACTTCAGCAATTACTTCGCTGTAACGCAGCTCCATCCGTTTTTCGGGCATCACAATCAGAACCATATTCAGCTCTTCCATTTTATCAATCAACTGCTGTGATACTTCTGGCATGATAATACCAATGTAGTAAAGAATGATTCCTAGTTGACTATGCTGGTTTAAAATAGATACAATCTCTAATTGCTTCTCAACGCTATCAGCGATCTGCGCAAATGAGGTGATTACGAACTCATTGCCGGAATACTCCCCTTTGATAGGCATCTGGTTATAGGCTGTCGGCTCAGAAACTTCCAGAACGGAAATAGTTGTCACTAGTCGTTCTAATTGATCCGCACCGGCTAAAACCTTTGCTCCTTCCATGGATGGAATTTTTAGCATATCCTTTACATTCATTGGGAGTCTCCTTTCTTTCGTAAACAGTTCTACTTATCCATTTTAATTCTTTTCTTATGTTAAATTAAACCACAAACTAGTTAATTTCACTAATAAGGTCGCTTGAGAGAAACTTTGACTCGGGATTGAATCGATATACTGACAAAAAGCCACTGAGAGGATAGACACACATCGTCTCAGTGACTTTCAATAGGAACACTATTTTAGAAATTTAATCGCCATTTTATAGTATTCTTT
Organism: Candidatus Enterococcus ferrettii; assembly: GCF_017377655.1. GTDB lineage: Bacteria > Bacillota > Bacilli > Lactobacillales > Enterococcaceae > Enterococcus_A > Enterococcus_A ferrettii. The sequence goes on from NZ_JAFREL010000053.1 coordinate 27,072, forward strand.
AGTCATGGTATATCGGTTTAAATGATTCGTGTATTTGTACAATTTATTTTTCTTGCTATCAAAGTGTTTAGTGGTAAATAATACCTCTGGTTCCCTCAGAAGTAATTGCAAAACAGCCTTTTGCTCCTTATAGCGCTGGGAGTCCTTCATGTCAGATAGACTTTTCAGTTCTAGTCTTTGCAGGTTCAGCTTTCTTAATCCTAAAATTATCTTCGACATTTTTTTCCTCCCATCTGGCCTTATAGCTTAATGTTACAATGGTTTATTACCGGTTGCAATGGTTTAAACTAGTAATTGTAAAAGCATCCTTATGCGCAGGGATTGACATTCTAACCTCAATTAGTTAGTATACTAATTAACTGAAGTTAGTATACTAACTAATAAAAGGAGCTTAATTATGGATTCTGGCTACTTATTAATGAATATATCTAAGCAATTAAAATATGATCTGAACCAGGCGCTGATCAAAAATGGCGTAACGGTACAGCAATGGGCAGTTATTCAGCAAATTCATCAGAGAAAAGAGTCTACAGTTGCTGAATTGTCCTTTCGACTGGGTATGGATAAGCCGACCGTTTCAGGTATTGTGAAGAGACTTGAGAATAAGCAGCTGCTAAAAAAGCGACCAAATCCTTCAGACCAACGTTCTTCACTATTGCTGTTAACTGAATCAGGAGAAGCTATTTTGAAGAAATGCCAGAAAATCAGTGAACAAATTCTTGAAAATAGTCTCTCCATTTTATCCTATGAGGAACAGCAAACCTTGAATTCTTTACTCACTAAAGTCAACCAAGAGAAGAGGAAACTTTAATGGATCATATCCTGATCATTGGCGGAACCGGTAATATTGGTTTTCCTTTAATAGAATGTTTAGCTAAAAATACGGATGTTAGCATGACTGTTGGTGTCCGTGAGGTGAAAAAGTCTCAAGAAAGATTCAACGATGTAGAGAATCTTTCGCTTGTTCCCTTTGATTTTCTAGATCCAACTACCTTTCCTGGAGCGTTTTCTGGTGTAAACAAGATTTTTTTCATTCGACCACCACAACTTGCTAAACCAAAGGAAGACATGGCTCCCTTTTTGCGTTATGCTCAGCAGCAAAGTATTCAACAAATTGTGTTTGTTTCCTTAATAGGTGTGGAAAAAAATCCAGTTACCCCTCACCATCAAATTGAAAAAATGATTCGTGAGCTGAAAATCCCTCACACTTTTATTCGGCCAAGTTTTTTTATGCAAAATCTGAATACGACGCACCTGGAGGATATTCAGCATAATCACGACTTGTTTATTCCTGCCGGTCATGCAAAAACAAGCTTCATCGACACTAGGGATATAGGTGAAGCCGCAGCGATTTGTTTAACTGATCCTCAATATTTGAATCAGGAACTGGAGATTACAGGTCCAAAGGCTTTGACCTACATGGAGATTGCCAGTAAGATGAGTCGGATTTTGGGAACAACGATTACTTACAGCAAACCTAGCTTGTTCAAGTTTCGCCGCACGATGCTTAAACAAGGCCTGCCGAAAGAATTTGTCAATGTTATGGTGATCTTGTATTTGATTACCCAGTTAGGCAATGCTAAAAAAGTAACTAATACCTTAGAAAAAATATTGCAGCATCCCCCTCGAACTATTGAGGATTATATCAATGATTACAAGGATTGCTTTACAGCTAAAGAATAGAAATAGACAGGAGCAGTTCTAATGAGGACTGCTTTTTTCAGTTGTATCCTTTTTTTACTAAAGGCTTAGCTAAAATAATTGTATTTTTCTTCACAAGGTGTATTGACAACCCTAGTAACACTCAGGTACTCTTTTTATAAGGTCAACAAATTGTTGATTTGACAAAAATGAAAGCAGTTACTAAAAAAACAGATCGGGGATGGGTAAATGTTTGATTTAACAGGAAAAGTTGCTGTAGTTACTGGCGCGAGTAGTGGATTAGGTCGCGATGCAGCGATTGCTTACGCTGAAGCTGGCGCTGATGTGGTCTTATTGGCCAGAAGACTGGAGCGTTTGGAAGAGGTTGCAACAGAAATCAAAGAAATGGGCCGCGATGTTTTACCAATCAAGATGGACGTTACCGATGAAGAAAATGTAAAAGAAGGCATTCAAAAAGCTTTTGACCATTTTGGTCATTTAGATATCCTGTTGAACAATGCCGGAATTGCGGTTGGCGGCGGCGTACATCAGTTATCTGTTGAAGATTTTGACAAATCAATGGATGTTAACGTTAAAGGCATTTTCTTAGTGAGTAAATACGTAGTCCCTCATATGATGGACAACAAATATGGCCGAATCGTCAACGTTGCTTCAGTTAATGCGATCATGGCTGACAAAGCGGATGTTTTCATTCGTCATTCATACAACGCCAGCAAATCAGCTGTTTTAGGTCTTACATTAGGAATGGCTGCTTCGTATGGTAAATACAACATCACTGTTAATGCGATTGGACCGGGGCTATTCGAATCAGAAATGACCGAAGATACATTATTTAAATCAGAGGACTTCCTTAACCTGTATAATGGGACAAACCCAATGTGCCGTCCAGGTAAACAAGGCGAACTGAACGGAACCATTCTGTATTTCTCGAGTGACGGCTCAAGCTATACAACAGGCCAATTCATTGTTGTTGACGGTGGAGGCACAATTGTTTAATTAACCAGCTAACTAAATGAAACGCTGACCGATCGGGTCGGCGTTTTTTTGTAGATTGGAGCTTGAGATATGCAGCATGAAGGTCAGATAATTATTTTCGCTTCTCACTAAACAGGCATACGTTGATTTCCGTTCTTTAGACATGCTTAGCACGACTGACAGTTCACCTTCGCTTAACTGAGAAATAATCGCCTTTTTAATGCGTAGATCATCCTTTAATCCCACCAAAAAATCTTGCAGACTGAGAAGCTTCAGCTTGCAAGATTTCGTGATTTACAACAATAGTTTTCTTTGGTAACGATAGGTTAAATAGAAGAAAATACTATAAACGATTAGTAAAATACCAAAGAACAGGTATACAAACCAGTAATCAGCACTTTCAACAACTTGGGAAAAGACATAGATAGCAAAGAAGCTGTGGATTAATCCTAAAAGTACTGGTGGAAAGAATAACATCTGATTCTCCCGATAAATCAGTTGTTTCAAATCCTTTTGATTAATTCCTAAATGACTCAATAAACGGTAGCGTTCTTTTTGGTTGCTAGTGTCTGAAAGCTGCCGCAGACTAACCGTACTAGCCGTAATGACAATAAAAATCATCACTACGAAGGTAAAGACAAACAAAGACAGGCCGGCACTGCTTCGACTGGTACGATAAGTCTCTTCATACGAAACATAATTTGCTCGATACGTAGCAAAGCGATTGGGATTGCTGCTGTGATCATCTCCTGAAATTAATTCCCCAGTCAACTGTTTGTCCTTCCAGTTTAACTCATACGTAATCGGATCAATCCAGTCGTAATTGATTTTCTTTTCCACTAGCTGACTTAGCTTAGCTTCCTGATCATCCGGAACATTTACAGCCTCTAACTGATAAGTAATCCCATTTACTTTTTGGAATAATTCATCTGATACCACCAATAAATTTTGTCCATAGTGCAGTGAAGGATCTCCCATATAATTGGTTTCCAAGCGCCGTACTTCTAGCTTTTCATCGATTAAATTAACCGTACGGCTGTAGTGCCAATACTCCCTAAAAACAGGTTGGAATGGTGTCAGCATCACTGCGTCATTAGTATCTTTTAACTGAATATCTGCAAGGCGAAGACTCAGCTGTTGAAATTTCTGATACGTTGATAAAGCAACTAGATCAATAACCTCCGGACGTTCCTCCACTCCTTCCCCAGTAACCATAAGCGGCTGGATACCGCCAACAGACTTAAACGTAAGTGTCTGCTGTTCAAAGGAGGGCATTTTTTCTTGAATTATGGGTGCTACTTGTTCAAAGCTTCCTCGATCCATCATCAAAGACACCGGCGCCACTTCGGTTACCCGATTCATCTGAATCGAAACAGTAGCCGCTGTTGCCCCTAGAAAGGTCAAAGCCAAGCCTAAGAAAATCGTGACTGTTCCCAAAAAGTTACGCTCCCGGTAAGAACGAAACAACCCTTCACTGCGAGAAAGCACCCGCAAATTGTGATAACTTCGGCTCGTCCTGCGGATATAGAACCAGCGTAAGGTGTAATTGTAAAAGAGATAGGTTCCCACCACACAAACAGCAAAAATGCCTAGCATGGTGTTGAGGTTCGCTCGCAGAAAACCGAATTGCTGAATGAACAAATTAACTACCTTTATATAGAAAACGGCAGCCGTCCACCCCGAAATTAAAAGTAGTGCACCTAAAATGGCAAGCACTTTTTGCCCCATGTTCAGGTGAGAAATTCTACGTCGCGGCTTCTCCTCTTTTCGAAAAGACGATAGCCGGTAGCCTGATACCAGCCATAGAGTCTGCAGTGAAACCAAACCTAAAATAATTAATAGCACAAGACCAGTAGTACCTACTGCGTTGGCAGAAAAGAAAAATTTCACCTGTACTGACAAATCCATTGCTTTCAGAAGGACCATGCTGAACAATCGTGAAAATAGAATCCCAAGTAGAATCCCGCTAATAAATGACAGCAAGCCAATAAACAAGAATTCAAAAATAAACAACAGACAGATTTGGTAGTATTTTAACCCGTATAAATGAAAAACTGCTACATCCTTTCGCCGATTTTCAATCAGAAAACGACTGGCACTCAGCATGAAAAAAATTAGAATTAAAACAATCAGCAGACTGCCTAATGCCAGCATTGTTACAATATTATTTCCTGTAGCTGCTCCTCGCTGCGACAACTGTTCATTATTCATGGTCGTAAAGGAATAATACACCATCACAGCAAACACCATGCTGAAGAAAAACAACAAGTACCCTTTAGCCTGCTTTTTAAAACTCTTCCAGGCCAATTTGATCAGCATTGGTCTTCCCTCCTCCACCGATGGTTGCCTGCATATCAATTACTTTTTCAAAGAAGGCTTGTCTTGACGAACGGCGAACAATTTCAGAAAAGAATTTGCCGTCCTTGATAAACAACACCCGGTTACAATAGCTGGCAGTATACGGATCATGGGTTACCATCAGGATCGTCGTATCCTCATGAAGGTTAATCTCTGCTAAATAATGGAGAAAGTCCGCTGATGATTTTGAATCCAACGATCCGGTGGGTTCATCCGCAAAAAGAATCTTTGGCTGGGTGATTAAAGCTCTCGCGGCAGCAGTCCGTTGTCTTTGTCCCACTGAAATTTCTTCCGGATAGCGATCCAAAATGCCTGTAATATCTAGTATGCTGGCATAATGCTTTAAACGTTGCTGCATCTGTTCATAGGTCATTTTGCTAACCGTTAAGGGCAGCAGAATGTTGTCTTCCACACTTAGACTGTCGATCAAATTAAACTCTTGGAAAATAAAGCCTAAGTTTTCTCGCCGAAAATCAGTCAGCTGGCTATCCCGCATCTGAGTAATGTTCTGGCCATCGATACGGACAGTTCCCATAGTGGGTAGTAATATAGTAGATAAAATATTCATCAATGTCGTTTTACCGGCTCCGCTAGGGCCCATGATCCCAACGAACTCTCCTTCTTCAATCGAGAAGTTCAAATCGTTTAGCACACTGACTTTATTGCTGCGATTTCCGTAGCTTTTACTCAGATGTTGAACGTCAATCATTTTCTTCATATTATTTTGCACTCCGACAAAGCGCGTCAGCTCGTGCTTCCCACTTCCTTTAAAGAAATATTTGTGTGATTCCTCATAAATTCTAATGTTTTCTTAGTTAGTTTTATGGTATCATATCTAAGGCGAAATAAGGTGACGGACGTCTAATGATCGTCTGACAAATTTGTCATGTGAAGGATTTTTTTTGCGTTATTTTTCACAAAAACAACGATAATTAAATATGATGACCCGTAGTTTTCATTGAACTTTTCAATCACAAAGCACACTATATATAGTGTGCTTTTTCGTTTTTTAACCAAAATACCCCCTATATATCGTTGCATCTTAGCGCAAAATGCTATATGATTAACTAGTCGAATTTAAAAAGAAACGGAGTGGTTGATATGATGGAAATCCGAACCAATGACACTGCAATCAACGATTTTCAACCTACTCTCAAAAGTATGAGAGTCATCAAACGAGACGGTCGTCACGTGGCCTTCGATGATAAAAAAATCTACGATGCATTGATTAAGGCAGAAACAAAAATTCACGGAACAATTGATCCTATGGCACATGAACGTATCCAGTCAATTGTTGAACGAGTAGATGCTGAGCTTGCTCAACGATTTACAGATAATGTAAAAATCTACGAAATCCAAAACATTGTAGAGCACATTTTATTAGAAGGTAATGAGTATGAATTAGCTGAGGAGTACATACATTATCGTACCCAACGAGATTTTTCTCGCAGTAAAGCAACAGATATCAACTTCACGATTGGTAAATTAATCAATAAGGATCAATCAGTCGTTAACGAAAATGCTAACAAGGACAGCGATGTCTTCAATACTCAGCGTGACTTAACTGCTGGGATCGTTGGTAAGTCTATCGGCTTGAAGATGTTACCACCACACGTAGCGAATGCACACCAAAAAGGTGACATTCATTACCATGATTTAGATTACCATCCATACACACCAATGACCAACTGCTGTTTGATTGACTTCAAGGGTATGTTAAATAATGGGTTCAAGATTGGAAATGCCGATGTTGAAAGTCCAAAATCTATCCAAACAGCCACTGCTCAAATTTCACAAATTATTGCAAACGTGGCTTCCAGCCAATACGGTGGTTGCTCGGCTGATCGAGTGGATGAGCTATTAGCACCATTTGCTCGCTTAAACTACGAAAAACACATGAAGGATGCCGAAGAATGGATCGACAATCCTGAACGCCGTGAAGAATTTGCTAAGCAAAAGACTCGTAAAGATATTTATGATGCAATGCAAAGCTTGGAGTATGAAATCAACACCTTATTTACTTCCAATGGGCAAACACCTTTTACTTCCTTAGGCTTCGGTTTGGGAACGGACTGGTTTGAACGGGAAATCCAAAAAGCAATCCTACAAATCCGGATTAACGGCTTAGGCATTGAAAAACGGACAGCGATTTTCCCTAAATTGATTTTCACTCTACGTCGTGGTGTGAACTTGGACGCAGCTGATCCGAACTATGATGTGAAGCAATTGGCACTGGAATGTGCAACGAAGCGTATGTATCCAGATATCTTGAACTATGATCGATTAGTTGAGCTGACTGGCAGCTTTAAAGTACCAATGGGTTGTCGTTCTTTCTTGCAGGGCTGGAAGGATGAAAACGGCGAAGAGATTAACGTTGGCCGTATGAACTTAGGCGTAGTTACCTTAAACCTGCCACGGATTGCTATGGAATCAGCAGGCGATCGCAACAAGTTCTGGAGCTTACTAGAAGAACGTCTGCAAATAGCTAAAGACGCCTTAGTATTCCGCGTTGATCGCTGTAAAGAAGCAACCCCAGCGAATGCACCGATTCTTTATCAATATGGCGCCTTCGGTAAACGGCTGAAACGTACAGATTCAGTGGACGAATTGTTCAAAAACAAACGGGCAACTGTTTCTCTAGGTTATATCGGTTTGTACGAAGTTGCAGCTTCTTTCTTTGGCGGCGACTGGGAAGGCAATCCTGAAGCAAAAGAATTCACATTAGCTATCTTAAAAGACTTGAAGCAGCATACAGATGCTTGGGGCAACGAATACGGCTACCACTTCAGCGTATACTCTACACCAAGTGAAAGCTTGACTGACCGCTTCTGTCATTTAGACTTAGAACGTTTCGGTATTGTTGAAAACATCACTGACAAGGAATACTATACGAATAGTTTCCATTATGATGTGCGCAAAAATCCAACGCCTTTTGAAAAGCTGGACTTTGAAAAGGATTATCCAAAATACTGCTCAGGCGGCTTCATTCACTATTGTGAATACCCTGTTCTGCAACAAAATCCAACTGCTTTGGAAGCCGTTTGGGACTACGGCTATGACCGAATTGGTTACCTTGGTACCAACACACCAATCGATCACTGCTACGAATGCGGCTTTGAAGGAGACTTTAAGCCAACCAAACGCGGCTTTGAATGTCCACAATGCGGCAACCATGATCCAAAATCTTGTGATGTGGTAAAACGTACCTGTGGTTACCTAGGCAACCCGCAACAACGCCCTATGGTTCACGGACGTCATAAAGAAATCTCATCACGTGTTAAACATATGAAATAGAAACGATTGATCAGTCAAACAATCAAACGTTGAAGGAAACCAAACAGGGATAGGACTTCTATCCCTGTTTCTTTAAAGAAATCAGGTGAAATTATGCGTAATCCACAACCTAAAGAATGGCTGGCGAATGAATTAAGCCAACAGTATATTGCCGATTACAAAGCCTTTAATTTTGTAGACGGTGAAGGGGTGCGCAACAGTTTGTATGTTAGCGGCTGTCCCTTTGCTTGCGAAGGCTGCTTTAATGTTGCTGCGCAAAACTTCCATTACGGCAAACCATACACAATGGAATTGGAAGATCAGATCATCCGAGATACCGCCCACGACTACGTTCAAGGAATTACTCTTCTAGGGGGCGAACCCTTCTTGAACACTCAGGTATGCTTGCAGCTGATTGATCGCATCCAGGCTGAGTTTGGCGACACAAAGGATATTTGGTCTTGGAGCGGTTATACCTTTGAAGAATTACTGTTGGATAGCGAAGATAAGCTGGAGATGCTAAGTAAAATTGATATCCTAGTGGATGGCCGCTTCGACATCAATAAGAAAAATCTTATGCTGCAATTTCGCGGAAGCGCCAATCAACGAATCATCGATGTGCAACAATCCTTAGCTAAAGGTGAAGTAGTCATTTGGGAACGCCTGCATGATTCGGAAAAAGCCTTTGAACAAATTAAAAAAAGTGAATTAATTTAGTTCCATAGATTCAAGATAAACAAACAACCAGGTTTGAAGGCTGCTGCAGCTTCAAACCTGGTTGTTTTTATTTACTTAATTGCAATAATTTATTGGCCGTATTGGCATTTCTGATGGTCACATGATTGTTGACCGATGAGCTGGCAATCTTTGACCACCTGGATTTAGAAAATGTTTTCGCCGATGCTGACCAGAAGATGACTCGATCATGATGGGCAATTTTTTCATATTCTGGTTTAATTTCTCCTACTGCAGTAAAGACCTCCTCCACACTGATGGGTGGAATCAGGAAAATTGCATAATGGATGGATTCCTTATCATCATCCCACCAATTAGGCGCATGACTTAAGGTCTCAGCTAATTCATCGGCTGAGACAATATTTACTGGAATTGTTAGCGCGAACTCTGCAGCAATAACTGCTTCACACTGCTCAATTAACTCGTTCTTGTCTTGGCATTCGCTGGAGAAAACAACATTACCGCTATTGATATAGGTGACTACCTCCGTAAATCCAAGTTCCTCAAAAGCTTGCCTTAATAGAGGCATAGCTATTTTGTTTTTGCCTCCTATATTGATCCCACGCAAAAGTGCAATGTATTTTTTCACACGCTAGCCCCTTTTCTCTTTTATTTAGTGTTAGTAGGTTCGTTCTTCCCACAAAGGTAGTACGATATTTTCGTAAGACATGGGGTCTAAATTGGTTAGGGTTATTCCTAACAAGCGAATTCCCTTTTCAATACCGCCGACCTCTTCCCAAATCAAACGGGCTTGAGAATACAACTCTTCTTTTTTCACTATGTAATAAGGTAAGGTTACGCGCTTAGTGACTGTCGTGTAGTCCGTGTAGCGAATCTTGACTACCACCGTCTTGCCATGTCGCTGAACCCGGCGCAAGGAACCTTCTACCTTCTCCGCCAGTTGACGCAGCTGCGATAGTACTTCATCCTCCGTAGTCAGAGAGCGGCCATATGTGTGTTCTTTACCGACTGATTTACGTTCTCGTGTCACAGATACTGGTGAATCATGAATTCCACGGACCTTTCGATACAAAGAGTAGCCCATTTTGCCAAATTCTTGAATCATAAACATTTCGCTTTTTTCATATAAATCGCCACCAGTAAAAATACCTAAATCATTCATTTTTGGCACGGTTTTTTTCCCAACTCCATGAAACTTCTCAATTGGCAAACTTTTTAAAAAATCTACAGCTTCATTTGGCGAAATGACTGTCATGCCCCGCGGCTTTTGATAATCTGAAGCCAGCTTAGCTAAAAACTTGTTGTAGCTGACACCGGCCGAACAGGTTAAATGCAGTTCATCCCAAACATCTCGCTGAATCATACGAGCGATTCGAATCGCCGAAAGAATTCCCATTTTATTTGTAGTTACATCCAGGTAGGCTTCGTCTATTGAAACCGGCTCAATCACATCAGTATAACGACGAAAGATTTCCCGTACCTGTTTGGAAACCGCACTGTATTTTTCGTGATTCCCTGGTTTAAAAATCGCATGAGGGCAAAGCTCATAGGCCTTTTGAGCACTCATTGCAGAATGAATACCATACTTACGGGCCTTGTAATTCGCTGTCGTAACTACCCCCTTCCCTCCAGTATCTGAAGGGTGACGGGCAATCACTAATGGATGTTTAGCTAATTCGGGGTCGTCCCGCTCCTCTACCGAAGCGAAGAAGGCATCCATATCAATATGTATAATTTTTCTTGAGGTATCATTTTTTAATGGAAAGTATAGCTCAGCCATCCCAGATCACCTACCTTTACACTCTTATTATAACCGAACGTGCGTTCAGAGACAAATAAGCTAACGTTTCTATTAAAGAAGTTTTTAATCAAGATTAGAAGAATATATCGAGTATCAAATGTCTCTTACATAAGATATAATTTCACTCTTTCCCCCTGCTTTAAAGAGAATATCACGGAAAGAGAAGTTGCTCGAGCAACTCCCTTTTGAAGCCAGCATCAATAAAGACGAGGAGCACTTGGATTATTTCAATTTGCTGACAAATGGCTTCTCTATTTTTCCAGTAAAAAAGCATTCAAAGGAATCACTCCTTCAAATGCTTCTGCTTTAAGACTATTTAACGTTCAATTAAGTTCACTTTGCGAATAAATACTTTGTCTGTTCCTCGAGGCAATTCTTCTAATTCAGCCACGATTTCAGCATAAATAATCTTATTGTTTTCACGACGTCTCAATTGGTAAATGATTTTGCCGGTTTCGGTTAATTCTCGCAGCATTTCTGTTACCCCGCCAAAGCCGGTTTTCTTAGTGATGAAGCCCATGGCAACCATTCGTTCATCAAGGTAACGAGCGGATACAACTGAACCCTTGGATACAGCTGAACGTAATGCATCTGCCAATTCCTCCAGCTCTTCTGGGACAGGTAATTCGTGTTCGACTGGTTGGTATTGTTTATCCCGCAAATCGGTTAACTCTTCCAATAATTCTTCGTATTGCTCTTGGGTCAGCATTACACCAGCAATTTTTTCGCGGTTGAAGATATACACGCCTGTTCCTGCTTTGCGTGCCTGCGCGAAGACGTCCATTGGTGATTTCTTTACTTCCGTGATGGAAGATGTGGGAACATCTAATTTCTTCAATTCCATGTCTTTCTTCCCTTCAGCCTGATTCATTCAATTATAGCATATTAGGGAATTGTAAAGACAGTGTCACCTTTTTTACTAGGAAAATAGCGCACAGCCAACTGAATAAGATCCCCAAAGGAAGGGTCTTCAATGTACACTGTTTCGTTAGGTTTATCTTCATACGCTGGTGGACCTTCTATAATCAATAAATCATAGGTAATCGCCTGAGATCTGGCGGGAAAAAAAGCGATTGGATAGCTGAATTGAATCGCCTGATTCAATTTATTACACAGTTGTTTGCTCTCCTCGATGGAACCGCTTAATTGCAGACCTAAAGAAAAAATGGGCTGCCCAATCGATACTGGATAAATTCGTTTTAGGATTGAACATAATAACAGTGATACATCGAGAAATGTCCAATTATCGAAATAGAACCACGCCCTTTTAATTTGCTTACTCACTTCAATTAAGTGGTTTTGTATTCTAGGAGGTCGCTGACTGCCGCTAAAATAGGTAACCGGAATACCAATGTGCAGATCCAATAAGACATAGAAAAAACGAATCCGCAAAATCGTTGTAAATTCTACCGAAATATCCAAATAGTGCATCAGGCTTTGCGTAATTTTACAGGCATTCTGATACAAAAATGTTTCGCCACGCTGATGACTTTCGTAAAATCGCTGCTGCCGGAAAGGATTCAGCTTTTGGTATTCAAAATACAACAAACAGCTAAGCTCCTTAGAAGGTTGAATCGCTTTAACGAATGCATCAAAGGCCTCAGTTTCAACAATTAGCTGCTGCCATTTTTGAATTGCTAAGTGAGAGACAGCGGGAACAGATAGTTGCTCCCAATACTCAGGAAACGTCAATCCAATTGTTTCAGGATCAAATTCTTGTAAATATCGCAATTGCAGCTTGAAGAGTAACGCCTGTGGTGCTCTAAGTCGGTGTGTTTTATAGCTAATCGACATGGTGTAGGGCAATAGACTCTCATTTAACTTTTGAATTTCCCATCGATTTGCTTCTAGTGGCCTTTGCCACAGGGCATCGCAGAAAAGATTGAACTGTTTGCTTTTTTTCAATAGATCTTTGTAGCATTCACTGAACTTTTGTGGATTATTCCAAACAGTATTTTTTTTGGTATGAATACTTAAGCGATAATTCTTTTGTAAATAAGCTAAATCGCGCCGTAACGTTTTCTCACTTATTTCAAGTTCAATAGTCAGCTCTTCCAATGTGTAGGTTCGTTTTCTTAATAAAGACAATAATTGCAGATAATGTTGCGTTTTTTTATCAGTAATATGGCTCCAAAACATCTTACCACCTCTATTAATAAACATAGCATATTTACAAACGCATGATTATTGAACAATTTTAATTTTTTTAAACAAAAAAAATAAACGCCTGATCAAAGATCAGACGTCTAAAAGTAAGGCATTAATCGCAACAATTACAGTACTTAAGGACATCAGTACTGCTCCTACTGCTGGGCTCAAGATAATTCCAATAGGTGCTAGGATTCCAGCTGCTAAAGGAATCGCAATAATATTGTAGCCGGCTCCCCACCACAGATTTTGAATCATCTTACTGCGCGTTTTCTTCGCAAGCTGAATAAATTTCAGAACATCGCCTAAATTATCATTGGTTAAGACGACATCAGCTGAATCAATTGCGATATCCGTACCCGCACCGATTGCTATCCCAATTGAGGCCCGAGCTAATGAAGGTGCATCATTGATGCCATCACCTATCATCATCACCTTTTTACCCTTTTCGATATAAGATTTGATGACCTTTTCTTTATCATCTGGCAATAATTCACCGTAGAATTCATCGATGCCTAAATAATTAGCCACTGCTTTCGCCGCTTCCTTGTTATCTCCTGTCAGCATAACTGGTTGAATATGTTTCGCCTTCAAGTCTGAAATAAAAGTTTGTGCATCTTCTTTGATGGTATCCCCCATAGCAAAGAATGCAACTAACTTATCATCTAGCAGTAAGAAGGAAATTGTATTACCCTGCTGTTGATAGTGTGTTAATTGATTTTCATCAATCGACAATCCACGTTTTTCGATTTCCTTTTGGTTGGCCAATAGCACTTTTTTACCTTCTACGGTTCCCTCTACTCCGACACCATTGATCGCTTTTACATCGCTGGCTTGATAGGGTGTGATGTTTTCCTTTTTCAGATAATTCATTACACCAATTGCTAAAGGATGATTCGTTTGGGCTTCTAATGCACCAATATATTTCAAAGCTTGATCTTTAGTGGCATCTTGTTCTAATACCTCCACACCAGTTACCGTAAATTCACCTTTAGTTAGCGTACCTGTTTTATCTAAGAAAATGTAATCCATCTCATTTGCCTGTTCTAAGGCTTGACGATTTTTCAACAATAGACCATTGCGAGCTGCCAAAGAAGTTGAACGAGCAATAACCAAAGGAATCGCTAAACCTAACGCATGAGGACAAGCAATAATGAAAACTGTCACCATGCGGTTTAAAGCTTCAGGCAGATCATCCACAGCTAACCAAACAACAAAACTGATAATCCCAGCGGCCAAAGCTACATAGAAAAGCCATTTAGCAACTTTGTCTGACAAGGTTTCCAGCTTAGATTTTTCACTTTGAGCCTGGCGGACCATTTCCATAACCTTGGCTAAATAACCATCTTCACCCGTCCCCGTCACTTCAACTTCAACTGTGCCATTGCCGTTGACTGAGCCGCCGATAACTTTATCCCCTACATTTTTGCTGACACCTTTGGATTCTCCAGTAACAGCAGATTCGTCAACAGTGGTTGAACCTTTAACAATATTGCCGTCTGTTGGCATTTTGTCTCCAGCACGTACTAAAAGATGATCGCCATTTTTTACTTCCTTCAGCTTCACTTGTGTTGTACTGCCATCAGACTGAAGCATATTTACTTCATCTGGCAAAAGTTCAGCTAATTTTTGCAAGGCGCTGCTGGCGTTGGATACAGCGTTCATTTCTACCCAATGTCCTAACAGCATAATTACAATTAAGGTTGCCAATTCCCAGAAGAAGTCCATTACATGGGCTTCAGGATGAATCATATTAATAATAAAGGAATACAAACTATAAACATAAGCTACCGTAATCCCCATTGTAATTAACATCATCATGGCGGGACTTTTAGCCTTTAACTCACTTTTCGCTCCCGAAAAGAACGGCTGTCCACCATAGAAAAAGAGGATTGTCGCTAAAATCATGACTACCCATTCAGAGCCGGGGAAGGTGAATTGAAATGGCAAGTTGATTCCCATCATAGGAGACATCAAAATAATGGGGATTGCCAGAACAAGAGAAATCCAGAACTTCTGTTTGAAATTTCCCATATGCATCGAATGATCCATCCCTCCCATATCGCCATGATCCATATCCATGTGATCCGAGTGATCCATGCCTTTCATAGAATGGTTCATTTCATGGTGCTCGTGATGTTCATGGTGCATTTGTGATTTTTCTGATTCTTGCTCTTGTTTCATGATAATCCCTCCAAGTTTAGATTTTTTTCCGGTTCAAACTTAAGGAATTGATTAACACACTGACTGAACTAAAAGCCATCGCTGCTCCAGCAATGATCGGATTCAAAAATCCTAAGGCTGCAAATGGAATGCCAATAACATTGTATAGAAATGCCCAGAAAAGATTCTGCTTAATTTTATTCAAGGTTAATTTAGACAACTGAATACTTTGATTAATAGACGACAAATCACTATTCATCAGCGTTACATCAGCTGTTTCCATAGCAATATCCGTACCGCTGCCCATTGCTATTCCAATGTCTGCCAATGCTAAGGCTGGAGCATCATTGATTCCATCTCCGACCATGCCAACTAGTTCATTGGTTTGATGCAGCTGTTGAACAACCTCAGCCTTGTTTTGCGGTAAAACTTCTGCCACAATTTCATCTGGGGTTAGTCCCACCTGTCGACCAATAAAGCCGGCTGCTCGCTGATTATCACCAGTGACCATTTTGACTTTTATGCCATTGTTTTTCAATTCTTGTATTGCCGCTTTCGAGCTTTGCTTGATCTGGTCACTTACCGCAATTGCTGCTAGAACCTTTTGGCTGTCCGCTAAGAACATGACTGTTTTGCCTTCAGCTTCTAAATCCAACATCTTTTTCCATTCTGTCAGAGCTAGACCTCGTGCAGCAATTCCTCGTTTTGAACCAACAAAATACTGTTCACTATTTATTTCACCAACTATTCCCAAACCTGTCAAACTTTCGAACTCGCTAACGGGTAAAAGAGTGGTTTGTTCCTTACCAAAAGCGACGATTGCTTTAGCCAGTGGATGCTCCGATTGGTTCTCCAAGCTGGTTAAAATTGCTAATGCTTCGGAATTACTGCTCTCAAAATCTGTTACCGCCGGCTTCCCTTCAGTGATAGTACCGGTTTTATCTAAAATAATTGTCGATAAATGAGCGATTTTTTCCAACGCACCGCCACCTTTAATCAAGATCCCATTTTTAGCACCTAAACCTGTTCCTACCATTATGGCTGTTGGAGTTGCTAAGCCTAGGGCACAAGGACAGGCAATAACTAAGACTGAAACACTGTGGACGATAGCCTGCTGCCAGTCTCCCGTAATCAGTCCCGTTGCGATCAAGGTGATTAAAGCAACACCTAGGACAGTTGGCACAAAAACTTTTGAGATACGGTCAGCAATTTGCTGAATCGGTGCCTTTTGTCCCTGGGCATCCTCTACCATCCGAATGATACGAGAGAGCACTGTCATGCTGCCAACTTGGGTTGCTTTTAGCTGAATCGTTCCAGTAGTATTCATGGTTCCACCAAAAACGGAATCTTCTAATTTCTTGTCCACTGGTAAGCTTTCACCGGTCAACATACTTTCATCAATGGTAGTCTGACCAGCAACAATCAAGCCGTCCACCGGAATTTGTTCACCAGGTCGGACAAATACGATATCATCCACCACAACATCCTCTACAGGAACTGTCACTTCTTTTCCATCCCGCAAGATGGACGCTGTTTTAGCCTGTAGAGCCATCAATTGCTTGATTGCTTCACTGGTTTTTGTTTTGGCCTTCTGCTCCAAGTATTTTCCTAATAGAATCAGGGTAATGATCATTGCACTGCTTTCAAAATAAAGATCGGAATTATGTGGATTAAAGAACCCATTATAAATACTTAAGGCATATGCCGCTGAAGTTCCCATCGCCACTAAAACATCCATGTTGGGCGCTTTGGTTTTCAAAGCATGATAAGCTCCTTGGTAAAAACGCCAACCAATCCCGAATTGTACTGGAGTTACTAAAATCAGTTGAATCCAAGGAATATGGAAGAAATGCACCCAACCCGCATGACTTCCAAGCAGCATCGCAATCATTGAAATCATCAATGGTGCAGTCAACACGGCACTTACAATCAAGTCCCGCTGCATTTTTTTCAAGTAACGAGCTTTTTCATCAGCAATTTTCTGCTTGTGGGCATCATCAAAAAGAATCGCTCCATAGCCAATATTTTCAACTCGTTGAATAATTTGCTCAGAGGTCAAGTTATCAGCAAACTGAACAGTTGCCTTTTCAGTTGCTAGATTGACTGTTGCCTCAACTACTCCCGGGGTTGCTTTTAGTTCTTTTTCGACCCGCGCTGAGCAGTTAGCACAGGTCATACCTGTGATTACATATGTTTCAACTGTAGCTTCTGACAATTAAACCACCTCAGTATCAAAACCTGCTGCGGTTACTTTTTCCGCAATTTGCTGCGCATTAATTTGGCTTTCGTCAAATTTCACAACGCCTTCGTTCTTCTTCAGGTTAACTTTGACCTTTTCAATTCCTGGTAATTCATTCACTGCCTTTTCAACTGTTGCTACACAATGGTTACAGCTCATTCCGTTAATCGCAAATTTTTGTTTCATGATGTTTATCCCCTTTTTTTGTTTTTATTTTCACTTCGCATACTATTCCACTAAATTGTTTTATTGGTGAGTAGGTTGCGCTTGGCTCTAGTTGCTCTTTTACTTTAGTCACTAGTAGAAGTGGAACTGGCATGATGCTTGCACTCACATTGGCCGGGTATGCAATTGCACTGAATACTGGCAACTGGTTGTTTATCGGCTAATTGCTGTTGGATAAAAGCAATGTCTTTTTCAGTTAAGTCGGCTTGTTCAATCAATTCACCAATGGTATGACCGATTCGTTTGGCACAAATGTGAGAAAAAAGATTCTCTGTCGCACTTTGAACCGTTTCTGCCTCACTAACGTTTGGATGATAAATATACTTTTTGCCTTCTTGTTCGGTACGTAATGCTTCCTTTTTAACTAAACGACCAAGCAAGGTTTTGATTGTTGCAGGCTTCCAATCCTTGCTTTCACCTAAGACCTCAATAATCTCTTGCGCCGTAGCTGACTGCAATGTCCAGACGACTCGCATGATTTCCCACTCGGAATCGCTGATTTTTACTGGCTCTAACGTCACAGACATGTTGGGCCTCCTTTCCGATTACATTTGTAATTACAAACATAGTTTACATTTGTAATTGGAAAAGGTCAAGCAATATGTCTAAAAAATAGTGAACTTTTTTCTACTTATCAAAAAAAGCAGCCGAGGGATTTTGTCGCCCTCAACTGCCTCCAAATACTTTTCTATTATTTCCCACTAGTTAAACAACGCATCGCATTCAATACTGCTAAAACTGTTACACCAACATCCGCAAAAACAGCAGCACCCATGGAAGCAAATCCTAACGCGCCTAAGATTAAGACAAAGACCTTGATTCCAATGGCAAAAATTATATTCTGTTTTACAATCCGCATAGTTTTGCGGGCGATTTTGATTGCTGTTGGAATTTTGGCAGGCTGGTCATCCATAATTACCACATCCGCGGCTTCAATCGCTGCATCGCTGCCTAAACCGCCCATAGCAATTCCTAAATCAGCTCTAGCAAGAACCGGAGCATCATTCATTCCGTCACCTACAAAGGCTACCTTTTGATTCAACAGCTTTTCCAGTTGCGTTACTTTATCTGCTGGCAATAGTTCGCTATACACTTTATCGATCCCAATCTCGCTGCCGATCGCTTCAGCAATCGTGCGGTTATCTCCAGTGAGCATCACTGTTTGTTTAATGCCCGCCTGTCTCAATTGAATCATCGTTTCAGCGACACCGGATTTCAGCTCATCCGCAATTAGAAGATAGCCTACATATTGCTGATCAATTGCTACATAAATGATCGTGCCTATTTCATTAACGGGCTCAAAAGATACCCCTGCTTGTTTCAACAATTTCGCATTTCCGACTAAGTATTGTTGCCCATCAACTGCTGCCTCAATTCCGTAACCCGCCCGTTCTTCTAAAGCAGTAACTGGTAATAATGGTGCTTGATTCGCTTTCAAGATTGATTGAGCAATCGGATGACTTGAGTTTTGTTCTACACTGGCCACACCTTGCAGAAATTTTTTCTGATCCATCGTTGTTTCCATTTTTTGAATTGCAAATACACCCTTGGTCAAGGTTCCTGTCTTATCAAAAACTACCGTGTCAATTGTTGCTAGTCGTTCAATATAGTTACTTCCCTTGATCAGAATTCCAGCCTTACTAGCACCGCCAATACCGCCAAAAAAGCTTAACGGAACAGAAATAACTAAGGCACAAGGGCAAGATATAACCAAGAAAGTTAGTGCTCGGTATACCCACATTTGTAAAGGTTCGTTCAGAATCATTGGTGGAACAACTGCCAAAAGAACAGCCAATCCTACTACAATTGGTGTGTAGTAACGAGCAAAACTAGTGATAAAGTTTTCAGCTGGCGCTTTTTTGCTGCTGGCATTTTCCACTAGATCCAAAATTTTATTTACAGTGGATTCACCAAAGGTGGTAGTCGTTTTAACTGTTAAACGACCACTTTGGTTCACAAAACCACTTAAAATTTCTTCCCCGACGATTACTTTTCTAGGAACAGCTTCACCTGTTAAAGCTGACGTATCCACAAAGGATTGTCCGTCAATAACCTTGCCATCCAAAGGTACTCGCTCGCCAGGATTAACAACAATCGGCTCTCCAACCTTGATACTCTCGGGAGCTACTTTTTCTACTTGACCATCAATTAAACGATTGGCATAGTCAGGACGAATTTCCAATAACGCACTAATTGATTTTCGGGAACGGTTAACAGCATAATCTTGGAAAAACTCGCCTACTTGGTAAAAGAGCATGACACATACAGCTTCAGTATATTCTCCAATTGCTAGAGCACCAATCGTGGCGACCGACATCAAAAAATTTTCATCAAAGACTTGCCCTTTTAAAATATTGGATGCAGCTGTCTTCAGCACATCCCAACCAATCCATACATAAACCGCTAAATAAGCCCCAAATTTCCAAGGCATTGCTGGATCAAGCAGTACTAAAGCCAACGTAGCAATCAACGCCACAGTAATCTGAATAATTTTCCCAGTCTGGCTTTCTTCTTTCTTTGGAGCAGTTAAATCCTTCATTTCAACATCCGGCTCGAATTGATGGACTGTTTTTTCAGCCTCGTCGCAAATTCGCGACATTTCCTTTTCCGGTGCTTCAATAATCATTTTGGTTGTCATAAAATCAATAGTTGCTCGCTTAACCCCATTAATTTCCTGTACTGCATGTTCGATCTTTGATGCGCAATGAGCACAATCTAAACCGTCTAAGCGATACGTCTTTTCCATGAGTCGTCCCTTCTTCCCAAAAACACATGAGTACTTCCTCATAGATAATTATATATGATCACAAATTCATATGTCAACCGAATCAACCAACTCTTTTTTGAAATAAAAAATTTATATCTTAATTGATCAATTTACAGAGAAAGTGTTTAAAAATTCTGATTTCAGTAGATTACGATGCTATACTATATTGAGGAATTAGTGAGTGATTGAACAAGAAAAGAGGACTGATTGTGACTATAAAAGAAATTAGAAAAATTAAGCTTGTGGCAGATTGGCTGTTGGTTGCCTATATCTATTTTGTATTTTCAACAGCGACTAGAGGAAGCGGTTATTTTGCGGTTAATTTAAGTTTGTTAATAGGCAGTGTCCTTTTAAGAGATTTGCTGCCAAAAGAATATCGCTTTGGCGGAACTTTTCTCAAAAAAGGGAATCGTTGGATGGAATTTATCATCGAGGCAGTCTTAATACTTAGCATTGCTTTTGTGTTAATTGAACTACTTTAAAAAAAGCGACCCTATCTCAATAGGATCGCTTCACTCAGTCTCGCAAAATCTTCTCCATCTTTTTCCCTTTAGCCAGCTCATCAACCAGCTTGTCTAAATAGCGGATTTCTCGCATTAAAGGATCCTCAATTTCTTCTACTCTTACGCCGCAAATGACACCTTTAATCAATTCGCGGGATGGATTCATCGCAGGTGCTTCTGCAAAGAAAGTTCTGAAATCAACCTTGGCTTCCAACTGAGCTTCCAATTCTTCCTGACTATAGCCCGTTAACCAACGAAAAATTTCGTCGACTTCCGCTTTGGTACGATTTTTCTTCTCTGCTTTAGTTACATAATGAGGATACACACTTGCTACACTCATGGTGAAAATACGATGCTCTGTCATAAACTCCTCCAGATGATTATTTTTTTTAGTTTACATGAGTGAACTACTCGCCACTTAGCTAAACCAATCGGTTCGTCACGCTTGAAGTGGGAGCTTCTTGGGAACTGAGCTTACTTGCCAGCGGATGTCTTTGCCTGCAGCGGTTGCTCTTTTTTACTAAGCTATCCCCGTAGTTCCTACGGTTCTTGATTTGGTTATGCAAAGGCTCGCATGCGCAGCCCTTCGTTTAGAATGTTGATACTGGCATTGATGTCTCGATCATGTTGGGTGTGACAAACCGGGCAGGTCCACGCTCGAATCTGAAGTGGTTTTTTACCATCCTTGTGTCCACATTCGGAACAAAGTTGACTAGATGGATACCACCTATCTACCTGGATCATTTCTCGTCCATACCAGTCGGCTTTGTACTGGAGTTTCGTCACAAAGCTGGACCAAGAGACATCCGAGATGCTTTTGGCTAATTTATGATTCCGCAATAGGCCTTTCGTATGTAAGTCTTCGAGACAGATCACATCGTGGTTTTTGATAAGATCGGTACTTAACTTATTTAGAAAGTCGTTGCGTTGGTTTTTGACTTTTTCGTGCAATCTTGCCATTTTGCGTTTTTGTTTTTGGTAGTTCTTGGCTTCACTTAGCTTTTTGCCCGCTTTCTTAGCTTGTAAAGCTCGACGAGAAAGCTTCCGCTGTTCACGTGTTACCTTCCGTTCCATTTCTGCGGTAAAGCGATGGTTATCAATCTTTTGTCCATCCGAAAAAATCGCAAAGTCTGTAATCCCCAGATCGATGCCAATGGCTGTGTTTGTTTTAGGTAGTTTGGGTATTTCTTCTTTGCACAACAAAGAAAGGTAATATTTACCGCTTGAATGATAAGAGATTGTTGCGGATCGGATCTCTCCTTTTGGGTGGCGGTGGCGTTTGATACGGACAAGGGATTTTAGCTTTGGTAGTTTGATATAATTGTTTTCCACTAGAGAAATGGTACCGTGTTGATTATTGGTAGTGTAGCTTTGAACCGGACTGTTTTTGCTTTTGAATTTAGGGAAACCGACACGTTTATCGCGAAAGAAGTTGTTGTAGGCCTTGTCTAAATTCAGCTGGGCATTCGCTAAGGCCAGACTATCAACTTCTTTTAGGTAGGGATAGTCATTCTTATATTTGGCTGGGGTAGGCTTTTTCAATTTTTTGGAAGGATCATTCTTCATTGCCGCATAAGCCTTTATCCGCTCATCCAGCATCAGGTTGTAGACTTTTCGAACACAACCAAAAGTCTTGGCAAAGAAGACGACTTGTTCTTCTGTTGGATAGATGCGGTACTTGTACGCTTTTAGTTGTTCCATCAGATCCACCCCTTTTGTCAGTTCTAAAGACGCGAACGTATGTTCTTATGGTAATTATATCATGTGAAAAATAGCGTAGCAATAGCTTTTTATTTTTTTTAGTTGCACCGTCCCCCTAAACAAAAAACGGCATTCATCACCCACCTATAGAGGTTGGGCGACTTCTGCCTGAAATTCTGTTAAACTTCTGAAGCCTTGCGTTTAGCTTGTGCTACAAACTCATCCATTTGCTGGTAAAGGGCCGCTCGCAATACTTGAACATCTCGTAAAACCAGCTGCTTTCCTTTAACCAACTGTTGCCCGTTCACCCATACATCTGATACGTTGCTGGCATTTGCTGAATAAACCAGTGCAGAATAGGCATCAAAAATTGGAAACATAGTGACTGACTGCGTTTCAACCAAAGTAAGATCGGCTTTTTTTCCAACCTCCAAGGAACCTACTTGATTAAACAAACCCAATGTCTTAGCGCCACCTGCTGTGGCTATCTGGACAATTTCTTTCGCTGGAAAAGCACCACGCTCAGCTAAATGTGTCTTATGAAAATTAGCAAACATTCGCATCTGGGTAAACAGATCCAAAGTATTGCCGCTGCTTGGCCCATCTGTACCTAAGCCCACTGTTAATTGGTGTTCTAGCATCCCGCGGACAGGTGCCACTCCTTTAGCAGATTTAGTGTTCGCACCAATACAATGGGCAATTCGTACGTTGTCTTTGTATTCCTTCACTAGTTCCATATCTTCCTCAGTCATAAAAATACAGTGAGCCATAATAAACTCTTGGTCAAGGTAGCCTAATTCGTGGAGAAAAGCGATGGGCGTTTGCTGATACTTTTCAGTAAATTCCTCCATCTCATAGGTCATTTCCTCAACATGCATAGTAATCGATACATTATATTTACGACTCAAGGCAGCAATGGCCTCCAAGGTTTTTAAATCATTAGTATTGGGCGCATGAGGAGCAATCACTGGCGTAATCATTTCGTGCCCCTGCCATTTTTGAATGAAAGACTCACAATAAGCTAATGCATCTGCTGAATCTTTAGCATCACAGGTAGCCATATCAATAATCGTCTCACCCAACAAAGCTCGAACCTTCATCGCTTCAGCAGCCTGTGCAACTTCATCTTCAAAATAGTACATATCGCAAAAAGCTGTCACACCACTCAGCAGCATCTCAGCCATTGCATATTCCGCTGACGCTCGCACCAACTTCGGCGTCATCACCTGCTCCAAAGGAAATAGAAAACGACGTAACCGATCCGGAACATCATCTCCTAATGATCGGAACGGAATCATACCAGTGTGAGTATGGGTATTAATCATGCCAGGTAACAAAATACCTTTTTGACCATCGAGAACTTCATCCGCCTGCGGCAATGAATCGCTCATTGGCCCCAATTGACTGATGCGGTTTTCTTCTATTAAAAGATAGCCATGCTTGTATTCTGTCCACTCCTCATCCATCGTGAGGATATGGACATTTTTAATGAGCTGCTTCATTAGTTAACACTCCATCTTCCGGAAAAACCAAAGGATAGAAGGTTTGATTTTTCGTATCCATCATGCCCTTGTCAGTAACCTTAATGGCTGGAGAAACCGGCAATGACAAAGTAGAGAACGACATAATTTCGTTCATATTTTCGTACCCTAATGCTTGCATGGCTGATCGAACCTGCTGCAAATCATACCCTAGTTCACTGACTGGTGCTTGAGACAAGATTCCACCGATTGGCAGTGGACAAGTAGCGGTTACTGCGCCGTCCTCAACTACCACATAACCACCTTGCATTTCTAGCAGCCTGTGCTGTGCTGCTAAAATTGAGTCTTCGTCATTTCCCATCACCATAAGGTTGTGATGATCATGAGCCCAAGTGGTTGCAATGGCACCTTTAGCTTTGATTGGTTGATCCATTAATGCATAGGCAACATTTCCATTAATTCCGTAGCGTTCCATTACCAAAAGCAAGCTGCAGTCAGCTGCTTCTAAATCAAGAACGCCGTTTACTACTGGAATTTCTTTGACAATCGGTTGAGTAAACGTTCCAATTACTTGTTTTTGAATCACATTGCAGCGAACAGTCGACTTATCCGTTTGAACCCTCAGCTGCAAATCCTCTTGCGCTAATTGACGACATCGGACACTTTGTTGATACTCCACTGGGAAGGCTTCAACGACATCGGGGTGGTGAAAGGCATCGCCTTTTTGATAAACCTGTTCGCCAGATTTATACACGGCTGCAATAGCAAAATCAGCTAAATCATCCAATAAAATAAAATCGGCCATTCTCCCCGGGGCAATCATGCCGCGATCGTTCAAGCTCATGCGACGTGCTGGAGTGTAGGTAGTCATGTAAATCGCCTGCTCCATTGGCAAACCGTTGGCAACCGCCTTTTTTAGATTCTCATTCAAGTGTCCCTCTAATAGATCATCTGCCATGACATCGTCGGTGATAATACAAGCAAAGTCATACAGCTGGTGTTCATTGATAACCGCCATATTTTCCGGAGTGATGGATTTATTTTGAAATTGAATAAACAAACCAGCGGCGATTTTTTCCAATAAGTGCTCAGGAAATTGATGCGTATGATCAGAGGTGATCCCACTGTATAAAAAGTCAGCTAATTCCTGATCATAGATTTTAGGAATGTGCCCTTCCAAAGGCATGGTTGGCCGTTCCTTTTTACATAAAGCAATAATCTCTGCAATTAAGGAATCGGGTTCATAGGCGATTCCTTTAAAATTCATCGCTTCCCCCAGACAGATGACTCGCGGATCCTTTAGCAGCTCTTTTACTTCTGGCAAGCCGATCATTCCACCCGTTGTTTCCAGTTCGGGAGTGGTAGAAGGTACCGATGACGGAATTGCGTGGAAAATATCCAGCCGGGTTTTTGCTGCCATAAAATGCTTTAGACCTTCTAAGCCAAATACATTAGCCATTTCGTGTGCGTCAGCAACTACCGTCGTTACGCCATAACGCAGCACAGCCTCCGAGAAGATGGTCGGTGTAGTCATGGAACTCTCAATATGCATGTGGATATCCAGCAAACCAGGAATCATGTACTGATTTTCAGCATCGATAATAACATCACTGGAAAATTGGTTTAAATCAGAAGAACTGATGTAATAAAACTTGTTACCCTTAATGGCAACATTTTGTTTGGTGAATGTCCGATTTGGTGTTTGAAATACTTGAGCATTTTTAATGATCTTGTCTACTTGCATGAATGTTTTCCCCTAATCCTTCTTTTCTTTCCCTCATTTTAGCAAACCAAATCAGCCTTGCCAAAAGGTATTTTGCTTTTTAAGCAATAAAAAACTCGTTGGGAACTATTGCAGGTATTTCCCAACGAGCTGAACTTATTTATCTTTGATTGCTTGAGTTACATCGGCTTCAAATTTTGATTTAGACGTTCCACCATCCACGCTAAACGTTTTTCCCGGCCATCATCTGTTTTGGCATCCAGGTACGCTCGTGTGTATGTCTTTTTCACAGAAGGCGACATCGTTGTAAAATTAGTAAAAGCCGGTTCATAGTCCTTTAACAGCATCGCCACCCTCGCAATATCCTCTTCAGTGATCTGGGGGACTTTTGGCTTATTCCATTGCCCATTTTCCTTAGCTTCGTTTATTTTAGCTCTGCCAAGGTCGGTCATCTTGCCTTGCTCCTCCAGCTTTTTAACCAGCTTTTTATTCTTTTCTGACCATTTACTATTGGCCCGGCGAAAGGCAAAGTATTTTTTATAGGAGTGGTCATCCAAACTTTTCATCTGTCCATCAATCCATCCATAGCACAGCGCTTCCTCCAGGGCATCATTAGCGGAAAGTGTTGCGGGACCACCTTTTTTCCCAAAAAGCAGCCAAACCCCTTCGCTAGTGGTTCCGTTTTCTGCTAACCAAGTACGGAATTCACCTCTGTCTCTAAATGTAAGAAGATTATTCATTCGCCTTACCACCTATTCCTTTCATTGGTTCTCCCCAGTTTCCTGGAGTAGTTCCATCCCAATTGAAATACGATTGTCTAATGGATTGGACAGGCAGGATCTTCTGCATCCGTTGCTCCTCAGTCAGAGTCTCATCACAAATATACTCATCTGCTAATACATTTCGAATTTTACACAAGAAGATATCGCCTCCATCTAGTACAATCGAACGATCTACTTCCAATTCATAGATCCAAGGACTTTTCGCAAGAATTGGTACATCCAAAACTCGTCCTTTTTCAATCTCTATTGGAATATCCATCTTATCCATAGCATAGCCATTCGTATTGCCAAGGTAATCAGCAATCGGCAGCAGCTCCTCAGAGACAAGACTGGCCGAAAAGATCTTGTTTGCTCGAATCCGATCCTTAGTCAATTTTTCATCTGCGATACAGGCCATCACGCCCATTTCCTGGTCGAAATAATAGCTAAACCAGCTGAATAATCCAAAATTGGGTGTCCCATCCTCCTTTGTTGTGCCGTACACAAACAACGTTTGGGGACAGAAGTGATTAGAGATGTCGATTGATTTTTTCATAGCTTTTGCTCCTTTTCGATAAGATTAGACAATATTTTTTGCAAATCCTTCTCAAAGGCTCTAACCTCTGCTTCTGAAAAGTCTGCATAATACACATCATTCATTTCCTGTGAAATTTTATTGTATTCATCATTTAATTTACGTGCTGTGTCTGTTAATGAAATACGAATTTTCCGTTTGTCCATTTGATCAGATACTCGTTTAATCAGGTTGGCCTGCTCCATTCGTTCCAGCATACTAGTTAAGGTTGTTTTGGCTAAACTCGTTTTTCGTGACAATTCAACAATTGAAATGTCATCCTCTTGCCACAAAACATATAAAATTCGCCCCTGTGCACCATTGAATTCCTCCACTCCTGCATTCGTCAGCATTTTCTCAAAAATACGCCCGCTGATTTGTGTAATTTGAGTCATTAAGAAGCCACCTTGCGTTTCCATAATTATGCGTTCACCTCTGCTTTATTAAATAGTACTATATAGTAC
>NZ_JAFREL010000054.1 GCF_017377655.1 Candidatus Enterococcus ferrettii
TGTTTCATTAAAAAAGCCTTCCTGTCAAGAAAAGGCTTGTAGTTTGTTTAGTTTGAAAGCAACCTATCTAATTCCCAAGGCAATACGTGCATAGCGACTCATCTTATCAGTGGTCCATGCTGGATACCATACTAGCTTCACTTCTACATTGTTTACTTCAGGAATTTCGTGTAAAGCAGATTGGATTTGATCTGTTAACACGTCAGCTAACGGACAGCCCATTGTAGTTAAAGTCATTTTAATTACGGCATTTCCACTTTGTTCAAAATCTACTTCATAAATTAAACCTAGATTGACGATATCTATACCTAATTCTGGGTCAATAACAGATTCCAAGGCTGTCAAAATACGTTCCTTAATCTCCTCGATTTCTGCTTCAGACCAATTTTGTTTATTTTCTTCCATTTAAGCGCCACCCCTTTTTCGAGTTTCGAACTTATTTTACTCTATCAATAAGCTTTTGTAAATGAGAATTGAGAGGATTTTTGCAGTCACAACATAAATAAAGGTCTTTCTTAAAGAAATAGAAGACAGATTCTATATATTTCTATACCCAGAAAATGGACTTGTTTTGAATACTCAAGTAAAAATCTTTTGGATATTAATTAACGCCTTTTTTTACCTTTTTTTGCTCTTCTTCGCTCAAGAAAGTGCCAACGACAGATTCAGTAGCGACTATGTTGGTGAAAGCCATAGGGTCAACAGCTTGTACAATTTGCTTTAAATCATACAGTTCATAGCGAGTTAAAACGATCATTAACACTTCTCGATCCGTTGAGCTAAATCCTCCCCTTGCCGGAATTACTGTCATCCCACGAACAAGTCCGTTGTACAAGGCTTCCCGTAATTCTTTACTTTTATCAGTTGTAATAAAGGCAGTCATCTTTTGATGGCTCGTATGAATCATATCCACCACGCTTCCCATTGTAAAAATCGTGATTATTGTATATAGTGCACTCTCCCAGTTAAAGAAAAAACCAGCTATTACAACGATCACCCCATTTAGCAACATGATATAATTTCCAACTGTTCGTCCAGTTGTTCTAGAAAGCAATAAGGAGATAATATCTAAACCGCCAGTAGTGAAACCATATTTTAACGAAAAACCACCGCCTAAACCGAGCAAAACCCCACCAGTAATTGCATTCATTAAGACATTATTGGTAATCTCTCCCACTGGAACTAACGTTGTAAAGAAAGACATAGACAAAACATTAGCAAAGCTCAAAATCATAGCCGATTTTCCTAATTTAAGAAAACCTAAAACAAAGACTGGCACATTTAAAAGAAAAATCAAAATACCAGTATCAATAGCCACACCAAATAATTGTTGAAAAAAAGCTCCAACAATTTGTGCAATCCCTGTCATTCCTGCAGAAAAGACATTCGCTGGTATTAAAAAGAAGTTTAGCCCGACAGCACCAGTTACTCCTGTTAAAAGGATAACGAATATTTTTTTAACAATATCTTTTTTATTGTAATCGATCACTTTATGCATTTCATCAACCTCCTGTTTCAATATCATCTATAGATTAACAGGGAAGATGAAAAAGCTCCAATCTTTTCTTAAAAAGATAAGAGAATAATAATGGCTTTCTTAACGTTTTTTGATAAACTGAAATAAAGGAGGATGACTATGGCAAAAGATGCAAGTTTTGACATTGCTTCAGAAATGAATAAAGAAGAAGTGAAAAATGGGATTCAAATTGCTTTGAAGGAATTAAAGAACCGGTTTGATTTTAAGGGATCAACGTTTGATATTACTTTAGAGGGCAATCAACTAGTAGTTAGTGCTGAAGATGATTATAAAATTGAACAGGTGAAAGATGTCTTGTTTAGTAAATTGATCAAACGAAATGTTCCATTAAAAAATATCCAATTTTCTAATTCTGAACACGCTCTTGGTGGAACTGCTCGCCAAAAAGCTGATTTAATTAGTGGAATTGATAAGGACAATGCAAAAAAAATAACTACTGCAATTAAGAACAGCAAGTTAAAGGTAAAAGTACAAATTCAAGAAGATCAGCTAAGAGTGACTGGGAAAAATCGTGACGATTTGCAGAAGGTTATTGCTTTAGTTAAAGACCTTGATTTGCCAATTGATGTTCAATTTACAAATTATCGCTAATAAAGAAATGAACGAGGGTTGAGATATCTCGTTCATTTCTTTATTTTTCTAAATATTTTTTCAAGTCTTGCACGTATTGTTTTTGTTGCTTAGCTAGATAGAATTTTACAAAAGGTCTTAAGAAGATTTTTTTTGCATATACTTCTTCTGTAAATTTGAGCTGCGTACAATTTCCCTTTGCGATCATCACCCCCTGCCAGGTGCCTTTCATGTTGTCATTATTCATAGTGAAACTATAAAAATTGGGTGGTTGAAATTTTGTAACTGCAAAATGTGTTGGATATCCTGTTGGTGTATATTCAATAAAAGATTTACCCTCCTTTATAATGTCAATTCGATCGATATCACTTCGCCACTCACTATTTTCTAATTGAGTGACTAGTTGCCAAACATCTTCGATCTTAGCATGAATTATTGCCTCTATGGTTGATACAGTCATTTTAATCACCTACTCTTTTTACTAATATTTTACTATATCGGCGTATAAAAACCTCTCTAATTTTATCATAGTTGAAAAAGATACAAACGAATTTTAGGACTACCAATTTCTAGCCGCCTAGAACTAAAATACATCTTTAGACATCTAATCAATATGTAAAAATGTTAGTATTATGGTTTAGTCAGATTAATCATTTCAATAAATTAAGGAACATTTGTACCTTTGAGCTTCTGTGGACACGGATTATGAATTTTAGGTTGTTTTAATGAAAAATTACTGATAAAAAACTCGATTTCTAATTTGGATAAAATACAAGAAACGATGTACTTTATAAAAAGACCATTTCATTTATAGTACAAAAAAATGGATACAGGTTAACTGCATCCATTTTCCCAAAATTTTTCTGCTAATTGTGTAATTTCTTGTGTTGTGCGAATAATTTTTCGTTCTTTCCAATTAGGTGGCAAAAGTTTTCTGTAATGCGGGTTAGTGTAGCGCTGATCTAGCAAAAGCACAATCCCTCGATCAGACATAGTTCGAATGACACGCCCAGCTGCTTGAATGACTTTATTCATACCTGGCAATTGATACGCATAGCTGAAACCAGCATTCTTTTTTTCATCGTAATACTCTTTAATTAACTCTTGTTCGTGGTTCACTTGCGGTAATCCCACACCTACCACAATTGCACCACTCAGTCGCTCACCTACCAAATCAATACCCTCTGAAAAAATACCACCTAGCACACAAAAAGCAATCATTGTTTCTGCTGGTGATTCTTGGAATTTTTCTAAGAATGCCTCTCTTTCAGTTTCATCCAGCTTAGAACCTTGAATACTCACTTGATATTCAGGATAAACCTTTAGAAATTCATCTGCTACGTCGTCTAAATACTTGAAAGATGGGAAGAAAACCATATAATTTCCAGTTTTAGTTTTGACTAACGCATGTATTGCTTCGACAATTTGCGGTAGACTTTGCTCACGCATACGATAAGTTGTTTGAATATGAGCATCTACAATTATCAATTGATTCTCTGGTGGAAACGGACTTGGTAAGCGATAGGTCAAATTACCTTCCTCTCCGCCTAAAACATCTTTGTAGTAATCAAGAGGGGAAAAACTAGCTGAAAAAAGTGTTGTGCTGCCAACCTTTTCCATCGTTTGCTGTAAGAACCATGAAGGATCGATGCAATATTCCTTAACGATCAGGTCATAGTTTTTCACTTCTATCGTGGTTTCATAATGATCATCGTACAACTCACCCATTCGAGTATAGCGAATAATATCAAAATAAACCGTCAATATTTTTTCTTGTAACGGATCTTCGGCATTTTCAGCCAACCATTCCTTCATTAGTTCTTGAAGCTGAAATAAACGATTTAGTAAAGCTTTTGCAGCAGCTGGCTGATGAAAATAGGTAACCTTTTTTTCTTCCAATAATTGATTAATCAATTCAAACTCATTATCTACACGATTAAATGCATTTCGTAGTTTTTTTTGTTTCTTGTTTAGTTGCTGGCCAACGTCATAGATTCGCTGTCGGGAGATAGCTGCAGAATACATCTCTTTAGAACGATTAACTAAATTGTGGGCCTCATCTACTAAAACAATATTACTTTTATCTTCTTCTTCAAAAAAGCGACGCAAATAGACCGTTGGATCAAACAAATAATTGTAGTCTCCAATTACTAAATCACTAAAACGACTAACATCCAAAGATAGTTCAAATGGACATAACTCATGCTTGCGTGCATATTCTTCAATCACCGGCCGAGTATATTGGTCCTCATGATGTAGCATATCCCACAGACCATCATTTACTCGATCATAGTACCCCTTGGCAAAGGGGCAATGCTCTGGAGTACAATTGCGTTCGGTTAAAAAACAAATTTTATCCTTAGCTGTTAGTGTAACACTTTTTACGCGAGCATCTTGTTTAGCCAGTTTGCCAACTGTTTCCTCTGCCACTTGGCGAGTAATAGTTTTTGCGGTCAGATAGAAAATGCGCTCTCCTAGTTCCTCCCCTATTCCCTTGAAGGCGGGAAATACGGAGGACATAGTTTTGCCAATCCCGGTGGGAGCCTCTACAAATAGTTTTTGCTGGGCAGCAATCGTTTTGTAAACCGCCCCAGCCAATTCCCTTTGGCCTGCTCGATACTCTGGAAAAGGGAATTGCATTTCCTTTAAGGACTGATTGCGTGTCTCTCGCCACTCGGTTTGGAAAACCAACCATCCTTCATATTTTTCGACTAAATCATTAAAAAACGTGCGAAGTTCTTCAAAACTGAAGGTTCGAATGCGAGAAGTAATTTGCTCCTCAACAGTCTGAAAATAAGTTAGCCGAGTACCGATTTGATCTAATTCCTCTTGCTCAGCATAAATATAAGCATAAACCATTGCCTGATAAAAATATAAATCGACAATCCCTTTTTCAACCTCTTCAAAGGGTGTTTCCGAAGTTTTTATCTCATCAATGATAGTTAAATCATTTTCTATAAAAATGCCGTCTGCTCGACCTTCGATTTGTACATCGATGCCAGCAATGGGCAATTGTTTTTTCAACCATACCTCTTTTTGGTATTTTTCTCCCGCTGCCTTCTGCAGCTTGCGATGGATTCGAGCGCCTTCTTGAGCGGTATGACTGCTATTTTTTCCTTCATCAATACTGCCGCTACGCAAAATAAATTCCACTAAGCTTCTTACGGCGATTTTTTTTATAGACACGTTCTCACCTCTTTTCGTGCCTTTTCACAATAGAAGATTTTTTGCTTGTCGTCAAGTAGTCTCTTTCTATACTAAAAAAATTTCATTATGCCTACTAAAGTATACCAATCTCTCAATCTTTGTCCTTTCTAGTATTCAACAATTAAGTTGATTTCTTATAGGCCTTTAGTTCCAATCCTCAGTTGCTGTAGCTTGTAGGAATAAAAAACAGTCGAACCCCACTTTTTTACTATTTTCATGTATAATGTAAAAGAATGTTAGGAGGGAAAACATGATCCATATTGAAGGACTCGTGACAGGTGCAGCGCAAGAAAACTGCTACCTAGTTTATAATCAAAACAACTTGCTGATTGTTGATCCAGGGTCAGAGGGTGATCGTATTGCAAACGAAATAAAACGAACTGGTCGCAAGCCCGTAGCTATTTTATTGACTCACACTCACTATGATCATATTGGTGCAGTAGAGCAATTACGTAATTTATACAAGGTGCCGGTGTATGTGAGTGCTTTAGAACAAGAATGGTTAGGCAACCCAATCTACAACCTTTCAGGATTAGACAGCCATCGAAATATGCCTGATCTGATTGTGCAGCCAGCTGAATATGAATTTGAATTAAAAAAATATGAAATTGGTGGAATGACCTTTGAAGTTGTTCCAACACCTGGTCACTCAATTGGTAGTGTCAGCTTTATCTTTGACGATTTTGTTGTGGTTGGCGATGCTTTATTTAAAGGGAGTATCGGCCGAACTG
The DNA here is from genome assembly GCF_017377655.1 of Candidatus Enterococcus ferrettii. Lineage (GTDB taxonomy): Bacteria > Bacillota > Bacilli > Lactobacillales > Enterococcaceae > Enterococcus_A > Enterococcus_A ferrettii. The sequence continues at coordinate 6,046 of NZ_JAFREL010000054.1, forward strand.
ATCTTTATACAGGTGATCTGCAGCAATTGCTTTACAGTATCAAGACCTATTTATTCACTTTGCCTAGAGAGTTGCCTGCTTATCCAGGACATGGTGAAGCAACCACGATAGGACATGAAATAGATACAAATCCTTTCTTTAATTAAAAAATGGAGGTAATAAGATGAAAGAGACAAATCTTTATATTGTACGTCATGGGAAAACAATGTTTAACACTTTAGAACGTGTACAAGGCTGGTGTGATACACCGTTGACACCGTCGGGACGAGATGGTATTCAATATGTTGGTTTAGGTTTACAAGATACTAAATTTGAAGAAGCTTATTCAAGTGATTCTGGTCGTGCGATTGAAACAATGCGTATTCTACTCGGTGAGCATCCAGATGGCAAAGACTTGCCTTACCATGTGGACCCAAGAATTCGTGAATGGTGCTTTGGTTCATTAGAAGGTGCTTACGATGCTGAGATGTGGGGTGTTCTTCCCCGTGTTTTAAACTTCAAGACGGAGGATGACCTATTCGCTACCGAAGTTACTTTTAAGGAAATCGCTGATGCTGTTGTAGGAGCGGATACTGCTAACTGGGCAGAACCTTATGAAAAGCTAAGAGCTCGTGTTTGGAATGGATTCGAAGACATTGCTCAACGTCGTGAAAAAGACGGAGGAGGAAATGTTTTAATCGTATCTCATGGTCTAACGATTGCTTTCTTATTAAGCTTGATTGACAGTAAACAGCCTGTACGTGCCAATCTGTTGAACGGCAGTATCAACCGTGTAAAGTATCAAGATGGTAAATTTACTATTCGTGCCATTAACGATATCAGCTACCTTGAACGCGGTAAAACGATTGCTGATAAGGCAAATGATTAATTAATACTTTGTTACAGGAGCCGATTTGGTTCCTGTTTTTGTGTTTTTAAGAGAAATATTTTCAATAAATGAAGGAATCTTAAAAAAACCTTTCTTTTATTTCAATGGTTTTTCAGGTAATGAAACGGTATACTTATCTATGTCATTAATCAGAAAGGAATAAATACATGCTTATTAATATTTTCAAAGCAATCATACTCGGTATTGTCGAAGGTATCACCGAATGGCTGCCGATCTCTTCAACAGGACATTTGATTTTGGTGGATGAATTCATCAAAATGGACGTTAGTCCTGCATTTACTGAAATGTTCAATGTTGTAATTCAATTAGGAGCTATTTTAGCCGTTGTCGTTCTATTCTTTGACAAATTGAATCCCTTTTCTGGCAAGAAAAATCAAGTAGAGAAAAATGAAACCTGGACTCTGTGGTCAAAGGTTGTCGTTGCTTGTATCCCAGCTGCTGTTCTCGGCTTGCTTCTGGATGACTTTCTTGATGCACATTTCCACAAATTCCTGCCGGTTGCGATTATGTTGATTGTCTACGGGATTGCTTTTATTGTAGTAGAACGCCACAATAAAACGAAAACACCAAAATGTACTAGCTTGAATGACTTTACTTATAAAGCAGCTCTAATCGTCGGGTTTTTCCAAGTCTTGTCATTGGTTCCTGGCACTTCTCGCTCTGGAGCAACTATTCTAGGCGCGATTCTAATCGGATCCTCACGTTTTGTTGCGACTGAATTCTCATTCTTCTTAGGAATTCCTGTTATGTTTGGTGCTAGCGGTTTGAAGATCCTCAAATTCTTAATGAATGGCAACTCTTTTGATTTTGCTCAAATTATCATTTTGCTAGTGGGCATGGCGACAGCCTTTGCTGTTTCGATTGTTGCTATCAAATTCTTATTGGATTATATTAAACGCAATGACTTCACCATCTTCGGTTGGTACCGAATTATTCTAGGAATCATTTTAATCGGCTACTGGCTAATAGCCATGTAAAATAATTGCTGCAAACAGTGAATGTTTGCAGTTTTTTTATTCTGTTTTTCAACTAAATTAGTTTAGAATAATTATACTTCTTGTTCTTTTATAAATCCTGAATTACACCCCTTTTCTAATTGATAATTACTTTCATTCTCAATTGGCTATTTTTATTATCAATTAGCATTTAGATATGCTAGGATAAAGTAGAGAGGAGGATGAAAAATGAGTAAAGAAGAAAAACAAGCGTTTCTCTCTACCCTTTTCTGTCTTATTTTACTAATTTTCGGCAAAATGATCGAAATGACTAACATGACTTATTATCCAATCTTGTACGTGGCTGCTATCGTATTGGGTGGATGGAAACAAACAACTGAAGGTATTTTAGAATTATGGAATGATCGTACGTTAAATGTGGACTTATTGATGGCGTTAGCTGCGATTGGTGCCTGTTTAATTGGTAATTGGTTTGAAGGTGCTATGCTGACCTTTATTTTCTGTCTGAGTGGTGCATTAGAAGAATATGCGACAAATAAAAGTACAAAGGAAATTACTGCATTGATGAATTTGTCACCAACTAAAGCCGTTCGAATCTCTGAGACTGGTGAACAAATTGAAGTGGATGTAAGTGAGCTGCAGGTAGATGACTTGGTCTTTGTAGCAAAAGGAAGTGCGATTCCTATCGATGGAATTTTATTAAATCACAGTACTTCAATTGATGAATCAGCTATTTCTGGCGAATCGGTTCCAGTTGAAAAGGAACCCAACGATGATGTTTTTGGCGGAACAATCAATACAGGGAATGCATTTAAAATGAAGGTGACCAAAACTAGTGACGAGACCTTATTCGCTCAAATCATCAAGTTAGTTGAACATGCTCAAAACGAGCAAAGTGAAACAGCAGGTTTTATAGGAAAAATTGAGAATGTCTATGTAAAAGTTGTTTTAATTGCTGTACCTCTGATGATTTTGCTTACTTACTTTTTGATTGGCTGGAGCTTTCAAGAGAGCTTTTATCGAGGGATGGTTTTACTAGTAGTAGCTTCTCCTTGTGCCTTAGTTGCTTCGGCTACTCCAGCTACACTTTCAGCCATCTCCAACGGTGCGAAAAAAGGAGTGCTTTTTAAATCAGGGAAAGAACTGGAACGTTTAGCAGATTTGCGAGCAATTTCTTTTGATAAAACGGGAACGTTGACTCGTGGCAAGCCAAGAGTAACCGACTATAAACAATTAATCGAAGATCCAATGATCCCAAGGATGTTGGTCTCTATGGAATCTCATTCAACGCATCCTCTTGCTCTAGCTATCCTTCAATTTTTCCATGCAGAAGAACGTATTACGGAACTTCGCGTAGAAGAAAAAGCGGGAACAGGATTAGAAACAGTTTACGGAGGATCAACTTGGAAGCTCGGAAAGCATGCTTACCGGGAAGGATTAACAGTGGAACCAGCAATTGAACAATTAAGAGATGACGGTAAAACAGTCATCTTTCTTTCAAAAGATGATCATTTGGTTGCTCTGCTTGGATTAATTGATCTGCCTAAATCTGGCACAGAAAATGTTATTGCTTACTTTAAGGAGCAGAATATCCATACGACCATGTTAACTGGCGATAATGAGGGTTCAGCCGCTTATGTAGCAGAAGCAACAGGTATCGATGATTACCACGCGAACTGTCTGCCTGACGAGAAAACTGAATTTATTCAAAGGCAAAAAGAAGAATATGGAGTAAATGCTATGGTCGGAGATGGAATTAATGATGCGCCAGCCTTAGCTACAGCTACAATAGGTGTTGCTATGGGACAAGGAACTGATGTGGCCATGGATGTTTCTGATATTGTACTGATCAAGAACGATTTAGAGAAATTAGCTTACAGCCATCGACTAGCAAAGAAACTAAAACGAGTAGTAAAACAGAATATTGTCTTTTCATTAACAGTGATTGCTCTTTTGATCATCAGCAACTTTACACAATTCTTAAGTTTGCCTTTAGGCGTGGTGGGACATGAAGGAAGCACTATTTTGGTCATTTTTAATGGTTTGCGGCTGTTACTACCGTTAAAAGAAGTAGTTCACTCTGACCGTTCGCAAAATTGTAATGATTGTCCGTTGTATCAGTCCAATCATTCTCATTGATCTTTTCTGTTAAGGAAAAAAACTTGTCACGATTTTATTGCATTGCGACAAGGCTTTATGTATAATGAGTAATGTTGAATTGTACGGATTTTCCGTATAAGACTGAATTCGGAGGTGAAACCCATGCCAAACATTGAATCTGCAATTAAACGTGTACGCACAAGCGAAAACGCAAGTGCAAAAAACTCTTCACAAATGAGCGCAATGCGCACAACTATCAAGAAATTTGAAGAAGCTGTGGCAGCAGGAGCTGAAAATACTAACGAGCTTCATAAAGCAGCGGTAAAAGCAATTGATATGGCTGAATCAAAAGGATTGATCCATAAAAACAAAGCAAACCGCGACAAAGCACGCTTAGCACGTGAATTAGCTAAATAATAAAAACCGATCATTTTGATCGGTTTTTTTATTTGATTTTAGCAGTCGTTTTGAGTATAAATAGCTGAAAAGCCAGCTCCTTATCCAATTGACCGATTTTTACTTGATAATCATTTTCTACCAGCTGATCATACATGTCTGATAAAACAGTTAAAGGAAATTTGGCTACTTGCTGCATCGCCAGCTTGATTCGATAAGGATGAATTCCTAAGGTTTCAGCAATATTAGCCTGCTGATAGCCAATCTTTTGTAGAATTTTCGTTTGCAGCAGCAAGCGAACCTGACCGATTAAAATAGCATTCAATTTGATTGTTTCTTCTCCTTGAATATGCAGTTCTTCGTAAGTCTGATAGGCTTTCGCAGCATTACCTTTAAGTACCTGTTCTGTCAGTTCAAAAACGTTATGCTCTAGTGTTTTTGGAACTAAATCCTCTACTTGCTGCAGCGTAATTGTTCCGCCCTCTCCAACAAACAGCAATAGCTTATTTAATTCATTCATCGCCTTTGACAAATCAAAGTCGGTCAAGCGTAGAAATAAATCAAACGCCTCACGTGATATCTTAACACCTTCGTTTCCGATATAACGCTGCAGAAAATTACGCAAATCTCCTTCTTGCAGTGGTGCAGCATCAATTACTAATGCCTGTTTTTTTAAGACTTTAGTAATTTTTTTACGAGCATCTAATTTAGGATAGCTGGCCCAAATAACCAAGATAGTCGAATCCAATGGTGTTTTCAAGTAATTTAGCAATGCATCGATATCCTGTTCTGGTGCAGAATTCTTCTTCTCCCCAGTTAAGAAGTAAGGTTTCTCGACAAAAACCATCCGATAGTCTCCAAAAAAGGGCATAGATTCGGCTTCTCCCACGACTTGGTCCAAAGTATTCTCTTCCATATCAAAGGACATGAAGTTTAATTCCTCCAAATCATCTGCTCTCATCCGCTCCATGAAGGCCTGACGTAATTCCTGCTGAAGATAATCCTCTGTTCCTGTAATTAGATAAATCGGCTGCAGCGCTTGGCTACGAATGGCTTGAAGTGCTTCTTGTGTATTCATGGCTTTCCTCCCGCTGTTTTATGCTACCACGATTATTCCAGAAAAGCTATCATGGTTTTTAAATTTTTTTCTTTGCTGAAAGGTTGCCATTCGTAGTAGATCATTCCTTGTTGATCGGTTCTATAGATTGCCGTTTTTGATTCTGATAATGTCGCTAACGTTTCCGGCACTGGATGACCATACCGATTATTTTTCCCGACGGAAATAATCGCGCTTTCTGGTTGAAGTTGATGTAAGAGTTCAGGGCTTGTGGAGGTATTACTGCCATGGTGTCCTACCTTGAAAATATCTGCCTTAAGTTGAGGATACAGTTTAAGCAAAGTGGCCTCTCCCTCTTTTTCCAAGTCTCCAGTTAACAAAAAACTTTTTTCTGAAACAGAAAAATAGGTGACCAGTGAGTCATTGTTGCTACCATCACTGCTTTCAGGCGAAAGGATAGATATCTTTAATTTTTTTCCGATCACGTCTCCCCTTTTGATTAGATGAATTTTTGGTTGATGACTCATTCTCTTAAGTATGGGGAGAATATCCTGTTCTGATCCCTTGCCAATATATAAATTCTTTACTATCAGTTTTTCTGTTACGTTTAGCAGTTCTCCCATGTGATCTGCATCGTTGTGTGTAATAATTAGGTGATCGATAGACTTATAACCTTCTCCCTTTATAAAGGGTAAAATAGTATAATCAGAGAGTGATTTGCTTTGTCGCTTTTGCCATTCCTCTTGCTTGAAGATCAAGCGCCCACCGGTATCAATTAGAAAGGTTTCTCCATGAAAGGGTAGCTTAATAAAAATACTGTCTCCTTGTCCCACATCAATAAAAGCTACTAGACCACGACTAGAAAAGGGAGTAGACAGAACTAAACAAACAATCAAGATTGTTAGCTTCAAAATAGTTTGTCGCTTTTTTAGTTGATGAATCAATCCTAACACCAATAAAATCAACAGCATTAACAGAAGAAAACTTGGCTTGCCAATTACTATAGGCGGTATGTTGCCAAAAAGCAGGGCTTTTTCCAGCAGAATAAAAATATCTTCGAATAGGCGTAAAAGAACATTAGGCAATGGAAACAGAAAACTAGCAAAAAATAAGCACAAGCTTCCAGGTAAAATTAGCCAATTGAAAATCGGCAATAACAATAAAGTAAAGAATCCTGCAACCAATGACCATTCAGAAAACTCAAACAGCAATAATGGAAACGCTAAAAAAGGAAACAACAGATTCTGTAGCCAACGATTGTCCGATAAATGAGGTAGATACAATAATAAAAACGAGAAGAATAAACTCAATCGGCCACCAATTGAGTAAAATACTAGTGGTCGCCACAGCAGCAAAAGCAGTAGCATAATTCCCCATCGATCCAATCCTGAAATTTTCCAGCCAAAAGTCAAACAAGCCCTGCCAATAAGGTAGCTAAATACTGCTCGTAAAATACTGGCTCCCCCTCCACATAAGAAAATGATCGCCAAGCTAGCTAAAGTCAAAACGGCTAGGCGAGATTCTCGCACCAGTTTGCACCGAATCAGCAATAGATGTAAGCCGCCTAAATAAAACTGAATGTGCAAACCGGACAAAGTAAACAAATGCAACAAACCACTTAATTGGTAACCTACGGTAAATTCTTCAAAATTCTCATCCTTGTGGCCCACTACCAATGCATTTAAATAACTGGCTAATCGTTCAGGAAAAACCTTGCCAGTATGAAAAATCAAATAATAGCGTATCTTAGCGAATGAGAAACCGTCAGCACGTTTCGTGTCCAGCGAATCAGCTTGTATGTTTCCTGCGATTCCTAAACTTCGATCATTTTGCCAGCCATTATATCCATGTAAATTACGAGCGGGATCGGCTTCGGAAAAGCTGCCGCTTACTAAAACATGATCAGGTGGTTGTTCTTGCAGCCAAATTTGTTGCTCTTCTTGGCTTTTTAGCCGATAGTAAACTCGGTATTTTCCAGTTTTGTCTTTGCTTATAAAACGTAGCGAGTTCCCTTCAACTCTTGTTGTATCAGCCAAAACTTTTAGTACTTTCGTCTCTACCTTTTCTGACAGGGGTTGAAAGCTTTGTACATAGCAATAGGTTCTAATACCCACAAAAAAGCTGCACAAAACAGTCATAGCTAATAGCTTATGATTGTTCATGCAGCAGATTCTAATCAATAATACAACTAAAAACAAAATTAACAACCAATGAATCTGGTAGAATAAACTCCCAATTAAGGCAGCCGTTAAAATCGGTAGAATATAGTAATTCTTCACGCTTACTCTTCAGGAAAGACGGCAGCATCTTCTCCTAATTGCAGTTTGGCAAAATATTTGCTTTCAAGATGGACCTGATGCGCACTAGCACCCACCTGACTAATTAATTCTACGGCGTAAGGATCATTACGATAGTCTTTCAAGTAATGAATTTTTTTGATTCCTGCTTGTAACAACGCTTTTGTGCAGTGTAAACAAGGAAAATGTGTTACATAAACCTCAGCTTGATCTGTAGCAATTCCTAACTTTGCACACTGCAAAAGAGCATTCATCTCAGCATGGATCGTACGAATACAATGGCCATCGACAACGTAACAATCTTCATCGATACAGTGAACATCGCCACTTACAGAACCATTGTAGCCTCCAGCAATAATCCGCTTGTCGCGAACAATAGTAGCACCTACTTCTAATCGCGTACAGGTACTGCGTAAAGATAGTAAAACTGCTTGTGCCATAAAATATTGGTCCCATGGAATTCTTTCAATGGTCAATTTCTTCTTCCTCTCCTGTTTCTTTCTTATATTGTAATCGAGTTACGTAATTTTTCAAGCGTCTTTTGACCGATCCCCGAAACATTCATCAAATCTTCCACCGATTGAAAGCTGCCGTTTTCTTCTCGGTAATCAATGATATCTTGGGCTCGTTTTTCACCGATTCCAGATAATTGTTGCAATTGTGTAGCATCTGCTGTATTGATATTGATTTTTTCTATCGCTGCATCGCTAGTCGTTGATTGGGGTGAGTCCGAAATTTTATCTGTCGCTTGCTGCACGACAGGAATTTCTTCTCCATTTTTTGGGACATAAATAATTTCTTGATCGGCCAAAAGTTTCGCTAAATTCACTTGATTCCGATCTGCTTCATCAGTAAAACCTCCGGCCAGCTCAATTACATCCATTAACCGCATCCCCTCTTTAATTCGGTACATTCCTGGTTGCTGAATTGCCCCCTTTAAATCAACAAACCATTCTGAATGTTCTTGGCTGCTGCTTACAGTTGTGCTAGTCTCTTCAGTTGAAAATAGGATTTCTTCGTGAATTGTCTCTTGCGAGGGACGCAGGACAATCCATAGTAAAACAAACAGCAATATACCTCCAACTGCTAGGATCGCCATTTTCTTTTGCTGCTGCTCAATTCTCACGCAATTCCTCCTCTCTGTTTTTAAGATACGCAAAAAAGGAAAAATCTTTTTGAAAATGAGATTTTTCCTACTTAATCTTATTAAAATGAATCAGCCTGTATGATCTTAGTAACAACTCAAAGGTGTTTGATTATACTGACTCAGGAATGTGAGTAAAAGTCTGGCTGGATAGACTAGGCTCAATATTTTAATGCATTTTGAATCATGGGTGCCACCTTTTTTTCAAAGATAAAAAACGTAGCTATGACACTTTTGTCATAACTACGTTTATCTTACTTCATTTTTTCTAAGTAGTCCAAAGCATCTTGCACCGTTTTTACTGGAACAACTTTCATGTCTGTTCCTAATTTTTTAGCTGCTGCTTTAGCTTCTTGGTAATTCGTTTTTATATCTGGTTGAACTTCCTTCATTTCATCAGTAATTTCATCATCAGGGGCAAAGAAAACTTTCGTACCGCTTTCGACTGCACTAGCTACCTTCTTGTCAATGCCGCCAATGCGACCAACCGTACCTTCAGAGTTAATTGTACCTGTTCCAGCGATTTTTCCGCCATGGCGGATGTCTTTACCTACTAGCTGTTCGTAAATCTCTAAAGTAAACATCAATCCAGCTGAAGGCCCACCAATATTGCCAGCATTAATGTCAATATTCTCATCCGACTTTATTTCTGTATGATCGGTTAAAGTAATTCCAATTCCAGGTTTTTTATCGCTTGGCAATTCAATCAACTTTTCAGTTGCTTCTTTGGTTTCACCATTATGAGTATAAGTAATCGTTACTTCTTGACCGACTTTTTGACTCTTCACATATTCCATAAATTTTTCACTGCTTGTAAAACTTTGATTATCCACCTTGGTCACGGTGTCTCCAACACTAACTTTATCAGCAAAATTAGATGTTTTTTCCACTCCTAATACATAGACCCCTTTGTATTCTAATTTGTAGGGCTTGTCAGCCAACTTTAGAGCTTGCTCAATCGCTGCATTTTGCGAAGACTCCATGTAAAACTGTTGCATTTGTTCATATTCTTCATTTGAAGATCCACCAGTCAATTCCTCGGCAGAGACTACTTCCTCAAAAGGTTTAAAATTAGCCACTAGTGCTCTAAAAGCTGTCGCACGTCTGATACCTACCGAAGTCAAGCTAAAAGACCCATCCTGTTTATCCTTTTGATCATTCACCGTAATGAGTTCTTTCAAATCAATTGTTTCACCGGGTTGTTCTACGTAATAAGGAATTGGAACAATCATACACGCTGCAAAAACTAAAATTCCAAAGAGAGTCAGGAGCTTTTTTATAGGGACTTTTTTATTTTTCAAATTTTTCACGCTTCTTTTCTAAGGCTTCATAAACTGGTTTGGGAAGGTATTCCTTCACATTACCATCAAATATCATGATTTCCTTTAATATACTGGAGCTAACATGGCTGTACTTAGGTGACGCAAGTAAAAAAACACTTTCTAATCGTGAATCTAAATGTGAATTCATAAGAGCAATTTCTTTCTCGTACTCGTAATCTTTTATACTGCGAATACCTCTAAGCAAAAACCTCGCATCTAAATCTTCAGCGACTTCAACAGTCAGCTTACGGGCTTGGGTGATTACCCGAACATTTTCAATATGAGCAACTGATTCTTTAACCAGAGCTAGTCTTTCTTCAACCGTAAATAAATTTTTTTTACTTGTATTTACGAATATGCCAATGATTAATTCATCAAACAGTCGGGCACCTCGCTCAATAGTGTCTAAATGGCCCATCGTTAATGGATCAAAACTTCCTGGAAAAAGAGCAATTCGCTTCATTTATTCAGCCTCCCAATCATAAATTGTTACTGCACTTAAACCATAAAGCTGCCGTTTTCTTTGAATAAATTGTTCTATTCTTTCAGGCAGTTCAATATCCTTGTCGGTTTCGCAAATAACAATCGCCTCCGGAGCTACTAACCCTGCTTGAGCTAAAGCAGTCAATTGTTTAATGATCTCTTGTTCAGCGTAGGGTGGATCTAACAAGATTAAGTCGAAGGTAATGTCTTTATCTATTAATTGCTGAATCGCTTTATTTGCCGGCATTTGCATCAGATGAAAGCTGGCCTCTTCTTTCGTCATTGCTACATTTTCTTTGATGATTGCCATAGCTCGGAAATTCTTTTCTACTAAGAAGGCTTGATCCATACCACGGGACACTGCTTCGATTGCTAATGACCCACTCCCTGCAAAAAGATCCAGCACATTACCGCTAGAAAAATAAGGCCCAGTCATGTTAAACATGGCACCTTTCACTTTATCGGTTGTCGGTCGGGTTGTTTTACCTGGCAAAGTCTTCAATTTTCGACCGCCAAACTCTCCTGCTACCACTCGCATAATTGGGTATCCTTTCTATTATTGTAAGAATCCTTACTCATCATACTAAATAGAATCGTTGATTCCTACTATTTCGCAAATCTGTTATTCATTATAGAAGAAAAAGATGAAAAATGTTTGATCAAATCAGACATTTTTCATCTTTTTTAAACTGTCTCAGCCAATCGGATTTTCGTATTTGCTTCTACTACATCTAATTCTTCTTCTTCTTTTACCTGATAAGCCGCTTTTGTACCAATACGATCTGCAAAGTTCATCTCAACGTCAGGACGGTAAGATCGTTCAACCTGCCGAACGAAGTGGAGTGCTTGGAGCTTTTCTTCAGATTCTTCTAAAGCTTCTTCATTCACATATATCACTACATATTTCATCTTACGTGATACATAGTGAATTAAGCCATAACGTTTCAACGTCTTCAATTGTTTAAGGGAATAGACCCAAACAACAATTCCGCGTCTTTTTTGTACTGTAAATTCTGTATTATCCATGACAGTTCCCCTTACAATGATGATTGCCTGTTTCAAAAAAAGGATTTCCTGCGTCGACCTTAATCTCTGGTGAAACTGTTTGAGCAAGTGTCTGACTAATTTCATCCAATAAAGTTTGTAAATCAGTTTCAGCTACTCGAAATTGTGCCACATTTTCATTAAAATCTAAAGCACGTTTTGCACGCCGAGCACTTTTTTGTTTCTCTAGATAATCTGGCGCAAAATCCCCGTAATCAGCTACTCGTTCAAAGCGTTCCTTTTCTCGCAAAAACTCTTGCTTCAGCCGCTTAACTTCTGGACAACTATCCATTTGCTGTTTTTTTGCTAAATAATTTTTAAACACCTGACTAGTTTTAACACAGTCTATCAAACGGTGGGTTTGATCCTCCAAGGAAAATAATGCCTCATCTATAATCAATGTTATTCACTTTCCTTCGTTTGTTCTGGTTCCTGTAACAAGACTAGCACATTTTGCTGGTTAAATGCAATGCTTAACTGGTAATCAGTCTCTTCAGAAAAGCGGTCAGCCCAACGTTCCTGACTAATCCATTCAAATAGACTGAACCAAGGATCAATAACCGGAGAATAGAATAGTCCCGCTTCTTGATTTACCTGTTGATTTTTAGCTAATTTTTGAAATTCCTTATCACTTAGTGTAAAGGAAAGATTACCTGCTCGTGCTTCGGCAGAAGTAGCCCATTCGTCTTGGCGACTTCGGGAAAGTACACTTTGCGGTTGCTCTAGAAAGCTATCCAACATGTTTTTACCTTCAGTCACTGTTGTTGTACTGAGACTGAAAGGTGTTAAATCTTTCAGAGAGCGATACGTATTAATCGCTTCAAACAGTTGCTGCTCTTTTTGTTGATTGACCTGCACCCAGTCAAAGTTGTTTTCCTGAGCCTGAAAAGATAGCGGATTTCCACTATGAATTCGATAAGGCATAACGCGAAGCAAAGTTTCAATATCCAAATAAGACACTGCAAAAAGCTCCTCGTTTGTTCCATCAAAGAACGGAATTGCAAAGGTGCCATTATCGAAGGCAATCAAGGGTCGAAAGCGCATATCATCTTCAGTCAATTCAATATCAATTGGCTCATCGTTGTAATTCACTGCAAAATTAGAAGACAATGTCATTTGTTCTGCCAAATCACTGTTGGACATACCGAAAATAAATGGAGAGTTTGTGTTCTCTTGACCAATAACTTTAATCGCAGTAATATTGCCATCAACCACGTTAACCTGAAGAGATCCGCCTTCAATCGGATACGTCCGAATTTCAAACAAGAACCCGCTTGATTCAATTTTTGTTGGAGACCCTAAATCAGGTTCAATTTCACTAACAGGTAAACCAACATACTGAGCGCAGCCAGCCGTTGCTACAGTCTCATGTTTGAGAGAATTACGTTTAGCCGGTCGACTGGAAGGCTCGACCGGCGTATTTGTGGTATTAGGTGGAAAGAGTATCGGCTGCACATAATACCCGATCAAAACGATGATTAAGATACTAATGAAACCAAGAGCTCTTTTCACTTTTCTACACTCCTATTTTTCTTTTACTTCAATTAATAAATCACCTGAAGAGATACTTTCTCCCTCTTCAACATAAATATGCTCAACTTCTCCGTCAAAACGGGCATCGATAGAGGTTTCCATCTTCATAGCTTCAGTAACCATCAATGGTTGTCCTTTTTCAACATGTTCGCCTTTTTTAACCAGAACCTTCAAAACAGAACCAGACATCGTTGCCCCAATCTGTTCCCGATTGGTAGGTTCAGCTTTGCGTTTTGTTTGAACAGAACTCTTAATAGAAGAGTCCTTCACATTAATTTCACGACGTTGTCCGTTCAAGTTGAAGAACAAGGTGCGATTTCCTTCAATGTCAGCTTCACCTATTTCATCCAGACGAATAATCAACATTTTACCTTTTTCAATCTGAACGCTTATCGTTTCCCCTAGACGCATACCAGCAAAGAAGGTTGGTGTATCTAATAAGGTTACATCGCCAAATTGGGCGTAAGATTTTTGATAATCCAAGAATACCTGTGGATACATTAAGTAGCTTAACACATCCGTCTTGCTTGGTTCAAATCCTATCAACTCAGCTAGCTCAGCTTTTACTTTTTCAAAATCAACTGGTGCTGCTGAAGCTCCTGGACGTTCCGTTAGGGCTGGGCGTCCTTGCAAGATGATCTTTTGCAGCTTCTCAGGGAAACCGCCTGTTGGTTGCCCTAAATCACCTTGGAACAAACTGATAACAGAGTCTGGGTAACTTAATTCATCACCACGATCATAGATATCTTGTTCTGTCAGATTATTTTGCACCATAAACAAAGCCATATCTCCGACAACTTTAGACGATGGAGTAACTTTAACGATATCACCAAACATCATGTTAACTGTATGATAAACATCCTTAATTTCATCCCAGCGATCTCCTAAGCCAACTGCTTTAGCTTGCTGCTGCAGGTTGGAATATTGTCCACCAGGCATTTCATGCTGATACACCTCTGTTTGAGCAGCTACGATTCCATTTTCAAAGCTGCGATAGTAAGGACGTACATCCTCCCAATAATGATTCAATTGCTGAACATTTGCTAAATCAATATCTGGAGTGCGGCCGCCGTTTTGTAAAGCATAGTATAAACTACTCATACTTGGTTGGCTAGTCGCACCACTCATGGCACTCATAGCCACATCAACAATGTCCACTCCAGCTTTGACTGCTGCTGAGCACGTAATAATCCCATTGCCAGCTGTATCATGAGTATGCAAGTGAATTGGAAGATCTGTTGTTTCCTTCAGTTCGCTAATTAAGCGATAAGCAGCTTGAGGCTTAAGCAACCCTGCCATATCTTTGATTGCAATGATATGTGCACCAGCCTCTTCCAAAGCCTTTGCCATATCTTTATAATATTGAACGTTGTATTTCGGACGATTTGGATCTAAGATATCACCAGTATAACAAATTGCCGCTTCAGCAATTTTACCCGAATCACGAACAACTTGAATACTTTTTTCCATTTGCGGCAACCAGTTCAAGCTGTCGAAAATACGGAAAACATCAACACCGTTATAAGCCGCCTCTTTAATAAATTCCTCAATTACATTATCAGGGTAATTCGAATATCCTACTGCATTAGAACCACGGAACAACATTTGCAGCAAAGTATTTGGCATCGCTTTGCGTAATAATTTCAATCGTTTCCAAGGATCTTCACTTAGGAAACGGTAAGCCACGTCGAAGGTTGCCCCACCCCACATTTCGCTAGAGAATAACTCTGGGAGAGCGTCACCAGTTGCTTTTGCAATTTTTACGAAATCATTGGTGCGAACTCGTGTTGCCAACAAGCTTTGGTGAGCATCACGGAATGTAGTATCTGTTAACAGAACATTTTCCTGCTGTTTTACCCAACTAGCGACTGCTTCAGGACCTTTAGTATCAAGAATTTGTTTTGCTGTTTCAATTTCCTTAATTTCAAGATTTTTAGGCATACGAGGAGCTTCGAAGAAACGTTTCTCTTGTTTTTCGATTCCTGGGAAGCCGTTAACTGTAATTTCAGAGATATAACGCATGGTTTTGTTGCCGCGGTCTCTTACTCTTGGAAATTCAAATAGTTCTGGAGTGTTATCAATGAACGTTGTTTTCGCATCACCACTTTGGAACGATGGATGACTAATAACGTTATGCATAAACGGAACGTTCGTTTTAACACCACGAATACGAAATTCGCGCAGACAACGCTGCATTTTCTGAATTGTTTGATCAAAGGTCAAGGCATGGGTACATACTTTTACCAATAATGAATCAAAGTGCGGTGTAACTACGGCACCAGCATAAGCGTTTCCAACATCAAGACGTACGCCAAATCCACCTGGAGAACGATACGTATCGATCTTACCAGTATCAGGCATAAAGCCGTTTAATGGGTCTTCCGTTGTAATACGGCATTGGATTGCAGAACCATTCATCTCAATATCTTCTTGTTGAGGTAAGCCAATGTCATTGTGCAAATCCTGCCCTTGAGCAATTAGTAATTGTGTTGTAACAATATCTACACCTGTGATCATTTCAGTAATCGTATGTTCCACTTGAACCCGCGGGTTTACTTCAATGAAATAGAACCCATCATCTTCAACTAAGAACTCAACTGTCCCAGCATTAATATAGCCAACATGCTTCATCAACTGAACAGCGGCGTCACAAATTTCTTTTCGTTGTGCGTCACTTAATGAAAGACAGGGAGCAACCTCAACAACCTTTTGGTGACGACGTTGGACTGAACAGTCGCGTTCAAATAAATGCAGCACATTCCCATGACTGTCTCCTAAAATTTGAACCTCGATATGTTTTGGATTGCCAATGTATTTTTCAACGTATACCTCGTCGCTGCCGAACGCTGCTTTAGCTTCACTTTTAGCCCGTTCATAGCCTTCTCTAGCTTCTTTCTCATCGTGAGCAACCCGCATACCACGACCGCCGCCGCCTAATGCTGCTTTGATCATGATAGGATAGCCATGAGAATTACCAAAAGCTAAAATATCTTCAATTGTTTTAACTGGGCCATCTGAACCAGGAATTGAAGAAATCCCCGCTTCTAAGGCAGCAGTTTTAGCTTTAATTTTATCACCAAAAATATCCAGGTGATGCAAAGAAGGGCCAACAAAAACAAGTCCTTCTTCTTTACAACGTTTTGCAAACTCAAGGTTTTCAGATAAAAATCCATATCCCGGATGGATTGCATCTGCACCAGCTTCCTTAGCAACACGAATAATGTCCTCAATATCTAAATACGCATCAATCGGCTTCTTGCCTTGTCCCACCAAATAAGCTTCATCTGCTTTAAAGCGATGGACTGAATAAGTATCCTCTTCAGCAAAAATTCCGACTGTTTTAATATTTAATTCGCTGCAAGCACGGAAGATTCTTGTTGCGATTTCACCACGATTGGCCACCAAAACTTTTTTCATTAACTTCACTCCTGACTTTTCAAATATTCATATTCTATTGCAAGCTTAGTCCGTTTCTCATCTGCACTAATATTAAGTGCAAAGGCAACGCCAACAGACAAAACTAATAGGCTGTTTCCGCCCTGACTTAAAAACGGGAAGGTAATCCCAGTCAACGGAATCAAACCTAGCAAACCACCAAGATTAATAAAAACCTGTAATAAAAATAGGCTTCCGATACCAATACAAATCAATGAATTGAATGGTTTCTTCGACCGGATACCCACGAGAAAAATTCGTATAATCATGAAGATCAAAAGACCCAAAATGACCAAGGCACCAATTAGCCCGACCTCTTCAGCAACAATTGCGAAGATAAAGTCAGTATGGGCTTCACTTAAAAAGCCCTTCTTTTCAATACTGTTACCTAGTCCGCGACCGAACCAACCACCATTAAACATGGCGTAATAACCATTAACCAGCTGATGGCCTTGATTCAATTCATCCATGAAAGGATTTTTGAAGACCTCAAAACGGCTAACAATATATTGAAATCGTGATGGAATAATATATTTACCAAAATGGATCAAAAACTCAATAGCTAAAAAGCTTAAACCTACACCTGCACCACCAATAATTACTGTGTAGAACCAGTTAACCCCGCTAGCTAAAAGTAAAATCAAAGCCAATAGAGTGATGATTGCGGCATTCCCCATGTCTGGTTGAATAACAACTAGAAGAACCATGAAAAACACTAAAAGTAATGGCCGCTTCATATCTCCCCAAAAGTTATCTTGAATTGTCTCTTGACGCTTAGACAAGATGTAAGATAAATACCAAACCACCATAATCTTCAAATACTCAGCTGGCTGCAAACTAAAACCGAAAAAATTTAGCCAGCCTTTTGCCCCGTTAATTTCCTCACCAATAAAGGGAGTAAGTATCAACAGAAGGAAAATAACTAAAGTCGAAAATACAATCAACTGTTGACTCTTCAAAACATCGGTTTTCATTTTGTACATCAGGGTAATAACAATCAAACTTAATGCCCAAAATATCGCCTGGTTAGATACGAAGGAAGTCGGATCCAAGCCTCGAACAATTTGGATATAAGAAGTGGAACTATAAACAAAAATCAATCCTACAACCGATAAGATTAAATAGGGAATTAAAATACTATAATCTAAAAAGTGACGTTTCCTTATCTTAGACTTCGGCAAGGATTATGCCTCCTTGCTAGTTTCATTAGTTTCTTGACGGTTTTCATACAGTTCGGTATATAAACGATTCAACTCTGCTTCTAAGTCGCTTAGCATCTGTTGGCCTTCTCCTTTGTTAAGAATACCAATCCGTTCCGCGAAGAATACTTGACGTGAGAAGCCATACATCTGTGTATCAACAACTTCTTCGAAAGCCTTGCACTGAGAAATACACAAACTATTATGTTGATTTTGAATCAGCAGCTTGATGCGCTTCGCATCATCATTCAATATTTTTATGGCAAAATCAGAAGAAATAGGTTCCATTTTGCTTCCCTCCTATCCTTAGTTTCAATATTATAGCACAGAAAAAATACAAAAAGGAGAAAAAAAAGAGCATCTAAGCTTTAATTAAATTCTTTGTTCGGATTTTAGGTTTTACACAAGCTATCAATGTTACAGATTGATGACAAACACGAAAAATGCTCTGAAAACTCTTTGTGCCGCTAAAAAAAATTATATCTTCGTGGAACAAATTGAAAATGTGAAACAAATCTAATCCAATAGTTTTTCGTCTTTCGTTTTAAGCTACTTTAAGTTAAAATATACTCATGAATTAAAACAGCTTGAAAGGAGAACTTTTTATGATTCAAAAAGAACGGCTGCAAGTGATTATGCAGACTCTGGAAGAAAGGCAGGCGTTAAGCTTAAAGGAGATTATCCAGCTAACAGGTGCATCCAGAGATACCGCTCGTCGAGATATAGTTAAGCTTGCGGATAGAAATTTAATCCAACGAACCTATGGCGGCATTGCCCTTCCACAATCTTTTAAGCAATTGGACGATTATTTACAGCGGAGTTCTGAGGGAAACAGCGAAAAGCAGCAGCTTGCGCAAATCGCTGGAAAAATGGTCCACGGCGCAAAATCCATTTATTTGGATGTGTCCACTACAATTAGTTATATTCCCCAATACTTGGAAAATTCTACTAAATTGTTTGCTGTTACAAATTCTATTGATATTGCTGACCAGCTGCTTCGGAACAGTGAATGTGAAACCCGAATGCTTGGCGGGAATTTAGACCGTGAAAAACGATGTGTAATTGGGACAAGACCCTTAATTGAAATGGAGCAATACCAATTTGATTTAGCATTTGTTAGTGTGGTAGGACTTGATTCTGAAGGAGTGTATTATGCTTACGAAGAAGACATTGATATGAAAAATAAATTGCGTGAGCAAACCGCCAAATTAGTGTTGTTGGCTGATACCAGAAAAATTAACCAGGCTCATTATTTTAAAGCTTATAACTGGGATCAAGTAGATACACTTGTTACCAATAAATCTTTACCGAACGGATTAGCGGAAATTTTGGAAGAACAACAGGTTACGGTGCTATATGCAGGAGGAAAAATGCATGATTAAAACAGTCTTATTTGATGTAGATGGAACTTTGCTTGATACAGAATATGCGGTTATTCAATCATTCAGAGACACAGTAGCGATTGATCCAGCAATTTTGGATGAAGAGTTGCATTTCATTTTAGGTATTCCCGGAGTTAAAGCCTTGGAACGATATGCTGGCTCAACGGAAGAAATCCAAAATCTTTTAGAGCTTTGGGTAAAAAACCTCAATAGTCATATGAAGAATGTACAACTGTTCCCAAACGTACTCCCTGTACTCCAAAATCTGCGGGATAAAAATTATCAACTAGGAATAGTCACCTCCAAATTGCGACCTGACATGGAGAGTACTTTGGATTCTTTTAATTTAAGAGATTACTTTACAAAAGTCGTCACCGCTTCAGATACTGAGAAGCATAAACCTCATCCCGAACCTATTTTAAGAGCGATGGAACTCTTAAATTCTAGTCCTGAAGAAACTATTTATATTGGTGATTCCATTTATGATCTGCAAAGTGCCCACAGTAGTCAGGTATCTTTTGCTTTAGCGGGTTGGGGAGCGAAGGTACACGAAGAATTTGCTCAAGTTCATCAATTGGAAGCTCCTGAAGACTTAATCAATTATTTAGAGGGATAATTATGCGCGCAATCGAACTTTTTTTATGTCAGTTAGGAGAAGAAAGTAACACCCTTCTTACCTATTCTTCTATTACTGCTGCTGAGTATACAGTTTGGGTAGAAGAAAATACTTCTGTGAAAGAATTGCCATTAAAAGTATTTACTATTTTATGCACTCTTTCACATTTAAGCTATGATGAAGTGCTTAAACAATTAGTTAAGTATGAGCTATTAGCAGAGTAAGATCTTGGACATTTTCCAAGATCTTACTTTTTTGTTTACATAATATTATAGAAGGCAACTAAATATAATATAGATAATTTCCTCCATGTCCATGATGAAATATTGTTTGGCTTATTTTTCTACGCAATTTACAATATATTGCAGATTGTTCCGTTGATTTTTAAAATAGTGAAACATTGCTAAAAACTGTTCCCGGTTTTCTTCCTTCAAACCATTTCTAATAATCCGTGCGGTTCCGATTAAACCTTCATCTCGAACCATTCCCCTAGGACTCATTAAAGACATCTCACCAGTTTGACTAGCAATATTTCGAAAGCCGATTTGCTGGTAAAGAGATTGCCATAACGATTTGGTCAAAGGTGCAACCCGCATGTTGATAGTCCGGCTCAACTGATCCATTTGCTCTGAATCCTCGACCTTCAAGGCAATATCATGAGTCAGTAGCTTGCCGCCAGGTTTTAAGACACGATAGTATTCCCTCAACGCTTTTTCTTTAGCCGACTGAGCTAGCATAGTCAACATCGCCTCATTTATCACCATGTCAAACGTATTATCATCAAAAGGCAATTTCAATGCATTTCCCTGCTGCACAGTTACTTGATTCTCCAGTTTAGCCGCTTTTATTGCTGACTTTGCCTTCTCTAAAGCCTGAGAATCTAAGTCTACACCTATCATTTTACAATGATAAGTTTGAGCTATCTCTATTAAGGTCGTTCCCATGTTGCAAGCAACTTCTAAAACATAGTCATCTTTTGAAAATTGAGCCTGTTTCATCAACCAGCTGGTTGCCTCAATACCTCCTGGGCGTAGTCTTGTTTTGCCGAGGCTGGCTAGAAAGGTGTGTCCGACTTTCTTATCACTCATGCTTACACACCTTTTCCGGTTTCACAACTACCAACAGCATCTGAAAAGCTTCAAGAGCATATAGAGCATGAGGAATATTGGCAGGCATGACAATAGTTTCACCTTCTTCTACCAAAAACTTTTCTTCCCCGATCGTAATTTCTACTTTACCGCTTAACAAGTTCACCATGGCATCACCAGGCGATGAATGCCCACCAATTGATTGATCTTTATCTAGGGCAAAAACAGTCATCCCCATACCTTTTCTTTGGACCAGTGTCATGCTTGCTACTTGATCTTCGGAGACAGGAACTAGTTGTGTCAGGTTGATTACTTCACTTTGAGGTAATTTATTAATATAGGTCATTGGTTGTCTTTCCTTTCTGGTAACTCTGTTTGCAAGTATTTGCATTTTTCATTCGCTTGAATACTATGAAAACTGTTGGCTGGAATAGCTAATAATTCTCCAGCTTGAACTGTCCACTTCTGTTGAGAAATTGTCACTTCGAGTTTTCCTTCCAAGATGTGCAGCAGCTTCACTAAGCCTGTTTTTTCTGAGCTGACACTCTCACCTTCATCTAGTGCATAAATGGCTACTGTTGGCTCTATATTGAGCGCTTGACTAACAATCCGGCTGCGAATCTGATAGGCTGAATAATCTATCATCTCATTTAATGGTAAAAGAACCGGCTTCATTCGTTTTCCTCCTTTATCCACGAGAGCTTTTCTGTTACAATAATTTCTAGAACGATATTGAGAATCATTCTCACCGAATATATCATAGGTCTTTCATTCTGTCGGTTGCATTTGCAACAAAAAATGCTCTTTTTCGTAGTCTGCTCAACCAATGAGGATTTGTAGTCAAATCCGATCGCTCATTTTTTTAATGAATATTTTCAGGTTTCTAGGATTCTCCTTGTAAATCCTAAATAAATCTATGAGGTAAAAACGATGCACAGTTATTTGGATATGCTCGAACAAACGACTATTTTTAGCGGATTAACTGCTAGTGAAATAATACAGGCTTTGAATTGCTTAGATGGTGAAATTGTTGAATATAAAGGGAAGGAAACTGTTCTTACCTCAGATAATCAGACAGATTCTGTGGGAATTGTCCTAGAGGGAAGTCTTTATTTTAACAAGTTAAATGTCCATGGAGAGCGTCATATTTTTACTGAGGTCAAAGCTGGAGAACTATTTGGCGAAAACTGTCTCTGGCCAAATCCTAATAAATCCTCCTTTGAAATTGAAGTTCCTCAATTTTGTAAGGCATTGCTGATCAAAAAAGAAAAGCTCATGCATCCTGAAGCGACCACCTGTCGTTTACGGAAACAAATTATTGAGAATCTCTTTTATCTTTTACTAGTAAACAATCAAACTCTTTACCAGAAAATCGATTTGGTAACCCAAAAGAATTTGCGGGAAAGAATTCTTTATTGCTTAGATTTCCAATACCGTAAATCAGAGCAACCATTTTTTACCATCCCCTTTTCTCGCCAAGAATTTGCGGACTACCTGGGTGTAGACCGCAGTGCTCTTTCTCGTGAGTTGGCCAAAATGAAGGAAGAAAAGCTAATTGATTATAATCGCAATACCTTTGCACTCTTAAATTAGAATGCAAAAAAAGTTGTCCAAAGAGTTTCTCCCACTCTTTGGACAACTTTTGGTTTACTATTATGCTTCAACAGCTTTATTTTTCTTCGCTGCTTTTTCACGTTCAGATTTGTTCAAAATTTGCTTACGCAAACGAATATTTTCTGGTGTAATTTCGCAATACTCATCGTCATTCAAGAATTCTAAAGATTCTTCTAGAGATAAATCACGTGGTTTTTTGATTACTGATGTTTGGTCTTTATTAGCAGAACGAACGTTAGTCATTTGTTTTGCTTTTGTGATGTTTACACCAAGGTCTTTGTCACGGCTGTTTTCACCGACGATCATCCCTTCATAAACTTCAGTACCAGGTTCAACAAAAACTGTTCCGCGTTCTTCAACACTCATAATTGAGTAAGTGGTTGCTTTACCAGTATCAACTGAAACCAAAGCACCATTACGACGTCCACCAAGATTTCCTTGGATTTTTGGCAAGTATTGATCAAACGTATGGTTCATAATTCCATAGCCACGAGTCATAGATAAGAACTCAGTAGTGAATCCAATTAATCCACGTGCAGGAGCTAAGAATACCAGACGTACTTGTCCATTTCCAGAATGAATCATGTCTTGCATTTCAGCCTTACGTTGACCCAATGCTTCAATTACGCTGCCCATGTATTCTTCTGGTGTATCAATTTGAACTAATTCAAATGGTTCACAACGGACACCATCAACCATTCTTTCAATAACTTCAGGACGAGATACTTGCAATTCAAAGCCTTCGCGACGCATGTTTTCGATCATAATTGACAAATGTAATTCTCCACGTCCAGATACAATCCAAGCGTCTGGAGAGTTCGTTGGTTCAACACGTAAAGAAACATCCGTATGCAATTCAGACATTAACCGTTCTTCAATTTTACGAGAAGTGACATACTTACCTTCACGACCAGCAAATGGTGAATTGTTCACCAAGAAAGTCATTTGCAAAGTAGGTTCGTCAATGTGCAGGATAGGTAGCGCATCTTGATGATCCACAGGTGTCACTGTTTCACCAACGAAGATGTCTTCCATTCCTGAAAGAGCAATTAAATCGCCAGCTTTTGCTTCTTGGACTTCCAAACGTTTTAAGCCGAAGAAACCAAAGATCTTAGTTACTCGGAAGTTTTTAACTGAACCATCTAATTTAAGTAGGGACACTTGGTCCCCAACTTTAATTTTCCCACGGAAGATACGGCCAATCCCGATACGTCCTACGTAGTCATTATAATCCAGCAAAGAAACTTGGAATTGCAATGGATCTTCACTGTTGTCAACTGGCGCAGGAATTTTTTCAATAATAGTATCAAATACAGGAACCATTGTTTCTTCCTGATCAGCAGGATCATCAGATAAGCTAGATGTTCCGTTTAACGCTGAAGCATAAATCACTGGGAAGTCCAACTGATCATCATCAGCACCTAATTCAATAAATAATTCTAACACTTCATCGACAACTTCTTCTGGACGAGCTGAAGGTTTGTCAATTTTATTAACTACTACGATTGGAATTAAGTGTTGTTCCAATGCTTTCTTCAAAACAAAACGTGTTTGAGGCATTGTTCCTTCATAAGCATCTACAACTAATAATACACCGTCAACCATTTTCATAATACGTTCAACTTCACCACCGAAGTCCGCGTGTCCAGGTGTATCCATGATATTAATCTTATAGTCTTTGTAATTTACTGCTGTATTTTTAGCAAGAATGGTAATACCGCGTTCTTTTTCCAACGCATTGGAGTCCATTGCCCGTTCTTGTAAGCTTACATGGCTATCTAAAGTATCTGATTGTTTCAACATTTCATCCACTAACGTTGTTTTCCCATGGTCAACGTGGGCGATAATGGCAACGTTACGAATATCTTCTCTGTATTTCACTATAATTGCTCCTTTTCTTATAACAAGTCACTCGACAAGCCATTATAGCAGATATTCACGTGAATTGTTAGTAAAACATTTTCATTTTTTCTGAAAACTTATACTTCTTAATCTTTGTACTCTTTTGCTTGGTTCATAGCTGCTGAAGTAAGTCCTATGAAAAACTCACGACCAGAGAAATTTAATGGCTGGAAATCCGCTCCGCAGGTTGGCATTTCAATTTGTTCCATCATTACTTTACCTGCAGCGTAATCCCACGGACTTAAGCTGCTCAGATAACCAATTTGTGTACCTTTTAGAATTGCAATAAAATCTAGGCCAGCACACCCTAGAACTCTAACTCCCATGGTTCGTACACCAATGTCCTTAGTATGATGATAGTTGTTAGTATAAACAGGCATACCTACACCCAACAAACCTTCTTCAAGCGTCTTATTCTTCGGCGCCTTCAATTCTTTCTCGTTGTGGTACACAGCGTTTACCTTCGGGCCTCCCCAGAAAAGATCATCACGCATGACATCATAAATAAATCCTAATCGCCCGATCCCCTCTTCATATACAGCAATCATAATACAAAAGTTTTCTTTTTGATAAACAAAATTCAAAGTTCCATCAATTGGATCGATCACAAACACACGGCCCTGATCAATCGACGTCGTATCCTGTCCATTTTCTTCACCTAAAATTTTGGCTTTAGGATCAAAGGACTTAATTTTATCAACTAAAAAGTTTTGGATATCTTTGTCAACATTGGTTACAATATCTGTTCTGCCAGATTTATGATCTACCTGAAGTGTATCTTCTTTCAAAGCCTTTCTAATCTTATCTCCAGCCTCATAAATCCATTCAATAATTTCCTTTTCCATAGTGATCCTCCTTGTAGTAATATATTAAATCTGCCTGCTATTCACCAAAAATTTAAATTAGTTTCTATTAATAATCACTTAATATCTGTCAAATTGCTATCCTAATTTCAGCCGCTTCTTCGATTCTTTTTTAGCTGCTTGAACGGTTCTATATACTGAATAACTACTAACTGATTCAAACTCGCGGCCAATCTTTTTCTCTTCGCCAATGCTGCGAATGACTTGCTTAAACTTTTGGTAACCGACTAAAAAGGCTTGCGTATCAACGCCGCCTTCGTTTGCTTGTTCGACTAAGTTAAGAAAATCGATCACGGCAATCATTTCTTCTCTGCTCCATTCAGGATCGATTGGGTAACTATAATTGTCCAATTGCTTCACTCCATTCTTGTTTAGTTTACCATAGATTTCTTAACTAAGCGCTTATTTGAACAGGGCAAAGCACAGCAAAAAGCCTTTATCATTTTTCTTTGATAAAGGCTTTTGCTTCTATAGTAGAATAGAACTTCTACGTTCAGATTATGTATCCCTAGTAATTTTAGAAAGAGACAATATTGTCAAATGCTACAGGCTCTCTTGAAATTGCAGCTAAAACATTAACAGCACGATCAGTCCGCATGAATTTACAAAAGACTGAGTCAAGAGAATATCCCTGTCCCCATTTGGTAATGATAGTTTCTCCATCATAGCCCGCATGCTTCAGCTTCGATTTGATTTTTGCAGCGATACATGATAATTGAGAACGATTTGAGCTTGTTTCACCATCACGCCATAAAAATTGACAAATTTCAGTTCGTGATAAGATTCTGCCCTCTCCCTGTAATAGAAGTGAAAATACTTTCCTCTCATTCTTAGAAAATCTTACACTGCTCAATATGTGTTGGTAGGATTCTTCTTCAACTAAACGCACAGGACGGTTTGAATATTGAGTATTGATAAAGAAGTTTTTCTGAAGCAACACTAATTTTTCTCGAACCATTGTATTGGAAAGGGATTTATTCAACCAGCCACCCACAACAGTACTCCTTAATGTTACTTGATCATCTTCAGAGTAAGCTTCATCAGTCAGAGGAATAATTAAATTATTATCCGTATTGATCAATGCTGATACCTCAGCTACCTCTGCATCTGTAATAGTTTCGCTAAGCAAGATAGTTGGAAAATACGAGAAGATGTTATGGTTCCCGCTACTTTGATAAATGTCACTAGAACAAAATACTTCGTAATTTAATAACTGCAATTGCATTTGAAATTTTTGTTCCGCTAAAATGTTTTTTGTGAGAATCAAGATCTTGTTCACACATTCACGCTCCTTGTTTTTCTTAATTATCGATAGAATACCCTAATGCAATGAGTAAATATCCATCGCTTACTTTATTTTATTTTTTTTACATAAAGATTAAAATAAAGCTTGAAAACGATAAGAAAAAAGCTGCAAATTCGACATAAATAACGAGTGATCATTTTCACATATAATTTTTCAGAAATTTGCACATCTCAGAGCCTGCTTGGCTCGAAAATGAAAGCGAAAATTCTTTAGACAAGGACAGAAAATACGAATAATAACTATTCTAAAGAACAACACCCTGTTAATTGAGGAATTCAAAGTAATCAACTGGGTCAAAACAGACTAGCGAAAAACTAATAAATTCATTCGTGAGGTGATCACTTTGTATAGGTGAATAAGGAAAATCAATTTATTTATTTCTACACAGACTGTTTGTGTAATTATTGGTTGTGAAAAAATTTGTCAGACAAGCAGCGTTTACATTTTAGTCACCAAATTTGAAAAATTTAGTGCATGGGCTTATAGAGACAAGCGTAACTTTCTTTTTTTACTTAAATTCTTCAGAAAAGACATAGCTAGGAATCAGAAAATCCTTGATTCCTAGCTATGTCTAACGTCTAAGATAATCGATTTTATCATTATCGAATCTATAATCTGCATTATTCTCCGATTTTATTTTCTAAATTCGATAATAATTGTGCATAATCAATTTTTGAAAAATCGGTGACATCCAATTCATAAAGCCCTCCTAGAATGCTGTATTTTCCAGGATAATATTGTGTTGCAAAGACTTATTAACTTCAGTTTCTCTAAGATTATCTTTCACTTCACGTGTCCAATTAATCAGCAGTTCTGTCCCCACGTTAAACTTCCGAGTACCATTATTTATTAATTCTGAATAGTTTTCTTCTTTGACTCGAATTCCTCCAATTGTTCCCAACTCTCCTTCAACTAAAACTCCGTGGGCGTGAGCATAAACTACAACCGCTTTGGTTTTAACAATATTTTCTTCAAAGGGCAAATGAGAGCCATCGTAAATCCAATTAGCTTTTCTGACCATTAAATCAATCCAAACAGATTCCACAGTGGATACATTACCACAACAAAACCAACAATCATCAGCACTGCCTTTAAGGTCATTTGCTTCACAAATTCCTTCATGGGCATCATTCCATACCCATACATAATCAAATTACCTGCTGATTCATAAGGTAAGAAAAGCAATTCACAGGAATATAGCA
Source organism: Candidatus Enterococcus ferrettii (assembly GCF_017377655.1). Taxonomy (GTDB): domain Bacteria; phylum Bacillota; class Bacilli; order Lactobacillales; family Enterococcaceae; genus Enterococcus_A; species Enterococcus_A ferrettii. The sequence goes on from NZ_JAFREL010000054.1 coordinate 33,874, forward strand.
AGCACATACAAGCGGCAACCGGATTAATTCCTAAAGTAGCCGCAATTTGAACAAAGGGAAGCGCCAATCCGCCCAACATAGCATAGGGAGTCATAAAAAAATTTGCCACCGTTCCCATTAGTATAAAAGCAACACAAACAACTAGCGTACTTTTACCAGCCAACATAGGAACCGCAATACCGGTCAAGAAATCTCCAAAACCAACTTCTGCCCCTACGATACCAATTCCGAGACAAGCCGAAACGAAGAATACCATAGAAAAGTTCAAACCAGTCAAGGATTCTGGATCGCCAATCCCGATTCTTGGAAGGAACATCAAAAATGGAATAGCCATGAATCCATACGCAGCTGGCAAACCAATAAAGCTTGAAGCACAGAGGTAAGCTAATAAAAGAACAATCATAACTACGGCTTTCTTTTCCTTCGTTGACATTTTCCCCAACAAGCGGTATTTTTCATCGAATAATTCCTTGCTAGCATTGATCTTTAAATTTTTCGTATCATAAACTTTCATCAAAATCAGAATACTGGATACACATACTAGAATAAAAAAGCCGTTATATTTTAGTGAAGTGAACATTGACATCGTATAATTGGGGATCAATTCACGGATAGCTACCTCTAGCATTGAGAAGTAACCTGGATAATATAGGCAGACTGTACAACCAGTAGCACCGATCGTTCCGGCAAAGCATACTAGCGAAGCTTCCTTGGAAGGCTTCATTTCCATCGCTTTACATACACCAAACACCAAAGCACTGGCAACCAGCCAACCGTTACAGAAGGTAATTAGATTCAAAATAATTCCAATAAAGAAACAACCAAAAACAGCCCCTGCATACGTACCACCACACAAACGAATCACGTAATAGGCAATTCGGGTCAATAATCCGGTTTCATCCAAAATGTTACTGAATATCAAACCACCTAAAACCATCCAAACAGTTGTGCTGGTCCAGGAACCAAATGCAATCTCAGCGGGAACAAGCCCGCTGATTAAATACAATGCTGGCAATAAAATGGCTGAGACTAACCTAGGAAGCAGTTCCATGGCGATAATCAGGATAACAAAGATCGTAATCACAAGAAACAGTTTCAAGCGTGAAGTAAAGGTGTCCGAAACTGGAATAAATGCGATCAGCGCTGGGATCGCCAGACTGACGATCCATCCCATTAGATTCTTTTTACTTACATTAATTACACTAATATCCATTCTCTTTTCCCTCAATTATTATGATAGTCGAAAATCCAGTGACACTTACAGGGCTTTTTCGTAAAGAGCAATAATATCTTTTACCGTAGTTGCTCGCGGATTTACAGCGACATTGGGACTCTTCATAGCATCCTCTGCCATCTCAGCAATTTTGTCTTCTGTTACACCCATTTCTGAAAGAGTCTTAGGTATGCCGATAGCTGCATTTAATTTTTTGATTTCATCTACCAATATTTGTGGCTCGAAATTCTTCACTGGCTCAGTTTTCCCACTAATAAGGTTATAGATTTTTTCGTAACGTCCACGATCTGCCAGAGCATTGTATTCCATGACTGTCGGCAGTAGGATTGCATTTGCTACACCATGGGCAATGTGGAAATGGGCGCTTAACGGATGACTCATTGCATGAACATTTCCAAGTTTTGCCCAAGCAAAGGCGATTCCTGCGAAGGTCGACCCAGACATCATAGCACAAGCTGCTTCCTCATTCTGACGATTCGCGACAAACTGACGAAGATTGCTGCCAATCAGGGCCATTGCTTTTTCTGCCATTGCGTCCGTAAATGGTGAGGCATTCCTTGAAATATAGGCTTCCATTGCATGGATCAAGGCATCAATCCCGCAAGAGGCAGCAATCGATGCCGGAGCAGTCATAATCATTTCCGGGTCTAATACGGCATATTTTGGCAGCATTTCATAACTGATGACTGACATTTTGTAGTTTCTAGATTCATCGGTAATCACAGCAGAAGCTGTCACTTCACTGCCTGAGCCTGCAGTTGTTGGAATCGCGACAATTGGTACAACTGGTCCTGGAACCTTATGCAATCCTTCATAGTCAGTGATTTCACCACCGTATTTAGCTAAGACACCAGTAGCTTTCGCGACATCCATTGAGCTGCCTCCACCGAGTGCAACAATACTAGTAGCCCCGCATTCTTTGTACAATTTTGTTGATTCATTCACCACGTCAACGGTTGGGTTCGGTACTGTACCCAGATAGGTAGTACATTTAATACCTCCAGCTTCAATGATATCCTGGATTTTTTTAACTACGCCTAAACCTTCTAAACCGCGGTCAGAGATTAGAAATACATCCTCTGACTGATTTTCCTTCAATATTTCTGGCAGTTTCTTCAAGCTTCCCATGCCAAACTCAATGCTTTGAGGTATTTTAAATGTAAAATCTTTCATATTTTGTATTCCTCTCCATCTCTAGATTACGGACAATAAACTGGTGATCAGCATATTCCCGCCAACAAATAACAATACGACATAGACAATTTGCAAAAACTGTTCGCGGTTGATTCGTTTCAGGAAGCCCATTCCTAAGAAGAAGCCTAGTGCTGCCATAGGAAGACCGATTGCCAAGGCACTCCACATATATGGAGAAAAGGCCCCGTTGCGGAATTGTGTAAAAGCATTCCATGTATTCAGAATCACCCATACCATGTTCATGGTGTTGCGGAATTTTTCTTTATCTTGGACTGCTTCAATTGTATAAACGGTAATTAGTGGTCCACCGATAGTAAACGCTCCATGAACAATCCCACCTAGAATTAGACAGCCATAACGGAAAATCTTCTTCAGGGGTGTATCTACTTCTTCTTCTACCTTTGATTCTTTGGACATTCGCGGCTTCACAATATATTTATAGACATTCATTAAGGCAATTAACGTAACCATGAAACCAATCCCAATTTTTGCTGTAGTAGGACTGATAGCATAAAACAAGTAGTTCCCAACTAGGATTCCTGGTAAACATAAGGCAAGAATTTTCGCCAAATCTTTCCAGGAAACATTTTTGAATTGTTTGATTCCTAAATAGTATAAAAATGGCAGTGTAATTAATGTTCCATAGGGTACCCCTACCTCGGTTCCCAACAATCCGTTGGTGACGGCTGCCGCAATTACGGTACAGCCGAAACCAGTACAACCCTGAACAAAAAAGCCGATTACCTGCATCAATGCCACTAAGATAAAATTAAATTCAAATCCCAACTTTTTCACCTACCTCATTTTTTTAAAAGCTCAGTTCTGTTCGCTGAATCAGATCCTTTTGTAATGGTTTGCCAAGCTCAACGAAGTAAGCACTATAACCGGCAACACGTACTAACATATCTTTGTAATCCTCAGGTTTCTTTTGTGCCGCCCTCATTGTAGCTGAGCTCATAATATTGAATTGAACATGCATTGGCTGCTTGGCCATATAAGCATCCACAAAGCTGATTAGGTTATCCCTTCCTTCAACCCCAGCAACTGCTTCTTCAGGGAACCGCAGATTCATTAATGTTCCATTGGTAGCTAAGCTATGATCAACTTTTGCTAAAGAATTAACTAACGCCGTAGGACCAGCAATATCATGCGATCCAGCATCTGTATGAACCGGTCCCATATTATCAGATATCGCTTCACCCTTTTTACGACCGTCAACTGAAGCGTTAGTGTTCATTCCCATGGCTACGTTGGCATTTACCGAATAGACCCCGGGACTAAATTCTCCGCCTCGTGGATTTTTGCGACCACTAATATGTCGGCAGTAACATTCGAACATGAATTTGAACAAATCGTCAGCGTAATCGTCATCATTACCGTAATGATGAACTTTCGAACTGTTAACTAGAGAATAAAGAACATCGTGACCTTTCCAGTTATCCTTGACTGCTTGTAAAAGCTCAGACCCAGCATAACGATTTTCCTCAAATACTAGCTGCTTGATCGCGGATAGAGAATCTGCACAAGTCGCCATGCCGCTTGCTTGAGGTCCAGTGCCATTGTATTTTGCTCCACCTTCAGTTAGATCCTTGCCGGATTCTAAGCAGTCTTCGAAAAAGGCTGATACATAAGGCAGCGGCTTAAGCTCTTTATGGACGGTATCGATAATATTTAAGCTGCTGCACATTTGATCCGTCCAATATTCAAATTGCTGGTCAACGCTTTCGAGCACTTCATCAAAGCTTTGATAGGTATCTAAGCTACCTGTATCAGGCCCCAATTGCTGGCCGGTGTTTAAACTACGGCCGCCATTGACCACCATTTCCATCATTTTCGGAGTATTTACATAAGCTGCATCATGCCATCCATACTCTTTTCCAGGCAAACTAATTTCCACACAACCTACTACACAATAATCTCTTGCTTCTTCAAGAGTCATACCTTTGCGCATCATTCCTTTAATTGTAGGACCATCATTGAACAGCTTCGGATGACCATAACCAGCTCGAATACATTCAATGGTTTTTACCCTTAACTCGTAAGGAGTAAACTCATGCATCCGTACACACACCCAAGGATTCATCATGCGGGTATGAGCAGAAGCTTCCAGCATCAGCATGGTTAAATCGTTGGTCGCATCATTTCCATCACGATCTACTCCGCCGATAGTCAAACTTTCCCCACCGAAACCACGGCCGTTACGTAAAGCCATACTTCCCTTGTCTTTTAACTTCGTGGGGTTGTTCATTTTCACATAAACAACTTCAATTAGTTCTAAAATAAATTCTTTAGGAACAGTTCCCTTTCTCATATCAGCTTCATAGTAGGGTTTCAGCCACTGATCCATCCGACCATATGAAATCGAATGTCCATTGCTTTCCACTTGAATCAAGGTAGTTGCAAAGTTGAACAGCTGCAAGGCCTGCCAGAAAGTTTGTGGTGCTCCGTCAGCAATTTGATAACAATTCACTGCCATTTCCTTGAGCTCTAGCTTGCGTGTTGCATCTTTAGCAGTTTTTGCTTGTTCTTCCGCAAGTAAGGCATAACGTTTGATGTATTTTCTAGCAGCTTCGTGCATGATAATCATGGCTTCATAAAAATCTCGTTTTTCACCATATTCAGGATCACGTTTACTCAACTTAGTAAGCCGAGTTTTCGCTTCTTCAATTAGACCAATGTAACCAACACGCATCAGCTTTCTATAATCAATTGCTAAATGCCCAGCACCTGCGTAATGATAAAGATTGGTTTGGAAAATCTTTTCACCAACCTCGGAACCCTTCGTTTGGTCCTTATCCAATTTAACATTCACTAAATCATCAACAGTTTTACCCTTCCACCATGCACAAAGCTCAAGAATTTCATTTCGTTCTTCCTCGTTGCGAATATAGAATTGGTCATTTGGTCGTTCTTCAAAGGGAGAATTTATAATTTCATCTAAAATCCAATTGACAGAAAATTCTGGATAAATTGGCGAGGCTTTCGCCGGTGCTGCAATCTCACCTACTATCAAATCTTCATCATAAATGTATAATGTTGAGTTCAGCAAAACATTTTCGAAAGCATAAGCACATTTTAATTTGCGTGAACAGGTTTCATGACTTTGATAAGCTTCAGTAACTAATCTTAGCCGTTCAACATCCACTTCATACGGCCGATCCAAAAAGGTTTGTCTTAGATGGTTTACCCGAGGAAATGGCGACCAATCCTCATGGTTAACCTGATAGCCGATACTATAGGTCTTATCAAAGGGCTCTGTTCCAACTGCTGTTGCTTGTTTGATACTCATTTATAAAATCCTCCTTCATTAATCAACTGATTTATTGCCTTTCTTTAGTTCCAACTAAACAGTGAATGCCGCGATCATTAAAATATTCAGCTATTTTATTCACCTTTTTCTGAAAAGACTTTCGTTTGATCTTAATCCCTTCCATCCCGTAAGGAATGCCTAATGCTTGATACTTCTCCTCACCCAACCGCATAAAGCTGAGCAACTGCAGGGTTCGAATACGACCATTTAGCTCATTTAAAATGAAGTCAGCGGTTGCTTCAATATTTTCTGGATCATCATTGACCCCAGGAATAACCGGAATACGCAGAATCAATTCCCGTTCCAAATCAGTCAGTTTTTTTAAGTTTTCTAAAATCCGATTATTGCGGACCCCTGTGTGCTTCCGATGAAGCTTACTGTCCATGTGTTTAATGTCTGAAATCCAAATATCAGTGTATGGTAAAAGCTTTTCCACTTCTCGCCAGTTGCCGTAAAAAGTTGTTTCAAAGCAGGTTTGAATGCCTTCTGACTTGCAGGCCGCGAATAATTCTGCTACAAAATCACTTTGCAATAATGCCTCTCCTCCTGAAATAGTCACTCCTCCACCTGACTGTTCATAATATTCACGATCTTTACGGATGATTTCCATGCATTCTTTTACCGACATTTCTTTTCCCCACTGTTTAATGGCATCGGCTGGACAAGCATCTGCGTAAACTGAACAATCTAGATGCCCCTCGCTTTCGATCCCAACTAACTTTCCGCGATGGAAACTAAGAATATCCCGATTATCGCACACAGTTTCACAAAGTCCGCATTTTCTTTGAGAGATACACTTTGATTTATAAACGCCCAGCTCGATTTTGGTTGACCAGCTCTCCGGATTTCCACACCATTCACATCGCATCGGACACCCTTTCAAAAACAGCTCAGTACGTAGACCTGGACCATCATGAAGGGTGAATCTTTGAATGTCAAAAACGACTCCCAGCTGAGACACAGCTTTCCCTTCTTTCCAACTTTTATAAGAATGTTTAACTTGCTCAAAGTTTAACAAAGTTAACATCTCAGCATAAGTAGGCATCAGGATTATTTCGTATAGAGAACATTCCCTATTCTGACTACGTTCAATTGAAAACGATTCCTAAGTAAAATTGGTCAAAAAAAAACTCAGACAAGTTCGCCTGGGTTTTTCTTTTGTTGGTCCTACAAAACTAATTCTCTCGGTGCTCCAAAAGCTTGTATAGTTCAAAGCGACTGTTTACTTCACATTTAATATAAATATTTTGAACATGCTTTTTGATGGTATGGTAACTAACCACCATTTTATCAGCAATCGCTTTATAAGTTAGTCCTTGATACATCAACTCTGCCACTCGCTGTTCAGTTGCCGTCAACGGTAAATTATCTAGCGAAAAAGCAGGCACTTTTTCTTCATCCTTTTTAGCGATTGTAATCCAATGATAACGGTCAATAATGCCATTGGAATAGGTTTGATCATACGTATAAATTTTGAATATGTAATTCTTAATGATCTTTGTTTGGACGCGATCTGAGCTGATAGTTTCTTCTTCCCCGCCTAAAAGGAAAGGCAGCCAGCTGCAAGGGGTGGTACTGCTCATCTGTTCAGCAATCACTGGACCTAAAATATCCGTTAAACATTTAACAGCAGTTTGACTATAACTCATGATATGCATGAAATCATCTGTCACCAAATAAGCTTTTTCCCCACAGGCAATAATTTCATTTTGGATATTCTGAACAATCTTCGCCTGTTCAAATTTTTTGAAGTTTTTATAAGAGTTCGCCAAATAAACGTAAATTTCATTAAGCTGGGTAATCTCTCCTACCGTAAAATCTCCTTGATTCTGACTTTTGAAAAAAGTAACTTGAATATAGCCATTCATTCCAAAGGCCAAGGTCGTACTATAATGCTGCTGAAAGTTCTCCTCGATGAAGCGAACATAAGCCGAATGCTCATAATCTCTTTGGACGATTATATCTGTGGACTTATATAGACGGGGTTTCACATTAAAATACGTTAATTGATCTCGCAAAGCATCCTGATAAATCATGTGCCTGATGACATCGTTAGCAAAGAAAGTACGATAAGGATGCTCGTCACAATCCATTGAGATTCCTTGCCAACTAGTCCAAGATAAAAAATTTCCCTGCGTATCATAATAAGAAATCAGTACCTTTTCCCAGCCAAAATTCTTGAATAAGTAGTCTAATAAAACCGTACTAAAAAATTCACGGGCAGAAATTTGATACTCGGATATTTCTGAGAAAAAATTAACTTGACCAGCATGCTCTTCATTCATAATGCTTCCCCCATCATTAATCGTTGCTTCGCCATTACCCTGTCGTATCCATTTTACAAGCTTCTCTTCAAATAATTAATTAGATTATACCATGCCTCTTCTTTGCGCGTCATTTGAATACAGGAAAGACCTATCCATAAATATAACCAAGGAAGCCGTCAAAATATCGCTTGGAGCTACTGATTTAAGTGGCTTTTTACATATATTTTTGAATTCTTTACAGGTATATTTAGAGCAGCCTTATCGCTAAGTAAAACTAGTCAACCAGTTAACAAATTGAAGAAAATTCATTTAGGTATTTCTACTTTATACCTTTCATTTACTTGATTATTGTAGAGAATGAATGTATCACCCTCCAGCCATTCTACATCAAATTGGATGGTTTCCATGAAACCTGGTCCTTCATAATTAAAAATCTCTTTTCCATTTTCTAAAAATACAGATGGTCTGCTTATATAATCATAGCGCACAAAAATTTTAGTTTCATTGTTAGGCGAAACAAAACTTTGATCAAATTTCGACTCATATCGAAGTTTTCTAAACATTACTGTGTAAACAAAGAAAAATCCAATTATCAAAATAAAAACTAGCAGAATCTTAGAATATTTTCTCAACTATTTTCCCTCTGTTAACTTATTCGAATAAAATACTTAATCATCAGCTTCAATAGTAAAGGGTATAATTTTTTTTAAATCCTATTACAAACGCCTGAAATTACAATTACGACTCCAACAATCCTAACACTGCGGTAGAATAAGTAGAAAATCGACGGAAAAATCAATAATATGGCTATAAAACTACTGTTTTCCAGCGGCTGACTGAATCACCAATAGACAGATTATGTCTAGAACAAACTAGGTGCTCTTGGTATGTCAGCCTATCATTCACATCCATCGTTTCATAGGAGTAATGTATTTTTACAACTTCTTCATTTGCCCTTCATATTTGCATATTCATTAATAATTATACCCTATAATCAGATTCCGCATATCCTTTTTGATTTTTTATACTGTATAACTATTTTTGTGAAACAAATTATAAAACAGAAGTTTATAGAGCTGTCAGAATGTATTGAATTTATATCTAACGTCTTATGCACTTTGTATGTTATTGAAGCTCATTTTGTATTGGAAGTATATCCCCGCACAACGTCTTTAAATTTGACTTATAGAGATAATTTCTAGTGGACTTTTTAACTTCTTTAGGAAGAAGCGCGCGTATTTCCTCGTCATTGAATCCTACCTGCAATCGCTGCTCGTCAAATATGATGGGCCTTTTTACTAACTTAGGAAACTGACTAAGCAGAATCAATAATTGATTAAAGGTCAACTCACCAAAATCAATACCTAACGACTGATAAATTTGCGATCTTGTTGAAATGATCGCATCCACTCCCTCATCGCAAAGAGTCAAAATATGTTTAAGTTCTTCTTTAGACAGAGGTTCATGGTCAATATTTCGCTCTTCATAGGGAATTCCATACTCCTGAAGCCATCTTCGTGTTTTTCTACAGGATGTACACGAATTTCCGAGTAAGACATGAATCATTATGAGTTCCTCCTTTTCTTTTTAGTATCTTAAAGGAGGAACCGATCAATAGATTCTGTTTTTTTTATATGTAAAAAGAGTAAATTGTGGAATTTCCCCAACCTACTCTTGTCTCAAATCAAAAATATGATCTGATAACTGCTTAAACATGTCTTTTATTTTTTCTGAAGTAATATCTCCGTCGATTAAATAAATGATCTTGGTCTTTTCCGGCATATATTTTACCAAGCAGTCACTGATAATGATATCGCAATTCTTCATAACTTTCTTTTTCAGTATAATATTTTCCGATCCAAAATGCTGCTCGATCTGAGAGCATAAATCGTCATTGATATAATAATCCCTGGTAAAATTAACCCCGATTTGAATCTTTTCTCTTTCACTGTAACGATCGTAAATATGGAGCAGATCTTCCAACAGCCACTTAGGATTTTGTTTTTGAATGAAGGGATATCGAGCTGTCTTGGTTTTGTTAAAACTTTCGTAAAAGAGTATAATCTTTTCCCTTACACGCTTATCTGTCTTCTCATTGTAAATAGTATAGCTTGCCATCGTGGTATTAGGGTGATTTTCAGTTAGCAAATCATAAAACATCTGATTCCTTATAAAATTTAATGTATAAATCACGTGATCATTCTGAGGAATGGTCAAATTAAATTCAGTTACAAACGCCTCAATTAACTCCTTGGAATAATCAAAGTATTTGGACTTCCGCTCCTTGAGAAACTGATATTGTTTTAGGTTGATGTCAAGAGTTTCTGTTTTGGAGATCATCAGTCTTGAAAGAAGATTGATTACGATTCGTAATTCATAACCCAAATGAAGATCGGGCTTCAAAATATCAAAAAATTCGTTGGCAAAGGTCTCTGTATCAGGCATATCCTTAAACTCTTGTTGAACACTTTCCCAAGAATTGATCGGAAAATTTTTTAAACACAAATGTATCAGTACATATAATTTATCTAGCATTCCATTTTCTAAATTTTGAATGGCTTCCCGTTTTACATAGTTGTTCAGCGTAGGTTTTACGAGGTGCTCATAGTCCTGATTGAAATTGATATCAATATTGGAGTAGATATTCCAATACACATCAATAATACAGTAATGAATTTGCAGTTCATCGCCAATGATCGTTTTCTTGCCGGGCTTGGAGAAATCAATTTTTATACCATAATAAAATAGAAATGCATTGATATTCTTCATACGAGAATAGATATAAGACACACTGAAATTGGTCTGTTGACTAATATTTAAGATAGACTTAGTGTCTTTCCGCAACAAAGAAATAAGAATATTATAGTTGGTTGAATTCTCACAATATTTAATCAGGAGGTGGTAGTAATAAGTTGTCAGATCATTATAGGGGATATTGCTCTTGATAAAATTATTTTTCTTCAAAATAGGATCATCATATATCTTTAAAGATAAAATGTCCTGTTCTAATTCCTTAAGATACAAAGAAAAATTTAGTTTAGACATATGAAAATGGTCAGCAAGATAATCATTTGTTATGTAAAACAGATGATCTGACAAAAATTGAAGAATAGATAATTTCACACTGCTTTTTTTATCTAAGATATATTCTTTTATTAGCTCTTGACTATTCATACAACAAATCCCCTATTTTTTTAAACTCAATTCTAACGCAGGACTGTTTTTTTGTCGCATGAGAAATATTATTTTCAGTATTCTGAATCTTTACACTATTGTATGTTTATTCTGAAACTATACTAAGAATTTTTGAACAAAAATAGAAAAAAGATGCTGAACCATTACTCAGTTCAACACCTTTTAAGAAACGTTATTCTTTTTCTGGCAACGTCCAATAGTTGTCTTTATTATGCTCTTTCATATAGGCAGCAAACTCGTTTGATTGATAAGCCTTTTTTATCGCTTGAGCCCATTCGGTATCTTCGTTTTCTTTACGAACCGCAGCTACGATCTCTAAGTCCTTGATAACTTTTTCTTGTTCAATCAAATGAATCTGATCTTGAATTTTTGCTTCTGTTACAACACTGCCTGGAATGACTTCATAATCCAAATCATCCAATACACGAGGAATCGTCGTTGAATCCATTTCCTTAATCTCTAAGTTATGAGGATTTTCGATAATGGAATCTGCAGTTAGTTCAGTCGGCTTCGTATTTGGATCTACCTTAATCCACCCAGCTTTCGCCAATACCGCATAAGCTCTGGCAGCATTACTAGGATCCTGAGGAATCCCAATAATCATCCCATCTTTCAAAGCATCAGCAGATTCATATTTTGATGAATACAACGAACAAGGAACGGTTGGTGTTGCAACCAATGGTACAAGATCGGTTTTCTTTTCTTTGTTAAACACGTTCATGTAGGCTGTATGTTGGGCTACATTTACATCAACACTGCCTTCACCTAATGCTGTGTTGGATTGAATAAATTGAGAAAATTCAACACGTTTAATCGTGTAGCCTTCTTTTTCTAAGATAGGAGCAATAGCGGCATCAAATAAATCATTGTATGGACCATAAGTAACACCCATGACAATTTCATGCTTTTCTTCGGCTTCACTATTTGATTTACAGCCGCTTACTATTAGAATGGTTGCTAAAAGTGAAAATGCTAAAACTATTTTTTTCATTTGAAACTCCCTTTAATGTTTGATTTTGTAGTAAATTGTATTGCCGATAAACTGGATAACATTCACTATGATAACCAGGATGATAACTGTTACAAAGATCAGTGGTGTATTAAAGCGCTGATAGCCATGAGTAATGGCCAAATCACCAATACCTCCGCCGCCGATTGTCCCTGCCATTGATGAAGCATTGATTAACCCAATGAGCGCATTGGTAACACCTAGTACAATTGCCGGTTTAACTTCCGCCAATAAGAAAAAGAAGATGATTTCAAATCGATTGGCACCTAATGTTTTGGCACACTCAATGATGATTGGATCTACTTCTAAAATGGATTGTTCAACTAGCCGAGCCATAAACGGCACAATATATAAGACTAATGGAACGATCGCTGCGGTTGTTCCTATAGATGTGCCTACAATTATCCGCGTTAACGGCAAGATAGCTACCAAAAGAATAATAAACGGAATGGATCGTACAATATTTACAATGGTTTGAAGAACAGTGTATAAGAAGCGATTCTTCAACACTCCGCCTTTTCTTGTTTCCGCCAAAAGCACGCCTAATGGAATTCCCAAGATTAGCGCAAATAGCAAAGAGATACTAATCATATAGAGGGATTCAAAACAAGCTTGACGGATTACTTCTAAAGAAATGTCATGGAACATTAATCTCTTTCCTTTCATATCTTATTGTGTGCTCCTGCAGCCAAGCTGAACCAATATCCACTTCAGAAATCAGATATAAAGCAAAGTAGCGTATTCCTTTGATATGAACAGTTTTGATGTCATAAACATAGCCATTTCTAACATTCTTTTGGAAGAAGTGATATTGTTCAGCGTTTAACAAGAGATAATAGACAGCTTCACCTTTGTTCAGCTCTGCTTGTTTGGGTGCAATCGGATAGATAATATCTGATAGGAAGTCTTTAGTAATCTTCTTTTCAGGAAACAAAAACAATTCTTCCGTTTTTTTACATTCTATGATTTCACCCTGATCAATTACAGCCACTTCATCACAAATTTCTTTAATGGCTTCCATTTCATGAGTGACTAATACAATAGTAGTTTTCAGTTCTTGGTTCACCTTTTTCAGCAAAGCCAAAATCTTCTTTTTCGCATTAGGATCTAAGGCACTGGTGATTTCATCACAGAGTAGTAGTGATGGATTGGTGACTAAAGCTCTAGCTATACCTACTCTTTGTTTCTGACCACCAGAAAGCTCTGAAGGGTACGCATTACTCTTTTCAGTCATTCCAACATAGTCCAATGTATCGGTAATTTTTTTTTCGTGCTCTTTTTTAGGAATCGAGCTGAACTTTAAAGCCAGACGAACATTCTCGTAGACTGTTTTCGATTGTAGCAGCGCATAACTTTGAAAAATCATGCTGCTTTGAATTTTGGAATCCAGTTCGATACTTCCCTGCGATGGTATTTCTAGACCATTAATCAGTCGAATTAAAGTGCTCTTGCCTGCACCACTAGTTCCAATGATTCCAAAAATTTGCTGACTATTAATTGTTAAATTGATGTTTTTTAAAACCATCGCTTGATTAAAGGATTTTGATACGTTCTTAAATGTGATCAAATTAAACCTCCAGGTAACTTTTAAGGAAATGCGTTTCATACTTAGACAACTCTAAGCTTCTCGTGTATGATCAACTAGTATTTAAATAGAGCATTTACATCCCCCCAAATGAACCTGTTTAATAACACATCCTAGATTATATCCTTTCTCTTTTTCGATTTCAATCATGACTGATATTTGGATTCCTTGGAGTTTCACACCAAATAACATAACACTTGTTATCATATAAATTAATTGAGTTATATCTTGTTTACAGTCCAAATTTTGATAATTGGAAATAGGATCTTTTAGAATAAAGTATTCAATTTATTGCAGTTGATGAATATATTTATAGGTTATTTTTTCTGAACGATTTCGACCTCCCAGACACCTTATTTCAGCTGCGTTTTCGATAACTGGTTTGATGACTATTCTAGCGAGTTAATATCTATTACTCACTAACATTAGTCCATTCCATTTTTTGAATTTCAATTCTTTTTTATTAAATAAAAATAACTGAAATATAACTAAAAAGCACAGCTTCATCCATTGATAAATAAGAATAGTAATATTGTTGCATTAATCAAATATGAAAGGTAAAATGAAGGAGTACAAAAACTACAAGCGCTCTCAAAGCGTAATTTTTGGAGGAGATGAATATGAAAAAAGGGTTTTCTTATGCTTTTGTTGGGGCAGCAATGTTAATGCTAGGTGCTGCTGTTGTGCAGGCTGATACTGCCGAAGCCTCTACATTATATCGTGCATATAATCCAAACACAGGTGAACATTTGTACACGCAGAATTACAATGAAATTCCATTTGTAGTTCGTGCAGGTTGGCAAGATGAGGGATCTGCTTGGACAGCTCCGGACAAAGGCGTTGAAGTGCATCGGCTGTTTAATCCAAACAACGGAGGCGATCATTTCTATACCCTAGATACAAATGAACGCGATCATTTAACCAGGGTTGGTTGGACCTATGAAGGTCTTTCATGGCGATCAGGTGGGAAAATTCCTGTTTATCGTTTGTATAATCCAAATGCAAAATCAGGTACTCACCACTATACCACTGATGGGAATGAACGTAACCATCTAGTTAATCTTGGTTGGCGTTCTGAAGGAACTGCTTTTTACGCTTCGGAGGTAGGCAAAGGAAATCCTAACCCAGCTCCTAGTCCCGGAGTAACACCGAAAAAAGTGGATGTGAATATCACTGCTCCAGGTGGCGAGGAACGTAACGTTCCTGGTTCTTACCGCTTGCTTTATTCAAATAGAGCCTTTGATAATGCCTCTTTGGGAACAGCAACTATTGAGTTTGTTGCAGATGTTGCAATGGTAGGATCAGGCAGTGATTACGAAACACAATTTGTAATTGCAGGTAACGGTCCTGCAAGTGGTCAAGTAGGAGTTGGCTTACACTATCAGGCAGGTAACGATGGGAACTTTGCGCAAGGTCGCATCAATACAACCAATATTAACTTCCCTGCAAATGCTGGAACTACTGGACAACAATATTATTCGGTGAATACTAATGCACCTGGAGTTGGCAGCAACCAATCGGTCAATCTTAAAGTAAGATATTTTGACTCAGGGTATATGCAAGCCTTTGTAAACAATACCTTAGTTGGACAGTATAAGACTAAACTAGTCCCAGGCGGGAATGCTTACATCCTGCATGTGAACAGCACAAATGCTACAGCAAAAGTTCGTAATTTGAAAGTATACAAAAATGGCGCAGATGTAACTACAAAAGGTCAAGTGCCATTCGCACAAACATCATTTGATATTGCAAATGATGTAAGAGATGGTGCATACTAAATATTAATCTATACAAAAAAACCTTCTAGAGTTTAAAAAGATCTCTAGAAGGTTTTTCTCTTGGAATCAGCGAAAGATTTACTACTATCCAACATAGATTGGATAAAATTCTATAGAATACCAAACAGATGAATCGGACATTTTTACCTCCTTCGATATAAATGCCCAACTATAATTCCAATCACCATTTACCGGATTTCCGTAGTAATAAGTTGATTTAGGGTCTTTTCTCATCGCATCCCCTTTAGCACCGGCAGCTTGTAAGGTTTTTTCCAGAATTCCGCTATTTCCTAACTTACTTACTGGAGTAGGTGCTGAGTTGGTATTACTCCCACGATTCGTCCCATACCAAGCCAAGCCTTCATCTTTCCAACCATTCCGAATTAACATATTTTGCTCTGCACCATTTACCGTGTAGTTATGGCTGCCTGCTTTCGCATTCGGATTATAAGCACGATATAATTTTATTGTTTTATTTGTGTCAGAATACCAGCCAACACCTTCATAGTGCCAGCCAGTTTTGACCAGCATATCCTTTTCATTGCCATTTAATGTATAATGATGATCACCCGCGTTCGCATTGTACAAACGATATACTGGATCACCAGCAGTTGGCGCATACCAACCAATCCCCTCGTCACGCCAACCAACCTTCTTCAGCATTTCCCGTTCTGCCCCGTTTTTCGTGTAAAAATGTTCCCCACTGTTTGGATTGTATAAACGATACATATCGTCCGTCGCAGCCTCCGCCTTAGAAGGTATAATAAAAATAAATACCACCGCTACCAACAAAACAAATCCCCTTTTAGAAACATATTGTCTCTTTTTCATATACTCCATCCTTTCTTGACTATTTCTCTTAACAGATAAGCCAAACTAGTTTACATAATATTATACTTGAAAACAAGCGTTTCAAAATTGTACTATATAAATGAATAAATGACTTTCTTACCTATTATCAACCAAAATTCTTTTTTCAAGCATTACTCATAAGTAAACTGTATTGATAAAAAACGGGGATAAAGTTTAAGTATCTCCCTACACTCTTCTATCATAAAATTAGTTATTTCATCACTTGATCCACTCTTCTAGGAATAAACCTTATATACTTCAAAAACTACTAATAAACCAAGTCGTATTCCTAATCCATTTAAAATGTAGAATTATTAGTAATAATCAATGATCCCATATTATATATATTATATAGAAAAAATGCAGCCTTTGATAGCCATTTATTAACCCTAAAATGCCAATTCAACAAGTTAGAATAAAGGTTCTCACATATTGGAAATAGACCTTCATGATTATCTATCGCCAGGCAATCATTTTTCCTATATAAAAAATAGAACGATGATTTATTTACCATCGCTCTACTGCTTATTTATTTAATTTAACTGACTATTAAGTAACAGCTATCAATCAAAGTCTTTTCATTTCGAAGCTAATTCAGTAACCGCTACTTGATATCAAAAATAAATTGTACTAAATACTTACCTTCAAAATCCTTGTAATAGCGGATTGAATGAATTTTACCTAAGCAGTCTGAGTCAATTTCTTCCTGAAGCGCTGCTCTGTAGAAATCAGATTTGAAACTCTTTTCTACATACTTTTCGGGCATCTTAACTAGATAAGTACGTTTGTTGACGTCCTCAGTCATTTGACGTTCGAATTCTTCTAAAGGATTTTCCTCTACTGATTCGAACAGGTCGCCAATCGAAAGCTGAAAATTATCGATAGCTGCTGGCAAAACGTCACCAAAAAAAGTTAGTCCAGGAATATTTTTTTGCTGTATCTTTTTGTAATTCATTAGGTGTCTCCAATTCTTGATTAGTAATAATTGCTCTGACTCAATTTTATGCTAACATATATCATTTGTATAGGGCTAGCCTGATTTTATTAGAATTGGATTTTAAATTAGCCGTTTGATAAATTTCCTTAATTTGAATTTTCGTTTTAATAGAGTTTGCTTTGCTAGGATTAGCGACGTATTCAATTTAAAATGCGTAAGCAACCTACCTGAACTGCTAATCATAATTTATTATCTTTACATTAAGGTAGTACGAATTATACGCAACAATACTTTGCTTCAATTAATTAGAAATCTCCAGCAGATGCAAAATAGTAGCATACATGTCATACTGCAAATCATTCGTTTAACGGAAGAACTATCGAATAAGGAAACTTTTGTGAATTACGAGTATCGCACCGACCAGATACAAAAGTCCCAATATGATACAACAGCTAAGCTAGATCAAATCATCACCGATTAACTGGCCGAATTGTCTGAGAGATATAAAACTTATTGAGCAAATATTACTCTAGACTGGCCACTGCGAGAAGAACTCATGGCTGCTCTCTTTATTGATACCATACAAAAAGACTAGTCTTTTTCAAGCTCTTGATGAATCAGGGATAATAATTTTTCTCGCTCATTAGGAGATAACCATTCATGCAGCCTTGCTGCAGCTACAGGGAGCATCCACTGTTTTATCTCAGAAAGCTGTGCTCCAGACTGTTTGATGTATTCGTCCAAATAGATTTTTGCAATATATTTTTGGAAAAAGTTTATAACCCGATTGACAATAAAATTAGCATGTGGAAGCTCACCATACGTCAATAGTAAATAAGTTCTAGCAACATCCGCATATTTATTGCCGATGCAGGCAGTCATCCAATCAATAATAATTGGATGATTTTGATCCTCCAGCATTATATTTCCAGGATGAAAATCAAAATGACAAAGACTATTTCCTTGTGGAAGCTGATTAATATATTTTTGTATTTTCTTTTTAGTGGTGGAATCAAGTAAATCGGTAGCGTTAATATCATTATTCAACTTTTGTGATAAATTAAATTGTTCATGTTGAGAAGAATGTTTATGAAGTTCTAGGTGCATATCAGCCAATCTTTTAGAGTAGAAATTTATTCTGTGGACTGAACGAAGCATTACTTTAATCATGTCGTAACCCTCTACCTTTGAATAAACAATTCCCGCTCGATTCTCTAAGTGCATCAGTTCATAAGCTTTTGGCGTATTGGTTATTATTGATTCTATAAAATAGGATTTTTCGAATTCATCTTTAACAATGCTCTCAGGAATTCCTTCACGAAATAGTTTCAGAACTCTTTTCTGATCAAGCAGGTATATTTCTGCTGTATTTCCCAAACCAATTTGTTTCATAATCCACCACTTCCAATTGTTTTAGTGCATAAACGTAGAAAAAAGAGACGATTGCTTTTTTAGTTTTCAGAAAAATAAGAAGCGATATAATCCTTAATCTCATCGTATTTTTTATCATAGAAGAGAACGGCAGGAACTGATATTGTTGGTACACCGTTGTCATTTTGGTATGGTCCAAAAGGTTTCGGAACTACCAAGGCATCTAGTACATCTTTATCATGTAAATAATCGGCAGAAACATCATAGTATTTGGAAAAATAATTCTGCAAATCAGCTTGATTTTTCTTTAACGAAAAGAGTGTTGGGTGCAAAGTAGTATAACCAACGCCTGTTTTTGCAGTTAGAACAAAATATATCTTATGCATAAAAAATCCCCCTTATAGCTATGTTAGCGACCAAATATATGGAGCGGCACTAGGAAAAAAAGACATAGAAATGATTGGTGTTGAGAAAAAAGAAGCGGAACCTATTATTTGAAGCACTGCTAATGAGCAGTCAATTATTTCTTCAAAGATATTTTTATGTCGGCTTGCTTGAAAGTCCTAATAGTGAGTATCCATAAAAACAAAGTAATAAATCCCCACATATAAAAGCTTACTTCTGTGAATACATTCAAAATATCGAGTAATGACATAATTGCTGGGACGATTACTCCTATAGTGTTAATCATAAGTAAAAACAAAACCAAACTAGCTAAACTTTTAAATTGAATTAGTACTTTTTCCTCATCAAACACTTTTCTCCCCCTCCCATAGTATGGTTTACATTATTATAACTGTGTCAATTCCACAAAAGAAAGTGACTATCAGAATATTTTGAATGAATAAACGACTCTGTAGGTAGTTTACGTAAAAAAAGTGGAAGAACAACGAAGCGATTTCAACTCAAACGGGAAAGTCGTAATCCTCAACAATGGTGATTTTGTGTTCTTCAAATTTCTTTGAAAGAACCGCTACACCCTTCTGCTTGAATTCGCCATACCTATCTACGGTATAGAAAACAGTAAGTTTTTTATTACTGTACTTTATATCGATATGGGAACCTTTGTTAGACCATTTTATGAGCTCCACTTTTTTTATCGAAGAAAAAGGGACATCATAAGTTGGTCCGAAAATAGGAGTTACAGAGAATCTTTTCTGATGGATAATCAGTTTAAATCTAAAATAGAAGTAAAGGTTTATTGCCAACAAAACAAAAATAAAGCCGGCAATTACTATCCACATCGAAACTCCTGTGATTGAATAGTAATAATCGGCAATAAGATCAATTGAATCCGCTGATTCTGTAGATGGTGGAGCCAAAAGGCAAACAGGTAAACCGATTAAAAACATCATTGAAAGGAAAACAACCCAAAATAGTGGTTTTCTTATAATATTTTCACTTGCGTCAATTTTTTGGGGTTGTCTGTTTTTTTTCATAAGATTCCTTTCACCATTGATATAGATGACCAAACCTCATCGAATTTGTATTCTTAAAACTGTATCATCTACCTTCACTATCAGATATGAAATCAGTAATGATATTCTAGCTATCTTTTTTCAACATATAGGATACTACTCTAGTATGAAAAAATTTTTCTACAGTCGTTTGTAGAGCATAGATATTCTTGTTATTTAGCTGTTTCTTTTTTTAGATCATCGTATTTATTGGATTTTTCTTCCAAAAGTTTGATATAAGCTTCAAACTCTTCAATAGAATTGAACCCGTACTTCTTTTTAATATAGGTAATAACTGGCATACCTTTATCAATTTCATCCTTAATATTCTTTAACATAAAATCACCTCAATTTATTATATAACGAACCAAATAGTTTAACAAATGAAAAACGATCAACATTTATTCTTTGAAGTGATTTACTAAATTCAACGTAGAAAGGAGACTATTAAGGTCAGCTCAAAAAAAGATAAAGGAAATAGCCGACTTCTTAAAGAAATCAGCCATTCAACTAAAGCATCAAATCAATATACTATCTAGCCTATGATGTTCTTGGATAAACTCAGGATAACTTCTCCCCCACTCGTCCAGTACTTAAGTAGTAATAGAAATCGGAATGCAATCCATATCCTTGGCCTCACTTAGTAGTAAGTGTATCTCCCTGATAACCAGCCTCCTTGAACTTGTTCTTGATCTTGGTCGTAATACACGACAGTTGACTTCGGTTGGTAAACGTCTTTTCTCTTTAACTTACAGTTATCTGAAAACTAAATATAAATAACATTAAAAAATATTTTTTCTTCGTTTAATTCAGATGGATCAAAAAGAATTTTCTGCTTTTCTATCTATATTTTAGTTATTTTATGATAGCTAGATTTTTTTGATCTTTTTTATTTTTAGATAAAGGCTGATATATCAACTTTTTTGGAGTTTGGCAAAAAACAAGTTAAAAAAATTTTTTATACGTTATACGCGGGTTTTTGGGTCTTTTTCGCTTCTCAAAAAAATAGAATCCTTTATTATCAACCTTTCTATTTTTCAAATCGGCGTATAACTCACTTTTTTTGTCTATAACTGCTCTAGCTTTTTTTTGAAAAATTCTATATCTTTTAGTCACCGGCCGGAACAAAAACAAAATAACGACAAACAAACC
>NZ_JAFREL010000055.1 GCF_017377655.1 Candidatus Enterococcus ferrettii
ATATAAGATCATCTGAAAATGTGTTTAAAATAAATTAAATGAACTTTTAGTTAGAAAAATATGTTATAATCTCTAATGAACTTTACTTTAAGGTGTATAGTAAAGTCGAAATTAAGGAGAAAAGAAGGATAAAAATGAAAAAACTAGTCAATGGGGTCATCTTACTATTATTATCACTCTCAACAATATCAGTAGCAACAACTAAAGTGGAAGCTTTATCCAGTAGCCAAGGTGCGGTATTGTCGACACCGGAAACGAATTCAGAATTTGGTCATGTTCTTTATTTTCCAAATTCAGAATCCAGCAAAATCAATCGCTATTCATTAAATCGAGCGAGAAAATTTTACAGCTCAGATTTGAAGGCTACCTGGACTACTCTTATTCCACAAGAGCAAGAAGGCGCACAAAAAATCGAAATGAACTCTTTTAAAATGACTTTAAGCTATAACGGCACAATGGCAACGAAGCAAGACTTTCTCAATCATGGCATTGCGTTTCATTTTTACATTACTAAAGATGGAACTAATTTTACTGAAATGACAGATCTTATGGTTCCTCAAGAAGGTTATTACCAAATTCCTGGTGAATTTGTTGGCTATCGTTATGAAATGATAAAAACTGATCCAACGGCAGCAATTGAAGATACTTTTCAGGTCGAAGCCAATTGTTTAGTTGATGTAGATTTAACAAAAATCACACAAGACCAGTTTGCTGGTCAAGCCGGATTAGAAAATTGGTTAGACTCAAAATCTCCGAATGGGCAGCCAACGAGTAATTATCAAAATATTTTCGCCATTCAACCAACGATTAGCGGCCAAGTTAATTATCAACAGTTAGCAGCTGAAACGGATTCTCCAGTGTGGGATAGTTCAAATGCAATTGAAGGGATTACTGTTGATTTATTAGAAGATACGCCCACTGGTGAAAGAATTGCTGCGAGCACTGCGACTGATGCACAGGGGACATTTACCTTTTCTGCTTTATCTGGTAAAAACTTTAGTATTACTGATACGAACAACCAATTAAGTGTTCGTGTTCGTCCAAAAAGTTATAAAGGATGGCTGGTTCAAGAGGGTACTCCGACAGCCAGCAAAAATTTAGTCGTAAATGTTGGTCGATTATCTGACATCGCGCGTCAATCAGGAGCGTACGCTCTTGCAGAATCAAAAACAAATTGGCTGGCTCCTTTTGATGAAGTTTTAGAAGCAGGTAAAAATGCGACCAATAGTAAATTTATTTTAACCGACTTTGAAACAACCCCACCAACCACGGAACCGAGCACTACTGAGCCGAGCACCACTGAACCAAGTACCACTGAACCGAGTACCACTGAGCCGAGCACCACTGAACCAAGTACCACAGAGCCAAGTACCACCGAACCAAGCACCACTGAACCGAGTACCACAGAGCCAAGTACTACCGAACCAGGCACCACTGAACCGAGTACCACTGAACCAAGTACTACGACATCTACTACTAGTAAAGCAGTAGGGATAGTAACCAATAAAAATGATACGAATAGAACTGGTGGATTAGGATCAAATAATTCAACCAATCAGAGAAAGCTGCCAGCAACAGGTAGCCAACAGTCGTTCTTATTTATTGGTTTAGGTAGTTTAGTTATGTTCATTGCAGCTTCTCTTTTACTATTTGCTAACCATAAGAAGGTAGACTAATCGAAATGGCTTAACAATGAAGAACTCTGATTCCTGTTTAATCCCTACTAGCAACTTTAACGAAAATAAGCGGCATACATCAAATTGTATGCTGCTTATTTTTTTATATCTGGAACAGGTTCTGGCTTCAGCTGGAGTCTCACGATGGATTGAGTTCAACCAAGAAATGAAGAAGTAACAATCTCTAGTAGATCTATTCGAATAGAGTAAGGGGTTATTAATATCGCAAAAAAGATATTTGCAATTAGCCTACTTGCTATTAAAGCTAACCAAATTCCCAAATGAGTAGCCCATTCTGTACAGACTTAGTTATTAACTGATATATGAATTATTATGATGAAAAACCTTTCGAAAAGATGAATCCATTTTCGAAAGGCTTTTCTATTTTATAAATGAAATAGATAGCATGAGCTACTTCAAATTTTTGGAAATTGATCCAATTTATCAAACCATGCTGTTGCGAAGCCCTTAAAAATATCTGAGGCTGCAGAAGAATAGACCTCCGGGTTTCTTGCAATGACTAAGGAACGGTAATAGTGTTCCTTGATCGGTCGAATAGCGACAGTTACATGATTAGGTATGCTATCCAGGAAAAATTTTGAAAAGATGCTGATGCCGAATCCCGCCTCGATAAGCTTTAAAGCCACTAATTCGTCGAATATTTCGAAAGTATATTGTGGTTCCAAACCAAGTGAATGGATAAAACTACCGATTTCAAAATCAAATCGTTCGCCGGATAAAATGTATGTTTCTTCAACTATACGATTGATGGAAATAGTTGACTCTGTAACAAGTGGATGATCGCAGGGTAAGACAACGACAAACTCATCTTTTAGAAATACTTCACAAGAAAATTCTTCCATACCATACATAGAAGTAAAAGCAATATCAATTTCATTTCTATGTAATTTTGTATAAATCTCTTGCTGGTTGCCTGTAAAAATCTCAAATTTGATCTTTGGATATTTTGTCGTAAATTCTTTCAATATTTTTGGAAGGTAAGTCATTGCAAAGCTTATAAAACTTCCAATACGCACAGTTCCGATTTCCGACTGGGTCATAGAATCGGAGAGCTGTTGCAATTTTTGGTTTTCTTGATGAATAATTTCAAGCGATTTAATAACATCCTGTGCGTTTGGTAAAAGCTGCACACCCGAATTTAAGCGTTTAAAAATCGGAAAGCCCATTTCACTTTCAAATGATTTAATCGTTTGACTAATTGCTGATTGACTATAGTTCAAATTTTTCGCGGCCTTGGAAATATTGCTTGTTCTTACAACTTCTAATATAACATCGTATTTCTCCATTTTGACCTCCAAATAGTAATCTTGTTGTTAACTAAAAAGTATGGGCCTTTTTCGATTTAATGTCAATTGTCGGTATTAATAAAAGTGATATCGGCCAACAGGATGCATGGTAAAGTCATGAGTAATTGTGAAATAAAACACATGTTTTTTTAGGTATTAAAATTTATGATAACGGCTATCGCTTATTGTTTGTTTATTAATGTCTCTTCTGAAATTACAATGAAATCGATAATACAACACCTTTAGAAAGGATGAGTTTATGAAGACAATTGATGAAACTCAGGTCAAGGCATTTTTGAATATGGAGAATGTCATTGAAGTAGTGAACAATTTATATTTAGAATGTTCAGCAGGACAGATTTACGCGGGAAATAGAATATATATGCCTATCCGCGGTGAAGAAAATGTGGGGCAATGGCTAGTAGCTAACTCACTGAATCAACCATTTTTTGGTTCAAAATTTTCCTCGGTATTTCCTAATAATGTGACGATGGGTTTACTAAGTACGATTTCGAAAATCAGTCTCTATTCTGCAAAAACAGGCGAGCTGCAAGCGTTGATTGATGCGAATTACCTTACCGCTATCAAAACGGGAGCGAGTGCAGCTGTTGCAACGGATTTAATGGCAAGAAAAGATGCTTCTGTTCTATCTATTATTGGTACAGGCTTGCAGGCATTTTCTCAAGTATTAGCTATTCAAGAGGTAAGGAAACTGGAAAAGGTATATGTTTATGACGTGGTTCCTGAACGTATAGAACAATTTATATCACTATTAGAAAAAGAAAAGAGTCATGATTATCCAATCGTGGCAGCGGCTTCCGGAGATGAATGTGCCGAACAAGCACACATTATCTGTACATGTACGACGGCTAAAGCTCCTGTCTTCTCAGGGAGAAAGCTGAAACCTGGTACACATGTAAATGCTATTGGTTCTTTCACGCCATTCATGCAAGAAATCGATGAAGATACCGTTCTCAAAGCTTCAAAGATTTTGACTGAGCATGTTGATGGTTTGTGGGAAGCTGCCGGTGATATTTTGATTCCATTTAATGAAGGTAAGATCACCAAAGAGGATGTAACTGGATCTATTGGGGATGCTCTGACTAAAAAAGTTTCTGCTAGAGATAATGACAATGAAATCACTCTGTATGAGAGTGTGGGTTCAGGCGTCTTAGATATAGGTCTATCAATCTATGTCTATCAAAGTCTTTATGAAGAAGAAAAAGGGAATTGATTATGGAAACACAAATGAGCTATAAACTTGCACCATTAATGACCATTCACAAAAAAGTATTTCTTTGTATGCTTTTGGGACAAATGGCTTGCTCCTATGCTTTAGGTATTGCTGGTACAGCATTGACACAAGCTTCTGGACCATTAGGGCTTAACAGTTTTTGGATCGGATTAATAGGGGCAGGTACGTTAATTGGTTTAATGGGTAGTATAGTGGTTGGTAATTTAGCCGATCACATTGGCAGACGAATTCTTTTTAATTTAGATATGATTTTATTTACATTCATTTCCCTTGCCCAATTTTTTGTAGTCGGGCCAGTAAGTTTATTTATTTTGAGAATTGCATTGGGATTGATGATAGCGATTGATTATACAGTAGGAAGTGCATTATTAACCGAATGGTTACCAGATAAATTGGCAGCCAAATTCCAAAGTTACCTCATTATTTTTTGGAGTATTGGATTTGTTGCCTCTTACTTTGTTGGGAGTGCAATGACTAATTTAGGGAGTGAGATGTGGAAATGGATATTTATGTCTTCTGCTCTATTTGGTGCCGTAGCCGCTATTGTTAGAATTGTTCTCAATGTTCCAGAATCTCCAGAGTGGTTAACAACTGTTGGTAAAAAACAAGAAGCTCTAAAATTAATACACACACAGGTAGGGGCAGAATATAGTTTACCGATTGTTGAACAAGGAGAAGCTGAAAAAGTTAGTTGGTCTGAACTGTTTAATAAACACAATCGAATGAATACCTTAGTAGGTAGTGTCTTTTATGGTTGTCAAGTATTTCCGTACTTTGGTGTGAGCATCTTCATTCCAATATTGGTGAAAAATATGAATATGGGGAATAGTGGTGCATCTGGTACTATTTACAATATTTTTGTGGTAGTTGGTGCGATTGTTGGGGTTATTTTCTTTGATCGGGTATCGCGGCGAGCCTTTCTACTGACAACTTTCTATGTACCAGCTGTTGCGGTTATAGGAATGATCATTTTACAAAATGCGCCAATTGTTATTACGATTATTCTATTTTCTATTTTCGCTCTGGGAATGGCGGCTTCCGTCGTTGCAGAGAATCCGTATCCACCTGAATTATTTTCAGCAAGATTAAGAGCTTCAGGTGTAGGTGCCGTGATTGCGATAAGTCGTATTGGTGCCGCTTTAGGAACGTTTCTTTTGCCGATAATTGTGGATCGCTTCAGTGCCTATACCGCTCTTGGTGTATGCGCAGCTGTTCTGCTATGCGGGGGTCTATTTTGCCAATTGTATGCACCTGAAACGTCTAGTAAGTAATAGGTAATAGTTAAACCAAGTGAAAGGAGGACTGCTCTATGCCCCATATTACTATTCAAATGTTTCCAGGAAGGGACCAAGTTACCAAAGAAAAAATTGCTGAAAAAATGCAAACGGTATTGGCTGAAGAAATGCAGGCAGATAAAAAATATTTTTCAGTCTCCATTGAAGATATTGCACCAGAAAAATGGAAAACGATGGTTGAAGATAAAATTGAACTAGAGAATCTGTTTATTCCAGCTGAATTTTAGCGTGATAAAAATACAAAATAAAAAGGAGTAAAGATTATGGCATTTAAACGAATGATTAATTGTGTAGAAACACATGATGGTGAACCAATGCGCGTGGTAACTGGAGGCGTTGGGCATATTCCAGGAGACAGTGTCTATGAAATGATGCAAAATCTAAGAAACACCGATGATGGCTTGCGGAAATTTCTGCTAAGAGAACCTAGAGGCTATCCACCACTATGCTGTAACATAGTGGTACCACCGAAGCATCCAGATGCTGAAGCTGGCTTCATCATCATGGAACAAGTGGAATATCCTATGATGTCTGGAGGAAATACAATTTCTGTAGCCACCGCTTTGTTAGAGACAGGGATTATTCCAATGCAAGAGCCCTACACCGAATTTAACTTAGAAGCTCCTGCTGGGTTGATTGGTATTAAAGCAAAATGTGAAAATGGAAAAGCTACAGAAGTGACATTCAAAAATGTACCTGCTTTTGCTGCTTATACGGATACAGTGATTGAGGTTCCCCACATCGGACATGGTGTTGAGAAAGTAACAGTTGATGTTGCTTGGGGAGGGATGTTCTATGTTATGGCAGATGTTCGTCAGTTCCCTTGGGTACAACTAGAACCAGATCAAGGACGTGAAATAACACGTATCTCATCATTGATTTTAAAAGCTGCACAAGATCAATTATCGGTAGCTCATCCTGATTATCCAGGAGTAGGTATTACTATTTCTCAATTATTTGGACCAACAGACGATCCTGATGCAGATATAAAAAATGCTGTAACCGTAGCAAGCGGTGAGGTAGATTTTAATAATCCTTCCACCTGGATTGGTGCCCTTGACCGATGTCCTTGTGGTACGGGGACCTGTGCAAGAATGGCCGCAATGTATGCTAAAGGTGAATTAAGTCTAAATGAACCTTTCCGTCATCAAGGTCTTTTAGGTGTAGTTTATAAGGGTGAACTTGTCGAAGAAACAACAATTGGCGACTATAAAGCAATTGTACCTACAATAACCGGATGTTCATGGATTTATGGGTTCAATAACCTTGTTTTAGATCCGACTGATCCATTCACTGAAGGATTCACTATTGGAGATATTTGGGCTTAAGGGTGTAATTACAACTTCTCGATTATCGATCGAGAGAGAGCAAAAAATAAGTTATCAATACTAAAGATATAAAATTAATAAGCAAAGTGTACAGGAAAAGTTTCGCTTCTGTACACTTTTTTTAGATAAATTCGTTAAGAGAGCCAACAAGTTCATTGGTCATAAACCCGCTTTCAAATCATGTTCAAATAATTCAGAGAAATAGAGTTAGAATGTAAGTTGATACGTCTTGAAAAGCATTGCTTATATTAATAGAAGAAACTAGTTAGTTAAAGCAAATGATATTCAAATTTTTGGGTTCTAAAAAAGTAGTATATTTCGATTCAGTTGCATTCATAACTATAGCAATTTAGGAAAGATTATATTTCTAAGAGCCGCTATTTGTTCGTTTAAAACGTAGAATAATACTCTCTTTACCATGCTTTTGCCAGGCTGGTCACTTAATATTTTTAGCTGTAAGGTAATTGGATACTGGGTCAAAGGACTAATATAAAAATATATTTACTATTTTTAATAAAATATGTATAATTATTATTTGGTTATCAAAATAATTTTTAGATGGGGTTTCTAGATGAAAAAGGAAGTCAAAAGTGGGGATTTTTTTAGTTTAGCCATGTTAGCCTTTGGAGGCGTAGGTTTAGAACTATTACTATTGTTTTTAGAAAGCTTAGTCTATAGCAATTCACTTAATGAAATGACCACTACGCAACATATTCTTCATTGGTGCTTAACAAGCTTTGTTTGGGGGGCATGTACGCTGCTGCTAGCAAGATATGCAAAAAATCACTATTCTTTTGATATTACAGGCAGCAGGAAATCTATAAAAATATCAAAATTAATCGTGGCTATTCTGTTAGTCCTAGTTTGTATTGCTTCAAACGCATGGAGTTGGGGTACGTTAAAAATTTTAGGAGAACTTGCTAAAAAAGGAAGTATTTCTCTTTTTCTTTTCCAATACATCTACTACATTTTTGAAGTTGGACTAATACTATCAATTATTGCTTATGGTCAAAAAGCGGGTGAACTTCGGTTTGGGAAAGTAAATATTCCATGGGGAGGGTTCATCGTAGGCTTAAGTTGGGGATTGATGCATGCATTAACAAAAGGAAGTTTGTTTATTGGGGCGGAGGCTATGATTACAGGTGTTTTGTATGGCAGTATTTATCTACTAGTTGAAAAACGTAGTTGGTATTCTTATTGCTTGATTTTATTAGCCTTTGTTTTATAAAAAATGTGTCATAAAATAATTCTACTATTCTTGAAACAGTATTCAAGTTAGAAAAAGGAGCATGTTAGCAGCATGCTTTCAGACTATAGACAAAGTCAATTAGATAGCGTAACGATGAATATATGCTAATAATTATTCAATACTATTCTTCCATCCTTACCCATGCTATACTTTACTAAATCAGAATTTAAAATGGAGATATCTATGGACTGCTATAATTATATAATTGAAAATAGTGAAGCTTGGTTACAATACGCTGTGCGGCTTAATGTTAGGAATGAGAATAAAAAAAATCTGCAGGAACTGAGAACGCAAGTTATTACAGATGTCAAAATCAAGAAGTACCTGCATGATATTACCGATTTTCACAGTATTCTGGTACGTAACCATAAGAATCCTGATTTGCCTATTCACAAACTGATATTTCTCTTGGATATTGGGTTAGACACAGATGTTCCGGAGATACAAGCTGCAGTAAAGGAAATAATGGCACATAAAGACGAAAACGGTGTATATCAGTCTTTAACCAATGTCCCAAAACATTTCGGTGGCAGCGGTACTGATATATTCAGCTGGTGCCTTTGTGATGCACCTTTATTGTTATATGGCTTACTAAAAGCGGGAATTGATTATGAAAAACACATAAAACAAGGGGTAGATTATCTTTTAAACTTTTATGAGCCACACGGGTTCCCGTGCACTGTTTCACAGGAATTAGGTAAGTTTAGAGGCCCCGGAAGGAAAGCGGATTGTTGTCCATATGCTACATTAATAATGCTGCGATTGCTTATATCGATTTCAGAATATAAGGATAGCGACATGGTAAAAGAATCAGCAGATGCTTTACTTTCTTTATGGGAGAATAGTTTAGAAAGACATCCATATATGTTCTATATGGGAACCGACTTTAGAAAACTAAAAGCTCCTACTATATGGTATGATATTGTAAGCGTTGTTGATGTATTGAGCCAGATTGACTCTGTTAGAGAAGACGTACGCTTTAAAGAAATGATTCAATTAATAAAAAATAAGCAGGACGAAAACGGGTTTTTTACGCCAGAATCTGTTTACCAAAAATACAAGGGATGGGATTTTGGACAAAAGAAGAAACCTTCATCTTATCTCACATATCGTTGTTGCTTAATTTTAGAAAGGCAAGTCTTTAAAAGCGATAAAAAGAATTAAATGTATGCTGAATAATTGATGAACTAAATTCATATTTAACGATTAAATGATAATCGCCCAGGTAAGTAATTTATCTGGGCGATTGCATATTAATGCGAATATTGTATAAAGCAAACAAAATAAATTAGTTTGTCTACGGTCTGGGAGCATGCTAGCAGCATGCTCTTTTTGCTCTTTCCTAACAGGACTTTGTATAGGGTATCCCTCAGTAGAACCAGACAAAGTAATAGTTCATTTTCATAAATTTAGATTCCTTATAACACTAGTAACTTAATCTATACGAAAAAATCCATTCTCCGAAATTACAGATGTTTTAACGCCTTAAGCCACAAGTTTATTAGTTTCGGAACAGTAAAGCTCTCCGTGAATAGGGATATCCTGCGATCAACGTTGCAGGTACAATCAAAATAGCGAGCGTATCATCACAACCCCGAAACCTACATCCCAAACCAATAACTATATCAAAAATTCTAATTTTCTCAATCCTGTCTATTCTTTTTCGTAGGCTTGACTAAAAATATATAATCAATGGGTCTCACATGTCGATAAGAGAATAAGAAGCTTGAGCACTTTGTGTTCGCTTCAGATAATTGAGAACTATTTTCAATTAGCTCTTGAAAAGTAATAGTCTTAGGAGTAAGCTAAATATAAATATGCCCCCGTGGGGTACCTTAAGGAGATTAGCAATGAAAAAATTATTGGATAAGTATTTAACATTGAGTTTGATTGTATTCTCAATCCTTGCATTGATAATCGGTTTTCTGTTTCCCGAATTATTTCCATTTAACGCTTCTTGGATCGCAGTTATACTTTGTGGAGTTCCAATTATAAAGGGAGCAGTTGTCGGCCTGATTACTGAATTTGATATCAAAGCAGATGTCCTCGTATCTATTGCTTTGATTGCTTCAGTTATCATTGGAGAAGTGTTTGCTGCTGCTGAAATTGCTGTTATCATGACTCTAGGTGCTTACTTGGAAGAATTGACTGTTGATAAGGCGCAAGCAGGAATTGAGAAACTGATTACTTTATCTCCTCGAACAGCTCGAAAAATCACGGGTAATGGAGAAAAAATTATACCGCTTGAGCAGGTAAGAAAAAATGATACTTTGCGCGTGATTGCCGGAGAAACTATCCCAGTTGATGGTGTAATCATGAATGGACAGTCCTCAATCAATCAGTCACTTCTAACAGGTGAAGCGATCCCCGTAGACAAAATTAGAGGGGACGAAGTTTATAGTGGAACCATTAATCAGTATGGGACCTTTGAAATGAAGGTTGAGAAGGAAGAAAAAGATTCTTCTCTTCAAAAAATGATTCGATTAGTGGAATCTGCGGATGCTGAGAGTGCTCCAATTGTACGCACAGCGGATAAGTGGGCGACTTGGATTGTTGTTGCTTCTCTATCTACGGCTATCATCACTTGGTTAATTACTAAAGATATTCTTAGAGCAGTCACCATTCTAGTTGTATTTTGTCCTTGCGCATTGGTATTAGCTACCCCAACAGCCATTATTGCTGCAATTGGTAACGCAACCAAACACGGAGTATTGATCAAGTCTGGGGAAGGGTTGGAGAAACTAGCAAGGGTCGAACGAATTATGTTCGATAAAACGGGAACAATCACCTATGGACAACCGGAAGTTATGGATTTTATTTCATTAAGTGAAACGCACACAAAAGAAGAAGTGCTTGAGATTGCTGCAATCGTCGAGTATCATTCTGAACATCCCTTAGGAAAAGCAATTGTTTCGACCGTAAACATCCAAGAACTACCAATTTCTGATGTAGAGAACCTTGAAGTTATTCCGGGAAAAGGACTGCAAGCAATTTACAAAGACTCAGTTATCCAATTAGGAAATACTAAATTACTAACTGAGAATAAAACTATGATTAGTAAAAATAGCCAGATTGAAGAGTGGCTGAAAAGCAAACATACAGTTATTTTTATTCAACAAGATCAAGAAGTCATTGGTGCCATAGCATTAACGGATACTGTAAGGCCTGAGTCAGTTCAGATTATTCAAGAAATAAGTCAGCAAAATGCACAGCCTATTTTGTTAACTGGCGATAATCAGTTTATCGCAGAAGAGGTGGCTAAGCAGACAGGGATTAAAGAAGTTCATGCAGATTGCTTACCCGAAGATAAATTGAGAGTAATACGCAATTTGCAAAATAACTGTTTCACTGTGGCTATGATCGGGGATGGAATCAATGATGCCCCGGCTTTAAAATTAGCTGATATAGGCATAGCAATGGGGAAGAATGGCAGCGACATTGCAATTGATGCTGCAGACATTGTTTTGATGCAGGATGAATTAAAAGAATTACCCTATTTAATATCTTTAGCTAAAAAAACACTCAAAACAATTCAGATAAATATTTTGTTGGCAATGGGATTAAATGCAGTAGCTGTCGTTTTAGCAGCAGTAGGTATTCTTGGTCCAATCGCAGGTGCTTTAGTGCATAATATAGGGTCGGTTGCAGTGATCATCCACTCTGCCCTGTTGCTAAAGTATTCTGCAGAAAAAAATCTTACCTCCTTTTCTGTAGAATATGAGTAACAAAACGAGCGTACACTTGTCAAAGAATGTACGCTCGTTTGAGTTAATTCATCTTATTGTATTGCTTAATAACCTTTTGTAATTTTTTCATCTCATCTTCTAATGATGAACCTTCAGAAACATTCATCAAAGAATTATCTGCTTGGGCTTCCAGCATAATTTGGCTAATTTTTTGCATAGCGGAACGTGTAGAATTCAATTGAATAATAATCTCGTCATAAGGCTTTTCTTCCAAAATCATTTTTTTGATACCGCCAATTTGTCCTTCGATACGATTGATACGTGTTATAAGATTCCCAGTTCGATGTTCCGGTAAATGACTCATAATCTCACTCCTCATAATTAAGGTTATCTCTTGATGGGTAATTCATACTCGTAACATTATACTATAGATTTTGTTCTCTGTTTTTATTAAAGATCAAGTAAATGCTCAGAATCAGCCATCTGTTTAGGGTTGTCATTTCAACCAACAGCTGATTATTTTATCAATTTGTTAATTCGTAAATGGTAAACAATCATGCTATAATGATGTTGCGAAACGATAGTAATTGTGTTGCATTGCAGCACGAAAGCCAACCCTATGCGACTAGGGTTGGCTTTTTTTACGTTCGTTGCGACTACGAACGTGTGGGCTAGATAGCAAACTTGCTCTAATGATCGTCGCCTTTGTCCTTCTCATCTAGCCAATGAGAAAATAGCAAAGTAGCGTTCGCCAATACAGGAGAAATTATTCCTCTCTGGGCGGTGCCAGATTTGGTAGGGAATAACTGTTTCCTTTCTATATAACCACTTTTCAAGACTTTATGGAGAATTGTCTTATCCATTGGAATATTTTCGGTTAGCCATTGATGAATTATATTGTCAAAGCAACCTTTAATATCACCTTCTAATATCTATTGTGCGGAGGTTCTTCTGCATAAGATCTTGAAAAATTTCTCTCCAGCGTCTTTGGTGCTTTTGAATTTCCTAAATCCATAGGAGTTAACATCTGAAGTACATTCCGTTACGGGTACTAAAGCTAGAAGAAACAGTGCTTGCATGGCTCTATCAATCATACACGGTATTCCTAGCGGACGCTTTTCTTTTTTACCAAATTTAGTTATATAAATTCTTTTAACTGGTAACTGGTTTCGCTGAGTAGTGGTTCGGATGCAGTAGTCCAATGACTTGGAATCTTAGAGAGTCGCTTTTTCAAATGAGCCACCCTGAAAAAAGTTTTACTAAAATTATGACCATGTTCAAAGCATTCCCGCTAAATCCCCTCACAAAAGCCTAGGGGACTTAAGAGCCACGTCCAATCCTTGGCGGGACCTGGACCGCAGGGGTGAAAAAGTAAGCTTTTTTGTCAAAAAAACAGAATCCCAAAAGAGAACCACCATTCTCACAAGGATTTTAGAAGATGAGAGGATTCTTTTTTGTCCACCTTATTCCGACTTTCATCACCACTTAGGTGGACAAAAAAAGCGGGTGAAAGCCCGTTAGATCAATCCTAAAATTGGTTTTTAGCATATTTTATAGTATAATGAAAAAGTAAAAGGGGGGAGTTAGCGCTCCACCCTCAAAAAAGATGTAGACCGTTTAAAGCGGCAGCATGGATAATTTTTGGAAAAGTAATCCCGTCAATCCCGCTAAAGATTATGACGGGTTACTTTTTGTCGTTTATGTAGAAGCTTTCTACTCAAAGCAGAGGTGCTGCGCGCATAACACCTCAGTAAGCACCGTTTAAGACGGTGACTGTGAGTAGAGCTCGGTACTATTTCTTGTTGTGTCGATCAAGGGTAATGATCAAGGTCGCAAAGGCAATTGCCAAGGTCAACGCCTGATACACAGTCATGGCGGAAGTTCCTTTCCTAGGATGAACATGTCAGCATCACTCCTTTCTTAGAGTTCAGCCACCGCCAGAAACACTGCTATGTGAGGCATCACCTCCCCTACGACACTCATGGTTAGGTGAGGGACTTAGCGTTTTTTCTTTTTCCCTTTTTTCTTCTTGGTTTCATGAAAGGCTCGAACTCGATCTACTTGTGCCTTTCGCGAATTCACAGGCTTATGGACTGTGAGACTGTCGGTTGTAGGCGAGACAGACTCATTGGTTAGAGCCTCTAACTGCTGTGCTGAGTTGCTTGATATAAGATTCGTTTTCTTAGTTTTTTCAGCAATAGCTGCTAGAGCTTCGGGTTTAACAGAAGTAGCTGATGCGTTAAATTTTTGTTCCAGTGGGTTCACCATTTTTGTTGCTGGAACTGCGGCTTTCACAGCTTTTGATGTGACAACTTCTTCTTGTGCTACTGCTTCTATTGTAATTTCTTCTTCATTTACGGCTGGTGTTACTGAGACTTGGGGTGCTTCTTCAGCTACAATATGAGCTGAAAAGATATTGTTCGGATCAGCGACATAAGCTTCTGGTGTTGGCTTTGATAGATCAAAAATCGGTGTTTCAATAGTTTCAACGAATTTCGCAGAAACGACCTTAGTGAATTGTCGTATTCCATCTTTCTGAAATAGATTTAACGTGGTGATTGTTTCTAATGCTGTTTTAATTTCCTCAGGGCTCTTCGTTGGATCTGGATCATTGTAGCCCCAGCGATGGGTTCTTCCTGCGGCATTTTCAAATACGGCTGCTAGTTTAAACATAGTTTTTTCTCTCCTTAGTTTTGTTTATCTTTATATAGTAGTTTTTCAGGAACTTTCTAAAGTATCCTGTTCATTTCCTTCAATAGTTGACGGGACGACTTCCATTAATTCTGTAGTGACATGTGCAGGTGGAAAACACCGAGCTGACAAGATCTCCCACTCATTTTCCTCAAAATATTCTCTAAAAAAATAGAAGTAACGGCGCAAGGCACGAGTAATCCGGTTATTAGCAAAAAGATGCTTAACTAAATCCTGCAAGAATAATTCAAAATCGGATTCGCCTAACATATGACGAACTTTCATGGCTAACAATAGTTGAATTGTCACAGAACTATCTTGAGTTTCTTGATAGTAATGAATAATTTGTTCTTCTAGCTTGTTGCTTTTTAAATGAAACAGTTGGTATTGAGTAAATGGTTGTTCAGTCATCGGTGATTTCCTCCTTAAAGCTCCCGCGGCGCTTTAGCCGCGGGGCATACTTGTGTTTAAAATAGTTGTGTTTCTTTAGTAGTAACGAATTCTGCACTTTCCACTGAGAAGAACTGGCGGATGCCATCCTTCTTGAAGAGGTTTAGAGCAGTTAGTTCTTCTAAGCTTGCTTTGACTTCTGCTGGAGTCTTAGTAGTATCCGGTTCGTTATAGCTCCAGGTGTGCGTTTTGTCCGCTTCGGTTTTGAAGCGAGCGATTAGTTTTGTTTCGGGCATAGCTTCCTCCTTTGATCTATTTAGTAACTCGTGTTTGGTTGGTAACAATGATGCTGTCCAGGCTGCTGCCATCTCCTGCTAAGTCAGCCATGATTTCGCCTAACGTTGTAATGTCTGCTTCTGCTGGGTTTGTAACGATGTTGCTGAAATTCACTTTCTTTTGTTTGTCTTCGCCTGCTTGTTCGATTTGTACCTGTAATTTGGTGCCTAATTGTTGGATCATTTGGGTTCCTCCTATGAGATAATTTTTTTGTTCCGGCCGGTGACTAAACAATAAACCAAAGGAATAAAAAAACAAACTAACAAAGTTGCCGAAAACCATAGAAAGTTTCCAGTCTCGTTTGCCATAATGTTGATTTAATCGCACAGTAAAATTTACTTTTGGAAAATTTCTATCCCTTTTGGAAACTTTGACCTCTTCATCGAATAAGTGTTAAAAGCTGTTACAAAGCCATTTCCATTTTTTAGGACTCTCCGACTAGAGTTAAAATAACGTTTGAGGGATTTCCGTTTCTTTACCTATCCAAAAAAGGAAGGAAAAAGCACCCATCCTAACCTTTGTTAGAATGAGTGCATCACTTAGTTACTCTATTTCCGGAAATTCACCTTCAAGAGATTGATACCAAAGCAAATGTTCCTCCAGTTTATATTGTCTAGAAAATTCACCAGGCGTTAACAGCCATTCCTGCAGCAGCTTTTGCTTAACTAATGTCCGACCAAATGGTGTGGCGGGAATCATTACGTAACTCAACGGATGTCCTTCAGATCTCATAAAGGTGGAATAATCCTGACGATAGGTAGCCAATGAATAAATCGCCTTATTAGTCAAAGCAACCAAGGATTTCCTAACAATAGGTAACTTCAAGGAGAGTCCGTTGGTTAACGTTATAGTAGTGTACCCACTATCTTCAGCCACTTGAAAAATGGTTAAGGGATTCAACCATGTAGATATCTCTGGCTTGGTAATAGGAAACAATACAAAGTGGGCGTTCACAATGGGTACCTTTTTCGAAGGCAAGCCCTCTAACGATTGACAGGTCCGACGCATCAACTGATAATCCATCAAGCGATGAGTGGCAAAGAACTTCTCAATCATTTTTAATGGTCCTTCAGTAGCCAAGTAAGGTAAATCATCTTGTAAAACGAAGGTGCCTTTCTCTCCCGGAATAGGGCACACTAAGTGAATCTCCTTCATATTCAAATAATTGAACACAGGAGCTGTGTCTAAGAAATATTCCCAATCATCTGACATTTCTTCTCCCAACACTTTTCCCTCAAATACACGCTTCTTACTTATGACAATCACTCCGATCAACAGGTATGTAGTGC
>NZ_JAFREL010000056.1 GCF_017377655.1 Candidatus Enterococcus ferrettii
CTCCCTTTTAGTTTTTTGTTCACTGTAACCATAAATGTGTGGATGAAATGGTCTAGCTACGCTATCGATTGTTGTCTTTGTCCTGCTAATGAGTAGTATGTCATTCCAACCTACTTTTTCTTGGTAAGAAATTGATTTTTAGAGCATCCAATCTACTATCGCTAATCGGTTATTTTCATTTCAAAATGCTCTGACAACCAGGTATACGTATTATTGGTAAAGCGATCGATTTCTGCCAACTTTTTTTCTGTAAGGTGATCAAAATCGTCTTCATCAACTAGCTTTCCTAAATATAGAT
Organism: Candidatus Enterococcus ferrettii; assembly: GCF_017377655.1. Classification (GTDB taxonomy): domain Bacteria; phylum Bacillota; class Bacilli; order Lactobacillales; family Enterococcaceae; genus Enterococcus_A; species Enterococcus_A ferrettii. The sequence goes on from NZ_JAFREL010000056.1 coordinate 299, forward strand.
CATTTACATCGACGAATACGCCTACACCATCAGGAAAAAGCCAATATTTAGTTAAAATCACATAACTTTGAGAAATTTCTCCCAACTCATCAGATAAACCACTTGAAGGACTAGCATTAATAACTATCCCCGTTTTTACATCACCGATATTATTTTGTTGGTATAAGGTTAGGAAAGAGCCACTCTCTTTCATTTTCTGCATTGTTACGCTCTCGAGTAAATTACCTGTAACCCGCACAGCGGTAACCCGTTCTGTCTCAAATCCGTTCGCTTTGTCATAAATATGCTTTTTCCCGTCATTGACTATTGGAAATTGGGTGATGCTATTTTTTACCATTAATAAATTGTTGACTGGATCATAATTTTTAGTTGCGATGAGAGTGTTTTCGTTCAAGTGATTTTCTATACTTGAAAAATCGTTTAGTTGAAGAGTATAACCATTGCCAAAATTAAGATTCCCTTCATTAAAGCTAAGATCATATTTTTCAACTCTCTGATAGTCAGGCGGAAATTGAATCGATAGGTTTTGTTTGAATATAGGAATTTCTGTGAAGGGTTGATCTGCTTCAATCTGATCAAGTTTTTTTTGTGAAATAGCCACTATCCCTTCAGACACCTTCATAGCGACCATAGCTGCCAAGAAGGGACTTGCAGCAGCTAAGCCAATGGCGATAATTCCCAATAGAATCATCTTTCTAAGCTTTTTTTCTTGTAGAATTTTTAATTTGGGTTTTTCAAAAAGTTGATCATACTTCTCTGAAAAATTATTCTTTTTGTCCAGATGCGTGGTCTCCTTGCTTAACTGCTCCTTTTTCTATCACAGTTTCTTCTAATTCATCTTTCAAATATCTATTATAATCGGTGACAATGGATTCACTCAATTCAATAAGTATCTTGTCTAGTTCTTTTTGCGTAGTTGTCAGTTCGCTGCTATCAATTGCTGTCTGTTCGAAAGCCGCTCTTCTTTCTAAAGTATTCGAAAAGGCAGGCAAACTTCGGTACAGAAAGTTATCATATAGGACAATATCTTTAGGTTTATCCATTAAATATCTAAATATCTCTTTACTTGCCGCAAGAGCAGAGTCTAAATACTGCTGCTCATTTTCTATCCCAGTCATTGCTTTTTCAGCTATTCTGATTTGCGATTTTGCTTCTCCCAATGTTTCCTTAAAAATTTTTAGATCCCGATTACTCAAGTTATGATCTTCCTGAAAAGCATGAACTGCCAATAACTGTGCAGCCTTCAGTTTTGAACGTTTCACTAATTCAAAGCTGATGACAAACAAAGCGGCAACTAAAATTATTACTAAAATATAGAAATACATCTTTTTACTCTCCTGACAGAAAACTTTCTCATTACGGAGAAAATTCAGTTAATTTGGTTCATTTTTTAGTTGTATAGATAACAATGCAATCCTGTAAGAAATCATCCTCATCCTGCCCCAAACTGATACTATCATAATAGACAGCATTGTATTTTTGAGCTACTTTTACGCCAATTCGTTGAGAAATATCTTTAGTATCTAAGAAATCTGACAAACCATGGATCGTATCAATGCTAAAGCAATAAATATTAATACGTTTTAAATAATCTTCTTGAATCTCCTTTGCAAAATCCCAAAATACATATTCAAACAAATGAAGAAATTCAGGATTTCTCGTTTGTTCAGGAGTTGATAGAAAGGGTGGGATCTCATGAAGGTTTGTTTCACCATAGGTTTCATAGATCACATCAGATAAATGTTGTATTTTCACTAGATACTCTTTATACATCCTTGTTCCTCGTAATACTAAAACTAGTTCGCCAACCCATCCCAATACTAAAAGAAAGATAGCAATCCACCAGGCTAAACCGTAGTTAAAAAAAGAAAATCCTTTAACCTTGATCAAATAAAGGCTATAGATAGAGACTAATAAGATAAATAGCAAGGTTGATAATCGTGTTAATTGAAGAAATCTTTTTCTAATGCTTTCGTGTTTTTTCATCCGAAATATACTGCTGTTCAAGTCTTTTATTGCATCCTCATATGTGATCATTTCACCAAATCCCTCTAATGTTAGATAGATCCAGTATATCCTAAATATTTTTCTTAAGGTAGTCGAGTTTTCAAATTTGTGAAAATCCGTTTCGTGTAAAAATCAGAACAGTTTGTTTCTCTTTCTTTATTGCTTCGAGTTCTAAACATTCGTGGGTTTGGGCAACGTCCAAGCTTTTGATTTGAATTTTAGCGAGTGAACGACTTAAACGCGGCCAATAATATGAGCGTTTTTTTTTCTCATACTTTCTATTTAGGTACATTTCAAAATAAGTGAACGAACTGTTCTCTATTTATATCAATTTAAGCAGTATATTACTCGTTTTGCCTATCATTAGAAAAGACCGTTAGCTTTATTTATTCAATTATCAAAGATCGCAGTCCACCAACATACTGGCAGAAAAGCTAAATTTCACCCTCAATTATGCAGAACCTTTCTACTCAAAGCAGAGGTGCTGCGCGCATAACACCTCAGTAAGCACCGTTTAAGACGGCGACTGTGAGTAGAGCTTGGTACTATTTCTTGTTGTGTCGATCAAGAGTAATGATCAAGGTCGCAAAGGCAATTGCCAATGTCAACGCCTGATACACAGTCATGGCGGAAGTTCCTTTCCTAGGATGAACATGTCAGCATCACTCCTTTCTTAGAGTTCAGCCACCGCCATAAACACTGCTAAGTTAGGCATCACCACCCTTGTAACACTTGAGGTTAGGTGAGAAATTTAACGTTTTTTCTTTTTCCCTTTTTTCTTCTTGGCTTCATGAAAAGCTCGGACTCGGTCTACTTGCGCCTTTCGTGAATTCACAGGCTTTTGGACTGTGGGACTATCGACTGCTGGTGACGTTGATTCATTGGTTAGAGCTTCTAACTGCTGTGCTGAGTTACTTGGTACAATACCAGTACTCTTGGCCTTTTCAACGACAGCTGCTAATGGCTCAGAACTTGATACAGGAACAGTTAACGATGCTGCAGTTTCGGCAGGCTTCTGCTCGATTGATTTAACAGTTTCTACGGCTGCTCTAGTTTTTGGTGCAATGATTTCTTCCGGAAGTACTTTTTGTACTGCAATTTCTTTTTCTTCATTAACGGCTGGTGTTACTGAGACTTGGGGTGCTTCTTCAGCTACAATATGAGCTGAAAAGATATTGCTTGGGTCAGCGACATAAGCTTCTGGTGTTGGCTTCGATAGATCAAAAATCGGTGTTTCAATAGTTTCAACGAATTTCGCGGAAACGACCTTAGTAAATTGTCGGATTCCGTCTTTCTGAAATAGATTTAACGTAGTGATTGTTTCTAATGCTGTTTTGATCTCCTCTGGACTCTTCGTTGGATCTGGATCATTGTAGCCCCAGCGATGGGTTCTTCCTGCGGCATTTTCAAATACGGCGGCTAGTTTAAACATAGTTTTTTTCTCTCCTTAGTTTTGTTTATCTTTATATAGTAGTTTTCTTTTAGGAACTTTCTAAAGTATCCTGTTCATTTCCTTCAACAGTTGACGAGACGACTTCCATTAATTCTGTAGTGACATGTGCAGGTGGAAAGCACCGAGCTGACAAGATCTCCCACTCTTTTTCCTCAAAATATTCTCTAAAAAAATAAAAGTAACGGCGCAAAGCACGAGTAATCCGATTGTTGGCAAAGAGATGCTTAACTAAATCCTGCAGGAATAATTCAAAATCAGATTCGCCTAACATATGGCGGATTTTCATGGCTAACAATAGTTGAATTGTCACAGAACTATCTTGAGTTTCTTGATAGTAATGAATAATTTGTTCTTCTAGTTTGTTGCTTTTTAAATGAAACAGTTGGTATTGAGTGAAAGGTTGTTCAGTCATCGGTAATTTCCTCCTTAAAGCTCCCGCGGCGCTCTAGCCGCGGGGCATACTTGTGTTTAAAATAGTGGGGTTTCTTTGGTAGTAACGAATTCTGCACTTTCCACTGAGAAGAACTGGCGGATGCCATCCTTCTTGAAGAGGTTCAGAGCAGTTAGTTCTTCTAAGCTTGCTTTGACTTCTGCTGGAGTCTTAGTAGTATCCGGTTCGTTATAGCTCCAGGTGTGCGTTTTGTCCGCTTCGGTTTTGAAGCGAGCGATCAGTTTTGTTTCGGGCATAGCTTCCTCCTTTGATCTATTTAGTAACCCGTGTTTGGTTAGTAACAATGATGCTGTCTAGGCTGCTGCCGTCTCCCGCTAAGTCAGCCATGATTTCGCCTAACTTTGTGATGTCTGCTTCTGCTGGGTTGGTGACGATGTTGCTGAAGTTCACTTTCTTTTGTTTGTCTTCGCCTGCTTGTTCGATTTGTACCTGTAATTTGGTGCCTAGCTGTTGGATCATTTGGGTTCCTCCTATGAGATCATTTTTTTGTTCCGGCCGGTGACTAAACAATAAACTAAAGGAATAAAAAAACAAAAGGAGACTTTTACAAAATGCCAGAGACTTTTGCACGATTTTTTTCAAGACTGTTGATTTGATCGTAAAGTATAATTTACTAAAAGCAAAAGTCTAAGGAAATTTGCAAAAGTCTTGTGAAAGTAACGAATAGCCAATAATCCTGCTATGATAGGGATTGTTGGCTAAAAAGGCTTCTGATGGAAATTGGTGTACAGTGTAAAAATAACTATAGAACCACAAAGAGAACAACTATATCGAAAATTCAGGGGGAGAATAAGGGCAATTTCCCCAAAAAGATCGCTGCAGATTCGTAGTTAAAGACAAGAATCTGCAGCGATCTTTTTAATTAATAGTAGATTGTTTCGTTTTAAGCTAATACAGCCGAGCCTCTATGTCTGAGCAATCCGTTAGTTGTTGATACCAAAGTAGATGTTCCTCTAATTTGTAATGATTGAAAAACATGCCAGGACTCATGTGCCAGCGTTGAAGCAGGTCTTGGGTATTTAGCAGCTGTCCAACTGGTGTAGCAGGAAGAGAAACGTAATCCAAGGGACAGCCATCTGATTTTAAACTGGAGGCATAGTCTTGCCGATAAGTCGCCAAAGAATAGACAGCTTTGCCGGCTAAATTGATTAATGAACGTTTGGAAATCGGCAGCTCCAGAGTCAACCCGTGGGTCAGGGTCACAGAGCAGATCCCTGCCTCCTCTCGAACGTGATCAAGAGCTAAAGGATTGAACCAGCTAGATTCTTCTGGTTTAACAACTGGGAACAAAGCAAAATGCTGATTCACGATGGGTACCTTTAATGATGGTAACGCCTTCAACGATTGGCAGGTTCGCCGCATCAGGTGATAATCCATTAAGCGATGGGTTTTAAAGAATGTATTGATGGTTTCCAAGGGATTTTCCTTGGATAAAAAGGCAGGTTTTCTCTTATAACAAGCGACCCATTTCCATTAGGGATAGGGCACACTAAGGTAATTTCTCCAATAGTAAAATAATTAAAGGCAGGCGAAGTTTCCAACAAATACTCCCAGTCCTCCGACATATTCTCACTTAATATTTTTCCCTCAAATACTCGTTTCTTACTCATGACAATCACTCCGATCAACAGGTATGTAGTGCGTTGTTTCAAAATCTAAGCTGCTGCTAAACAAGGGGAGGGCGGCACAAAGTTGTTTGTGATGAAAGACAAGAGTGAACGGCAGCTGTCCAATACTTGGGTGCTGTTCAAATTCTTTCTTAGTGAAATACAGCATACAAGCCAATTGTTTAGTGGGGGTGATTCATTTGTAGTAATAGGAACATCCGATAATTCTCCAACTAATAAGCTAAACCTTCCACTTAACCTATGAGAATGAACTATTACTGATTGATTCAATAATTTTTGACAATCGGTAGTAATTTTTCCCTTTCCGACTATTTTTTGTTCAAACTGTTGACAATTCTGCCTCTTATTCATACAAAACCTCCAATTCCTTTTGTTGACACCGATTATAGACTACTGAAAAAGCCTTGTATACGGCAAAAATGTTTAATAACAGGAGAAAATTTTGCGAATTCCAGAACAAAATTCCGATTTTTTGCGTATAGGGAGTCTCTGAAAAAAGAAGATGTGATCAAATCATCATTTGTTATTCTTAAAAGCGTAAAGTGCTTATATAATAGTATTTCGTATGTTTTGTTTGTTATTGTGAAAAAGTTGGAAAATTGATGAATATAGCGGATGAAATAACTAATTATTTTCTGAAAGTTTTCATTTCGATTTGCTCAGATGTAACTATTGCAATTAAAAGAAGTTTAGGAGTTTTATTACTAGAAAGAGTGTCAAAAGAAGAAAAGTAAATAATTGAATGGAAAAAGTGGAAGAAGGCAATAAAAGTCAGTTGTGAGAAGACTATTTTTTCATGAGTAAAGGAATCAAATTTAGTTATTACGATTAACCCATTACTGTGTATCTATTAAATTAAATTCGAATAAAAGTTCCTGTTTGACATAAAAATACGACTTTTAGGTGATACTATAGTAAAAGAATAAATAAAAGGTCGTACACAAAACTCACTTTTCATTAATATTGTAAAATATTAGAAAAAGAAAAGCAATAGTTAATTTCAAAAAGTTTAAAAATGATTTTTCTGGCAAAGATATTACAATTGATTGGTGGAAAATGTTTTTGCCAACAGGAAACATGTTTCCTTGCGCCGTCATCATGAATCGTCAAGACTTTAGTATATGGAGGTTATTTTATGTGTAGAAGAGGCGAAAATATCTATCATCGAAAAGATGAACGTTGGGAGGGAAGATACCATAAAGGACGCAAAGCCAATGGCCGACTTCTGTATGGCTATGTGTATGGCAAAACGCTCGAAGAAGTCCAAGAAAAACTGCGCCCCTTGAAAAAGAGTGCAGAACTTACCCTTAATCTTTATGGAAAAAGTGTTGTTACTTTCAATGAATGGAGCATCCAATGGCTCAATGAATTACAGGCCACGCTGAAACCAGCCACGTACGCCAGCTACTTGCACAAACTAAAGAAGTATTTGTGGAAGCCATTGGGAGAGTTGCCAATGTACCAACTGGATGCCAAAGCAATTCGTTCAGCCGTAGACTCCTGGAAGCTGGAAGGCTTGGCATGCAGTAGCATCAAGGTCTTTTTCCGCTTATTGACTCAAGCAATGGCACATGCAATCAAGCAGGGCATGATTGAAAAAAATCCCTGTGAGTCAGTGGATTTACCAAAAGTCATCAAAGAACGAGTCCGTGCATTATCGCTAAGTGAACAAAGAAAACTAGAGAAGGTGGTGGACGCAGACAGCGATCATCGGTCAAAGACTGTCAGTCTGGCCTTAAGAACTGGCATGCGGATTGGTGAAATTGCGGCACTGAAATGGGACGCGGTTGATTTGGAACGTCGACTGATCTATGTCAATCAAACCTATCAACGGATCTGTTATGGCAATGGAAAAAAATCGGAGCTGCAATTGGGACCGCCTAAGAGTCAGACCTCCCAACGCGTGATTCCAATGTCTGAAAAAGTCCATAGTTTGCTGGAAAACTTAAAAACGAACAAAGCAGCTGATTTTGTTTTTACAACAAAAGGCAAGCCTTGCGAGCCGCGTTTGTTAACCAAACACTTTCACCGCATTCTGAAAAAAGCCAAGCTGACAGGCATTCATTTCCACCAGCTGCGCCATACTTTTGCTACTCGTTGTTTGGAGGCGGAAGAGAAAATATTTCCCGTCAGTCGCCTACTGGGCCATTATTCAGTCCAGCTGACCAGTGACATTTACTATGACTCCCAATTAGGAGAACGTATCGATGTCGTTACGTCGATGGACAAACTAGTAGGATAAGAAAACCTTTTCAAAAAAATGCTGTTTAGGCTCCTTACCCCTCCCTTTTTTTGCTTTTTTCAAGTAAACGGTTTCGAATTACGCGCACTCAATCCAACCATTTTCTACAGGAATTTCTCTCATTTTACTTCCTCTTCACTCATCTCGCCTGTGCTTTATGTTATTTAAAGATAAATTTCAAATCTTTTCGCCGTCAGAGAAAATCGTCAGCAAAAAAGACCGCTGATAGGGCAGGGTTTTCAAGACGGATCGTATTTTTATGTCAAACAGGAACTAAAACGCACCACCTTCTATTATAGCATTCATGAATTATCTTATTCAGATATCAATGGAAAAGTACCATTTGATATAAATTTTATTTAAAAAAAGGAGAGAAATGGTTATGAAAAAGAAATTAGTAACAGGTTTATTAGTTAGCGCGAGTGTATTGGGTGTTTGTGTTTTAGGTGGTGTAAGTTCTTACGCAGCAGAGACCGAGGTAGGGATTGGATTTGGTACTCATACGGACCCAGGTGAAACGGGCGACTTAAAAATTCGTTGGGTACCCACTGAGTTAGATTTTGGTACAAGTAACGTAGTAAACCAAACAACTAATGTAGATTTTCTGGAACAGGATGAAGCAAAATTAAACTTAAGGAAATATGCGGTAGTCGAAGACACTCGTGATCATACAGGTGCAGATGTTGAGTGGAAATTAACCGCTGGCGTATCTGATTTAGTTAGTACAACTTCGGCAACAACCAAACTAACCGGTGCGGTGTTAAAATTCGATACGGATAAGCACGATTATTCTGGTACGATTGATCCAGGCTTAGCTTCAGGGGGAATCGCAGCAGCAACCGCGGGCCATACCGCAACCATAGCACCGAACTATACCATCAATGCAGATACATCTGCAACAGCTATCAAAGTGATGGAAGATGGAGACATTGCTAGCAGTGTGACTTCCTTTGAAGGAAATACCGCGATGGAAATGAAAAATATGAAATTAAGTGTCCCAGCCAATGTTGCTAAAAAAACGCATCAATACAAAGGTAAAATGACTTGGACCTTGACTAACGCGATTTAATGAAAGAAAAAAGAGGAGCAGGAGGGCGTCTCCTCTCCCCTTTTTTGTTGGAGGAGGACGCTAGCATGAGGCAAATGAAGACCATCAAATTTATTTTTGTAGGCTGTATCCTAGTTATGGGAAGTTTTTTATTTTCTTCTGTCAGCTATGCTGAAGAGGAGCCCCAAGGTGGTGCGGGGTATACCGTGGAAAGTATTATTCCCGAGAATCAGGTGGATAAGAACTATACCTTTTTCTATTTAAAGACAATACCGGAACAATCACAAACCATTGAGGTGAAAGTAACCAGTACCCAAAAAGATCCGGTCACAGTAACAGTAGCAGTTCACGATGCGGTAAGTAGTTCCATTGGTGAGATTGACTATGCTCAACCAAAGCCCAAGCTTGATAAAAGCTTAAGCAATCCCATCACCAGTTTTGTCAAAGTCAAAGACAAGGTTAAAAAAGTTACGGTCGCAAACTTTGAAGAAAAAATTGTGGGCTTTGAAATCACGCCACCAAAGGAAACGTATCCAGGAGTGAAATTGGGATCAATCCGCTTCCTGCGAGAAGCTGAAGAAAGCGACACGAAGCAAACCGGGCTGGTACCAGAGTTTGCCAGAGTGATTGCCGTGATGTTAACTGAGGACGAAGAAGACTTTGATCATGGGGCCGAACTGCATTTAAAAAAGGTGGACTTAACCCTATTCAATGGACGGAAAATTATTGCCGCCAACATCCAAAACGATCAGCCAAAGGTTCTACAAGAAATGACCATTAAAGGGAAGGTAACTCGCAAAGGTGAGAAGGAAGTCCTAGTAGAACAGGAACAAAGCAATTTTGCTGTTGCGCCGAATTCCAACTTTGATTTTCAGTTGCCTTTAGGTATCGAACGATTCACGCCAGGTACCTATGTCTTCACTGGTGAAGCCACTGGTGATGATCGAACCTGGAAATGGAATGAAGAGTTCACGGTTGGTAAAAAACAGGCTGATAATATCAATGATGAGACTGTCTTTAAAGTCAATGTGCCTGCTTGGGTACCAGGGGCCGCAGCCGGTTTACTGGTAGCATTGATTGGTCTAATTGCCTACCTTGTGCGTCGTCAGCACCAATGGCTCGAAGGGAGAAAGTGAGGAATGTGAAAAGGAAAAAATTACTCTTACTGGTAACCATTTCCTGTGTGTTTTTCCCCACCTCAGTATTTGGTGAAGAAATGCAAACGAAAGAAACGGGTATCGGGATCGGCTTTCGGGATGAACAACCTGCACCAAATCCAGATCCGACACCTGTACCATTACCTGATGATCCAATGCCCTATGACCCAGCACCGATCGATAATGTGCTGCCGGTAGCCTTAGGGCAAACTAGGTATCAGACTCAAGCCAAGCAGCTACCAGCAACCAGTCAGGGAACCCTGCCGAAAACCGGAGAACAACAGCAAGTGGTGTTTCTAAGAGTCATTGGACTGGCATGCATTGTCAGCTGCTTTTGGCTGTTTCTCTTTACTCGTCTGAGAGAGGAGGAGCAAGAGAATGACTAAACAGCAACAAAAGATTCGCTCTATTTTCTGTGCTCTACTGGTTACGGTCCAACTGTTTTCTGCTTCTCCGGTGATTGCAGAAACCGTTCAGGACGTGCCAGTCGGTGAACCCACGATCTCTTCAAAGGCCGAAGATCCGTTGAAGGAGTATAAAGAAAAAGCTCAAAACTATGCCCTAGTGGTGGAGAGTATGGGTTCCCAAGATGTCCCAGAAAAAACAAGTGAATCAGAAACTCCCCCAGAAGAAGGAAACAATAAAGCAGATGAATCCCCAACACCTGCTAGTGATTCAAGTGGAAAACAATCGGAAATAACCAATCAACGGATTGAACCCAGAGGTGGAATTGTGCCCTTTGCTGAAACACCCTTGGTAGAAGGCGTGCCAGGTGATCCGTTTCCTTATGATATAGACAAGAATTTTGCGAATGTAATTCGGATGTATTCTTATGCACCGCCTAATCCTATGACGGTTGAATTTATGGAGAGTTTGACGGCCATGACTTTTTTGGGCTATAAGAACCTGACAAGTCTTAAGGGGATTGAATATGCGACAAATTTAACCAATCTGTCTGTTAATAATAATAAGTTAACTGAATTGGACCTAAGCAACAATACAGCATTGAAATTTTTAAACTGTTCATATAACCAGTTAAATGAGTTGAACATAACAGGAGTAAACTCCTTGCAGAGTTTAACTTGTCAATATAATCAGTTAAGCGAGTTAGACGTAAGTAGTAAGTCAGAGCTGACGAATTTAGACTGTTCAGTCAATAAGATAAGTAATTTAAACGTAAGTACAGCAAGTTTATTGAAGACTTTTTCTTGTTGGGACAATAAGCTAAGTGACTTGGACGTTAGCAACAAGACAGACTTGACGAACCTTAATTGTCACACTAACCAGATAAGTAATTTGAACCTAACTGGTGCAAACTCTTTGCAAATCTTATCCTGTAAAAGTAACAAGTTAACCGAATTAGATCTAAGTAGTAAGTCAGCATTGACGAGTATAAGCTGTGGATACAATACACTAAGTAATTTAGATGTAAGTGCAGCAAGCTTGTTGTTTTCTTTATTGTGTGAGAATAATAAGCTAAGTGAATTGGACGTCAGCAGCAATCCAGCATTGTCGAATTTGTATTGTCAGAATAATCAATTAAGCAAGTTGAACCTAACTGGCGCAAACTCCTTGACGCAATTAATTTGTTATGAAAATAAACTAACCGAATTAGATGCTAGCAGTAAGCCAGCATTGAACTGGTTAGCCTGTTACAACAATGAGCTAAGTAATTTAAACGTAAGTGGAGACAGCTTGTTGCAAACTTTCCTTTGTTATAATAATAAACTAAGCGAATTGGACTTTAGCAGCAATACCTCCTTAACAAACTTACAATTTATGAACAATCAGTTAAGCGAGATAGATGTGAGCAACAACGCGTCATTAGCATTTTTAATGTGCTCTAACAATCGCATTAGTGATATTAGGTCTGCCAATGGATTAACGGCTTTAAAATATCTTGATGCATCTAATCAAAAACTCACTGTTCCTGTTCCTCCAGTATCTTCGAGCGGTGATGCGACAGTAGATATCTTAAAAACAACTGCCCAAACAGGTTTAACTTCTACTAATGGGACGATTGTTCCAGCGCCAACAAGCATTCTTCCCAATGCCAGTAATGGAGATTTAATCGAGCTGACAGGAGTAACCAGATATTCATTAAGTGAAAAGTCGCTTAATTTTGACTATGCTCCCACTGCACTGCAAGAAGGTGCAGGTAGCTATAATAGAAAGATGTTTTCAGGGATTATCACATTTGGTACTGTCAGTGAACTAAAAAATGAGCTACAAGTTAGCCCGAGCAAGGTCAAAAACGGGGAAGAACTGACTTGGACCTGGACGATTACAAGTTTGACTCAGAAAAAGGCGGAAGATATTAAGGCAACCTTTACCTTACCTAATTATGTAACTGGAGATATTTCAGATATTGTAGTTACGAAAGGGCTTAGTAGTGTCTCTGGGGATATGAACCACCTTAACGGCACTACGAATCTAGGTGATTTGGAGCAGGGTGAATCGATAGTGATTACGTTTAAGTCTATAGGAAGAGGTACTGCAGAAGAATGGGTGGAAGCGATTGGACGAGTAGACTGGTCAGATGATACACCGTCTAGTCCAGGTTTTAATGAAGCGAAGCAGAGCTATAAAATTCTGGATGATGAACAACAGGATTTACCAAAGGATAATGATGACATGGGTATACTGTCTGCACCACTACGTTTCTATTTTGGCATACAGAGCGTTTCTTCTAGTATAGCAACTCATCACTTAAATGCTCAAAACTATCAAACCAATACCAATGTTGTCACGGATGGTTTTTACACGCGGATTAAAGATGATCAAGTGATTTCAACTGGCTGGAAGTTAACTGCTAGTCTTTCTGATTTTAAGGATTCGGTCGGACGTGCGATGCCAAATGGAACCGGAACGTCTTTAAAGCTAGACAATCTGTCGATTGAACATGTGACTGATCGGGATACGCCGCAGGAAGCGATTGATCCGTCACCTTCTGGAACGCCAACAACGGTTCAGACTAATGAGACCTTGATTACTGGTCAAACGGCGAAGACGTTGGTTTCAGCCCAAGTTGGTGAAGGGCAGGGAACTTGGCAGCTGCGGATGCCGTTTGATGATATTTCGTTGATCTTGCCTGCTGGTGCTGGGAAGGGGAGTAGAGAGTACACGGCCAAGCTGACTTGGTCATTAGATAACACCCCGTAGTGTGAAAGGAGAATGTACATGACCATTCCAATGTGGTTGGGAGTTTTTGGTTTTCTGGCAATTGCTGGGCTGGTGAGTTTTTTGATCTTTTTTATCAAAGACAGCCGGTTGCGGATGGAATATGAAAAGAAATCAACCATTTTGTTAGTGGATTGCGGCTTGTTGTTTGTGATGTTGCTGGCAATTGGTGCGGTTATCTTCTTGTATCTTGATTGGCAGGCACAGTTAAACTACTTTTTATCTTAAGAGTGCGAGGGGAGGGGCTCTCCCCTTGCTTTCAAGTGAAGAATGAAAGGAAGTGAGCCAATGTGCCCACTCTTAATTTTGACCAAGAACCTATTAATAGAACAACAGATGCAGGAGCAGCTGCAATACTTGAACTATGAAGTTTTCTGCTCTGTAAAATTAGTAAATAAACTAAAAACCAGTGTAAATCGCCTGCAAATGATTCACAGCTATCAGGCGATTGTTTTTAGCGAAACCTTATCTGATGAAGAGGTTCGTAAGCTACTGGTATTTATCGGCAATGAAGGTCTCCTTTTGATTCGCAAATTCGGGCATTTGCCTTCTGCTGAAGAGAAGGCTGCTTTATCTAAGTTGGGAATGGACACTTGGATTTACGCCGATCAATCTGCGGATCTGTTGCGGGAGCATTTGGCTGAGAATTTAGAAAGAGGACAAAAGAAGGAAAGCAAGAATGTGGTTTTTCTTTATCAAAAGGAAGACTCTCCTCGAACCCTAGAAGAATTCAAAGCTAGTCTAACCAAGAAGGAATGCAAAACCTTTGAATGTTTACTTGCCAGTGATGGCGGAATGATTTCTCGTGAAGAGATGTGCCAATACCTCTGGGGAGGGGCATCGAACAATTCACGGATGACTCAAATGTCTGTATTAATGAAACGCTTGAAGGAGAAGCTGTATAAGGCTGGTTTCCGAGAAGAATTAATAGAGACAGTATGGGGTTACGGCTACAAGCTGTCACCAAAGCTTTTACAATTTTATGCACAGGGACTAGTAGAATGACTTTTCTTAGGAGAGGTCATTCTTTTTTTGGAGGGATTAATAAGACTTGTCATTTTTCGAATTTATGGAAAGTTTTTTGGTAAAATAGACATAGAAGCATCAACAGACTAGAAACGGAGCGTAAAGCGATGACTATGCCAAGTTTACTAATAGGAAAGAGCATCATACTCCTTCTTCAATCATTTCTCAGCTCACGTAAGGAGAAGCGATTCGGCTACCTGCTTCCAATAGTCTTTTTACTGTTAGCTGTGCTACGGCAGCTGTCACGGCCTAGTTTTTTTAGCTATCTTTTTGTGTTTGATTTGCTCTTTCCAGCATTCTTGTGGCTTGAATATATCGCTGTTTCAGTATTCGTAGGTAAAAGAGAGCCGAAGCGGGTTTCTAAAAAGCTCTTAGTTGCGATCGTTCTTTCTTTCGTGTTGCTTCTTTCTGGTATCTACTTATATGGAACGTTTTCGGTGGTCAAAGCTCACCAAATGATTATAAAGCAAGCGCAAAGTTATCCTGAAAAGGAAATCACTTCTCATGATGGAAAGTATCTGCTGAAAACTCGCGTAACAAAAGAGGAATCTGGTACCTATGCGACGTTTAGTATTTTTGATCCTGTATCTGGAGAAGAACTATATCAATGCCCCAAGCACTACCGGACGATGGATTTGAAAAAAATTGATTGGATGGATGATGCCTCATACACTATTAAGATTTCCTCGGGTGACATAGGTACTGAGCATTATTACTTTGATGCAAATACGTGGGAGCCAGCAGAAAAGAAAGTAATAAATAATGAAAAGAAGGATCAGTAAGTTTTGTTTTAATGAATCATTATTTTCTGCGTTTCTGTTTTCTTGGCATAGAGTTAGAATTATTCGTGAATCGAACCGGCTGCACAGTTAAAAGAACAGAGGAATAGAATAGTAAAAATGCGAATCTCTTTCTCTAGCGGTATACATAAATGTAAAATAACTTAAGCTCAGCAAGGGGCTTAGGTTATTTTTTTTTTTACAGCTGCCTCTTAAGGAGATCTTTACGAATAGCTGTGACAATCATTTATAGATTGTAGAAAAGGTTAAAGATTCCCTTTTCAAGTGCATCTTCATGATTTTATCGCTAATGGATAATAAAATATTTCAATAAAAAGTGAAAAACAGTGTATTTGATGATTCTGTACAACGAAGACAAAATTTCTCATCACGAGAATAGAGCTGTCTTCAGGGATTACATACACGTTGAATAAAAAAAACAGATGAACTAAGCCAATCAACAAGTACATATCGTGTCACTTTACGGTTCATCCGCAACAAGGAGATTGATGAATGGTCACGAATTTTAAAAGGAAACCAAACAACGAGGAACTGATTGCATTAATTCAGGAGGAGGCTGCTAAATTAGGGCGACCCTTCTTCGTAAAAGCATCATTAGTGGCAGGCAGATTTGGCAACTGGGGCAATTTTCTATCGGCTGCAAAGCTCGAACCATCAGAGCCTAGATGGTATAACATTCCGGTAACGGATGAGGAACTGATTGAATTAGTGCAAAAGAAAGCGGCAGATATGGTCGATGGAATGAATTTATAGAAAGTGCCGGCCTAGAATCGAGAAGACACACAAAAGCTGATGCGAATATCAGCAACAGACAATTGATTGCCTTCGTGCGAAAACAAGCAAAAAAATTAGGGAGAAACCCAACAGTCAAAGAATTTGAATATAGTAAACAGGCGTCCATGGCTAATGGTGGTTGGAACAACTTTTTGTATAAAGCGGGTCTGAGGAATGAGAAACCTCAGGGAAATACCTCATTTGGAGAATGGTTGAAGCAAACGTTGAAGTGATAAGGTTGTCTATCTAAAACGGAATAGTATACGGTGGTTGGACTCCTTATACTTTTCTTTAGCCTTAAGCATAAATATGGTGAATTCCCATGGTATCCGCTATGATAAACATACAGTAAGATTATTCCTTAGGGGAGTAACCAACAACAAATGTTGTAATAATGCCAACAGTAAGTTAGTCGCAAGGCTTTCTGGTATTATTTTAAATGGTGAGACCTAAGACAAGTTCGCTTGTCTTAGGTCTCATTTTTTTATAGGAAAAATTACTGAAAAAACTAAAGGGAGCATCGTGATTGGCACAAGAAATCTATCAAAAAAAATTAAGTGATGTATTAACAGAAAATCAAACCTCGGAACAGGGCTTAACCACCTCAGAAGCGCAGCAGCGTTTAACAGAAAACGGTCCAAACCAGCTGAAAGAAGCCCCACGGAAATCCAGCTTTAAGCTGTTTTTGGAAACCTTCAAGGATGCGATGGTAGTTGTGCTGCTGATTGTTGCCACGGTGCAGCTGGTGATGGGGGCTTATGTTGAATCGATCGTCATTTTCGCGGTCTTGCTGCTGAATTCGGTAGTCAGTGTCATTCAAACGAAAAAGGCGGAAGGTTCGCTGGCTGCCTTGAAGAATCTATCCGCACCGGATGCCAATGTAATTCGTGATGGTGCGGAGCAATCAATTTTAGCTAAGGACTTGGTAGTAGGCGATATTGTTCTTTTGGAAGCCGGAGATTACGTACCAGCGGATGGTCGTTTGCTGGAAGAAGGCTCCTTGAAGGTTGATGAGGGGATGCTGACGGGGGAATCTACACCGGCAGAAAAAGAAGTTCAGCTGATTGATGCAACGGTTCCGATTGGTGATCGGTTGAATATGGTTTACAGCGGAACAATTGTGACTTATGGTCGTGGAAAATTTGTTGTAACAGCGACGGGGAACAATACAGCCATTGGTGAGGTTGCTGGTTTGCTGGAAACAACGGTTGAACAGAAGACTCCGTTGCAGCGGGGCTTGGATCGCTTTAGTAAGAAATTGAGTTTGGCGATTCTAGGCTTGTCGCTAATCATCTTAGGAGTACAGGTAGCTCGAATCTTTATGGGAGATGGTACTGGTGATTTAACCGCCGATCTAGTCAATGCCTTTATGTTTGCGATTGCTGTTGCAGTTGCTGCAATTCCAGAGGCTTTACAGTCGATTGTGACGATTGTTTTATCTTTGGGAACGAAGAAAATGGCCCGCGAGCATGCGATTATCCGTAAGCTGCCAGCCGTTGAAACGTTAGGCTCAACGAGTGTCATCTGTACGGATAAAACCGGTACGCTGACACAAAATCGGATGACTGTGGTGGATTACTTTTTACCGAATGGTCAAAGTGGCAAATTTTCGCAAACACCAGACAGCTGGACGAAGGACGAACGACGTTTAGTTGAGATTAGTGTCTTAGCCAATGATGCGGCAATTGCAGAAGATGGCGCGAAGCTTGGTGATCCAACCGAGGTTGCGTTGATTGATTTTAGTAATAAACAAGAGCAACCTTACAAGGAACTTCGTCAAAAATACCCACGATTGAACGAGCTTCCCTTTGACTCTGATCGGAAATTAATGTCCACTCAGCATGAAATTGATGGGGAGAAACTGCTGTTAACCAAGGGCGGACCAGATATTGTCATTAACCGCAGCAGTCATGTTTTGCTTGATGGCGAAGTGGTTCCTATGACAGAGGAGCACAAGAAGCTGATTCAGCAGCAGAACGAAGCTTTCTCAGAACGAGCTTTACGGGTTTTGGCCTTTGCGTACAAGTCATTAGCGGATCATGATTTAGATTTTGAAGACGAACAAGAGTTGGTTTTTGTGGGGCTGTTAGCGATGATTGATCCTCCCCGTGAGGAAGTTTTCCAAGCCGTCAGTGATGCTAGAAACGCCGGCATGAAAACCGTGATGATCACTGGTGACCACAAAACGACCGCCGTGGCGATTGCTAAAGAGATCGGAATTTTTGCTGAGGGGGATCAGGCGTTAACGGGAACCGAGCTGGATCAATTAAGTGAGTTAGAATTAAAGGAACGCTTGGAAAAAATTACTGTTTACGCTCGAGTTTCACCAGAGAATAAAATCCGAATCATCCGTGCTTGGCAAAACAAAGGCAAGATCTCTGCCATGACTGGTGATGGTGTGAATGATGCACCAGCCTTGAAGCAAGCAGATATCGGGATTGCCATGGGTACCGGAACTGACGTAGCGAAGGATGCTGCGGCGATGGTGTTAACCGATGACAACTTTGCCTCAATTATTAGTGCTGTAAAGGTTGGGCGTAACGTTTATGACAACATCAAGAAGGCGATTGCCTACTTGTTTGCCGGTAACTTAGGGGCGATTATCGCGATTGTCTTTGCCTTAGTTATGGGTTGGAACAATCCTTTTACTGCTTTACAGTTGTTGTTCATTAACCTAGTGAATGACTCACTGCCAGCAATTGCTTTAGGAACAGAGAAGCCAGAACCGACGATCATGCAGCGGGCACCTCGTGATCCTGATCAAGGAATTTTCACTGGCAAGACTTTAAGCTCAGTAACTTATCGCGGCATTCTGATTGCAGCTGCTGTGATTTTTGCCCAATGGTTAGGCATGCAGGAATCAGTAGAAATCGGTATTGCTATGGCCTTCTCTACCTTGATTTGGAGCCGGACCTTGCAGACCTTGCCAGCTCGTTCAAACACCCAGACTTCTTGGCAAGCTGGATTCTTAGAAAATAAACTGGTTTGGTTAGCGATTGTCGTATGTGGGGCTTTGTATAGTGTCACGCTGATTCCGGGCGTACGCGAAATCTTTGCCATTCCTGAAAACTTTACTTTAAGTCATGTTGGTTTGAGTATGTTGTTAGCTCTAGCAGCGGTACTTTTAATGGAGATTACTAAGCTGATCCTGTTGAAGGTTCAAGGAGATCCCGCTAATGTTGGAAAGACTGCCGATGTTAAAGGTTAGTCAAATACTTAAAAAAAACACCCACCGTGGGTGTTTTTTTGTTGCAGTAAATTTACGGAACCGTCATTTTAACTCGTGGTTCGTGCAGGTTTACCGTTTCTCTCACATAATATAAAAAATTCTAGACTCGACATGATTGATGAAGAAATAAAAGAGTCTGTAGTAAAGATGAATAGTATAGGTACATTCTAATTAATTGGACTGTTTCATCAGTTGTTAGTGTAAAATTTATGTTCCTATTAATTTAATTCAATCAAATATGTCGCTAATG
This sequence comes from Candidatus Enterococcus ferrettii, assembly GCF_017377655.1. Classification (GTDB taxonomy): domain Bacteria; phylum Bacillota; class Bacilli; order Lactobacillales; family Enterococcaceae; genus Enterococcus_A; species Enterococcus_A ferrettii. The sequence goes on from NZ_JAFREL010000056.1 coordinate 19,544, forward strand.
ATATATAATGGGTGGCTGAAACGATAGTTTATTACATAAAGGAATTCTGCTAGGAATGTCAATCCAATGGGTGAGGTAGGTGAGAAAATAAAAAATAATTACTTAGTCTTAAGTAGACTATGAGATATTTCATTAAGTAATTATGTTTATTTTAATTTATAGGTTATTAACTAGTCTAATTATAGATTAGGAGTCAAAAATACGCAATATGTTTTATAAAAATAATCAAAATTATTTCTTTGGGATTTTTTACGGTAGTTGACGGAGAGAAAATCCCTTGAAAAAGACGGAGTGTCTATTTGCCGTCAAAACCACCGTCGCTAACAATAGAAAGGAAGTGAGGATATGCGCAGAGGTGAAAATATCTATCACCGGAAGGACAAACGCTGGGAAGGCCGCTATCCCAAGGGCAAAAAAGCTAATGGTAAAACTAAATATGGATCGGTATACGGCAAGACATTAAAGGAAGTTCGTGAAAAATTGTATCCCTTAAAACTGCATTATCAAGTGATTCAAAATAATCAAGGACAAGCAGCGATTAGTTTTAATGAGTGGGGGTATCTGTGGCTTCAGGAAGTTCAATCCAATGTGAAGCAGTCCACCTACGCCAATTACGAGCACAAGCTAGAACATTATGTACTGAATATTCTTGGTGAATACAGTTTAAACGAACTAGACGAAGAAGCAGCTGAAATCTTATTGAAAGACTTAGAAAAGCGCAAGTTGAAGCCTTCGACGATTCATGCTGTCTTTCGTATTACTAAACAATGTATCAACCTAGCCATTCGAAAAAAAATGGTTAAGGAAAATCCATTTGCTTTAGTACAATTGCCTAAATTGGTGAAGAACAGAAATCAAGCTCTGACTAAACAAGAACAAAAACGCTTGGAAACTACAGCGTTAGCAGCTAAAAAGGGCCAAGGACTGGCAATATTGCTGGCTTTACATGCCGGTATGAGAATTGGGGAGATCTCAGCGTTGACTTGGGAGGATTTGGATTTTGAGAACAATTTGATTCATGTCCATTCAACAGTGCAGCGGATTATTGGTGTATTCGACGGAAAGAAAACGGGGCTCATTTATACCAGCTCAAAAACAGCTTCATCCACTCGGCTAATTCCTATGAGTCGAATGTTGAAGAAATTGTTGTTGCAGCAGAAACAGCGAGCAAAGGGAAAATTTGTCCTGACTAACAAAGAACAACCAGTTGAACCGCGACTATTAACGTATCACTTTCATCGGATTCGTGAGAAAGCTAAATTAGCTACCATTCATTTCCATCAGTTGAGACATACTTTTGCGACTCGTTGCCTAGAGAGTCGGGGAGATATTATGAGTGTCAGTGCGTTAATGGGACATAGCTCCACTCAAATGACCTTAGATACATATGCTGGTGCTTTAATGGAACAACGCTTTCTGGTAGTTAATCAAATGGAAGAGGCAATCGGATAAAACGTTTTCAAAAAAGAGTCAATTCTTTTTTGGAGAGGCTTTTTTTATTTTTTTCTTAGTAAGCGCTTACCAAGTTATGTGGACGATAAAGTGCGCATTTTTAACCTTTCCATAGGTAATTTTCTTTCGAGTGCAAGGAAATATTTTTTTTAGAGAAGTAAATTTACTATTGCTCTTTTTTAAACCGTCAGCTGCCGTCAACGTGCAGCTCTTTTTTTGATGTTTTAATAGGCCTCCAGAGTTTTTCTTCGTCTACTTAAGACTATGAAAAATGAGCAGCTTTTTGTGCTTGCTAAAAGTATAGATGAAACAAAACAAATTATCAAAAAACAGTATTTTAAGAGTCAGTGGATAGAGGAGGAGACGGGTATGTTTGGTTTCGGCAAACAGAAGAAGGATACCTATCAGGAAACGAATCAAGAGGATTATTTCTACGATGAGTATGACGAGGGATATGAGGACGACTATGGGTATGAATCGTATCCCGAAGAAGAATATGAACGTCCAGCAGAAAATTATCGCGAGTATGACCGTGGGGAATGCCGCTCACGCAGACGGACAGAACCTTCTGCGGATGAGCGTTATGATGGCCGCTATGGTGGAGGTGCTGAACCAGTTCTCGAGGAGGAAGAGCAACCCCTACGCCAAGAGTCACCATTGCAACAAGAGGTTGAACGACTGGAAGAGACTGTTGCTCAGTTGAAGCATCAGCTGGAAGTCAAGCAATCTGAAATGAGCGCAATGGCAACGACTTTGTCAGAGAAGGATCAAGTCCTTCAGCAGCAACAAGAAAAAGAAGTCCAGTCACAAAAGGAAAAACAAGAAGCATTGGAAAAACTGGCGTCTGAAAAGAACAGTGAAATTCAAGAGTTATCGAGGCAAGTAGAACAGCTGAAAGCTGACTTGAAAGACAGTCAAGCTAATCAAACAGAAGCGTTGATTCAAGCACGACGACAGGTCGAAGAATTGAAACAAACGCAAAAAGAAAATGAAGAGATGAAGGCTGAGCTGGCCACGATCCTGATTGAAACCAAAAAGCAAGAACGAGCAATTTTGGAACGAGCAGAATATGAAGCCAAAGGAATCCGTGGTCAAGCGGAACAGGAAGCGCACCAGGTCATCCACGATGCCTCGCTGGAATTACGAGTCATGAAACAAGAAATCAAAAATTACCGCAAACGTCTGCGCTCGGTACAAGAAGAAACCACCCAATTTTTCGTCCGCTTGTTAGCCAACAGCGATGCATTATTGGAAGACGAATAGAAGAAGGGAGGTTTTTCGGTGAAGCAATCACAGAATCAGCTTACCCTTTATCCAACACCAGCACCGATTATGCAGGAAGAGTTAGTCACACAACCACTATTAGCAGAAATCGAACGAGTTTGTGAGTACCTGTATGCCCCACATGGCACGTTGAATGACGAACAACGAGAAAAGATTTACCAGTATTTTGAGCAATTGTTCAGACTGATGAACAGCAGCTATCATGTTGAACTGTTGCTAGTGCCAGGTACCTTGAATTGGAAAGCATTTTGGCAAGCATTGCATCAGTTTTTTCCGCAGTTTGCTTGGTTGAAGGCACAAACGGAAGAACCAAAATATGGTCGACAGGTTTATCGCTTTGATTTTGTTCCGTTAGTTTTCAGAGAAGAAGGTTTTCCCTTTGCGATTCAGTTGGAGGACAGCTTAAACCAGCAGTTTCCAACAACTAACGAAAATTCGATGGGACGAGCAGAGCAGTTGTTATTGGAATTGGCAGAGCAGCATTTTTCTGAAGGCATTGTTCAAGAAGAAAAACGAGCAGAAGAATCAATTTCGACCAATCAAGCAACCGAACAGCCTCAGGAATCTATGGTTCCTGCAGACCGAATCCAAAAAGAAGACGTACGTCAAGAAAGTCAAAGCAAAGCTCGTCTTCGGGCAGTCAACCAAAAGCTGGAGCTGGTGATTGAAAAGCTAGAGCTTTCAATGCTTTACAGCGGGATTCAATATTTTGATCAAAAAAGCACGGAAGAAAGTGATTGGGATAGGCGGATCAGGATTAGTCTCCGGGAATATACCTATTTGCTCCAAAAGGCTCGCTTCTTAGAACAGATGTGGCATCTAAACGGGGAGCTGATTAACAAATCTGAAAAGATGACAGTCACCGGGAATAAATTGGTTTACGAACGAGATCAGGTGAAGCAAATCAAAGCCAATCTTTCAGCAAGAGATATCCACTTTGTCTTGTATGAATGCCAAGTGATTGAATCCCGTGCAAAAGTTCACGCTCGACCATGGTTCCGTAAGCCTTTCGTGAAGCTGATGAAAATGGATTATGACAATTTATTGAGTAAAGCAGCTTACTTTGACCTTTTGCAAGGAGAAAATTCACTGATAGAACGAATGGTTCGAGAACAACAAGATACATCAGTCGAAGAAGCTCAGGAGGTTGGCTGAGGTCGAAGATTTCCAAGCTTAAATCAATGGCCAAAAGTTTCAAAATTAGCAGGAGCCCTTGTTAGCTGTTACTTGGTATTTCTCATTACATTCCGGGCCTATTACTGGCTATACCCAAAATACTTTGTCAGTGGCGAGTCCATGAATCCCACCTATTGGGAACAAGAGATTGTCCAGGTGAAAGCACACCGAAAACCAGAGCGTTTCGATGTAGTCGTGCTGCATCCGCCAGATGCCCCCGAAGAGTTGTATTTGAAACGGATTATCGGTTTGCCAGGGGAACGAATTAATTATCAAGACGGCGAGTTATTCATTAACCATGAAATAGTAAGCGATGCTTTTGCTTATCGAACGGAAGATTTTAATTGGGATAGTTTTTCGAATCAAACAATACCTGAGAATTATTACTTCGTATTAGGAGACAATCGCACCATTTCAAAAGACAGCCGAATCTTCGGGTTAGTCTCAGAAAAACAAATTTTAGGCATCGTGCAAGAGGGGAACACGAAGAAATGAAGACACTGCAAGACAAAATTGAATGGTACACCTTTTGGTACTGGGTTTATTGGTTGTTCTCCTTGGTAGTGTTATTGGGAGTTATGGTATTAGGAATCTTTTTCTACTTTACTGATTTTCAGGAGGTAGTGACGGTCAGTCAATTGTTTCTTCTGTTGTTATTGATGATTCTAGCCCTTTATTTACGAATGACAGCTCTGTATTACCACAATGTGCTGTTGAAGTTGAAGCAATTAGCGGCCAGACCAAGAAAGCCAAGAGAACGTCCACGACCACAAGAGAGGCGTCAGCCAGATGAAAGGTAAATGGTTGCTGATCAGTTTAGGAGTGAGTATTTTTCTGCTTATTGGCAATTTGATACCTGAAAAGCAAGTTATATCGGCAGAAGCGAAGGAGTCTTTTGCTTCACAACGAGAAACAACAAGTCAAATGACTAGTGTTACTGCCGGCAGCAGCACAGTTCAAGAATCAATCGAATCAATGATGACCGTGGAGACTTCTTCTGCAGGAAAAAACCAAAGTAATGAATTGTCAGGAGCAAAGGTTACAACTACGTCAACAAGTGAATCAAAAGAAGCCATGGAAAAATCGAGTGGTTCTTCATCAAGTGCTTCAGAAATAATAACTGAAAAAATACCCATGGAAAAGGTAGAAAAAAACTATCAGTTCTCGGTAATTGAGAATTTAACGACAAAAACGTTCATTCAAACGATTGCCAATGATGCGCAACAAATTGCCTGGCAGAAAGAGTTGTATGCTTCGGTCATGATTGCACAGGCAATTTTGGAAACAGGTTCTGGCAACAGTCGATTGGCTCGACCACCTTATCATAATCTGTTTGGAATTAAAGGAAGTTACCAAGGCAAGCAGGTCTCTTTTAAAACACAAGAAGATAGAGGGAATGGGGAGCTCTATACGATCCAATCCACTTTTCGCCAGTATCCAAGCTACAGAGAATCCTTGGAGGATTATGCAGCACTTTTGAAAAATGGTCTCTCAAGCAATATTGGTTTCTACCAAGAAACATGGAAGACAAATGCTGGAACATATCACGAAGCGGCGAAAGCTCTAACTGGAAAATATGCGACTGATACAACCTATGATAAGAAGCTGACTGCGTTGATTGAAGCATACAATTTAACGATCTATGATCAAGATCCAACGAAAAGCATTGAAGCAGAGCAGGAAAAAATAGTCAGTGATCCAATCGAACTGGAAAATAATTCGGAAGACAAACAAAAGGTTGAAGCTTCCAATGAACCTGTGGAACCAGCAATTATTGTCAATGAGACAACGCAATCAGCAGTAATGATTCCACCGACTGCCCAACGACCAGCTAAACAGCTGTATGGCAATCGAAGTGTCCAATGAAAGAAGGGGAGATATGTCGAGACAACGTGAATATCGGGATCATGACTACGAGTTTGACGAACCGTCGTATCGTGACCGGCCCCCTTCCAATCGTCGAATGACCAGAAGAAACGATTATTACGAAGAAGAGTATAACGACAGAAGAGCCTATCCGCCTCACCGACCGACTAACCGAGGACAGGACAGAAGCTATCCGCGTCGGGATGTTCCCCCTTTAAGAGAATCGTATCCATCGCGGGGTGGGCCGGAGCGATATGGAAATCCGCGACCAAATAACTATGGTTATGAACGAGAGCGGATAGCACCACCAAGACAGCGGCCTCAACGACCAAGACCAACTCAACAGGGAACACCACCTCTACAAGAGGCGAAAAAGTCTACGAATCGTAAAATATTCTTGTTCGTGTATAACTTGTTCTTTTACACATTGACGATAGGGATTTTGTTAAGCTCCTTGATGTTTGCCTTTAGTGAGAAGTCGGATGCGGCGATCTTTGGCTATCGTTTCTACCAAGTTTTGACCAATTCAATGGCGCCACAACCAGATTCACCTTCACGGGGATTTTATGCTGGCGATATTGTGCTGGTAAAGATGGCAGATGGCAGTCAGGTTAAGGAAGGCGATATTGTCACCTTTCAAGTGGGTGAAGGAGACCGTTACTTGACCCATAGAATGGTAGAGCGGTTAGACGAACTAAACGGGGAAAAGGGTGACTACATTGTCACCAAAGGGGACGCAAACAACAGTAAGGACCCACCGATTTCCGCAGATAGAATCTACGGGAAAGTGGCCTTTGTGATTCCTAAGATGGGCAGTGTTCTGAACTTTGTACAGGAAAATCTGTGGCTATGTTTAGTGTGTGTGGTATCCACGTTCGGCTTCTTTCTAGTTCTTAAAGCGTATTTTCTACAGCCTGAACCAGTGAGACGGCCAATGAAACAAACGAAGTATCCAAGAGGGGTATAACTGCTTGTTTACACAAGTATTTATATAAAAAGTAAAAAAAGGATGTATAGGAGGAAAAAGGAATGAAGAAGAATAA
>NZ_JAFREL010000057.1 GCF_017377655.1 Candidatus Enterococcus ferrettii
ACTAATAATTAGAATAAATAAATGATGAATCTCTAATTCAATAGATTATGTAAGACACAATGAAGATAAGCATTAGAGCAGACTCAATACTTCCGTTTATATTTTCTAGAGTGCATTACTTTAATGATCCCACTTGACAACGCTCAAATTCTTCAATATAATTTGTTTATTCAACGTTGTATAAACAAGGGAGCGTAAAAATGACAAAATTACTAGTCTTAGCTATGCTTAGCATGCAACCAATGTCTGGTTATGAAATTAAATCCATGTTAGAAATGAACGATGCTAAAAGATGGGCTGGTGTCCTACCCGGTTCAATCTATAACGCATTAAAAAAACTCGAAAGAGACGGATACGTTGAGGTCGTCAGCTTGGAAAATAGTGGACACCGTCAAAAAGCAATTTATCGGATTACTCCAAAGGGGGAGGATTATCAACAAGAGCTAGCTCTAGAGTGTCTTGGCAGTGAAAAAATCAATTACCCTACTGATTTGTATACGGGAATTTCTCTAGCATATGAAATTCCTAAGACTGAAGCAATTAGTAGACTAAAGAAAAACAAGAAACAATTAATACTTGAGTCACAAGCTGTAAAAACTGGTATGAATGCTAAGGAAAAAGCATTGCAAGGAGATATTCCCCAGCTTACAAAAATAGTTTTCGAGCATATGTTCAATGTTATTGAAGCTCAAATCAAGCTAATTGATGCTACTATAAGTATTATCGAAAAAAGATAAGCAAAGCCATTATTATGGCTTTACTTATTACTCAAATAGTCAACATTAAATATTCAAAGGAGGACAAAATGAAATTAATCGAATTTATGAACGTGGAGAAGAGTTTTAATGGAAGAAAAGTAATCCATAATTTGAGTTTTTCTATCAACCATAATGAAATTATAGCTCTAGTAGGTACTAATGGAGCTGGGAAAACAACAACTATACGAATGCTTTTAGGAATAAGCCAGCCAGATACCGGGATTGTTAAACACTGGTCTAAAGATTTCAATAAAAACTTCGGAGCACAGTTACAAACCACACCTTTTTTTGAAGGATTCAGTGTAGAGGAGAATTTAGAACTCTTTGCTATTTTCTATCAGGTAAAAATAACCAAAGAAAAAATGGATAATATTTTAAAAAATTACAATTTATCCAATGTAAAAACCACTTTAGCTTCAAAACTATCGTTAGGACAACAAAAAAGATTGGCAATAAGTATTACAACAATGCATAATCCTAAATTAGTCATTTTAGATGAACCATCTTCTGGACTTGATCCTAGTGGTCAAAGGGATGTTCAAAACATGATACGAAATTTAAAAGTAAATGGAAAGAGTGTATTATTCTCTTCCCACGATATGTTGGAAGTTCGTAACACTGCCGATAGAGTCTTAATTATGGACCAAGGGGAACTATTGGAAAGTGGTTCGCCGAAAGATCTACTTATAAAATATGGAGTTCCCGATTTAGAAGAATTATTATGTCAATTAACCTATAAGGAGAATAACTATGTCTAGTATAATTCGAATTTCGTTCAAAAAGAGTATTAAGGATACCTATTTATTATTCTGGTCCATTTTTTTACCTCTTGCAGTGCTGATTGGTCTTTCCTATTTCGATATCAATGTCAGTAATAGTGGTCTGTTTGGCATATTGACTATTAGTAGTTTTTTCTACTGTTGTACAACAAATTCTTTTTCCGTTTTTTCACAGAGAAAGCGGGGCGTTTTTGAGTTACTGACAATTACTCCTTTTCCCCTCTGGAAATACCTATGCAGCATCACTTTGAGTCAAACAATTATTGCTTGTACTGTATCTTCCATACTGGTAATTATCGAAAACACTTTATTTCATATTAGAATGTCCCTTAATCAAATGATATTATTTATTCCACTATTTTTTATTGGATCTGCCATTTTCACTTTACTTGGCTTTTGTCTTTCATCAATACCTAAAAATGAAGGACAGCTGAGTATCACGTCGAATCTAGTACTGATTCCCATATTATTGTGCAGTAATATTTTTTTCGATTTAAAAAGCGCACCCAAACTAGTTCAATGGATTAGCTGGATAAACCCAGGCGAATGGTTACAAAAAGGTTATTTAACTGTAATTGATATTCGGTTTACTGATTATATCGTTTCGATAATGATTCTTATGGTTTTTCTATCGATCTTTTTGATGATAGCGAGAAAATCGTTTCAAACCAGAGAAAAATAAAAAAAGACTGTCAAACATTTTAGTATTATGACAGCACCAGTGTCCAGAAAATGAATCTTTTCTGGATACTTTTTCTTTTTACTCTTTTTGTTAGAATGAATCCTTTTCGTGTTGATTCACTCGTGTCAAAGTATATGTTCAAATAACCTATATGGATAAAGTCATAGTACAACAGTTTCTGAAAGGGAATGACTTCTTTGAAAATTGAATACATCCGGGTTTCTACAGTATTACAAGATAATGAATATAGTCGCGCAATTATTGCCTATTCTATCCCCTCTCACTCCACTTCTCCTATCGATACAACATTAACATTACATTAGTCCAATTATATCAAATAGCCTGTTTGTAGTATGCTAAAAAATTTTTATACAGATTATTAGACTAGAAATTTATTGAGATAACGGAATATTAAAGTTTAGTGTTTGGACTTTAAATGCGATATTTATTTTAGAAGTAATCCGCCATTTAAATTCAAAATTGACTCGGGGGAAAAAAGTAAAATAGAAAACAAAAAGAACTCCTTTGCGTATCTTTATGTACAAGGGGGAAATAATTATGTATTTTAAAAACTCAGTGGGTAAAGTTTATATCACTAAGGAAGCTGTTATTGTAGAAACCACTCACGCCGTCCAATGTATTACACCTAAACCGCATATTGATGAAAAAGAGGCTTTTTTAGAATTCGAGTACCATAACCAGGTGGATGTCATCTCCCAGCTGGAACATCTGTACAAAGTCTTTGGCAAATGAAAAATTAGTAAATTCAGGGTCATTCTGTCCTTTTTTTTCCAGTGGGACCATGCTAGAATTTAAGAAAACGGGGTAAGGAGAATGAGCATGGCACCTATTGGGTTAAAATATGAGTTTTCAGCCGCTGTTTATCATTATTCATCGTCACCGGAGATGACCGGCTGGACAATGGTTTCACTGCCAAAGGATTTAGCAGCAGCGATCAGAAATGATTTCAAAGACCGAGAAGAAGGCTGGGGTCGCATGAAAATTACCGCTGAAATTGGCAATAGCCAGTGGCAAACAGCTATTTGGTTTGACACCAAGCAGGATACTTACTTGCTTCCTTTAAAAGCTGCTATTCGAAAGAAAGAAAAAATCATCGAGAATCAAATAGTAAATATTGCTATTTGGATTTAAAAAAGTGACAGCTTGCAGGTTTATTCTGCAAACTGTCACTTTTATTTTGCTCTCAATTCCATCGTCAAAAAGACCTTATCCTCCAATTGAATCCCCTCGTCATAAATCGGATGATCGTATTGTTCAATAAAGAAATTTTCCAGATGATAAGCCCGTACAAAGCCGCAGCTTTCGTAAAATCTCAAAATCCAGGGAACATCCCCAGTACCAACTAGCATGGTAGAGCCTTTCTCTTTATAATAATCCGCTACATAACTCACCAATTTCTTGCCATACCCTTTTCCTTGAAATTGTTCGTAAGTAGCTAAGCTTTGCAGCTCATAGGTCCCTTCCCCTTCATTGGTCACCACACAAATGCTTTTTAGGTCCTCATCATACAAAGCAAATAGATCTCCTCGTTCTAAGTATTTATCAATCATATCTTCCTGTTCATCAGCTAAAAGCAATAAATCCAGAAAGTCTTTTTTATTGGTTTTGATTTGCTTGATTTCCATTTGGTTGTCCCCTTTCAGTTATCCCATTCCTTTTTTTGAAGCTTTAAAGTAAGTATAGCTTATTCCCACATACTTAGGAAGCGCACTCAAAACTGGATCGATAAAACCTTAAATCAACTAACACTAGTTTTTAAGATCTTGAATTTACAATTTAAGT
>NZ_JAFREL010000058.1 GCF_017377655.1 Candidatus Enterococcus ferrettii
GTTTTTACCTTGGGTAAAAAGTAATCCATTGTAGTTTTAGCAATACTCATGTTTCCCCAGGTATCATACCAGATATAAGTATGTGCTCGTTTCCCTTGCGCTAGCACTGAATTTACTTGGCTTTCGTAAGTCCATTGATTGTAAAGCCCTCCGGCATTGTAACCACCAATTTGAGAGATTGCAAATTTATCATGGGCATAGCCAAATTGGCCATTTGCCCCTTGATAAATAGCCCAATCAACACCCTGATCACCTTTAGCAGCATTTACTTCCGCTTGAAAATTTGGCAACAAAAAAAGAGCCAATAATAGGCTCAATACGATACTTTTCTTTTTCATCTCTTTCCTCCGTTTCCACTTAATCCCTCAATAAATCGTGTAAACGCTTGGTGTAATCCGGTAGAAGCTAATCCACTAATTGCACCAATAATAATTGATTCCATTGAGAATCCATTTACGCTACCAGCAATTAACGCGCCAACAACAGCTAAAATTGTTGGAATGTAGTCATTGATATTGATCCGTTTAAATTGTTTCAAACAATATCCGAGTACTAGACATCCTGCCATAGCTAGCGGCATTAAATATTCTGCAAAGTTCATTTTCTTTCCTCCTTCGGTGGTATATTCGGTAAATCAAGAACCTTTTTGTACAATGTTTCTCCTGTGCCATTACCGCCTAATTGGTGGTAACCTCGCCATAAATATTCTAAGTTTTCTAAATCATCAATTGATACCCACCCTTCTTGTAAATAACCAGAACACTGCTTGTAAATCTTGTCATGCAGTATCGCTACATTTGCATACTCAAGACTCTTGAAACGTTGTTCTGTTTGATCTTTGTTTCCCTTTACAGCCTTATAGATTTTATGAAAGCATGCGTAAATACCTCCTAACCCAATGGCCATAAGGAAACTGTTGATCTCTAACAATTTGTCGAAAAACTCCATACTTCACCTACTCTCAAAAAATAGAGCAGAGATCGAAATCCCTGCTCATAACTCGTACATCTATTCAATTCCTAGCAACTTGTTCATTTTTTCTTCTAATTCAGCAAGTCGAACCTCTAATTCTTCGTTTCTCGAAATCAGGACCTTTACAGCATGGCTAGTCAAATTCATCTGCTTCATTTGATTAATTACCAAATAGTTGTCTGTTTCAAATGAAGAGTGTTCCGATAAAAACGGTACATATTGAGCAATCAGACCATATTGTTTTTCAGTACTCTTTCCCTCGTTTCTCGGGTGTTCAGGGTCCCATTCAAAGTCATAAAATTCAATACGTTCAAATTCTTTCAAAGGATCAATATCTGTCGGTTTAACATTTTTCTTTAATCGAATATCAGATTGATTGGTTATGGAGTAGCCGTTCATGTTTAAGTTTTTATAGGCTTGCAATGCATTCCTGTCCGCGTGTAACACAGTAACAGGTGATCCAGTATTGAAGGCGACTAAATAGGTCCCCCAATTCCCTCCAACTACCAAATGGTTATCATTCGTCACATAAATACGGCTTCCAGTTGAAGAAACGTTCGAATTCCCATTTTTAAAATTCAATACATTTAAATTATTCATCCAGTTGTTTTGCAAGTTTATTTTTGCTTTAATGTCCATCCATGTTTCGCTCGGGTTGTTATAGTCATTGAATCCAGCCGACAAAACTTCCCACGCTTGAATACTTGGAAGTCCGCCACCAGCAGGAACGGTCATTTTTGTAAGGCTTATACCTAACCGTTGCTCAACTGATATTCCTTCAAAGCCCCCTTTAAAGTATTTTTTTCCAGCTTTATCTAACAATGTTAATTTGTCGTACGCTAACGTAGCTTCACGCAAAGCGATACTATCTACTAAAGACAGATTAGTTTTCGACAAATTAACGTCGTATTGATCGGAATAAATTCTCATTGCAACAGTGTTTAGGTTGAAGCCGGCGTTTGCGGTTCCTTGTCCGTCTCTGGAAACAACACTCGCTAAACCTTCATGAGACAGTCGCATTAATCCTGTACGCCCCGGCTCGTTTGGATAAAGATAATCAGACTTGATAACTCCTCCATCAATTGATAACACTCCGTTGATAGGACGACCGTAATCATCTGTACCAGTGAACTCACTTGTAAACTTTGAACCGTTGATCACAGAGCCATTGATATTAACAGCATTCAACTCGTAGATATTTAGCAAGGCCTGATCAACCATTTGCGGTTCCCAGGTTCCTATACTATCCTTAACCACATACTTAAAGTATCCAGTTAACGCCCCCTCTGAGTCTTGCTGCCAGAATTGATCCCCATGTTTCGGATTCTCCGGTCTGATCGTCCCAACTGTTACAACAGGTACACTATCAATCTGATCTTGAACTTGCTTATATAGTTCTTGATCATAGCGTAATTGAAATTTGTAATCAGCTGGATTCGTAGAAGGAACTGGATTTGTGCCATTTCCAATGCCAACATAAGGTTTCCCATTTCCATCTAAACTAATATTTTTACCATTTGCATCGTCAGCGAAGACTACCCAAGGATAATAAGTCTTACCATCATCACCATCAATTCCATTGCTACCACGGATTTTTGTCCAATGACCAAGATAATCCGCTGGATCGTCTGAAGGTACAGGCTTGTTTCTAACGAACAGAATCGCCATGTATTCCTTATTTTCACTGTATCGGTGAGTAAAGCCGTTCCCTTGATCATCATCGGCATAGGCCCGCCATTCGTAAAGAGCCTGCAGTTGCGTTTGTTTCATGGCTTCCTGAGCCATTCGCAGCGCTGCATCAATCTTAGACTCTTTCTCAATGAAGTTGCCAAATACTGCTGTGTTTCTCCCCTTATTCGACAAGTGCTGCGTGAGTTCTAAAACATCCGCTTCTAAAAAGAGTTCCGGCTGATAGTCATGATCGACAATTCGGACTGTATCGCCTAAAGCTATATCATCATCAAGTAACGCTACATCTACCTCATAAGTATTCGCTCCCTGCGACAGTTCAGCCAGTCGATTTACTGCGCGATTAAAAAGCTCCTGCGGGCTTTGAGTATCATACTCAAATACTCGTTCAATATACCCCTCATAGGTCTGCATCCCCGGTTTGTTTTCTTTCCAATAAGGTCCCATGATTAGATCGTACACTCGATCATCACCCGCTGGGCTTACAAACCGATTATCAGCTGATTGATAATGTCTGTCTTTAAAAGTTATGCTCTCCTGATCCTCTGAGCCTTCTTTCATACCACCGATACCAATTAAAGCTGTCGCAAGCTCTGATAAGTCTTCCGTTTTATAAATATTATTGACTTCTTTAGAATACTCTAAGGTGGTCCCAATACTTTTCCCACGTCTCTTATAGATGTCGATAAAACGAGCAGTAACCTGTGACCCTTGCATCACAACACGAAAGCCGATATAAGCATTATCAAACTGTGTAGCTACAGACCGCAAACGCTTTGTTACCGTCTCATGTCCTTCCCACACTAATTTTCTTGATAGATGAGGTATTTCATTAATCCCAATAGAAAAACCGCTCTTGCTAGGCAAGAAACGGTTAATGTAGTCGGCTATTCGGTAATCTTTTTCAGCTTCATAAGGTCGTACAATTGTATTATTTAAAGTTAGATTTGTATCTACACAATGAATAACTTTTTTATCATGCTCCGATTCAACAATCAGGATCTGGAATAATCTGTCTTGACCCTTCTTGTCACGAAAGGCAATCTCATTACCCTTAACTAGATGGTCAGCGGCTGCATATTTCTTCAAGACTTCAAAAGAGTACGTAGCCATACCTGTTTCTAAACTGTCTGTTAACCCACCACCGCTAAAAGAGTCATCGAATGGTGTAGCAAAAGGCGCTTCATTGCTCAAAACATCTAGTACTTTTTTGCTTTGACGATCAATTATAATTAACTGCATCTTTTGCCTCCTATCTGTATGTCTTCCTATATTTTGCGGTGATCAGTGGCGGCTCACTCATGTAATCCGAAAAGTGGAACTGGACTTCACTTTCACCAACAGGCAGCAAGAAATAGTTATTGCCTATGTCAGCGTCTAACATATCTTGTATAGGTTCCTGGTTCTGCCAGTACTTGTATATCTTACCCTCAGTGTTCCTAATTTCCACTGTGTCGCCTGCTTTCATCTTGTTTGGCAAGTCTACCCAATAATCCACGTTGTCCTTGACGAAGCGTAATTCTGACCATCCCATGCCGCTTTTATTTTTAGCAACATCTTCCCAAGCAATTGGTTTCTTGTCTCCGAAGGCAGCAAAAGCGATTGTAATACGTGCTGCCTTTTTGTTAGAGACTGCATACCCACCATCTAAGTATTGCCTAGTCCATTTATTATGGCCGTTTTGAATGGTCCACTCCCACAAGTTGCCAGCTTTGCGTACTGTTAGGCTACCTAGCCACCATCGCCATCGCCAAGTTGAAGTGTCACGGTCAACTTCTTGGTTGCCTACATACGCCCAAAATTGATTCTGAGAAGAAGATACTGAATCATCTCTAAACTGCATTGAAAACAAGGGTGTACCATCAGCAGCGGAAATAGTGAACTCCAAGCGTCCAGCTTTTTCGGCCCAAATATCCTGTATCCTTGATAAGGACTCTAATGTGAAGTTGTCCGCCTCTTGTGATAATGCTTGCGTGAGTGTTACGCCATGCCATCCATCTCCTGTTCCAAAATCAGTCGGATATACAAAGCTTTGGATCGGGTCCCACTTCACAGTTCCATTTGCTGTCATGGGTAACATAGTCACTGCCTTGCTGCTATTGATTTCCCAACCCTTGTTGTTGTCAAATCGATCTTGCAGCAACACTACTGATTTCTGCTTTGTCACACCATCTACTTCGCTAGGTGATCCATATTGGATAATGCCATCCTGGTGAGCAACCCCAATATAGCCGTTATCTTCTTCAAAATCGAAAGAAAATTCAGGCGCTGTTTTATGTGTTCCTTCATTATTAATTATCAGCGTTTGTTTTCTCGGAAGTTCTAATTCGATTTCTAATTTGACATCTTTCACTTCAACCCATGCTGGTGTGATTCCATCTGAAACAGCACCACGGTCAAGGTTATAATTCTTTTTAGATGATGCAAAAACTGTGTAAACTCCTTCTTCCAACTGTCTTGGAAAGGAACCAGAGAATGTTACTGTCTTCTTTTGAAAATCCGTCAAACCAGCTGCTCCAGTCGCAAGCAACCATGTGCCACCACCGACAGGTCGAATATGCAACAAATAGTATTTTAGTGCATTAATACTGTTATTGCTATCTAGTCCACCACCCCTAGTTGAGCTTGTAAGTTTGACTGATCTAAGCATACTAAAATATTCTTCAACCTTCCTCGTAAACTCTCTCTGCTTGAATAAGTAAGGATGTCGTTTTTCTAATTCAGCAATCACTGGGAAGTCAAACCTTAATTCAGCTCCACACCCAACCTGTGTAGTCTCAGCTCTCACAAATCCTAGTGGATCAGCGAGCGCAGCGTATTGATCTGAATTGAACGGAACCATACCGCCGTTGACAGGAGTTAGGCCTGAGTCAGCCTGACTAGGTGTCCACTCGCCCAGTGCAGCGAGAGAACCTTTGATTAGTTTATTTCTTCTCACTTTAATTGTAGATTGATTAGTTCCGTCAAATTTACTCGCTTTGGCCCAAAAAATATTCGTAGTCCCTTCAGGAATAATATACTCCCCTTGAGAAATACCTACTTCCCCAGGAGAGATTATAGATGGCGTCACTTCTAAAATTGCACCTGAATCATTCCGGAAAACAAGCTTAAATTTTGCTTTAAGAGTTCCCTTAGAATTATCTATTTCACATCTACAAGCAATTTTGTCCCCAACTGCTAATCCCATGGTTGATAAAGACGTGCTTGATCCACCCATATCCCAACCTGAAAAAGTAAATTCTTCCCAATCATTGCTAGACCCATCAAGCAGATTTAATTGTTTCCCATATACAAGACCTACGTCTTCAGGTGCAGGTCTGTAAGGTAAGTCACTGTATTCACCTTCGACTATTTGTAATTCTTCAAGCTCGAACCAATCACCTACTTGTGAAGAATTTAATACACCTTCTGTTTTAACTCTGACAGGTTCAAAGCTTAAATACTGCCTGCCAGTTGCGTCAGTTTTAAACGTACATAATCCTACACCCTCATTTTGAAAATATTCACTCACTGTCGCACTTGTTCCAAAAATCATTCTTACTCTTAGCATTGCTTCACCAATTACTTTATATTTGAAAGCCAAGGTGTAACTAGTTGAGGGCTTTAATACATCAGCCGAATTTGTTCCTACAGGTCTATAATAAGGATCATTATTACTCGTAGCAGTAAACCTGATCATATTATTTGTAATTGTGGTACGCATAGAACTTGTTGAAGCATAACTCTGATTTCTATGCTTAGGTAAAGCTGTCGGCAACAGATTAAGTATTTCATTTTCTACACCTAAGTCTTTCACAAAAATGCTACCCGTTCCCTGTACTCCATCAATAACAAACGTCTCAGTCACGACCTCCCGGTCATTGGTCACAATTGTTTCCTCTTCGGCATAGGCAACACCAGACGGCACTAGGAACGAGATAGAACCTTTCTCAAACCACTGCACAAGTTCCTCAGCATCCGGCTTTCCTTGCGGAATGGCTAAGTAATACCTATCCATCTGATCGGAAAACTGCAGCTTCTTCGGCTCATCCACGTTAAGAATCCGCATCATCTCGTCATGCGCCGTGTGCAAGTCCCCTTGAATGACAAACGGAACCTCAATAATCCCCTCCTTAATACGTGAAGAGATTACCTCGGTTCCGTCCATGTCTGATATGTCTATTGTCTTGTTTTCGTACTCTCCGATCATCGGGCCACGTGTGAAGCCGCCTAACACACGTATAGGCAACTTCTCACCATTGAAATATACGTTAAACTCTGCCATTATGTTTCACCTGCCAAAACGTTTTTGATTGTGTTTCTTCTATTTAGTTCTTTCTCGGAGTATACCGCAACACTACGGCCAACTTCTCTACTGTCTAAATCTACTGTCGTGTGGAGCTCATAAACACGGTTCACACTAGATTTCTTAGTAATATAGCTATTATTGATTATCTGGCTACCAGTAGTCGCTAAGCCCATTCTGCTAGTACCTAAAGCCATTTCAGGGCTAATTGACTTAGAAATCCCGTCGCCAAGGCTCCGAATAGCGTTGTATGCAGTATCTGCGTCTGCTTCAATACCAACTGCAATTCCTTGTGGGATATATTTCCCGATCTCATCTCTCATTACACGAGAAGGAGAGTGAATGCTTAACACATTTGCTATTGTATTCCTGATCCCATTCCCTATATTTGAAATTGTATTCCATAGACTATTTAATCCACCAGTTACACCATTGATCAAACCTTGAATAATATTTCTACCAATATCAAGCAAGTTAATGTTTCGCAAAGAATTGAATAGGCTCATGACGCGATTAACTGCGTTTGAAACAGCCTGAGTCATGTTATTCCAAGCTTGCTGCGCACCAGAAACCAATCCATTAATAATATTGATGACTGATGACTTTATGGAGTTCCATACTGATGTGATTGTCGATTGAATACCACGCATGATTGACGATAAGGTATTCTTAAAACCATTCCAAATATTCTGAGCGGTGGATACCAATGTACTAATCAAATTAGTTAC
>NZ_JAFREL010000059.1 GCF_017377655.1 Candidatus Enterococcus ferrettii
TTAGCAAATGTATATTATCAGCAAATTCTAGCAGAGTTCCCTGATTCATTATGGATGGCAGCATATCCAAGCTACAATGTAACTCCAAGCCCTGTATGGTCGGTATTTCCAAGCATGGACGGAGTAGCAATCTATCAGTTTACTTCCACATACGTTGGCGGTGGATTAGATGGAAATGTCGATCTGACAGGGATTACTGACAACGGATATACAACGTTACCTGATCCCAACCCTTCTGAGGTTACGGATGTTTATCGTGCAGGTCAGAACTATTCAGTGATGGAGGTTGGAAACGATAAAGGTCATTTGGATGGGTTCGGCGCGGTAAATGGAAAGATCAGGGCGGAAGGATGGAGCACACGTACTAAGAAATATCAGTACGCATTCATTCTAGATCGAACGACCGGTAAAGAACTGAAGCGAATCAAATTGAAAGACTTGCCACGAGCTGATGCAGCAAAAGTATACAACAGGAATGATGTTGCTGGATTTAGCGTGGAGCTGGATCAAAAAGATATAGAAGGACATTCGATCATTGTAATGATTCGCAGCACCAACGATCCTGCAGGCGATGTTAAGGGCGGGTTCAATGACATTACTGAAACTCGCTGGTATTTAGACATTTAAATGAAGTGAAACCTCATCTAATCGGGTGGAAGGAACATATCATTTGAGTTAATTAATTGTATATTCTATAATATTTTATAGGTATCACTCAATTAACATAAATGTGCCAAGATATTTATAGACAAAGCGGCTGAGATCAGACATTTGGGGAAGTGTGCTGATGGGAAAAGCCGCTCTGTTTGGATATCAAAAAAATCAATGTTTACTTTAAAATTAATTATATTATAATAGTTTAAAGACTATTTCAATAGAAGTAGTTTCTTTTCTATCTAGGGCAACTGTTTGGGAAGGCAGTTGTCTTTTTTTTCTTCTACATTTTTTCATAAGAGGTTCGATAACATCTCTTTATGAATATAACCGGTTCGTTTATTCATAGAGTAGGTAAAAAATATTATCTTTAAGCAAGAACGATTCTCATTCTTATCTAAGGGTTATCTTTTGCACTGCATAAAGATTGAGCGCATCATAATTACTGTAAAATAAAATTGAGGAGTGAGTAATTATGGGAGAAACAAAACATAATGTTGCTGAACGTACTTGTGCAAATTGTGCTTATTGGGAAGGTCAAAGATTGATGGACAAAGCTTCAGGTATTTCATTTATTAATCCGAATGAGGTTGCAGAGTGTGGGAACAGCCAAAGTCCTGATGTTGGTAAAAATGTGACTCCTTCTCATAGTTGTGCTTTTTGGAAAGATGCCGTGTAAATAACTACTTTTTCAATTATTGTAGTCATGAGCCTTGACAGGAATAAAAGCATAAGTTAATATTTTAGGTGACCCTAAAACCAACCGTTTAGGGTCACTCCTAAGAAGTTAGTTACAATATTGAGCATTTAGCCGTTTTCTTGAGAAAAGCGGCTTTTTGTTTTGCTAGCATCTATGTTAATCTGTCTGTTTTCTATTGGAAGTTTGTTCTCTTCAGTTTTCATAATTGACCTTTTTTT
The DNA here is from genome assembly GCF_017377655.1 of Candidatus Enterococcus ferrettii. Taxonomy (GTDB): domain Bacteria; phylum Bacillota; class Bacilli; order Lactobacillales; family Enterococcaceae; genus Enterococcus_A; species Enterococcus_A ferrettii. Next base: position 1,573 of record NZ_JAFREL010000059.1, read on the forward strand.
GATCAGAATGTGTGTTTACATAATGAAACGATTACGCCATTATTAATATAAGAGTTAGATTATAATTTAGTCTATCTTCTATCTGAGGCAACTGTTTGGGAAGGCAGTTGTCTTTTTTGCTGTTACTTTTATTTAATTAGAGTTGAACAAAAAGTAACAACTATTCAGGTGAGGATGCAACTGATTTAGTAAAATGTAAAAAAACCCACCCAAATATGGGTGAGGTATACATAGTCTTACTTTATTAAAATAAGAAAAATCTCTTTTAAAAATCTTTATTGAATTTCATACTTATCAATACTATTTTCCTTTAACGACAATTGAATACTTATGGTTAACAGTCACGAGTTTAGTTTGCTTAAGAATAGCATCGATCTCTTTTTTACTGTAGTTTTTTGTCTTATGATCATCCATTGATTTGTTTGAAGATTGACCGCTTCGTGTTAAAGAAGGCATTGGTTTTAACATTTTAACCACTCCTATAAATATTTTTTAATGGCACCCAAAGCGTCTTTTTGGCTTTCAAAACTTTTGTTCAATGTAGAAATTTTTTGTGAATTTCCGCTTATCTTATTCTGTTTGAATGCAACTACTTCATTAGTAAACTCATCCATCTCTATATTTATTATAGCTGTTTCAGTAACTTTTTTCCACTCAAGATGGTTATTGTTCTTATTTTTTCTAAAGCCCACATCTAACATCTGGTCTAATTTAGCAATATCGTTCATCACTTCTATGATTGAACTGTAGAGTACGGTATCTCTCATTAAACACTTATTTATTATACGTTGAAGTTGTTTAGGAATATGAGGTAAAAATTGATTCTTAGGAAAAGTTTTATTCAAGATTTTCGTTTGCAAATCGTACTGGCTCGATATACTATTAATACTTTCTTCATAATAGAAATTATTGAACATGCGATATAAAGTTAGCCCGACTTGATAAATATCATCTTGAAAAGATACCAATCCTGTCTCTAATAATGTCGGAGAAATATTAGCAGAATAAATTGATTTTTCTTGAGGCACACAATCATCATCTGGCAATTTACAACTTTGACCAAAGTCGGTAAGAATTGCTCTATCTGAATCATCGATAATTATGTTGCTTGGTTTAATATCTAGATGGAGTATTTTTAGTACATGAGCATGAGCAAGTCCGCTCAAAAAGTCTAGACAATAACCTATTAATTGAATGTTACTTTCATAATCGTTAGCCATTTTGTTTAATGATCCCCGTTGGTAATATGGTAAAGCCATATAAATATATTCTTCATCCTGAGTAGCATATTGGATTGGCATAATATTTCTATGTCCCGACATCGTTAATACCTTTGTTTCTTCAAAAATATCTTTAGTTGACATTCTTAAATTAGTTTTACTGATTTTCTTAATAAGAAAATCTTTGTCCATTTGGGGGTCGCGACCAAGAAAGACAGTCGAATTCTTTCCTTCTGTATCCGAAGAAAGATCCTTTATCTTTTCAATTTGTAGCTTTGTGTCAATTAAATTCCTAATCTCAAACCTATTTTCCATTATTATCACCTCTAATGCACATAGCTACTAATATGCTTTCTTTTTGGTTGACAGAAAGACTATTCCAGTATTCTAAGTGTATATCATCAGGTGATGATACTGAAACATTAGCGCATAAATCTTTCAATTGTTTGAAATCATCTAAATGTAGAGCACTTTTGATTTGCGATTTAATAAACGTTTTGTACCCCTCGATTTTGCAATCACACATCAATTCTTGTATTACGCCTTCGATGTTAACTCTATCTAAGTTTATATTGTTAGCTTGAGGCTCTATAACTCTTAAACCTATATACGAGATACCATTTTCTTTGATTATCGATAACAAATTAGATCTTATATAAGACAACCTTCTAGGCATGTCTAAATATACTGGAACCATAAGTTTATCAGGAAAGAAATCTCCGTTATCTTTAATTATCGTATAATTAATAATTCTGGGTTCAACTCTTAAACCAACTACATTCACACTTAATACCCTCTTTTTTTGAATATATTTTACCACAAATACATTTCAATAAAAAAGGTTTATTCTAAAAAATTGTTTGAAAATAGGTCAAGAAACTTTGAAATTACTCCTTTGACATTTACACAATATGCATCAAGGTGTATAATTAATTCACCTTTCAATATCTTACGTATCACTTTCCAACAGCCCACTTTTAACGAGGTGGGTATTTTTGTGCTATACTACCAGTGGAGAGTAT
>NZ_JAFREL010000006.1 GCF_017377655.1 Candidatus Enterococcus ferrettii
TTAACAGTGGTATTCTTGTACCCATTTTCGTAGTAACCGTATTTCACATTGGTCAACGTAAAGTTCCAGTCTTTCGCATCTAAGCTGCTATTTTCGTTAGTGACTGAGATATTGAAGGTCATCGATTGGTATTTGTTTTTGCTTGCGTCATAAGTTGGATCCCCAGGATTTAGCGTGCTATTATCTGGATGGGTAAAGTATTCATGCATTAGTTTGGCTTCATAACTAATTTTCTCCGCACCAGTAACTGCATCGATTGTTTTTCCACCTTTGACCAATAGCTTCACATTGTCATCGGCAGGGGTTGCTAAACCAGTAATTTGAGCGGCAGGTACCACGATAAAGCCATCTTTGTACGTTTGATCTCCATTGAAGTTGATAGGCATATGCTTGTTCAAGCCTGAGTCATTGGCTACATACGTGTATTTTGCACCTGTAACTGAGCTTGCATCATACTTTTCAGCACCTAATTTATCCAAATGCTTCAATACTTCTTCATAAGACACCCGAACAAATACACTCGCTGTACCTGTATTCGATACGGCTACTTCTTTGGTTGCTTCAGTTCCTGGTACCAATGGTTTTGGTTCCCATGTTTCTTTTACTGTTACGCTGTTGTCACTTACTGCTGCGGATTCTGCCCGGTTAATCCGTTGATCCTGTGCAGTGATCCAGGCAAACGTCCCTGAGATGGCTGCGATTAACGCTAAAGCCGCTGCGGCAGCCATCAGCTTTTTCTTTTTGTTATTCTTCTTCATTCCTTTTTTCCTCCTATATTTTTCCTTTTTTGTTTTATATAAATACTTGTACAAACAAGTAGTTATACCCCTCTTGGATACTTCGTTTGTTTCATTGGTCGTCTCACTGGTTCCGGCTGTAGAAAATAAGCTTTCAGAACTAGAAAGAATCCGAATGTTGATACTACACAGACTAAACACAACCACAAATTTTCTTGGACAAAGTTCAAGACACTGCCCATCTTGGGAATCACAAAGGCCACTTTTCCATAGACTCTGTCGGCAGAAATCGGTGGATCTTTACTGTTGTTGGCATCTCCTTTGGTGACAATATAGTCGCCTGGTTGTCCGTTTAATTCAGTTAAACGTTCCATCATTCTATGAGTCAGGTAGCGGTCACCTTCACCAACTTGGAAGGTCACAATGTCGCCTTCTTTGACTTGACTACCATCAGTCATTTTCACCAGTACGATGTCTCCCGCATAAAAGCCTCGTGAAGGTGAATCCGGCTGGGGAGCCATCGAGTTGGTCAAGACTTGGTAGAAGCGATAGCCAAAAATGGCGGCATCTGATTTCTCGCTAAAGGCAAACATCAAGGAACTCAATAAAATCCCAATCGTCAGTGTGTAAAAAAACAAGTTGTACACGAACAGGAAAATCTTGCGATTCGTGGATTTCTTGGCTTCTTGCAGTGGTGGCGCTCCTTGTTGGACAGGTCTTGGTCGTTGAGGGCGAGGCCTCGGTGGAACCATACGCTCCCGATCATAGCCATAGTTACTGGGTCGCGAATTTCCATATCGCTCTGGCGCCCCCCGATGTGGATAAGAACCTCGTGCGGGTGGGCGTGAATAACCACCTTCTCGTCCTCGATTCATCGGTTGTTGAGGTGGATAGGATCTTCGATCATCGTATTCCTCTTCGTAATACTCGTTTCTTCTAGGCGGCCTGCGATTGGAAGGGGGACAGTCACGATACGACGATTCGTCAAATTCGTAGTCATGATCCCGATATTCTCGTTGTCTCGACATAGTTCCCCTTCTTTCATTGGACACTTCGATTGCCATACAGCTGTTTAGCTGGTCGTTGGGCAGTCGGTGGAATGATTACTGCTGATTGTGTTGTCTCATTGACAATTATTGGTTGTTCACCAGTTCCATTCGATACTTCAACTGTTGGTTGTTCTTCTGAACGATCTTCTAATCCCACGGGATTATCAGTTGGTTGTTCCTTCTCTGCTTCAACACTTCTCGCTGGATCTTTGTCATAGATCGTTAAATTATATGCTTCGATTAGAGCAATCAATTTCTTGTCATAGGTTGTATCCGTCGCATATTTTCCGGTTAACGCTTTTGCGGCTTCTTGATAAGTTGCAGCATTTGATTTCCAAGTTTCCTGATAGAAACCGGCATTTCCAGAAATTCCTTTTCTCAAAAGTGCTGCATAATCTTCCAAGGATTCTCTGTAGCTGGGATACTGCCGAAAAGCAGATTGGATCGTATATAGCTCCCCATTCCCTTTATCTTCCTGTGTTTTGAAAGACACCTGTTTGCCTTGGTAACTTCCTTTAATCCCAAACAGATTATGATAAGGCGGTTGAGCCAATTTGCTGTTGCCTGACCCTGTTTCTAAAATAGCCTGAGCAATCATGACCGAAGCATACAACTCTTCCTGCCAAGCAATCACTTGCGCCTCTTCCCCTATAAGTTGAATGAAGGCTTCGGTCGTTTGATTCTTACTGACAGAGAACTGATAGTTTTCTTCTACCTTTTTGGCAGGTAATGCTGTCTGAACCTTAGCAGTGGTTGTTTCTAAAACAGCTGAGGCAGAAACAAGGGACTCTTCTGTTGTTTTCTTTTGTTCAATTGAACTTGAGGCAGCTGCTTCTTTTGTTTCGCTACTCTTGTTTTCTTCTATAGAAGAA
>NZ_JAFREL010000060.1 GCF_017377655.1 Candidatus Enterococcus ferrettii
TAGTAACCGGCAATCAAATTTTGACCTTCCCTACAACACAAGGAGAGGATACCACTTCGAATAGTTTAAAACTATTAATCAAGAGCCTTTCCAAAACCGAAAAGCGTGTCTTTGAATGCTTGATCCAGTCTTATTCCACTAGCGGAGTTCTATCCCGCCAAGAACTGTGCGACTATTTATGGCAGGATGGCAGCACTTCTTCGAACATGAGCCAATTGTCTTGTTTAATTAACAAATTGAAGCATAAATTCGAAGTCCATGGCATTACTGGCGAAACGATAACCACCTTGTGGGGTAGAGGGTATAAATTAAGCAGTGCGTTTTATGAATACTGGCTGGAAGGCTCGCAGCAGCTAGAGGAGTTAAAGTATTATTCTGCAATGAATTAGTCAATCAAACCACTCAATCATCTACTTTGTGATTGAGTTTTTTGATGGGCTGAGGTTGAAGAAGAATGACTATAAATATTTCCTAGTTTGTAAAGACGATTGACCTAGTTCAATAATTAGATTTGCGAAAGTAATTTAAAAGAATCAGAGAACCATGGAGATCCACTCTGAAGAATATACAAAGTTAATTGTGAATATCGAAAAAATCAATCTCATACAAAAATCAGGGCTGGAAAGCATCCCTTTCCAGTCTTTTTCATTTTTCCTAACCGTAGGAAAAAAGTAAGTTTGTAGGAAAAGTTGGGACTTCCTATAATAAGAGTGTAAATAAAAGAAAGCGGTGAAGGAAATGAAAAACATTTTGTTAATTTGCGGGTCAGGTGCTTCCAGTGGCTTTATGGCGGCAGCGATCAGAAAAGCAGCAAAGAAACGCGGCGTTGGGGTAACGGTGAAAGCAGCAAGTGAATCACAATTAGATGATCGGATTAATGAAATCGATTACTTATTGATTGGTCCTCATCTGTCTTACATGTTAAATGATATTCAGGAACAGACAAAAGATAAACAGGTGAAAGCAGCGGTTATTCCGCAGAATGTTTACGGTGCGTTAAATGGTGATAAGGCATTAGACTTAATTCTAAGTTTGGAGGATTAACGAATGGACAATATTATGAAATTTATGACGGACTCCTTTGCTCCTAAGGTAAATAAGGTTGTGAAGAATCCGTGGATTTCAGCGATTCAGGATTCGATCATGATCGCTCTGCCTTTAGTATTTGTCGGTTCGTTGGTTACAGTAGTTTCTCTATTGGGGAATATTTTTAGCGGCATGCCGGATTTCTCTATGATCAGCAGTTTTTCTTTCGGGATGTATGGGTTAGTCGTCGCTTTTTTGATCCCTTACTATTTAATGGAGAAAAAGGGACACGGCGGTCAAAAACTGATTTCTGGATCTACTTCCTTGGTTCTGTTTATGATGCTGCTGTTTCCGACGATTACTGAGGATGGCGAAGCAATTTTTATTCTTTCTCGTTTTGGATCAACAGGAATGTTCTTATCAATTGTTACGGGACTATTTGTGGCATTTGTCATGAATTTAGCTGTAAAGAAATCATTCTTCGATGAAGATACACCGATTCCTGATTTCGTAGTCGGATGGTTTAATAGCTTGCTGCCGATTACCTTTGTTTTATTTGTAGGCTGGTTGATTACCTTCCAGCTGCAGGTTGATTTCTTCGATGTCATTATCCTGATTTTCAGTCCACTGGCGAAAATTGTTCAGTCTTATCCTGGCTTTGTTTTGTCAGTCTTTATTCCAGTATTCTTGTATACCTTTGGGATTTCTGGCTGGGTAATGATGCCGGTTATCTATCCGGTCTATATGGCAGGGCTTGCTGAAAATGCAGAAGCTGTAGCAAATGGTGGACAAGCTTTGCATATTGCCACGCAAGAAACCTGTTATGCCTTTTCTTCTATGGGAGGAATTGGGACAACTTTAGCCTTGTCAGTCATGATGCTGATTTTAAGTCGCTCAGCTCAGCTGAAGGCAATCGGAAAGGCAATTATTGTTCCGTCCATTTTCAATATTAATGAGCCCTTAGTGTTTGGCGCACCGATTGCTTTTAATCCTTACTTGATGGTGCCAATGTGGATCAATAGTATTATTGTTCCTACTATTGCTTATGTGACGATGTCTCTAGGGTTAGTGAACATTCCTTCTCAAACCTTCCTGTTGTGGTACATGCCGTATCCGATTACCTCTTATTTGGCAACACAGGACTGGCGGGCAATTGTAGTAAGTGTAGTAATCTTCGTCGTTACTTGGTTGATCTTCCTGCCATTCTTTAAGGCTTATGATAATTCTTTATTGAAACAGGAAGAAAAGGACGCATTAGAAGAAGCACAAATGAACACAGCAGCACAATAAGATTAGCAACGAAAGCAGGAGATTGCAGATGGAAGAGACAACTTATACGGAAGAAAATGATCAGCTGAACCAGTTATCCATGAATATTCTGGTACATGCTGGCAATGCCCGAGATCATTTGGTTCAGGCATTGGAAAGCTTAGAAACAATGGATTTTGAAAAGGCCAAAACAGAAGTCGCCGCAGCTCGAAAGGAAGTAGTCGTAGCTCACGGACTTCAGACAGATACGCTGCAGCTGGAGGCTTCAGGGGAGCAGATACGCTATTCGACATTGTTTTGCCATGCGCAGGATACTTTGATGACCGCGCAAAGCGAGATTTTAATTGGTGAACATTTAGTGAAGCTGTTTGAAGCTTTTAGCCAAAAATAAGGAGGAGTTCTTTTTGAAAGATTATCAAATGCCGAAAAATTTCCTATGGGGTGGTGCGATTGCTGCGAACCAAGCAGAAGGTGCTTATAAAGTTGAAGGAAAAGGCGTCAGCTTGGCTGATTTGCACAAGTATTATCCAGACAAAACCAATGCTGAGATAGCGGAAGAACAGCATAAAGGGATGTCGTTGGCGGATGTGAAGGCCAATATGGCTGATAAGGAAGGCTATTATCCAAAACGTCATGGGATAGACTTCTATCATACTTATGAAGAGGATTTAGAGCTGCTAAGTGAAATGGGCTTTAAAAACTTCCGTACCTCGATTGACTGGACACGGATTTTTCCAACAGGTGATGAAGAGGAACCGAATGAAGCGGGTCTGGCTTACTATGATCGTTTGATCGATAAGATTATCAGCTTAGGCATGGAACCAATTATTACCATTCTTCATTATGAAACACCGGTTGGAATTACGTTGAATTATGGTGGTTGGAATAATCGCAAGGTAATTGATCTGTTTGTAAAATACGGCAAAGTCGTGCTGGATCGCTATAAGGATAAAGTAAACTATTGGATTGTCATTAACCAAGTTAATCTGATTCAGTTTGAACCCTTTAACTCAACTGCGATTCCGTATGATACAGTAGATAATTATATGGAAGCTAGCTATCAGGCCGTGCATAACCAATTTGTGGCTTGTGCTTTGCTGAAAGAATATGCGGAAAGCATCAACCCAGAGATGATGATCGGCACAATGATGGCCGACTGCACCGCCTATCCTTACTCTTGCGATCCTAACGACGTGAACTTGGCACTGCGTCGTAATCGAATGCAGTACTTTTACACAGATGTTCAGTTCCAAGGTGAGTACCCTCAGTATGCACTGAACTATTTTACAGAAAATGATGTTCACTTGGAGATTACAGAGGAAGACAAACAAATCTTGAAGGATCATCCAATGGACTATCTGGCTCTTTCTTATTATTATTCCCAAATGGTGGATTCCACGAAGAATGATATGAATCTATTGTCATTAACACCGAATCCCAACCTGAAAGCTAATCCATGGGGCTGGGCTGTTGATCCGCAGGGGCTGTATAATTCTTTATCACAATACTGGGATCGCTACCACAAATCGATTATCATAGCCGAAAATGGTTTTGGGATGTATGACAAGCTGGAGGATGGCAAGGTGCATGATGATTACCGAATTTCTTACTTATCAGAGCACATCGCCCAGATGAAACGAGCAATGTACGATGGAGTTGATGTAATTGCCTACTGTGCGTGGGGACCGATTGATATTATCAGCTGCTCTTCAGCACAAATGGAAAAACGCTACGGCTTTATCTATGTGGACTTGGATAATGAAGGCAAGGGCAGCGGCAAACGAATCAAAAAAGACAGCTTTGACTGGTACAAGCAGGTAATCGCTACGAACGGTGAAGAGCTATAACAAATCGAAAAGTTGGTCACATTGGCCAACTTTTCTTTGAATAGGGGTGAGAGAATGCTGACGGAAAAAGAAAAGGAATTAGTTGGATTTTTAGAGAAAAAGCAGACACAATGGGTTACCTCCAGGGAACTAGCCGCTTTTTGCCAATGTACAACCCGAACCATTCGCAACCGTGTCGCAAAAATTAATCAGCAAACACCAGAACTTATTTTAACCAGTCATTTAGGTTATCAGCTGAACCCCGCTATAGCGATTGCCGAGGAAGGTGTAGAGGATCGGAAATCTCGTATCTTTCTTGAACTTTTGAAGCATTCTTCTGACGGTGTGGATGTCTTTGATCTGGCCGAGAAACTGTTTGTTTCAGAATCCACGTTGAAGAATGATATTCAGCAGTTAAAAAAAGAGATTACCAATGATGCTATTCAAATTGTTTTTGAACAAGATTTTGTTAAGCTGACCGGACCAGAGCGGGCCAAGCGCCGTTATTTGATTTCTTTGCTGTATAACGAAAGTGATCTGCAAGAAAAACTAAAGCACAGTATTCAGCAGATGATTGGCTACATTTCTTTAGATGAACTGCAGGAGACCATTAAAAAGACACTTTCAGCCCATGAGATTCAAATTAATCAATACTCACTGAACAATATCGTTTTGCACTATGCTATTAGTATTGAACGAATTCGTCAGGGACACAGCCTGAATATTGGACCGAGTATTCCGCAATTACAAGAAAAGCCGGAATTCTTATTGGCTGAAGAAATTGGAGATTCTCTGGCGCAGCAATACGATATCCACTTCTCAAAAATAGAATTGGAGCAGCTGTCGCTTTTGTTTATTGGTATGCAAAATGAAACTTTAACTAAAGAAGATAATCAGCAGCTTTCTGCTTTTGTCGATCAAAGAATTATCAATGTCCTACAAGAAGTTTTAGCTGAAGTGGAGCAGACGTATCTAGTGGAGCTGCATGAAGAGGAATTTTTTACTAAGCTGGCAATTCATATTCAAAGCTTGTATTATCGCTCCCACTACGAAACCTTCACACGAAACAGCAGTTTGCTGGATATTAAAACGGCATATCCCTTGACCTACGATTTGGCAGTGTATATATCTTCACTGATTCAGGAACGGTTAGATATTTGGTTTAATGAGGATGAAATTTCTTTTATTGCGCTGCACATTGGCGCATTTTTGGAAACCAAGAAACGTCATCAAAATCAAATTGTTATTCATCTGATTGTCAATGATTATCATGACATTGGCCAGAAGTTAAGCAAACAAATTCAAGAAAAATTTAGTGACAGTGCCGTAGTGTTATTAAACAAGCGCCAGCTTGAGAATTTACAGACCTGTGACTTGCTGCTGACAACAGATCGCAAGATAGCTTCGGCGTATGCGGGCTCGGTTTTTATCCATCCTTTTTTAACCACAAAAGATATTAAAAAGATTGAGAATCGAATAGAGGCAGTCAAATCACAAAGAGAAAAGAAACGGATGTATCAAGCAATTGACGCGTATATTTTGCCGGAATTATATTTTAATCAAATTGATCCTTCTGAATTAAATCCTGAAGAGATTCGGCATCAACTGAATCAACGCATGGTAGATGTTGGTTTTGTGGACGACTATTTTCTTCAACGAGTAGAAAAGCGGGAACGGATGTCGCCTACCAGCTTTCCTTCTGGAATTGCCGTTCCTCACTCAATCGAGCTGGAAGCCAAGAAAAGCGGGGTAGCTATTATGACCTTGCAGGAGCCGTTGGTCTGGGCAAATTACCCAGTGAAGCTAGTGGCCTTTATTGCGATTAACAAGGAAGAAGCCAATACCTTCAATGATTTCTTCGAGAAGTTTATTGAGATCGTTTCGGAACCTGTGAACACTAAGCAGTTGAGTATGAGTGAGGACTATGATGAATTTATTTTGAAATTAAAAATGATGGTTGAAGCGGATGAATAAAATGGGACGTATTGTTCAGGTTTGTATGGGCACGGTCCTGATGGGTCTAGGTATACAGGTAATTGTTACTGCAGGTCAGGGAATGGATTCGGTAAGTACGTTGATCAGTGGGTTGATGCAGCATACGAGTATTCCCTTTGGCCGTTGGAGCCAGATTATCAGCCTACTATTTTTAGGAGTCAGCTTTTTATATAATCGGAAAATGCTGGGAATTGGCAGTGTGATTAATACTTTGTTAGTAGGGGAGACAATTCGTTGGGTACAGCCGCTTATAGAGCGTGTCGAATGGCTGCACGGTCAGCTAATTGTTTCCTTCTTCGGTTTTCTGATCATGGCTGCTGGTACGGCTTTGTATTTAGCCGCTGATTTAGGCTCAGGACCTTTAGAGGGCATGATGTTTTGTGTCTGCAGTTTGCTAAAGGTTTCGTTGCAGCGAGGAAGAGTTTTATTGGACTTTCTGATTGTCTTAGTCGGTTTGCTTCTAGGAAGCTTTGTTGGCTGGGGCACGTTATTTGCGATCTTTTTGCTAGGGCCTACGATTCAGTTGTTTCTGAATCTAGGAAAGAGAGGCTAGAATTTTTCAGCATAACTAGCAAGTGTAGTGAAAAATCGGAAAGAATAAAAAGGCTTTATTACCCGATAAAAAATCGGAAAGAGGCAGGATTATCAAAAGTGTCTTGGATTGATGTTGGAATGTTACGAGGTGTGTCGAAACTTGATAACGATATAATATTCAAATATGTGGGCAAGTTAATCTATGACGACATAAGCAATCTAAACGAATTTATAAGCAAATTGAACAAGATTTAAATATAGAAGAAAAAACATGCAATCTGTCTTTTGAGAAAGTGGTGATACAGGATTTTTCTTGTTCCTGAATTAGCTAAACTATTATGTAGATCAGCTTAATGAACTCATGCTAACTAACATCTTAGGGTTTTACTAGGTATATCGTAAAAACTCAAATTTTCTGGGAGGTTCTTACGATATAGCTTTAAATTCACTTAGCTCACCAATTTAAAAAGCCGAACCATCTTCAAAACTAGAAGGCAGTTCGGCTATTCATATTCTTATTGTTTATAGTCGAAGCAGGTCACGATGATTTCTTTCAACTCGCTGATCAGAGGTTCTTTTGGATTAGCGGTTGTACATTGGTCTTCGTAAGCCAGTTCAGCCATGCGATCTGCAGTAGCATCCAAGACTTCTTGTGTTACCCCTTGGGCTTTCAGATTCATTTCAATGCCTACGGTTACACCTAAGTTGTAGATTGCTGAGATTAGCGCTTCAACCAATTCAGCAGTTGTATTTCCTCTCAAGCCTAAGAATCTAGCAATATCAGCATAGTCTGTATCCGCCCGGAAGTAGTCATATTTAGGGAACATCGCATGCTTTTGTGGATCCTTCGCATTGTAGCGAATAATATGCGGCAACAGAATTGCGTTGGTACGTCCGTGAGGGATACCATATTCTCCACCGATCTTATGAGCGACAGAGTGACAAATTCCTAAGAAAGCATTAGCAAATGCCATACCCGCCATTGCAGAGGCATTATGCATTTTTTCCCGAGCTTCTGGATCGGCTGTTTTGACTGATTTTTCAAGATATTCAAAGACGATCTTAATTGCTTGTAAGCTTAATCCGCGTGTATAGTCAGATGCCATAACTGATACATAAGACTCAATTGCGTGCGTTAATACGTCCATACCAGTATCGGCTGTAATTGATGCTGGAACAGTTACAACAAACTGTGGATCAATGATTGCCACGTCTGGTGTTAATGCGTAATCTGCTAATGGATATTTTACATGTGTTTCACTATCTGTGATAACAGCAAATGGCGTTACCTCGGCACCAGTACCAGAAGTTGTTGGAATACAAACCAGCTGAGACTTCTCAGGTTTCTTAATTCCGTAAGTCCGTTTACGGATATCCAAGAATTTTTGTTTTGCACCGAAGAAGGAAGTATCTGGGTGCTCATAGAACATCCACATGCCCTTCGCTGCATCCATAGCCGAGCCGCCGCCCAGACCGATAATCGTATCTGGCTGGAAGTCGACGATTCGTTCCAATCCTTTGTATACCGTATTAGTAGAAGGATTTGGTTCAACGTCTGAGAACACTTCAACCTTCACATCATTGTCACGACGATTCAACACTTCAGTTACAATATCTGCATAACCGAATTGAACCATACCTGGATCACAAACGATCATAATGCGAGAAACCTTCTCCATTTTTGTTAAATACAACAGAGAGTTCTTTTCAAAGAAAACCTTCGGTGGTAATCTAAACCATTGCATATTTTTTCTCCGTTTCGCTACTGTTTTGACGTTTAATAAATCAGGTGCTGATACGTTATGAGAAACTGAGTTTTTACCGTAAGATCCACAACCAAGAGTTAATGATGGAATCAATTCGTTGTAAATATCACCGATACCACCTTCTGAAGATGGTGTATTTACTAAGATACGGCAAGCCTTCATCCGCATACCGAATTCTAATTGCAAGTCTTCATCTTCTGTATGGATAACCGCCGTATGGCCTAAACCACCTAAATCTAACATTGCTTCACAAAGATCGAAGCCGTGTTCAGCGTTATTGGACTTAACCATTGCTAAAACCGGAGAAAGTTTTTCACGAGATAATGGATAATCCGCGCCAACGCCATCTAATTCAGCGATTAACATCTTCGTCCCCTCTGGAACTTTAATGCCCGCTCTTTCAGCAATTGTAATCGCAGAAAGACCAACAACTGCAGGGTTAACGGCATATTTGCCTTCGTTCATTACAGCTGCTTCTAATTTTTTTAATTCGGATTTCTTAACGATATACGCTTGATGTGCTTCGAATTCTCTCTTCACTTCGTCATAGATTTCTTTGTCAACGATGACTGCTTGCTCAGAAGCACAAATCATCCCGCTGTCAAAAGTTTTTGAAAGGAACAGGTCATTGACTGCACGCTTAATTAACGCTGTTTTTTCGATGTAGGCAGGTACGTTACCAGGTCCCACACCTAAAGCAGGTTTACCAGTTGAGTATGCAGATTTTACCATTGCACCACCACCTGTTGCTAAGACGATGGCTACGCCTGGATGATTCATCAAGCCTTGTGTTGCGTCTAAGGATGGCGTTTCAATCCATTGAACACAGTTTTCAGGAGCGCCCGCCGCTACTGCTGCGTCACGAACGATGCGTGCAGCTTCAGCTGAACATTTTTGAGCACTTGGATGGAAAGCAAAAATAATCGGATTTCGAGTTTTGATAGCAATTAATGATTTGAATACAGTTGTAGATGTTGGATTGGTTGTAGGAGTAACCCCACAGATAACGCCGACAGGCTCTGCAATTTGGATCAAATGACGTTGCTTGTCTTCATGGATAACGCCAACGGTTTTATCATGCTTGATGTTGTTCCAGATGTATTCTGAAGCGTACATGTTTTTGATCGCTTTATCTTCAACAATACCGCGACCAGTTTCTTCAACAGCCATTTTAGCTAGCAGCATATGCTTATCTAAAGCAGCCATAGCCATTTCGTGAACAACGTGATCGACCTGTTCTTGTGTAAAACTTTTCATAGCCTTTAAAGCAGCATTCCCTTTAGCAGCTAAGTCGTCAATCATTTGCTCCACATTGATTGTTTCTTTTTGCTCTTTTTCCGCTGATTTAACCATTTGTTTCCTCCTAAACGAATATTTTATTCCCATTCATCATAGGCCAACAACTGGCTATTGTAAACGGTTTCTTTATATATTTTTATTTTCACAATCATTCTAAAATTATGAAATAACAATCCTGTACTCATCAAATTTTGGTTATTTTTTTACCATTAACTTTTGAAAAAGCGTAACGGCCATTGTCCGATGTCCATCTTTGACTCGGCTTGTGAAATTAATATAATTGTTTCGAATTTGGTTCCTTAAAAACTTTTTCATTTCCCAAAGAGTTTATGAAAATAGTAACAAGCGGATAAATTAGATTTTAATGATAAATACTGACGTGAATATGAAAAATGACCTCATTTTATCTACAATTGTTTGAGAACAAAGATCCTTTTTTTTAAAATCTCAACAAGAGCTTAAACAGCCTTTATAAAGTTGCAAAAGGTCGTCAAAACCAGTATGATGATACAAGTTGTTCGTTCATACATAGCAAGGAAAGTAGGAAGATAAATGACACAACCTGCGATTTCTTATCGTTTAATAAAAAAAGAAAAACATACGGGTGCACGGCTGGGTGAAATCATCACTCCTCACGGTACCTTTCCAACACCAATGTTTATGCCAGTAGGTACATTAGCGACCGTTAAAACAATGGCACCAGAAGAACTCAAAGAGATGGGTGCTGGAATTATTTTAAGTAATACCTACCATTTATGGTTGCGCCCGGGTGAAGATTTAGTAGCTGAGGCTGGTGGATTGCACAAGTTCATGAACTGGGATCAGCCGATCTTAACGGATTCAGGCGGCTTTCAGGTTTTTTCTTTGGCAGATATGCGCAATATCGTTGAAGAGGGTGTTCATTTTAAGAATCACTTAAATGGATCAAAAATGTTCTTATCCCCTGAGAAGGCGATTGATATCCAAAACAAACTGGGTTCAGATATTATGATGAGCTTTGATGAGTGCCCACCATTTGACGAAAGCTATGATTATGTGAAAAAATCAGTTGAACGTACTTCTCGTTGGGCTGAACGGGGGTTGAAGGCTCATGCTAATCCAGATACTCAAGGCTTGTTCGGAATTATTCAAGGAGCCGGCTTTGAAGACCTGCGTCGTCAAAGTGCTAAAGATTTGGTCAGCATGGATTTCCCAGGTTATTCTATCGGTGGTCTATCAGTCGGTGAACCAAAAGCTGAGATGAATCGGGTGTTGGAGTTTACCACACCGTTGATTCCGGAGAACAAACCACGATATCTAATGGGGGTCGGTGCAGCAGATTCCTTGATCGATGGTGTAATTCGCGGGGTAGATATGTTTGACTGCGTATTGCCAACACGGATTGCTCGTAATGGAACCACCATGACTTCTCAAGGCCGATTAGTAGTGAAGAATGCTAAGTTTGCCCGCGATTTCCGTCCGTTGGATGAAAATTGCGATTGCTACACTTGCCGCAATTACAGCCGGGCTTATATTCGTCATTTGATTCATTGCGATGAAACATTTGGTATTCGTTTAACTTCTTATCATAACCTGTATTTCTTGATTAACTTAATGAAGCAAGTTCGTCAGGCTATTATGGATGATAATCTGTTAGAATTCCGTCAAGCGTTTTTTGAAGCCTATGGTTTTAACAAGGAAAACGCAAAAAGTTTCTAAAAAATAGTGCAAACCACTAGTTTAAGTCTGTTATCTTTGTTACAGTATTTAGTGACTATTAGAATGTGAGGGGAATAAACATGGGAAGCTTTCCAATGATAATTTTACTAGTTGTGATGATTGGTATGTTCTTTATGATGAATCGCAACCAAAAGAAACAACAGCAAGAACGTCAGAATTTATTAGATGCAATGAAGCCAGGCGACAGTGTCGTAACTATCGGCGGCTTGCACGGAGTCATTTCTGAAATGAACAGCACTGAAAAAACAGTTACTTTAGACTGCGAAGGCATTTTCTTAGTGTTTGATCGTGCATCGATCCGTACTGTGAAGTCAGCAGCTCCAATAAATCCAGCACCAGTTGAAACAACTGAAGCAGTTATTGAACCTGAAGTAACACCAGAACCAACTGATAAAGAAGAATAGTTCTTTTGTTAAAGAAGGCTGAAGTAAGCTTAATGTTTACTTTCAGCCTTTTTTTGGTTCTTTTTAGCTAATGATTAGCCATTTTTGTGAAACTTCGAATTAAATAATACTCGTCATTTTAACTGGAGCATGATTTATAAAATTTTAGAAATTGCTACAAAAGGTGCGATAGCAGGCACATTTGTTAAAGAATATAAAGGTGTGAAAAAAATCACAAAAAACTATTTACAAATCTCTGCCTGTGTTGTATGATTGGAATGTGAAAAAATTAACAAATAATTTATGTTATTAGGAGGACTCACATGGCAAAAGCGGTTGAGAAAGAAATAAAAGACACGATCAATGTTGAGCAAATGATTGATGAGATGGCAACGAAGGCCAATGTAGCATTAGATGTAATGGCTGATTTCGATCAAGAAAAAGTTGACCATATCGTTCATGAAATGGCAATGGCAGCACTAGATAAACACATGATGTTGGCAAAAATGGCAGTTGAAGAAACTGGCCGTGGAATTGTCGAAGATAAAGCGATCAAAAACATGTACGCTTCTGAGTATATTTGGAACAGCATTAAACATGATAAAACCGTTGGTATTATTGGCGAAGACAAACAAAGAGGTTTGATCGAAGTCGCTGGACCTGTTGGCGTTATCTGTGGAGTTGTACCAACAACCAACCCAACTTCAACAACTATTTTTAAAGCAATGATTGCTTTAAAAACAGCAAACCCAATCGTATTCTCATTCCATCCATCTGCACAAAAATGTTCGGTGGAAGCTGCACGTATTGTTCGTGACGCTGCAATTGCTGCTGGAGCTCCTGAAAACTGTATCCAATGGATTGAAACACCATCAATTGAGGCAACTCAAGGTTTGATGAATCATCCAGGCGTAGCGATCGTATTAGCAACTGGTGGACCAGGCATGGTTAAATCTGCTTACTCTACTGGTAAACCTGCTCTAGGTGTAGGTGCTGGTAACGCTCCTGCATATATCGAAAAAACTGCAAAAATCAAACGTGCAGTGAATGACTTGTTTGTATCAAAAACTTTTGATAACGGCATGATTTGTGCTTCTGAGCAAGGAATCATCGTTGACAAAGAAATTTACGACGAAGTGAAGAGAGAATTCGAAGCTCACCAAGCATACGTTGTTAAGAAAAATGAATTGAAAAAATTAGAAGATGCTGTAATGAACGAAGGCAAGTATGCTGTTAACCCAGCAATTGTTGGACATTCAGCTATCGATATCGCTCAACGTGCGGGTATCAAAGTTCCTGAGGGTACTAAGATGCTGATTGCAGAAATCGACGGCGTTGGTGCAGAATATCCATTATCTCGTGAAAAACTTTCTCCAGTATTAGCAATGGTTAAAGCAAACAGCCAAGCAGAAGCATTAGACATGTGTCAAGGTATGTTGGAATTAGGCGGACTAGGACATACTGCAGTTATTCATACAGAAGATGAAGCTTTGCAAGTGAAATTTGGATTACGTATGAAAGCTTGCCGTATCTTGGTTAACACACCATCTGCTGAAGGTGGTATCGGTGATATCTACAACGAAATGATTCCATCATTGACTCTTGGTTGTGGTTCATACGGTAAGAACTCTGTATCTAAGAACGTATCTGCTATTAACTTAATCAATGTTAAAACTATAGCGAAACGGAGAAATAATATGCAATGGTTTAAATTACCACCAAAAATCTTCTTTGAAAAGAACTCATTATTGTATCTAACTAAGATGCAAGATGTTGAACGCGTTATGTTGGTTTGTGACCCAGGTATGGTTCAATTTGGTTATGCTGACATCGTTCGTGAAGTATTAGGCCGTCGTAAAAATGATGTGAAGGTTGAAGTATTCTCAGATGTTGAGCCTAACCCTTCAACTAACACAGTTTATAAAGGTCTAGAAATGTTCAACGAATTCCAACCTGATACGGTAATTGCATTAGGTGGTGGATCTGCGATGGACGCGGCGAAAGGTATGTGGATGTTCTTTGAACACCCAGACACTTCATTCTTCGGCGCGAAACAAAAATTCTTGGATATCCGCAAACGTACTTACAAGATTGCTGATCCTAAGAAAACACAATTTGTATGTATTCCAACTACTTCTGGTACTGGTTCTGAGGTTACTCCGTTTGCCGTTATCACAGATAGCGATACTCACGTGAAATACCCATTAGCTGACTATGCATTGACACCAGATGTAGCGATTGTTGACCCTCAATTTGTTATGACTGTGCCACCTTCAGTAACTGCTGACACTGGTATGGACGTATTAACGCACGCAATCGAGTCTTATGTATCTGTAATGGCATCTGACTACACACGTGGATTGAGCTTGCAAGCAATCAAGATTGTCTTTGAAAACCTTGAAAATTCAGTAAAAACTGCTGATCCAGAAGCTCGGGAAAAAATGCATAACGCATCAGCTATGGCTGGTATGGCATTCGCCAACGCTTTCTTAGGAATTTGTCACTCAATCGCTCATAAGATTGGTGGAGAATATGGCATTCCTCACGGACGTACAAACGCAATTCTATTGCCTCATATCATCCGTTACAATGCGAAGGATCCACAAAAACATGCAATGTTCCCTAAATATGACTACTTCCGTGCGGATACAGACTATGCTGATATCGCTAAATTCTTAGGTCTTAAGGGTAACACAACTGCTGAATTGGTTGATGCATTGATCGAAGCAGTCTACAACTTAGGTACAACTGTAGGAATCGACATGAACTTGAAAGCACAAGGCGTGACTCAAGAAGTTCTAGATACTACAGTGGATCGTATGGCTGAATTAGCTTACGAAGACCAATGTACAACTGCTAATCCTAAAGAGCCTTTAATCAGCGAGCTGAAACAAATTATCGTTACAGCTTACGATTATAAAGCTTAGTTAGACTATAATTAAGAGCCTCCCGCGTGGGGGTTCTTTTTTTACTTTTGAACAGAGATACAATGGAAAATTAGTATAGCTTAGAAGCCTAATAAATAAGCGCTGAAATCGAAGGGAGTTCTAATTTGTTTCTTTATTTTTTTAAAATTTGAACTCTTCGATTGTCCTATTTTATAAAACAAGTTAGACTGGTATTAAGGGAAGAAAAGAGGGAAAAACGCCAGTGGAAAAGCTAACGCGGGAGATAAGTGAACTCAGCCAAACAAACGCAGAATTGGTTTCTTTAGGCGAGTTTTTAACCAGTCAAACCTATTTAATGAATAAAAAGGCCGCCCAAATCTTTATTTTGGATTTAAGAGATTATGTGGAGGCATTAGAGATAATTACTAACCTAGTACCAGCAGAGGATAGTTTGCAACAAGAGCCAAGGAAAATCAACAGTCTGCTGACGCGAGAATATGAACTTATTAAATTAATTCAAAGAGATTTTCAGCGTTTATTGAAGGCTCAAGGCGAAAAACTAAACTTGTTCGATTTAAATGCAGAGCAAATTGCTCATATCATGGAGCAGCTGGAGCAGCTGCACATTTTAAACCAATTCCTTTTGCAGGATAATTTGGTTTTTCAAACAATGATTAGTACCAACGAAACAGCTGCGGGTAATATTCGAGTAGGAACAAAGAAAAGCTTTTGGCAGCGATTGCTGGGTAAAAAGTAGGAGGAAGATATGAAGACGATCGGGTTGTTAGGCGGTATGAGCTGGGAAAGTACCGTGTCTTACTATACATTAATTAATCAAGGAGTTCAGGCTGAATTAGGGGGTCTGCATTCAGCTAAAATTCTCTTAGGCAGCGTCGATTTTCAAGAAATTGAGACCTGTCAGGCTCAAGGAGAGTGGCAGAAAAGCGGCGAGATATTGGCTGGCTATGCTAAAGGATTGGAAGCAGCAGGAGCTGACTTCCTGTTAATCTGCACCAATACGATGCATAAGGTGGCGTCGCAAATTCAGCAGCAGTTGACCATTCCTATTTTGCATATAGCAGATGCAACTATCGATCAGCTGCAGCTTGAAGGAATTACGAAAGTTGGGTTATTAGGTACGAAGTATACCATGACTCAAGATTTTTATAAGGAACGAATCGTTGATCAAGGAATCGAAGTTTTGATTCCGGATGAAGAAGCAATTGAGCTGGTGAATACCGTGATTTTTGAGGAGCTTTGTTTAGGGACAACTAATGAAGCTTCGAAGCAGGAATACTTGGCAGTAATTGAACAGCTGAAGGCTGAAGGAGCTCAAGGGATTATTTTAGGCTGTACAGAGATTGGTTTGTTGATTCAGCAGACCGATGTGGACATCCCATTGTTCGACACAACCGAAATCCATTGTGCAGTTGCGGTGAAGAAAGCTTTAGCAGAATAAAATAAAGACGAAAGACTCAGGAACGAATCCTAAAGTCTTTCGTCTTTTTTAGCGTGCAGCTAAGTTGTAGAGGTTAATACCGCGAAGCTCTGCCCATTCTTTGGGTGCTCCAGTAATGATCAATTGATTCTTTTGAACGTCTCTGGTAGTTGCTTTGCCGGTTAAGGCATAGAGTAGACGCAGCTGCGCTTTCCAATCTTCTACCAGTTTAATCGTTGCATCAACACCCTCTGACATCACGGTGTTCAGAATCGTACCAGAGATACCTACGGCGTTAGCTCCTAAGCTAACAGCTTTAAAGATATCAAAGGCATTGCGGATACCGCCAGAAGCCAGCATGGTCAAATCATCCATAAAAGGCTGAGCTTCCAGTAAAGAAATTACGGTAGATTGACCCCAATCATTTAGGTAGGATAATTCGCGCTCCTTACGACGAGAGTTTTCAATCTGGGTAAAGCTGGTGCCGCCGCGACCAGAAACATCGACTGCTTGAACGCCTAAATCCAATAGCTTCTGGATTGTTTCCTGAGCCATACCAAAACCAACTTCTTTGACAATGACCGGCACTGAAACGGCATCAATCGTATCACGAATATTGGACTCCCATAGTTCAAAATCATGTTCCCCCTCAGGCATCACTAATTCCTGCGGTACATTCAAATGGATTTGCAAACCATCAGCATCCAAGAGGTCAATCATTTTTTGTGCGTCCTCAGCTGTTCGACCAGCACCCATATTAGCAAGCAGTAGACCTTGAGGGTTTTCCTCTCGCACAATAGTATAGGAATCAGCGACTGATGGATCTTTCAAGGCAGCAGATACTGAACCAGTTGCCATCATTAAGCCTGTTGCTTTAGCAACCATTGCCAGCTGCTGGTTAAAAACCTTAGTTTTTTCACTACCGCCAGTCATAGCATTAATGTAAAACGGTACTTCCAAGTTAAGTCCATTGATGGAAGTTGTTAAATCAATCTGATCATCGGAAATCGAAACCATTGACTGATGGACGAAAGATACCGCATCGAAGTCATTTTCCTTAGGGTTTTGCTGCTGTGCTTTCGCCAGCAACAGATGTTCATCTTTGCGATTCATCGGTGTTTTCCTCCGTTAAGTGGTAGACATGCAAGGGCAGCGGGGTGATTCCAGCTTTCTCCCATGAGCTCATCAAAGGTAGAATTCCAGCTTTTTTATCAACGATCACAATTCCACAATCGCCACCGCCAGCACCGGAAGACTTGGCCGCTCCTTCGTACTGTTCAGCTAAATCATTCAAGACCTTTAACTGTTGTGTTTCAATTGATACGTTACTAAACGTTGTTAATTGGTTAAGCAATTCGCGATTTTTTCGAATCATTGCTTGAATTTCGGCTACGTTTTCCTGCTTAAAGCCTTCAATCATTTGATCCACACAGGCTTTACTATCCGCTAGAAATTGTTTATAGGCTCCAGCCTTTTCTTCTCTTGATTGATGAACCTGATCCACCAAATCAGAAGTAGAGGCCGGACTGCCAGTCCAACCAATCAACAGACGCAAATCATCGGGTGCCTTCAAAGGTTCAATTCGCAGACTAGGCCAATCGCTCTCTACAATAGTTGATAAGGCTTCATGTTCCAGCTTTTCCAGCAACCAATCATGGTCAAAGGTTGAAAAAGCCAACCAGCCACCATAACAGCTGGCTGCAATATCACCGCAGGAGCCGTTGCCTTGTACATTTAAATGAGCCAAGGTAGCCAGCTTGAACAGCTCCAACTGGGAAAGCTGCAGATCATAAAAGATGTTTAACGCTTTAACTGTGGCTACGGTTACGGCTCCGCTAGAGCCTAAACCGTATTTTCGCCCATTGGAATTGTCTAATTCACTGGTCACTTTTAAATCAAAGAAAGCTAGTTCTTTCCCTTTTTCTTGAGCATAGCGTTCGGTAAAATGAATGGCTGCTAAGATGTAGTGAAAGGGATTGTCCCGAATATCTAACACTAATTCATTGTTTCGTCGGGTCCACCGAATAGGCAGATCACTGTATTGAGCGGATTGAATACTGCCAATTCTTTTAGCAGCATCAATAGAGACATTAATGAATTGGTCAATTGCAACAATAATAGCCGGATGACCAGCTTCGACTACGGCATATTCACCGGCAATATATAATTTACCAGGAGCTGAAACTTCAATCATGCTTCTACTTCCTTCGTCATTATTTTGATCCCTGGCCCAGCATGAGCAGCGATCAATTGGTCCGCTGAAAAATGTTCTTGCAGCTTGCTTAACACAGTAGATTCATTTTTTTTCTCAACAAGAATCTTTACATTAGGTCCAGCATCAAGTGTAAAGTAGCAAGCTAAACCTTCATTACGAAATTGACGAACAAGGGCCATTGCCCGCATACTTTCAGCCGACCAGTAGGTAAATGGGGGCACGGCTGCTAAGGTGGTACCATGCATCTTCAGAGCACTAGCTTCAGTGACTTCGCCCAGTGATTGGAAATCTTTGTTGGCAATGGCTGTTCGTGCTTTGGCTAAATCTTGAGGAACGGTAGCCAACCAACCATCGTAAAACGCAGAGGTTTCAACAGTTCGTTGCATGCCATCACGACTGGAGACATCTTTTTGCTGATCATTTACTACCACAAAGATCATGCTTAGCTCCTCTTCAAAGCCGTTTGATGGAATTGGTACAGCATACGAGCTGTCATCTGAATCTCCTTTTTCCCACTCCGCAAAGCCGCCATAAATACTTCGGCAGGCGGAGCCTGAACCGCGACGAGCCAAGCGTGACAGCTCTTTTTCCTCTAAAGGTAATCCTAGCGCAGCGCTGGCAGCGCCGGCTAAAGCCGCTAAACCGCTCGCTGAAGAAGCCAGACCAGCTGCTGTTGGGACAAAATTCTGGCTGTCCACCTTGGCAAATAGCTGACTTTGCGCTTTCTCTCTAATTAGATCCAAAAAACGACTCACTTTAACTGTAGTTTCTCTGTCTTGTAAGTGATTATCTAAATAAAACTGATCCTCAGAAAATGTTGAGGAAAAGGTAACCGATGTCTCTGTGTAGAAAGCATCCAGTGTCAATGACAAGCTATTGTTCATGGGTAAAATCAGCTGCTGATCCGCTTTTCCCCAATATTTAATCAACGCGATGTTTGTGTAAGCTCGCGCGTGACCTTTATACATGTGCATATACCCCTAACCCTTCAATCCACGTATCGCGTGCGCCAGCACTCATTAGAATCTGTTGCAATCGACGTCCGCTTTCTTCGTTTTTTGTTAAAGCAATCATGCAACCACCACGACCGCCGCCAGTCAATTTCGCACCCAACGCTTGATTGGCTAAGGCAGTTTCAATTAAGTGGTTCAAGGCATAATTACTAGTTCCCAATGCTTGTAAATGTTCCTGTGCTCTTGTCATATAAGCCCCTAACAACTCTGGCTGATTAGACAAAATGGCTTGCTGTGCTTGCTTGGTCAGTTGACCCAGCTGTCGAATTCGGCTACCGGTTACTAAACGGTCAACCTCCATTAAATGAGCGACGTCCTTTACTGCTTTGCGTGTTTGTCCTTTGTGTCCAGTGTCTGCCACCACTAAGAAGGCGTCCATATTTAACTGGAAAGGTTGGAAATCTAAGCCTTTTTGATAAAGCAGCGGTTCCGTACCGCTAATCGTTGCTGCATCAATCCCACTAGGGTTTCCATGAGCTATTTTTTCGGCCTGATTAACGAATAACAATATATTTTCTTGATCAGTTGGCAGCTCCAGCCAGTCAAAGAATGCCCGGGTAATAGAGACAGCCACTGCTGCGCTGGACCCCATTCCACGTTCGGCTGGAACGGTACTCTCAATGGTTACATAAAATGGTTTCTGAATGGCAAATTGACGAACCAGCTGCCACAACAAAACAGTCACATTTCGCATTGAATGGGGTGCCTTTGCTAAAGGACCGTGATAAAAACTGGATTCAATCCATGATTCATTTCCTTGATGAAATTGGACGGTAGTCGTAATGCCGGTACCAGAAAAAGGAAAAGCAATTGCGGGTTCCCCGTATACTACCGCATGTTCCCCCATTAAAATGATCTTTCCACTGGCGTGTCCTAAACCGATGTTTTTCATTCAAAAAACTCCTTTTTATACCCGATACAGAATATTCAGCTCTGTATTCAATCTCTTCTATTTTACTCAGAGAAAACAAACAAGTAAATGAATCCGTTAAAAACTTTTATAAACTGAACTTTTTTTTAAACATTCCTTGACAGGCAAATTCTAATATGTTTCAAAGCTTTTTTTATTGACGACACCAGATATTGGGGGTATATTATTGAAGTTGAAGAAAAAACACCATATTTTGTATGAAACGAGTTGGAGGTAAATGAGCGTGATTGTATTAGCCGGTACTATTGGAGCAGGAAAATCCAGTTTGACTGCGATGTTGTCAGAACATCTAGGCAGCCAAGCTTTTTATGAATCAATTGAAGACAACGAGGTATTGCCATTATTTTATGCGAATCCAGAACAATATGCCTTTTTATTGCAAATTTATTTTTTGAATAAGCGGTTCGACAGTATCAAGCAAGCGATGCAGGATGATAATAACGTATTAGATCGTTCTATCTATGAGGATTCCTTGCTTTTCCATTTAAATGCCGACCTTGGTCGAGCAACTGATACGGAAGTGAAGGTCTATGATGAATTATTGGCCAATATGATGGAAGAGCTGCCTTATGCGGCTCACAAGAAACATCCTGATTTATTGGTACACATTCGAGTTTCTTTTGAAACCATGCTGGATCGGATTGAAAAACGTGGTCGGGATTATGAACAACTAAGCTTTGATCCAACACTTTATGATTATTATAAAGAACTGAATCATCGCTATGACCAATGGTATGACGATTATAACGAAAGTCCTAAAATCCAAATTGATGGTGATAAGCTGAATTTTGTTGAAGATGCTGATGCTCGTGATATTGTTCTACAAATGATCGATGAAAAAATTTCTGAAGTACAAAATATTTCGGTTATCTAAAATAGTAAAAGCAACTGTCTAAAAGAAGCGGGTCAGTACCGCTTCTTTTGGGCATTTTTTTGTGCAAACTCTTTGGTGAACCGATATAATAGAAAAGATGAGGAGGAGAATGCATGGAAACGCGCCGTACATTTAATCAAGGCTTGTGTACTTGGATCACGATCGATTCCAAGGACACAAAAGAAATAGAACAATTGAGAGAGACCTATCAGATTAGCGATGAAATGCTGACTTATTCTCTGGATAAGAACGAGCGGGCCCGGGTAGAGTATGATCCTCTTGACCATACATTATTGGTTATTTACAATGTAGCCCACCTGGAAAAGACTGACAATCATTATGAGACAAGTCCAATGGCCTTCATTATGAAGGATCATCATATATTTTCTTTTATTTCGGAGAAAACTAACTATGTAGTGGATTTAATGGAAAACGTATTAAATCGTGATCCCAAGCAAAGCACAGCTAGTTTGCTTTTCCATACGCTCTTTCTAATATCTGATTATTATTTCCCAAACATTGAAGAAGTAAACAGTCAGCGAGTTCTTTTGAACACCAAATTACGAGAAAAGACGACCAATAAGAATTTGTTGGAGCTTTCCGATTTGGAGATTGGGCTGGTTTATTTGGTCACAGCTACGAAACAGAATGTAGTTTTGTTGGAGCAAATCAAAGCCCAAGGATTATTCCCGAACTTTACCGATAAGGAAAAAGAGGAGCTGGATGATGCTCTGATCGAAGCCAGACAAGCAGTTGAAATGACTAAATTAGCGAGTGAAATCCTAGATCAGCTTTCAGGTACCTACAATAATTTGTTGAACAATAATCTGAATGACACCATGAAGATTTTGACAATTTGGTCTTTGCTCTTAACTATTCCAACAATTGTGACCGGCTTCTTTGGTATGAACATGCCGCTGCCTTTTGAACATTCAGAGATTGGCTGGATTATTTCGCTGTTTATTAGCTTAGGACTTTCAGTCTGGCTGATCGTGGTTTTGTGGCGGAGAATACGGTAACAAACCAACTTGAGTTGATAAAAATGAAGGTTATTTGTAATTACTGTGATTACATGTTAGAATTAATTTGTAATCATAAGAGGAGGTTTATTGATGGAAACAGTTAAAACGAGAAAGCAAGGTAATGCAGTTATGGTTACGATTGCGAGTCAATTTAACGTACCTGCTGGAACTACCTATTATATTACCAAAGAGAAAGATGGAACAATTTTACTCATTCCGAAAGTAGAAGATTACTTTGCCAATGCCTCAGCCGGACAATTTATTGATGAAGAAGACGTGTTAGCAAAGAATATTATGATAAAGGGCAATGATCTAGATGATTAATCAAGGAGCGATTGTCTACCTTGATTTTGAACCATCTAAAGGTAGTGAGATAAAAAAGAGAAGACCTGCAGTAATCATAAGTCGCACTGAGTATAATCAAGCTTCAAATTTAGTTATAGTATGTCCCATTACATCGAGTGTAAAAGATCGACCTTACTTCGTTGAGATTAATAACGACTGCTTGAAAGATGGAAGTAAAGTAAATACTAAGCAAGTTTATAGCTTGGACTACACTCCTCATGGAGGACGGGATATCAAAATTATAGGACAGGTGACTAATAAAGAATTGATTGATATCGCACAGCACTTTATGCTTAATTTTAATTTTCCAATTTAGCTAAACCCTGAGTCTATTTCTTTAGGGGGATCATTAAAAAAATTTACTTTAATAATGACCATGTTCTTAGTTTGTTTTTTATAAATAAAGATGCTGGAAAAGCAAAAACCGAGTAGACAGCTACTCGGTTTCTTTGTCGAAGTTTTCATGAAGATCGAACTTTTGATTATAAAATTTGAGCCCAGTGGTCATGATCCAAGCTGCACCAAATCCCAGCAGGCTGCCCAGTACAATTCCTAAAAAACGATACTGAATCAATGAGTATAAATACTGCTGCCGTACTAACATGGAAAGCATTAATGACATAGGTGTAGTAAAGAATTGAGCGATGGCGTAATTGCGTTTGATGAAAAATTCCACTGTGACAAACAAAGCTGTAATTACTAGCAAAGTTTCAAACACTGTCAAAGGCAGGTTCAGCAACCCTGCCGCGATCACTAAGCCTACTAATGTTCCGAAGATCCGTTGAATATTCCGATGAAGCATCGCCCGCAGATTATCTCCCTGCAAGATGGCTGCACAGGAAACTACTAACCAATAAGGATTCTTCAATTGAAGTCCCATGCTTAAATAAACAGCAAAAAATAATACACAACTATAGAATAAACTATCGATCAGTACCGATGGGTCATCATTCAAACGTTCCTTCAGGCTTCTCTTCACTTCAATTTGCGGTGTTCTCTTATCGAAAAAATGCAACAGAGTAGCAAAGAAAATAGCAAAGCAGACACCGATAAGAAAGTAAAAACTCATTACCGGAATTTTAGGTAAAGGAATTTGGGTACTGGCCCCCATGGCTGAAACCATGACAATGAAAAAGGCACCTGGTTTGGCAATGCCATATAAACGGAAAAAGAATCGTCCAATTAATCCTACTAAGGCAACAAATAATGGGGCGGTCCAATGCCAGTGGGTAGAAAGCATGCCGACAAAATTACCAACAGTTAAGAAAATACCAATTAAACTTAAACGAAGCAACAATTGCTTCAATGGTAAAGGCTGATAATACAAAAAAGTGAAAATACCTAAAGAACCGAAGCTGGCGATGGCTAGCTGGTGAGTAAAATAGCCGGTGAAGAGGACACTGATCATACAAAGACCGGCACCGATCAGTCGAATATAGGAATCCTTTGGTTGATTGTAATGAATTAATTCGCGAAAAAAAGAACGTTCCATTTTATCACTTCTTTCCTTATTAATATGTACTTAGTAAGGAGCGTATCTTTTTGTATAAAGGAAAAGCTTCTCTTTAAGCTTAGCACAGAAATGTAAAGAAAAACAACCGATCTTTCTGAAAATAAGAAATTCTAGTAATGAAAGGATTGACATCTAGTATGAATCCCTGTATACTATAAAAGTTGAGAAATGAAAGCAGAAGCACCCGCTTCTCGCCTTACGCGAACATCTCGCTGGGCTAGATAGTTAATGACTTGTCTTTAGTAGATAAGTATGGCTAAGTTGCGGGTTCAGTATGAACTCGTTTTTTTTGTGCCGAATGCGGCTTTTATTTTCTCTCAAAAATTTTGGAGGTGAATGACCATAGCAAAGGATATGATGGTTAACGACGGCATTCGTGCTCACGAAGTACGATTGATCGGACAAGATGGCGAACAATTAGGTGTGAAGTCTAAAGCAGAAGCATTAAGAATCGCTGAACAAGCAAACCTTGATGTTGTTCTCGTAGCTCCAGGTGCGAAACCACCAGTAGCACGGATCATGGATTACGGAAAATACCGTTTTGAAATGCAGAAGAAAAATCGCGAAGCTCGTAAGAAGCAAAAAGTGATTAGCATCAAAGAAGTTCGTTTAAGTCCAACAATCGACGTGAATGACTTTAATACAAAACTTCGTAATGCACGTAAATTCCTGGAAAAAGGCGATAAAGTGAAAGCTTCTATCCGTTTCAAGGGCCGTGCCATTACCCACAAAGAGATTGGTCAGAAAGTTCTTATGCGCTTGGCTACTGAAACAGAAGACATTGCGACAGTAGAACAAAAACCGAAGATGGACGGACGTAGCATGTTCTTAGTGCTTGCACCGAAAGAGAAGAAAGACTAATAGTCAGCAAAAAATTTTGAGGATGCTTGTTCAACTTTTACATTTCTTGTAGTTGAACGGTATGCGAAATGAAATGTAGGAGGAAATTATTATGCCAAAACAAAAAACACACCGCGGATTAGCAAAACGCGTAAAACGTACTGGTGGTGGCGGTCTTAAACGCTTCCGCGCCTTTACAAGTCACCGTTTCCACGGCAAAACTAAAAAACAACGTCGTCAATTGCGTAAAGCACGTATGGTGTCAGCTGGCGATTACAAACGTATCCGTCAACAACTAGCTCGCATGAAATAATTGCAGCACCTAGGCTTTACAACATTTAATTTTAAAATTCAACAGAAACATTAGGAGGAATTAAACATGGCACGTGTTAAAGGTGGAACAGTAACTCGTAAACGTCGTAAAAAGACACTAAAATTAGCTAAGGGTTACTACGGTTCTAAACACACTCTATTTAAAACAGCTAAAGAACAAGTAATGAATTCATACAACTACGCATACCGCGATCGTCGTCAGAAAAAACGCGACTTCCGTAAATTGTGGATTGCACGTATCAACGCTGCAGCTCGTATGAACGGCTTAAGCTACTCAAAATTAATGCATGGCTTAAAATTGGCTGGAATCGAAATCAACCGCAAAATGTTAGCTGACCTAGCTGTACATGATGCATCTGCTTTCACAGCGCTTGCTGACCAGGCGAAAGATTCATTAGCTAAATAGTTTTTCTAAACTTTCATCCCTACTCGTTTGAGTAGGGATTTTTTGTCTATTATATATATATATATCAATTAAGCTCAAATACTCAATCCTTAATAATTCTCTCTTTGCTATTGAAAAATCAACCACATGGTTGATTTTTTTTATCCCTTCTTTTCTTTAAGATAGAACTATCAAAGGAGGAAGTTCAGATGCAGCCATTAATTGAAGTTAAACAACTAGTTAAATCATATGAAAAGAAAAAAGTTTTGCATGGCATTAGTTTTACGATTTACGAAGGGGAAATATTATGTTTTTTAGGGCCAAACGGTGCAGCTAAAAGTACGACAATCAATATTTTGTGTGGGGCATTAAGCTTTGATAGTGGAGAAATTTGCTATGAAGGCCAAGTAGTTGCCAAGAAATTACCGACATTTAAGAAGCAGTTGGGGATAGTTCCGCAAGATCTAGCTATCTATGAAGATTTGAGTGCTGAGCAAAATGTTCGTTTTTTTGCTTCGTTGTATGGATTACGAGGAACTGATTTATCAGAAGGAGTAACGTTTGCTTTGCGGTCGGTGGGGTTATTGGAACATCGAAAGGAAAAGGCCCGGACCTTTTCTGGTGGGATGAAGCGTCGGCTAAACATTGCTTGCGCAATTGCTCATCGGCCTAAGCTTCTAATCATGGATGAACCTACAGTGGGGATTGATCCTCAGTCTCGGAATCACATCTTACAATCCATTCGTGAGATGCAGGAAACGGGAATGACCATTCTTTACACTACCCATTACATGGAGGAAGTCGAGGAGATTTCAACCAGAATTATCATTATGGACCATGGGGAAATCATTGCTGAAGGAACCAAAGAGGCCCTCAAGGAAAAAAACAAAGAACGTAAAATTTTGATCGAATTAGAAGCGCCTCACTCCAAAAGCTTTGATGATTTTTATCAAATCGAAGGAGTAAAAACGGTGGAATTTTCCCACGAAACTTTGATGCTTACTGCAATTAAAGGTATCGAAAATCTTGATCGGATTATCGATTACTTAGTTCGACGTAAGGAAAAGATTCAAAATATTGCGATTCAAACAGACAATCTTGAAACGGTCTTTTTGGATTTGACTGGACGTTCATTGAGAGATTAGGAGCTGAAATACGATGTATCAATTAACTAAAATGATTCAACGGGATTTTTTGAACCTGCTGATTAATCCCACTTGGCTGTTTTTCTGTCTGATGTTTCCTTTCTTGCTGATAACAATTGTTAGTTTTATGACGCAAGGAATGTATAGTGACAGTTTTACCAGCTATGATTATTACGGAGTTACCCTCATGTTTTATTCGGCCTTATACTCAGGGACCTTTGCAGCCAATAGTTTTATGGAGGAACGCATAAAGCAGGCTAATTTGCGAGGAATATATGCACCGAATTGTGAATGGAAAATTCCTTTCTCAAAAACAATTGCTACTTTTCTTTATACACTGATCATTTATTCATTTGTCGCTGTCTTAGTGAGTATATTGTTCTCAATCAACTATGGCTCTGCTCTTTTTCCGCTATGGCTGTTGTTTGTTGGGGTGAATTTGGCCAGCAGCAGCTTCGGTGTTTTTATGTGCTGTTTGTTCAAAAGTGAAGGAGTTGCCAATCAGATTTTAAGTATTTTAACCAACATTGTGGCGATTACTGCTGGATTACTATTCCCGGCAGCAGCAATGGGTTCGTTATTCAGTAAGGTGAGCCAATGGATGCCGCTTTCAAAAGTTATTCAAGCTGCTTTTGAATTGATTTATGATAGCCATAGTCAGTATTTTTTACTGGCTTTTGCTGGTTCATTGCTAGTTGCATTAATTTTCAGTCTGTTATCTCAGCTGCTTTTTAAAGGGGAGGCGTATGTATGATTGAATTATTGAGAAACCATTTAGTACGAGCCTGGGGTAAAAAAATGCGGCTTTTTATCATGATTGGGTTAATCGTAGTTGCTTTAGGAGTTGCCTTATTTTTAAGTGATCGAACGTCAGCTTCTTTAAAAATTGCAGTAGTTGGCAATCCAACAATCCAGCTTGAGGAAAATTCCTTAGAAATTACTTCGTTAGAAAAACAGCCAGCAAAATCGGAACTGGCCTTAGGAGCCTATGATGCGGTGGTAGATTTCTCTCAAGGAGTACCGCAAATCACCACCTTCAAAAATAATGATTTTAAAAAGCAGTTAGCAGCTTTGCTGGCAGGGAAATCTGGTGGAGCCGTTCAATCGGCTGCTCAGATGAATAAGGCACAACGAATTTTAGGATACGTACTGATGTTTCTACTGATGGCGGGTGTTACTAATACCTTCTTATTTAGTGAAGATAAAGAAAAGCATTTAATGGAACGAATGATTTGCAGTGGTCTTTCTCAAGAAAAACTCTTTCTATCTTATTTCATTTTTTTGTTTACCTTACTTTTTATACCAACCTTCATGATTTTTACGATCTTCAATCAGGTGTTCCATGTTGACTTGGGGATGTCGTTAGGAAATTATGCTTGTCTATTGGCGTTGCTTTGTTTGGTTGGTGTTAGCTTTGCTTTATGCAATGCCTCTTTCTTTAAAGACGGAGACCAGGCAAATATGATTGGTTCAATGCTTTTAGTTATTACATCGCTTGTCTCAGGCAGCTTTTTCTCTTTAGCTGACGACACTGGCTGGTGGAAAACTGTAACCAATTATTTGCCGCAAAAACAATTTCTACAGTTGACAGAAGAGATCAGCAAAGGTCAAAGTTATCAGGAGAACAGCATGAAAATTGTTTTTTTAGTTGTACTAAGCAGTGTCTTTCTATTAATCGCCATTAAGAAAAACCAAAAGCAATATTTACAATAAAGAAAAACTGCTATACTAAATAAAAATGATTGGAGGGATTGGTCTGTGGGAATTTTAGTAAGCAGTCGAATGATACCACCAAAACTAAAAAGCAACCGAATCCCTCGAAAACAGCTGGTTAAAAAAATTCAGGCAGGCTTTAACAAAAAAGTAACAGTTTTAGAAGCCGGAGCTGGCCATGGAAAAACGTTAGCTTTGCGACAGAGTATGGAAGCACTACCTAGTCAAAAATGGTGCTGGCTGAATTTAGCAGAAGATAGCAATCAACTCACTTTATTTTGGAGCTATGTTTTAGAAAGCTTGTCTGATTTTTTAGGAAATGAAAAAGAAGTTGCATTTGATAACTTTCAACGAAGTCTTCAAGAAGGGAATCTGACTTCGTTTGGGGTGTTTCTTTTGGAAATACTTCCCAAAAAGGATATCTATTTAGTGTTAGATGATTTTCACCATATTACAGATACGAAGTTGATTGCGTCAATTGATTCCTTTGTGGCAGCTATGCCGGATTATCTGCATTTACTTTTAGTTACTCGTTATAAGCCAGCAATCTATCTGGGTCAGCTGCTGATTGAAAATGAGCTGCAGTATATTCAGGAATCTGACTTTTTGATTACGCCAACGGAAGCCAAAAGTGTAATGTTGGAAGTGGGCTGCGGTAATCTGTCAACAGAAATTCAAGATCAGCTAATCAGCAAGGCACAGGGATGGTTGGGTGGTTTGCAGCTGCTGCTTCTTTCTGGTGATTTTTCTCGAACCGTTGGAGCAGACACTTCAGAGAAAAAAATAGTTTTCGACTATTTGGCAAAAGAAATTTTGGACAAGCTTCCAAAAATTGAACAGAATTATTTGATTCATACATCCTATTACCCATTTGTATTTCCTGAGTTAAGCTGCAAGCTATTCCCTGAAATAAACTATGAAGAAATGCTGGAGAAGTTGCAGAAGCAGCATCTAATGATTAACCGTCTGGAAAATAAGGAAGCCAGCTACGTTTATCATCCGTTACTTCGTGATGTCTTAATTGAAGCTTTTATAAAGCAAGAAGCAGCTGAGATTGTTATTCAGAAAAAACAAGCGGCAGAAGTATTTTTGCAGCAGGGCTATTTCGATGAAGGGTTGTCTCTTTTATTCGAGCTGGAAGATTATCAGCAGATTATGACTTTGTTGCTGGAAAGACCACAAAATCTGCGAACATCATTTTACATTCAGCAAGTACCTGATGACGCAGCAGTAGCAAATATTGATTTTGCCTTTCAGAAAATATTTTATTATTATACGATTTTGAACTATGAGAAGCTGGAGCAATTAATTTGTGCGTTGGAAGCAGCTTTTCCGGCGTTGCAAGAAGCTCACGTATTCAATGGGTTACTGGCACTTTTGGGGGTGGAGTTTATAGAGGTGGAAGATATCAGACTTTCACCCGTATTCCTGCACTCTTTACCCTTGAATGATGTATCCAAAGCATTTCTTTTCCTGCAAAATGCACTCTTTTTTTA
Organism: Candidatus Enterococcus ferrettii; assembly: GCF_017377655.1. Taxonomy (GTDB): domain Bacteria; phylum Bacillota; class Bacilli; order Lactobacillales; family Enterococcaceae; genus Enterococcus_A; species Enterococcus_A ferrettii. Next base: position 29,969 of record NZ_JAFREL010000060.1, read on the forward strand.
CTATAAAAATGAGTTTCAAGAGGCTATTCTTTTTGTAGAAGAAAGTCTGTCACTAAATAGAAAGGGTAAAAATCCCTTCATTAATTATTTTTGTGAAACTTTTTTGGCTCAAATTTATGAGGAGATTGGCGACTTTCAACAAGGGTTGGTTTTGTTGGAGAGGACCTATGCCAAAATTGAACATATGAGCGCTGATGCAAGAGTGATGCGCAATTATCATTTGAGCTTCAATTTGACCATTGCAGGTATCTATTTAAAGAAGATGGAATTGACTTCAGCCGAAAAAGCTCTGCAAGAAATAGCTCAGCAGCAACATCCTCACATTCGGGCCTCTTACCTCTACAATTATGCTGAACTGCATTATTTAAAGGGGGAAGAGGAAGAAGCTCTAGCCGCTGTTCAACAATTGGAGTTGACTGATTATTATCAAAGTTTGAGGATAAAAGCCGGATTGTGCCGTTATATGCTGAAAAGCCATCAATTATCTATTGGAAAACAAGAACAGTATCTCGAAGATTATGCTCAAATGAATCAGCTTTCAATTAGTAATCGCTTATTTTACGGCATGCTGCTATTGGCGCGAAACAAACGATCCAAAGCACTGGAAATGGTCGATCAGGTCCTAGAAATTAGTCGCAGAGAACGAATTTATTATCGGATTATTGGAGCCGATTTGTTGAAAATTGATATTCTATTGCAAATGGAAAATTGTGAAGAACGAATTTTTCAGGACTTGTATCATGAAGCGATTCACTACGGCAAAGAAAATAAAATCTTGTGTGAATTCTTTTTGTATAAAAAGGAATTAATGATTCTTTTCAATCGATTTGGCCATCGCATCTGTGAAAATTTTGAGCCAGATGAGTTGTTATTTCATGAAAAGATAAATAGACTAATCTGTCCTGAAGAGAAAACCTTTTTAAGTAAACGTGAACTAGAGGTATTGAGGGAATTGACCAAAGGACTGACCAATAAAGAAATATCTGCCCAACTTTTTATATCAATGGCCACAACAAAAACACACATTTTGAATATCTATCGTAAACTTGGAGTGAGCTCTCGAGTTATGGCTGTAGAAAAAGCACGGCATTTAAAGCTCTTAGAATGAAATTTAACAACAATCGAGAGTAAAACCTGTTCACGATAGTTTGATATAGAAAAAATTGATAACTAGCTATCAATAAAACCTATTATCTTGTTGAAATTGTACATGCTACAATAACCTCAATATTTGTTTAGACTTTAGTAGAGAAATGAGGGAGAAGCATGGAAAAAATAGTTAACAATATTTTAGAATTAACTGGCAATACCCCGATTGTGAAATTGAATCATATAGTGCCAGAAGAAGCAGCAGATGTTTACGCAAAGCTGGAATTTTATAATCCAGCAGGTTCGGTAAAGGATCGGATTGCCGTAGCAATGATTGAGCAGGCCGAAAGAGATGGTCAGTTAAAATCCGGTGACACGATTATTGAACCTACATCAGGCAATACTGGAGTTGGTTTAGCTTTTGCTGGTGCTGCCAAAGGATATCCAGTTGTGATCGTGCTGCCAGATACGTTCTCAATTGAACGCAGAAAATTGATTCAAGCTTACGGTGCAAAATTAGTTCTTACACCAGGAGCTGATGGAATGAAAGGCGCCATTGCCAAAGCTGAAGCTTTAGCAAAAGAACATGGTTGGTTCTTGCCAATGCAATTTGATAATCCAGCAAATCCAGCCATTCACAAGCAAACTACAGGTAAAGAAATCGTTGACGCTTTTGGCTCTGACGGTTTGGATGCCTTCGTAGCAGGTGTTGGAACTGGTGGGACAGTGACTGGAGCTGGAGCAGCGGTGAAGGAAGCTTACCCGGAAATTAAGATCTTTGCAGTAGAGTCGGCAGAGTCACCAGTTTTATCAGGTGGACAACCGAGTCCTCACAAAATACAAGGGATTTCTGCTGGTTTTATACCAAGTATCTTAGATACTGAGATTTATCAGGAAATTTTACAAGTAACCAGTGATGATGCTATTCAGACGGCCCGTTCAGTTGCTCAAAAAGAAGCCATTCTAGTCGGAATTTCCAGTGGAGCTGCTATCAAAGGAGCCATAGAGGTAGCCAAACGATTGGGCAAAGGAAAGAAAGTGCTGGTAGTTGTTCCAGATAATGGCGAACGCTATCTTTCGACCGTGCTTTATGATTCACCAACTGAATAACCAAATGCAGTGAGAAGAAAAGTACATTTAAGTAAAAGTATCCAGAGAACCCCGGTATTCTGCGAAGGGGCAACGGCAATTAGATGGAAAATGGTCTTTGAGCAAGGACAGATAAGAGCAATCAAGTTTGTCACGGGTGTGCCCGTTACAGTACCGCGGAATACGTCAAGGACAAGTTCTGGTTGAGCTTATTGCATAAAGCAATAAGAAACTTAGGTGGTAACACGGAAGCAGCAGCTTTCGTCCTAAATGTAGTGGATACATTTGAGACGAAGGCTGTTTTTTATTTAAAAAAATGGAGGAAGATAGAATGAAAAAGTTTTTTTGGTTTGTTATTGCAGCAGTTTTAACGGTAGGATTGGCCGCTTGCGGTAAAGGGAATAGTGCGGATGAGAATCAGACTTTAGTCGTGGGAACGCTGCCGACTCCGCATGGAGAAATTTTAGAGCATGTGAAGCCATTATTGAAAGAGAAAGGCGTAACCTTAGAAATAACTAATTTTGATGACTACATTTTGCCTAATAAGGCTTTAGCCGATGGTGAAGTGGATGTCAATTATTTCCAGCATAAACCTTTTTTTAATAAGGCAGTAAAAGAAAATGATTATGATTTTAAAGACGTAGGGGCGGTTCACGTAGAACCAATGGGGCTTTATTCAAAGAAGCTTAAGGATATCAAAGATTTAGCTGACGGTTCTACAATTATTACTTCAAATTCAGTTTCCGACTGGGGGCGTATCCTCACTATCTTGCAAGAGGCGGACTTGATTACTATCAAAGATGGTACAAATTTGGAGACGGCTAGCTTTGAAGATATTGATCAAAATCCCAAAAATTTGAAGTTTGATCATTCCATTGATCCAGCTTTGTTGGCAACAACTTATAATAATGAAGAAGGAGATTTGGTTGCAATCAATGCTAATTTTGCTTATGGTATAGGGCTGAATCCAGTGAAGGATTCTTTGCTGCTAGAAAATGATAATTCTCCTTATGGTAATATTTTGGCCGTTCGTTCAGAAGATGCTGAAGACCCAAGAGTTAAAAAATTGGTTGACGTTTTGCACGATAAGGATGTTCAGGAATGGATTTTAAATGAGTGGGGAGGTTCAGTAAAACCGGTAGATAACTAAGATATATTTTGCATTCACCAAGCAAACGATTCAGTAGAATTACTGACTACTTTAATCGTGGAATAGAAAAGAAATAATGATCACACCAAAAGTGTTAGATGAATTAATTTTCGACACTTTTGGTGTAGTTTTGTTACTTTAACTCACTATAAAAAGAATGAATATTGTTGTAAAGTACAATAAAACATAGCGGATTCCCCCAAAAATGTCTCAATTCCAACGTAATAAATACTGTAAATTCCTCACAATAAGAAATCAAAAGCAGATTTTTTGCCAAAAACAAGATAAAAGTCTAAGCTATATTTAAGCATGCATGTTATCAAAAAGGTACTGAACTGGTAATGAACAGAAAAGACGGGTCCCTGGTTATAGACAAATAATTGGATTTTTCTAATTAGAAATTATCGCTGGCAAAGAAACAAACTGCAGGTATTTTAAGAAAATTATTGAGAGAATCATCGAACTTTTATGTTCGATAAAGTAAAAGAAAGTGAGTGGTAAAAATGATTTGGTCATTAATAGTAGGCGGTGTAATTGGTGCTATCGCTGGAGCAATTACTAGTAAGGGAGCATCAATGGGAATCATTGCAAATGTTGTCGCTGGATTAATTGGTTCTTGGTTAGGACAAGCGCTATTTGGCAGCTGGGGTCCAGCTTTAGCTGGCATGGCAATTATTCCATCAATCGTTGGAGCTGTTATCTTAGTTGCGGTTGTCTCCTTCTTCTTTGGAAGAAATAAGTAAAACTAACTAACAATTGTATACACAGATAGGGCAAAAAAAATTTCCAAGAGAAACTATTGACTTAGCTAATAGGTGATATTCCTAATTTTGTCCCTGCTAAATATTTGCAGGATTTAATTGGGCAAGGATAGACTGAAATACGTGATTTTTACCAAGGTTGGAGCTTTGATTGTAAAGAAAATACAGAGATATATTGTGATACTTTATTGTGGGGAAAACTAGTTTAAGCACTAAATTGGCATCTCTAACATGTTATCTAACCTTTAATGAAAGCATGGATATAGTCTACGACTTGTATCATTTTTTGAAAGTGAATAGAGGGACGATGGAAATGTATCTCTTTAGGTTTAAAAAGTGAGTATCAATAGTACAAATGAATAAATGTGGGGAAGAAGATACTCATATTACAGGAAATACTATTGAAAATGCTTGCTCACTAAAGGGATTAATTGAGAAAGACACGAAGATTTGAACGAAAGTTCAAATTTTCGTGTCTTTTTTTTAAGGTTAAAATTTTTGGTGTTAAATAATTATCCAACTTAAAAAAGAGATTGATCAGTGAATCAATAAGACAATAGCTGTTCAAGCATATGGTGAATTCCATCGTCATTGTTAGATCGTGTGATGTGATCAGCTGCTGCCTTTAATTCAGGAACAGCATTCTCCATAGCAATACCTTTACCGGCATACTGAACTAAGGAGATATCGTTGTGACCATCACCGAAGGCTGCAATATTTTCAGAGGAAATTCCCATAGGAAGCAAAACTGTATCTAATGCTTTCGCTTTATCAATCCCCTTAGCCGTGAATTCAAAATAGAAGTCAGCCGTAAAGACACAATTCAACAAATTTTTAAAGGGGGCCATCATCTCTTGATGATGCGCCGATAGATACTCTGGTTCACCAGCGGTCAGAATTTTACTGATGGGCTCATTTAAAAAAGCTGCTAGATCTGTGATCTCGCAAAGCTTGTAGTTGCCTCCACGTGATTCGTATTCGATAATGTTCAATTTGGTTCCTTTATATGTAACATCACAATTATAAACATCGTTAACATACATATAGTCATCCTTGTCAATCATTGGTTTCACATCAAACTTTTTCATGTGCTCCAACACAGCTTTGCCTTCCTCTACAGTCATTGATTGATCAAAAAGCACGTTACTTGTCTGACAATCAATAACTTTAGCACCATTGTAGGAAACCAGCAGGCCATGGTGTTTCTTCATTTCAAGTTCTTCAGCGAAACCTAGCATACCTGATGTAGGACGTCCTGAAGCCAAAATGAGCTTGATTCCCTTTTGCTGTGCATTGATTAGGGTATTTTTAGTTGCTAGTGGAATCTTTTTTTTATCATTTAACAAAGTTCCATCAATATCTAAGACGATTGCTTTTATGGTCATTAGTTTTCCTCCCTTTTGCTAAAAGTATAACAATAATGGAGGCTGATTTTACGCGTGAAGGACATTTTGAAAAAATTTTTTCAGAGATAAGCAACTGATAAAGCTTTATGAAACGTTTATCTCAATTCCTTGTTCATTTTCTGATAATTGGTGATTTTGAAATGAACGTTCTTCTCATGCTGGTGATTAAAGTAGACAGCGTATAAAGTATCAAAGACCATTAATAAAGACATTCTGGTCGAAAATGAAGAGACTTTATCATAATGATTTTCAATGGAAGCCATATAAATTTTGTAGTCTGCGTATTTAGCAAGAGGATTATCTTGAACAGAAGTAATTAAAACCATCGGAATCTGATTTTCATGAAGTATTTTAACGACGCCATTAAGCGTTTGTCCCCGACCTCCGTAAGAAACCACGATAGCAAGATGTTCTGAATCGCTATTAGCTGCTGACAAGCGTTGTATATAGTCTTCTTCAGGAACATTAACTAAAATCCCAATCTCTTGCATTTGAAATTTAAAATTTTGGGCAAAGAATAGATTAGCTGATGCAGCATATACATCAATGATTTTTGCTTTTAGCAAGGCCTGACTGACAGTGGCTAGTTCTTCAGGATCAGAAAAACTCAACGTTTCATCAATGGTACGTTTATAAATCTTTCCTAAATTCTCAGTAATTTGAAAAGGAGTATCGGATTCTAAAATAGGATAGTCGTAATCAATATCTACTGATAATTGCGTTTCCTTTAGTGATGAGACTAATTCGACTTTTAACTCCCCCATGCCTGTTAGTTCTAGCTTGTTGATAAACCGATAAAGAGCTGCGACTGAAACAAATGCAGCATCCGCCAGTTCTTGTGCCCGAAAGGTTAACGTTTTTGTAGGGTTGGATAGAATATAATTTACAAGTGCTTTTTCATTATTGGTTAGATTATTCATTTCAGCGAATTTTTTGAATAGGTTCATAAGAATTCTCCTCTAGTTAAAAACAAATGATTGTAAGTGAATTATAACACGAGATCAAATGTCAATTCATAGCTGTGGACTCTAAAATGAACTATATATGGCAAAAATAAAATACTTTAGACTGGGAATTTTCCGCGTTCAGTCGATTTTGATCTAAATAGTTCCTTTTTTGAAATTTCATCTCAGAGTGGAAAAACTGCCTTTAGAATTTCTAAGAATACGTTCTCTTTTTATTGTGGAGCGTATCAAAAAGAAAATTTTAGGAGGTGAATTTTGTTTGTACCCAGGAATGAGAAAAAGCTATACAGAAAAGGGTATAAGCAAAACAACAGTATGAAAAATATCCACAAAATCGTTCAGCAGTATGGATGGAAATTGGAGGTGAGCTGGTATGCATTCGAAGAAGGAGGCTATTTTGTTTATTTGACTCCCTATAAAAGACAGCCCAGTGATTTCACTGGCTTAACTCATTTGTCCAGTTCATTATCTCTGGAAGCTAAGCAAATTTACTACTTCATTCAAAAGGATGGCGCTTGGTTGCCGGTAGTTTATGCTGAGACGTTAGATGAGGGTGTAGTTATGTTGGAACAGAAGTTAGAAGGAGTAGTGACTAAAGAATGGTTAGATCGGGTACAGCAAGCATATGACGATATTTTACTTCTATTTAAAGAAACGAGAGCAGCAAAAGAAGACCAAGAAAAAGATTCGCTGTAGATAGCAACTATTCTGTAGCGAGTTAATCGGATTAGCAGCAGCTTTTTTTTTAGGTTGCTGCTTTTTGCGTATTGAAATAAAAAGGATGAAATGACCTATAAACCACTTAAGCAACTAGCGTGAATAGACTCAATTTTGATCATATAGTTTAGTTTAACGTGACATATTAACTATTCTAGTTACAAAGCGTAAAGAAACCACTCCCTGCGATGAAAAGTTTGTTTTGTTCTTTTCGCTTAGGAGAAGAGAATTTCTTAAAATTTTGGCTTCTTAGCTTATGGTTTCGTTAAGCAATTATTTAGCATTATTCTCTTTTTCTTCTAACAATCTTATCCCTTGTATAATATCTCTCAGCTATAGTTAATTCATAAGTAAGTTGTGGATGAAATTGGTATTTATACTCTCTATGGTACCTATAACGATCGTTTGTTTCATACTTTTTGGAGCTGCTGGTTCGATTCCAGCCGTCCACTTTCATAAAAATAGGAGGGATTATAATGAAGCAACTGATTCTAAATTCAAGCTTATTGGGTACAGTAATTTTCTTTTGGATGATCCGCAAAGAAATTCAGCGGTTAACAGCTAATAAGGGAAGACAAAGTCGTTATTACCCTGATTAAGAGTAGCTCAAGGCAATAAATGACCTTATCTCCATTTCAAAACAACCCGAATGCCATTCAATCTAATAGAAAAAGATAGTATAAGAAAATTTTCAAATGAAGCTTCAGAAATCCATCCACCCAATTTGAAATAGAATCAAAATAAAGGCTTTTGACGAAGTTACCTGATCTAAAGAATAGAAAAGAGAACTACAATGAGAAAATAAGGTCTCCTTTAATAGGTAAAAAAGGCGATAATGAGTATTAGTTGTTAGCATTAAAATCGGCGGGATCTCTGGATTAATTTGTCTAACTAAATTAAGTTTGAAATGCGCAAAGGGATGTTTTAGGCTAAATGGAATAATGAAAAAGATTAATTAGCTTCTAATAATTGCTACAAAATAGGGATAATTTTGCCAGACATCAGGGAATTTTTCATGGATTTTGCTGCAATAACCTGTCATTTTTGGTCATTCAACGATGAGATAAATGTTAAATAGTCTTTTATGGCAAAAAACTTAGTGAATTCTTTTTAGAATGAGAAAAAAGAAAGCGGTTTATTAGTAACGCTTTGTCAGAAAAATCAGATAAAACTTCTCATTTGTATGTGATAAAAAATAACCTTTTTGTGAAGCACATAAGTCTCGTGTAAAGCGATTATAAAGCTATTTTATACAACAATGATTAGGCGATTGTGAAAACAATCGCTTTTTTATTTGATGAATTCTAATCAAATTATATTTATTTGTCGAGCTTTTATTGAGTAAACAGATAAGTAGATGATCGTTTTAAAATAAGAAATCTTAGAATGGGACAAGTTATTTATTATAATTCAAAGAATTTGAATGCACAAATGTTGTAAGCGTTGACACTAAGAATATATACTACGGATGTAGGTGACACGAAAACGGTTTATTGAATCGATTTGTTATCTTTTCTAAATTGATCACTTGAAAAGATAACGATAATTCGACAACGCAATCACCCGTAAAATAAAGTAATGGAGGAATCGAAATGAGTTCAAAAGTACTTGATCAGTTTCTTGAAACAAATCTAAACGAATTAAGAGAAAAAGGACTGTTCAATACAATCGATGTTATTGAAGGAAGCAATGGTCCAAAAATAACCATCAATGGGAAAGAACTAATCAACTTAGCTTCAAATAATTATTTAGGATTTGCGACTAGGCCGGAACTAATTGAAGCTGATGTTGACGCAACAGAAAAATACGGAGCAGGTGCTGGTGCAGTACGTACTATTAATGGAACATTGGCTATTCATCGTCAATTAGAAGAAAAAATTGCTGAATTTAAAGGAACTGAAGCAGCAATAGCTTTTCAATCGGGTTTCAATTGCAACATGGGTGCTATTTCAGCAGTTATGAAAAAAGGGGATGCAATCCTTTCTGATGAATTGAATCATGCCTCCATCATTGATGGCTGCCGCTTATCTGGAGCTAAAATTATCCGAGTAAATCATCAGGATATGGAGGATTTAGAAAAAAAGGCCAAAGAGTCAACTGAAAGCGGTGAATACAATAAAGTCATGTATATCACTGATGGTGTATTCTCGATGGATGGTGATGTAGCAAAGATTTCAGAAATTGTTGAAATTTGTGAAAGATACAATGTGATCACCTATGTAGATGATGCGCATGGAACAGGTGTTATGGGTAAGGGTGCTGGAACAGTGAAGCATTTTGGCATGCAAGATCACATCGACTTTCAAATGGGTACCTTGTCTAAAGGAATTGGGGTAGTCGGCGGTTATGTAGCTGGGACAAATGAATTGATTACTTGGTTAAAATCCCAAGCACGCCCATTCCTGTTTTCTACCTCTTTAACACCAGGAGCAGCGGGAGCATCGATTAAGGCTATTGAATTGATTCAGGAACATCCAGAATATGTGGAAAAGCTTTGGGATAATGCCAATTACTTCAAGCAAGAATTGAAACGTATCGGTTATGACATTGGTAAATCGGAAACGCCGATCACACCAGTCATTGTTGGAGATGAAAAACTAGCGCAAGAATTTTCTAAAAAATTAATTGAAAACGGTGTCTATGCGAAACCAATTGTGTATCCGACTGTACCTTTAGGAACTGGTCGTGTACGTAACATGCCAAATGCTGGTCATACCAAAGAAATGTTAGATGACGCTATTAAGATATACGAACAGGTTGGCAACGAATTAGAAATTATTTAATAAAGATAATACTCAACTAAAGAAGGGAAGTATTTTATTATGAAACGTGTATTGATTACTGGAGCTTTAGGACAAATTGGATCAGAATTAACTGAACGTTTACGTCGTGACTTAGGTGTTGACAGTGTTATTGCAACAGACATCCGTAAGCCTGACAACAACCCAACTGTTGAAAATGGACAATTTGAGACTTTGGATGTACAAGATTACGATAGCTTCTTAGATATGGCAAAACGGTATGAGGTAGACACAATTATTCATTTAGCAGCCCTATTGTCGGCTACTGCTGAACAACGTCCAGCTTTTGCTTGGCAATTGAATATGGGCGGTTTGATGAATGGGTTGGAGGTTGCTCGCGAATTAGGTGAAGGTATTAAATTCTTTGCACCATCTTCCATCGCAGCTTATGGCCCAGATGCTGAACCAGATAGTACACCGCAGGATACAGTGATGCATCCCACTACTATGTATGGTGTAACCAAGGTTGCTGGTGAATTATTGGAGAATTATTACCATGATAAATACGGAGTAGACACTCGCTCTGTCCGATTCCCAGGGCTAATTTCTTACAAAGTTGAACCGGGTGGAGGAACGACTGACTATGCAGTGGATATTTTTTACGAAGCATTAAAAAACAAATCCTACAAATCCTTTATTGCTGAAGGAACCTATATGGATATGATGTATATGGATGATGCAATTGATGCGATCGTTGATTTAATGAATGCTGATTCAGATCGTTTGGACCATCGCAATGCCTTTAATATCACAGCAATGTCCTTTGCACCAGAAGAAATTGCAGCAGCTATCAAAAAACGTATTCCAGAATTTGAAATGCATTATGAAGTGGATCCCGTTCGTCAGGGCATTGCTGAATCTTGGCCAAACTCAATTGATTGCCATTGTGCGGTTGATGAATGGAACTTTACTCCAAGCTATGATTTAGAACGCATGACTGATGAAATGCTAATGCGTCTAGAGAAAAAGTTTGAAACTGAAGGAATGGTAGCAAAGTAACGAACCACTTATCATTAAGAAAACCATGAGGCGCTGCTAAGAAAAAGGTGAGTGTTCCGAGCAAAACACCATCTTTTTCTGCCTCGCGTGATAAAATGTTTAGCAGACTAAAAACGCCGTGTGTCATTCGTAAGCAGCACTTATTAATTTTTGCGATAGCGGCTTGTCGTTGTAAATAGTCAAATGAGGGGGAAAAGCATGGAAACGAACCAACAAGATGTTGCTTCTTCACCAGCAACCCAAGAAGGTGAATTAAAACGAACGATGACCTTCTTCCCGGCACTATCCACCGTAATGGGTACAGTAATCGGGGCAGGAGTATTTTTTAAAGCAGCCAGTGTTGCTGCGGTAACTGGTTCAACCAGTATGCATATGCTGTCATGGTTCTTAGGAGGACTAATCAGTGTCTGTGCTGGATTGACCGGAGCAGAGTTAGCAGCAGCTATTCCAGAGACAGGTGGGATGCTGCGTTATATTGAACGTGCATATGGGAAATTTCCTAGTTTTTTATTAGGTTGGGCACAAGTAATTATTTATTTCCCAGCTAATGTAGCAGCTCTGTCGATTATCTTTGCTACTCAATTTAAGAATCTATTTGGATTAGGTGATGGAACGATTATTCCAATTGCTATTGTGGCAGCAGCCTCCATCATGTTAATTAATTTTTTAGGCTCCAAAGCTGGCGGTATGTTCCAATCGGTTACGTTGGTCTTTAAACTAATCCCATTAGCTCTGATCGTTATTTTCGGGTTGATGCGTCAAGGGGCGGTTGAAGTTAGTCTGTTTCCAGTTCAGGCGGGTGCCAATGTAGGCGGTTTTGCTCCGGCATTAGGTGCTGGATTATTGGCAACTATGTTTGCTTATGATGGCTGGATTCACGTAGGTAATTTGGCAGGAGAACTAAAAAAACCGGCTAAAGACTTACCTCGTGCAATTGCTGGCGGGATTTTAGGAATCATGGTAGTTTACTTATTAGTAAACTGGGCTTACTTAAAAACTATGGCAATTCCTGAATTAGCAGGTAACGAAAATGCAGCAATGGAAGTTGCTGGACGTATTTTCGGCGGTATGGGAGGCCGTTTAGTAACGATTGGTATCTTAGTTTCAGTTTACGGAACTATTAACGGCTATACTATGACAGGTATGCGTTTGCCGTATACTATGGGGATTGAAAAACAATTGCCATTTTCTAAACAGTTAGCTAAATTAAATCGGAATTCTGTTCCTTACATTGCTGGTATTTTAGAGTTAGTTATTGCGATTGGTATGATGATGGTAGGCGGGTTTGATTTGTTAACCGATATGTTAGTCTTCGTGATCTGGATTTTCTATACGTTAGTTTTTGTTGCTGTTATCAAGCTGCGTAAAACCGAACCAGATTTGCATAGACCCTATAAGGTACCGTTGTATCCGATTATCCCAGCAATTGCGATTATTGGTGGAATCTTCATATTAATCATGACGCTGATTAATCAATTCTCGTTAGCAATGGTTGGATTGCTGATTACTGCATTGGGAATTCCTGTTTACTTCTATATGATGAAAAGAAATCAAAAAGTTTAAATATAAAACTAACATCAGCAGCTGCGGTTGCTGGTGTTTTTTTGCATAGACAAATATTTTTGATTGAAAGATAATGAGGAGTATACAGAGTGCTTTATTTAGAAGATTTAACAGCAGAGATGGATGCACAAGTTGAAGGGATAGAAACATTTTCTTCACAAAGAGATGGACAGCTTTATTTATTTAAGTACAAAGTATTATGCTTTGGCTGAGGAAGTAGATATTGGTGAAAGGGACTTGGCTGATTGTCAGGACTGGGAAAAGGAAGTCGTTGCTATAATTATTAATTATTGGGGTCATTCGGAGGACTATATTTTGTTGCCAGATCGCTATAAGATCAATGAATATAGTATTATAGAAGACTTTATTACCCAATAGTATGATGCAAAATCGCTTAGAACAAGCTATACACGGCAAAGGAGCCTTTCGCTATTTTAAAGATACAATCGAGGAGTTAGGCATTAGCCAAGGAGGGTATGACTTCAAGGCACAAGCTATGTTGGAAATCGCCAAAGAATGGTGTGAAGATCAAGGAATAGCTTATCAACAGAAGGGAGCAAATAAATGAAACCATGGACCATTCCACAGTTGAAAAAACACTTAAAAACGATGGATGAAAAGCAGCTGCAGCAGCTAGTCGTAGATTTGTACAAGCAGTCGAAGGAAGTCAAGGAAATAATCAACGTTGCTTATCGTGAGGAGGATTACGAAAAAGGAATTGCTGAGGAATATAAAGAAAAAATCTATCGGATATTTTTCCCAAAATCAATGTCAGCTGGTTTCTCATTACCAGAAGCGAAGGTCTTGTTGAAGAAAGGGCTAGGAATTTGCCGTCAACCGGAAAATAGGATTGATCTACAGTTGTTTTTTGTCGAATGCGGAGTCGAATTTACCAATATGTATGGAGATATATCCGAGACCTTCTATTCAGCGATCATTTCAGTGTACGACAAGGCTGTAACAGGGATTAACAAAAATCAGAAGAGTCAAGCACATCCAGGCTTTATCAAAAGATGCATGGCAATTTATAGTGATTCGGAGTGGATGGCTTGGGGCTTTGGAGAAGCGATGGTCGCAATCTCCTTTGAGCTAGATGGGTTCTCAGATGAGTAGCCTGAGCATAAAAAAAGATTGCTGGAACGGACTGCCCCAACAACCTAACGTATTATTCATTTTTACATGTGCGTGTTTGTATCTCTAACTTCAGCTGAACGCGAGATAAGTGGGAAGAAGCGTAAGCAATAGATAGCACAGATCCCAACAATTACGTAAATAATTTTTGCGAAAGCTGTTGCCGGACCACCTGCGATAGCTGCTACCAAATCATATTCGAATAAACCTACTAATAGCCAGTTTAAGCCGCCAACGATCAATAATCCAAGTGCAATATAGTCTAATGTTTTCATTGTCATTTCCTCCTTTATCTTAAGATATTTTATATATTATAGGTTTTTTACAGAGCTTACAAAGATATGAACTTGTTATTTCTCAGTATGGGAAAACTCTAATGACGATAGACTCAATTCGTGAATAATTAGATGTGAATCCTTTGGTTACGAGCAATGAGATGGGAAAATGTATCGATTTCGGACGAATTTTAGTAATTCACGAATATTTCTACGATTTATCGCAAAAATCAGTTGCTTTTTTGGAGCCGAAATTATAAGATATTTCAGAAAGTTATGAAATTTCGTTCAATTGGAGGCTGTTATGGGAAAATATTTAGTGTTGCAAACAGATTTTGGTTTAGGTGATGGTGCAGTCAGCGCCATGTACGGTGTGGCTCATATGGTGAGTCCAGAGATTACAATTAGTGATTTAACGCATGATATCCCTCCATACGATATTTGGGTAGCATCCTATCGCTTATATCAAACGGTCAAATATTGGCCGGCAGGAACAGTTTTTGTTTCAGTGGTTGACCCTGGTGTGGGCAGTGCTCGCCGCAGTATTGTCTGCAAAACAAAGTCAGGTCATTACGTGATTACGCCAGACAATGGATCACTAACTCACATTAAGCATTATGAAGGTATCGAAGAAGTTCGAGCAATCGACGAAGTGAAAAGTCGTCTGCCTCATTCGGAGGAAAGCCATACTTTCCACGGTCGAGATATTTATGCTTACAATGGTGCTCGCTTAGCTAGTGGTGAAATTACCTTTGAAGAATTAGGCAGTGTTGTTTCTAATGATAGTATTGCGGAATTGGAGATTGTGGAAGCGAAGCATGAAGGCCATCATATCTTAAGCGGCAGTATTGATGTATTAGATGTAAGATTTGGTTCACTATGGACCAATATTCCACTGGACTACTTTAAAAACGAAGGTATTCAGCATGGGAATATGTTACAAGTAACCATTTTCCATCAAGGTAAAAAGGTCTATCAAAACATTATGAAATTTGCAAAGTCTTTTGCTGATGTGAATGTCGGGGAACCATTGGTTTATATCAATTCATTGGTGAACATTGGCGTCGCGGTCAATCAGGACTCTTTCTCGGACTTGTATCACATCGGTACAGGGACAGACTGGAAGATTGAGTTGCGTAAAGCACCACGAATCATTTTTGAGGAGGAATAAGTGTGAAAAAAGAATTTTCAGTAAAAACAATCGTAGCCATTGGGATTGGCTCAGCAGTATTTGTTATTCTCGGACGTTTTGTGGTGATTCCAACTGGGATTCCAAATACCAACATTGAGACGGCCTATCCGTTCTTAGCCTTGATGTCCGTCATTTATGGACCAGTGGCGGGTGCCTTAATCGGTTTTATCGGCCATACCTTAAAAGATTTCACAACGTACGGCAGTGCTTGGTGGAGCTGGATTATTTGTTCAGGTGTGCTTGGTTTAATCTTCGGTTTTGTTGGTCGCAAAATTGATTTGCAGCATGGTATTTTTGGCAAAAAAGAAATTATTTATTTCAATATTTTTCAAGTGCTTTCTAATGCAGTCGTCTGGGGCTTGTTAGCTCCAACGTTAGATGTTATCATTTATAGCGAACCTGCGAATAAAGTCTATACCCAAGGTGTTGTATCGGTCGTGGTAAATGCTTTGGCAGTAGGAGTTATTGGTACATTATTAATGAAAGCTTACGCAGCGACACAAACCAAACAAGGAAGTCTGAAAAAGGACTAGCTGTCGCTAGCCGGGTGCCTAGCACTCGGCTTTTCTGCGTTTTATTGCTCAAGGAGAAAAAATATGACGAAACCGATGATTGCATTAAATAATTTTACCTTTCAATACCATAGTCAATCGGAACCAACCTTGAAGAATTTAACTGTCACCATCAATGAAGGAGAAAAGGTTCTGGTAGTCGGTCCCTCTGGCAGCGGCAAATCGACCTTTGCCCATTGTATTAATGGTCTGATTCCTAATCAATATGAAGGAACCATTCAAGGAGAAGTTGTGGTTGATGGGAAAAATATTGTGGATAGTTCGTTGTTTGAGCTGTCCTTTAGCACCGGAACGGTCCTGCAGGATACAGATGGCCAATTTATTGGTTTAACGGTAGCTGAGGATATTGCCTTTGTTTTAGAGAATGATGCGGTGGCTCAGGTACAGATGCATGAACAGGTGGCGCGCTGGGCGGAAGTCGTGGATATAGATGGACATTTGGACAAACGGCCTCAGGATTTATCAGGTGGTCAGAAGCAGCGGGTGTCCATGGCTGGCGTATTAATCAATGAAGCACCGATTTTGTTGTTTGATGAGCCCTTAGCGAATCTTGATCCATCAGCTGGTAAAGAAGCGATTGCTTTGATTGATCGGCTGCATAAAGATTCTAAAGCAACAGTAGTGATTATTGAACATCGTTTAGAGGATGTGCTGGATCAGCCAGTGGATCGTGTGATCGTTTTTAATGAAGGTGAGATAGTAGCTGACATGAAACCAGATGAACTATTGCGATCTTCAGTTTTAGCGGAAAATGGAATTCGCGAGCCATTGTATGTAACAGCTATGAAGTATGCCAAGGTGGATTTAGAAAAAGTTGATCATTTGGCCAATCTTGCAGCTTTGAGTGGTAAGGAAATTAAGGATAAGATGGTGGCTTGGGAGGCGGAGCATTTTGATCTAAGCACCTCTCAACAAGGCGAATCGCTATTGGAATTATCTGATCTAACCTATCGTTATCGCAAGCAGGATCCACTAGTAATTGATCATCTGTCAGCCACTATTCATAAAGGTGAACGCATTAGTATCGTTGGTAAAAATGGTGCAGGTAAATCAACTTTGTTCAAAGCAATTTGCGGCTTTATCTCGCCTGATGGACAAATGCTGTGGAATGGGCAGGATATTACCAAAGAATCAATTAAGGAACGCGCTGATAAAATCGGTTATGTCATGCAGAACCCTAATCAAATGATTTCGAAGAAAATGATTTTCGATGAAGTAGCTTTGGGACTAGTTCTTCGGGGTGTTTCTGAAACAGCAATCAAAGAACGAGTAGAGCATGCCTTAAAAGTTTGCGGCTTGTATCCATTTAGAAACTGGCCAATTGCAGCCCTAAGCTATGGACAAAAGAAACGCGTTACGATTGCGGCTATTTTAGTGCTAGAACCAGAAATGATCATTCTTGATGAACCAACTGCTGGTCAGGATTTTCGCAATTATACTGAAATGATGTGCTTTATTGAAGAATTAAACAAATTAGGTAAAACAGTAGTTATGATCACTCACGACATGCATCTAATGCTGGAATACAGTGATCGGGCTTTAGTCATCGGTAGCGGGAGAGTCTTGATGGACACCACACCAATCGACGTACTGACCTCAAGAGAGCTGGTGGAGCAGTCTTCATTGAAGGAGACTAGCCTGTTTACCTTTGCGGAAAAGATTGGTTTGCAGGACCCGATTACTTTTACACGTAAATTTATCCATTATGATCGAGAGGTGCGCCAACGATGAACGAACATCAAACTTTGGGGTATCATCCCGACAATACGGTGATTCACGGGTTGAATGCTACAGCTAAGCTAGTGTTTCTGCTGTTAGTTTCAGTTGCTTGTATGACTACTTATGATACTCGGTATTTGTTGGTTGTCAGTATCTTTTCATTGGTCTTGTTTAAGCTGGCGAATATCAAGTGGCATCAGATTTCCTTCGTTATGAAGTTTATCTTTTTCTTTTCTGTGTTGAATCTGCTGGCAGTTTACATTTTTGAACCGGAATATGGGGTTCATTTGTATGGTAGCCGCCATGTAATTTTGGAAGGAATCGGTCGCTTTACCTTGACGCAAGAGCAGCTGTTCTACTTATTTAATTTAGTGTTGAAGTATTTTTGTACGATTCCCTTGGCCTTAGTCTTTTTATTAACGACGAACCCTAGCTCGTTTGCGGCCAGTCTCAATAAAATCGGCTTAAGCTATAAAATCAGCTATGCAGTTTCCTTAGCTTTGCGCTATATTCCTGATATTCAAGAAGATTTCTTTAGTATCTCTCAAGCGCAGCAGGCTCGCGGTTTCGAAATGTCGAAAAAGGGCAAGCTGTCTCAACGATTGAAAGGTACAGCCCAAATAGTGCTGCCGCTGATTTTCTCTAGTCTCGATCGGATTGAAACCATTAGTACTGCCATGGAACTGCGCCGCTTTGGTCAAAAGAAAAAGCGTACGTGGTATGTGGATCAACCCTTCAAGAATAAGGACTATATCTTGATGCTAGGTAGTATTCTACTGTTTGCGGTCAGCCTATTGCTGTTTAGAGTCAATGGCGGACGTTTTTATAATCCGTTTTAACATTAAACTGTATTTGAAGAGATCGAATAAAAAACTGTAAATATGAAATCCTCCCGCGCACTGATATCTCAGTCGAAGGAGGATTTTTTTATTACAGCCATTCCTCTAAAGCGTGCAGAACTTTCTGAACCTCAAGATTGTCGCTCTCTTTTAGAAAATCATGGTCTAAATAATAGACTGGTTTGAAGCAGCTGTCAGGAATCAAGCGAGCAATTTTTTTGCTGTAACTGAAAGGAATTTCTTTATCGGAAGTACTCGCACTGCTGAAGATACGTGGGAATTTTGCCAAGTCTGCATCAGCAACAGAAAATTCTTCAATAGAATCAACGTCATAATACTCCAGCAGCAGATTTTGCTGCACTGCATAATGATAAAGTAAAAAACGAGTCAACAGTGGATCGTCCCAAATGGTTCCCTCTAGCCCTACTGTTGCAATCTGTTCCTTCTCAATAGTCAGCGGCAACAGTTGACGCTCGTTTTGAATAAAAGACAAATCTGTGTAGCCGTAAAAATTGATTAAAAAATCTGGCGATAGTTGCTTAGCCAACAAACGTTTAGTTAACAGAAGCATCAAATAACCACCGGCAGAGCGTCCGCAAAAACCAAAGGGGCGGTTACCAATCACCGATTCTTTCAATAAATAGAAGCTTTCTTCTAAAGCATTCATAATTTCTGATAATGTGCTGTTGGGTGCCAATAAATAATCCACTGCTAATACAGTACAATCTTTTGCTAAAAAAAGGTCTCGTAACCCGCTGGGTAAATCATTTTTCGATCCATAGATCAAACCGCCGCCGTGAAAATATAAGACGATCTTTTGTTGGGAATCAGTTGGATAGATATCTACGGCTGCACCATTAGTTAGGGTGATTGTTTTTTTCAATAGCGTTTCTCCTCATCTTAATAATATACGTACCGATTTCATGATTCATTACCTGCAAAGGGTCATCCAATTCGATTGATAGAAACTGTTCAATCTTTGTCAAACGGTAGCGAATCGTTTTCGAGTGCAGAAACATGGCTTCTGCTGTTTGTTTATAATTGCGATTGTTGTGCAAAAATTGGTAAAAGGTTTCGAAAAGATCGTAGCTTTCCTGCGACAAAGCCAGTAATTTAGCTGGCACCAATTCATCAATCATCTCCAGCTGCTCACTACGAATGAAATGCCGAAAGATACCGATATCCGCTAATTCCACTACATCGTCGTGATAAAATTCCTCACTGAAATTCAAAATATCTAAACACTCCATTAAGATTTCCTTCAATTCATGTTTGCGTTTTAAGCTGCTTAAGACAAACGTCATCGCCGGATGAAATTCTAATATTTCTGTTAACAAACGTTTAACGTCAGTTTTAGCAATACCTTTTTCCTGATCGAAATTAAGTAGAATCAGGGAATAGTTGTGATGATCAAAGAAGATCGATTTGGATTTCAAGGTCTTCAACAAATTTAATGTGCGATCTTTAATCAGCTGAGCTTCTGGTGTTTTAGTCGGAAAGGCGATCGCTTGATAAAAAGTGTATTGATTCATATCGGCTTCCTTCAATAGACTTTCCAGTTCTTCCAGATTGTTCGGCGTATTTTGTAAAATAGCATCTGCCAAATTATTCAGTCGTTCATAACGTTCTTTTTTTAACAAATACTCTGTGTTGAATTTTTCTTGCAGTACATCAATCGTATTTTCAATAATCATTAAATCAGTTTCCTTTACCTCGGGTTGATCCAAGTAAACCAACAGCAGGCAATTGCTGGAGTATGGATTGAATAGACTTACCTCTAAAGCCGAGCGGGTCTTACCTTCCTGCTGAGAAAAAAGTGTCAGCAGTGTATAGTCATTTTTAGTAAACTCACCACTCGCTAAACTCTCACGATTCAGCACCACATCATTTTTAGGAACTTTACCAAAGTAAATTTCTTGCTGTTTATCAATCAGTTTTAGATTGCAAGGGTAATTAATTATCTGATAAAACTCTTCCATAATCTGCTCTAGTGAAGGGTAGCTGCGCTCTAGCTTAGTAAAACGTTGGCGTACTTCGTAATAGGTACGCAAAATATGGGTTTGATAATTTAGCAAGGGCTCATAAATAGTCAATAGGATTTTTTCGTAACTGACTTCTTGGGCGATCTTGATCAAAGGGATTTCGTATTTAAAGGAAAGCTCGATTACCCACTTGGGGATGATCTTAATGAGACGGTCCATCTTTACCACTAAGCCGCTGACACCAATTTGTTGCATTTTACTGAAGAATTCCTCTAGATCATCCTCAGGTACGCCATTGAAGGCATAAAAGGAAGTTAGGATTAATTGATTCTTTTTGCTCCAGTTTTCAATATCCATGGCCTCTAAAACCATTGCAGATTCTACATCGTTTTCTAGTCCGATATCCTTAGTCAGAATTTTACTTGTTTTTAATTCTCCTTGAGCCAGCAATTCCTTTAATTTCATGAAACTCTCCTTTTTGCGCTTTATGGATAAAAAGTATAGCATTTTTTTAGAATATTGTCCGATGAAAACGCAATCTTTTATCTTTAGAATAATAGTGTAGAGGAAAGGTAGGGAAATTGAAATGCTAAACACAGTTATTTTAAAGAATAATTATCAAGATTCAATTAATTTGATGCTGTTGACTAACCGAATCAATGAATTAGAGGCAGTTACCATGAGTCAGTTGATGATGGGAACCAATGCCAATAAAGATATTTTAGAAAATACCGGATTATTAACGGATGAAGCGAAAGCAGCTTCACCTAATGATTTGATGATCGTCGTTGATAGTGAATTACCCGAAATTATGGATCAGGTATTGCCAGAAGTAGACAATTTCTTAAGTGATCTATCTTCTAAAAGCTCCAGTGACGTGAAGCAGGCATCAACTACTTGGCAGGAAGCTTTAGAACAATTATCGGATGCCAATATGGCATTGTTCAGCATCCCAGGAGAATACGGGGCAGCTGAAATGGAGACGGCCTTGAAAAACGGACTACATGTTTTCTCTTTCACTGACAATATACCAGTGGAAGATGAAGTACGCTTGAAGCAGCTGGCTCATGAAAAAGGCTTGATGATGATGGGACCTGATTGTGGGACTGGGATTATTTCTAGTATTCCAATCGCTTTCACGAATGTAATCTCACCAGGAAACATTGGTGTTGTCGGGGCTTCGGGAACTGGGATTCAAGAAGTAACAACGATTATCGATCGACTTGGTAATGGAGTGGTTCATGCAATTGGAACCGGTGGCCGGGATCTTAGCAGCAAGGTCGGAGCGGTTACCATGAAAGACGCAATTGTGGCTTTGGAAAATCATGAACCAACCGATGTCATTTGTGTCATCTCAAAGCCGCCAGCAAAAGAAGTGCGTGACGAAGTAGTACAATTACTGCAAAGTATTTCCAAACCAGTAGTAGCAATTTTCTTAGGTGAAAAGCCGACTGCCCATGAAGGGAAGGTTTACTTGGCTCATACGCTAGAAGAGACTGCTAAAATTGCTGTTGATTTAGCCAATGAAGTACCAGTTAAAGCCAACTATTTCGAACCTGTTGCTGAACCAGAGCAAACAATTGCTGAAGGAAAAGTAATCAAAGGCCTTTATTCAGGCGGAACCTTGGCAGCCGAAGCAGGCATGCTAATCTCAGAAGCATTAGGTTTGGCTGGTTTGGTTAAAGAAGCCGGTTATATTTTAAAATCGGATGGTTATGATGTGATTGACTTAGGAGATGACATTTATACCCAGGGTAAACCCCATCCCATGATCGATCCAGAAGTTCGCGTGAAGAAGATTCAAGAATATGCGGCGGAAGAAAACACAGGCGTCATTCTATTGGATATTGTTTTAGGCTATGGTGCGCATGAAGATATGGTAGGAGCTTTAATGCCAGCCATTAAGGAAGCCCAAGCATTGAATCCAGATTTACAATTTGTCGCTACTGTGGTCGGCACTAATAAAGATCCGCAAAATTATGAAGATGCAGTTCTGCGCTTAGAAGCTGAAGGTGTGCTTGTTACCGAAAGCAATGCTAAAGCTGTTCAGCTGGCGTTACGCTTAAAAGGAATTGAGTTGACGGAAGAACCGAAAGCCGTAGCAGCTTATCATGGAAGCAAAATAACTGTACCTGCGCCTAGTGATCCAGTGATGGAATTGCTAAATACCAAACCGCGCATTATTAACGTTGGACTGCAAAGCTTCAATCAATCGATTCAAGCCTTTGATGGGAAATCAGAACAATTCAACTGGAAACCGCGAGCAGGCGGTAATCAGAAAATGATTAAGATTTTGAATGCTTTAGAAGATTATGATGAACAAATCGCAGAAGAAAACCAACAGGTAATGGATAAAATCAAAAATGCACAACCTTTTCTAACCGATGTCATGCCAGCTAAGGATGTTATTCCCGAGCTGAATGAAGAAACTAGAACCTTGCTGCATGCTGGACCACCGATTAGTTGGGAAGCTATGACAGGACCGATGAAGGGTTCAGTTGTAGGAGCGGCTATTTTTGAGGGCTGGGCTACTGACGAAAATCAGGTAACCGCCTTAGTGGAAGCTGGCGAGATTCGTTTTATTCCCTGCCATCATGTCCATGCAGTAGGACCAATGGGCGGAATTACTTCAGCCAATATGCCCGTATTTGTAGTTGAAAACCGTTTGGACGGCTCAACAGGTTATTGCACTATGAACGAAGGCATTGGTAAAGTACTGCGTTTCGGGGCCTTTTCACAAGAAGTGATCGACCGCTTGAACTGGATGAAGGATATCTTGGGTCCAACCTTATCAGGTGCGTTAAGACAAAGCGTAACAGGTATTAATCTGAGTGTCTTGATTGCCCGGTCGATTACGATGGGGGATGAATTCCACCAACGCAACTTTGCGGCATCGTTAAACTTTTTAAGAGAAGTAGCACCATTTATTGTGACACTACAAATGGATGAGCAAGATAAATTTGATGTGATGAAATTCTTAGCGGATACCGATCAATTCTTCTTGAATATTATGATGGCAGCCGGTAAGTCCATCGTCGATACGGCTCGTAAAAATGCCAAAGGAACCGTAGTAACGACCTTAACTCGAAATGGTGTCGATTTTGGTGTACGGATTGCAGAAACTGGTGATGAATGGTTTACTGCACCAGTTAATCTGCCAAAGGGCTTGTACTTTACAGGCTTTTCTGAAGAAGATGGTAACCCGGATATGGGGGATAGTGCGATCACCGAAACAATTGGAGTAGGCGGTATGGCAATGGTAGCAGCTCCTGGAGTAACTCGTTTTGTGGGAGCTGGCGGATTCCAGGATGCTTTGTCAATCTCCGATGAAATGGCAGAAATTAGTATTGGGCATAACCCAACCTGGACCATTCCAACTTGGGATTTCCAAGGAACTTGTCTCGGTATTGATATTCGCAAAGTCGTAGAAACTGGCATTACACCGATTATTAATACCGGGATTGCCAATAAAGAGGCTGGTGTCGGACAGGTTGGTGCCGGAACAGTTAGAGCACCATTGAACTGCTTTGAGAAAGCATTAGAAGCCTATGCGAAATCATTAGGCATTGAGGTAGAGTAGGAAAGGATTAGATAAACATGGGATTAAATGTGATTGCTTTAGGCGGAAATGCCATTTTAGATAAAATTCCAACTGACGAGGGACAAAAGGAGGTTGTTCGTAAAGTCGCGTCAGACATTATCGAATTTATTGAACTAGGGGAGCAAGTGGTGATTTGCCATGGCAACGGCCCACAGGTGGGAAACCTGTTGATTCAGCAAAAGGCTGGTGATTCAGAAAAGACGCCGATGATGAAGCTGGACACTAATGTAGCCATGACCGAAGGCAGTATCGGCTACTGGATTCAGCAAGCGATTCAAAATGAGTTGCAAAAACGAAACATCAAAAAAAGTGTTATTAGTGTCATCACTCAAGTAGAAGTGGATGCAGCAGATCCTTCCTTTCAAGATCCTACTAAACCAATTGGGCCGTTTTACACTAAAGAGGAAGCCCAACAAAAAATGGATAGTGGAGAA
This sequence comes from Candidatus Enterococcus ferrettii, assembly GCF_017377655.1. Classification (GTDB taxonomy): domain Bacteria; phylum Bacillota; class Bacilli; order Lactobacillales; family Enterococcaceae; genus Enterococcus_A; species Enterococcus_A ferrettii. The sequence goes on from NZ_JAFREL010000060.1 coordinate 54,254, forward strand.
GGAATTTATCAAGAGGATTCAGGAAGAGGCTATCGCAAAGTGATCGCCTCTCCTAAGCCAAAACAAATTGTTGAAAAGGAGGCAATCCTTTCATTGGTTGCAGCAGATGTTATCACTGTTTGTGTAGGTGGCGGTGGTATTCCAGTTATCAAGAATCAAGATGGAAGGTATGAAGGGGTGGAAGCAGTAATCGATAAGGATCTTTCCGCCAACAACCTAGCGAAAGAAATCAATGCAGATCGTTTGATTATTTTGACTGGTGTGGACAATATCTACATTAATTACAACCAACCGGATCAAAAGAAGTTGGAAAAATTGACGATCGGGGAGGCCAAGCAATATATTAAAGAAAATCAATTCCCACCAGGCAGCATGCTGCCAAAGGTTGAATCAGCGATTGATTTTGTTAAAGAAGGCCAAAAACGAGAAGCTGTGATTACATCCATTGAAAATTTGAGCAATATTGTAGCGGGTTATGGAACGAGAATTGTTTGTTAATACTACAAAAAAGTAGAGGAGTTAAGTCATGAAACGAAAAATTACGTTATTCCTGTTGATGTTGCTAGTAGGCGTAACCTCAGGAATCAGTGCTTATGCGTCAGATGGATTAGACGCCATTGTAGCACCAACCGGGTTTAAAGCTATTTTAGTTATTGTTCCATTAATACTGGTATTAGTTTTACTGTTTATGAAGGTCGATATGATTATCGCAGGTTTAGTTGCGGGGATTCTGGCAATGCTGATTGGCGGCATCAGTTTGATGGATGCCAATGCTCAGTTACTGGAGACTATTCCTTCTATGCTAAGCATCACAGTTCCGATTATTAACTCAGCAGTAGCTATGGCGGTCTTCAAGGCGGGAAGCTACTCGGCAGCATTAACGCTGGCTAAACGTGGAACCAAAGGAAAAGTAGAATATGTTTCAGCATTTATCGTGGTTTTATTAGCAGCGGCGACCTACATGTCAGGAATCGGCGGCGGCAGTGCGATGGTTATTGCCCCATTGGCCTTTGCAGCAGTTGGGGTTGTACCTGAGTTGATTGCTGGGATGTCCTTGGCAGCAGCCGTTTCCTTCACCACTTCACCTGCTTCATTAGAGTCGAGTATTGTTTCTAAGTTGGGTGATGTAAGTGTCGGTGATTATGTTTCAGTTATGCGTCCTTATTGGTTGGTATTTGTTGTCTTGGCAATCATTTTAGCCTTCTGGGGAACTAAACGCCGCAATGTTGGCTTCAAGGAATCAGAGGATGATATCTTTGATAAAAAATCCAATGGGGAATTATTCAAATTAACGTTACCGGCTATTTTCTTATTGTTTGCAGTAATCTTTGGCCCAGTGGTAAATGATTTGATCGGTTTTGCTTTCTTTACACCATTGGTTTATATGATTTTGACCTTAGCTTTAGTATTCGTTTGTACAGACTTCACCATGAATCAATCGGTGGAAGCGATGGTAGACGGCTCAACTTATATTTTGACTCGTTTGTTCCAAGTAGGAATTTTCTTAGCATTCATTAATGTTATTGCGCAAACTGGTACTTTTGCAGTTATTGCCGGCATTGCTCAAAACGCACCTGAGTTTATTGTAGTACCAGTAGCTATTTTAACTGGAGTGTTAATTGGTGTTCCAGCAGGTGCTTACGTAGGATCGGTATTAACGTTAGTATTGCCAGTCGCGGTTTCATTAGGGTTCCCACCGTTAGCATTAGGATTTGTTACAATGGGCGTTGGTTTAGGGAGTCAAATGAGTTTTGTAAATATCACCATGCAGGCCTTGTCTTCCGGCTTCCAGATTCCAATTTTGGATGTGGTAAAGGGAAATGTGAAGTGGCTGAGTCTAGCCTCGGTTCTACTATTAGCAATTGGTTTAATTTTTGGGTAATATAAAAAAAGACATAGGAGTGAACAGAATGGATTTATTAATTAGACAAGCAAGATTAAATGATGGCGAAGCGTTGCAGGATATCGCGATTGAAAACGGCAAGATTGTCAAAATTGCACCGACTATTGACGAAAACGCCAATGAAGTAATCGAAGCGGAAGGGCGAGTATTGATTCCAGGACTAGTGGAAAGCCACATTCATTTGGATAAAGCCTTAATCGCCGACCGTGAGCCTAACAAATCTGGTACTTTAAAAGAAGCGATTCAAGTAACCGCAAAACTGAAGCCAACGTTCACTGAAGAAGATGTTTATACACGGGCGAAGCAAGCCTTGGAAATGATTATTCGTCGTGGGGCAACGACAGTTAGAACCCATTCCGAATTTGATCCAGCCCAAGGATTTACTGGCTTCAACATGATTTTAAAATTAAAAGAAGAATACAAAGATATGATTGATATGCAGGTGGTGGCCTTCCCGCAAGAGGGAATTTTTAAAGCACCTGGTACTGAGAAAATGATGTACGAAGCGATGGATATGGGTGCTGATGTAGTAGGCGGTATTCCTTACAATGATGCACCAGCGAATGAGCACATTGATTTGATATTTGAAATTGCCAAAAAATACGATAAGGACATTGACCTGCATCAAGATTTTGCTGATGAAGCCGATGAAACGTCGATTGAATATCTATGTGAAAAGACGATTAAAGAAGGATACGAAGGTCGCGTATCAGTAGGGCATTTGACTGCTTTACACGCAATGAAGAAAGATGAGTTGGACCGTGTGATCGGAAAAATGGCTGAAGCTAAGATCAATGTGATGCCATTACCAGCTACTGACTTGCATTTAGGTGCACGTAATGATGAGTACAATGTTCGCCGTGCAGTAACACCTATCCGCAAGCTTCGGGACGCGGGTGTGAATATTTGTTTGGCAACTAATAACATTCGAAATGCTTTCACACCTTATGGCAATGGTGATCTGATTCAAATTGCAATGCTAGCTGTTCCAGTAGGGCATTTGGGCGGAGCCGATGATTTACCAACGGTTTTACCGATGATTACTGAAAACCCAGCTAAAGCTTTAGGCCTAACTGATTATGGAATTGAAGAAGGTAAGAAGGCTGATTTAGTTTTATTGGATACTAAAGTTAAAGCCAATGCGATTATCGATATTCCTGAACGGGTTTATGTCATTAAAAATGGTCGCGTAACAGTGAAGGTGGATACTAAAGTAACTATCAATCGCTAATTTGTAAAAAGGAGTACTGCAACGTGAAGAATACTTGTCAGATAAGTTCATATTTAGCAACCTTGGATTGCTTCGGCAAAATCGGACAGGTTCACAGCGTTTTCCAGCACTCCTTTAATTTGATTATTAATGAGCACCTGCTGCATGTCTCCGATACGGAAGACTTTTTGTCTAGTTTCGGAATTCGTATTACAACAGAAAGCTTTGAGGCAGTAAAGCCTTTTTGTCATCAAGGAAATGTCGTTAAATTAACCCCTGATTCAATGGTTTTTTACAGTCAAAAAGGAACGAAAAAAATCAAATTTAGCTCAGTGGACTCAGTTCCTTTAGAATTGTCTACAATTTTCTTTAATTCCACGGTACTTAGAACGATGATTGCTGAACTGGAAAACTTTCAGCTGCAACCTCAGCTGGGCTTGATTATTGAAGAAAAGGAATCGGCTTTTTTTGAGTTTCTGATGCGGCCTAATCTAGACAGTGAAGTTTGGAATCAGCTGACGACTTATTTCGTTGGGCGCGGTCAAGGATTAACTCCTAGCGGTGATGATTTGCTGATGGGGTATCTATTTGTATTAATCAGTTATCAATTGCCGGAAGCCAATCAGCTGATAACCGCTTTGGCTTCAAAAACTGATCGAACAACCATTGTCAGCCAGAATTATCTGGAGGCAATGATTGCTGGCTTTGCTAGTTCACCTTTTGTTGAGCTGCAGCAGAAAATGAATCAGGCGGCAAGTGAAGCTGAATTGGCTCAAGCGTTACAAAGGATTTTATCAATCGGGGAAACCTCAGGAAAAGATACGGCCTACGGTATTTTGCTAGGCTTAAATGCAGTAAAAAACAAATGAGGAAGCTTAATTAAGCTTCCTCATTTGTTTTGTAATACTCCATAAATAGTTGATGTAATATGGGATGCTGACGTTTTAAGTGAACCAGTCGATTGGATTCACTGGACATAAAGCAATGCTCACTGGTTCCGAGGGTAGTGATCGTTTCCGTTGCTAGGTTAATGACTTGGTACTCAAAATTCAAACGAGTTCCGGTATATTTACTGATAATCGGATGAATTAGAACTTCGTCACCGAACCGAACCATCTCTTTGTAGGTGCTGCTAACTCCTAAAACCGGAACAATAATCCCTTCTCGTTCAATTCGTTCAAAGGGATAGCCAGTGAATTCCAGCAAATCGACACGAGCTTCCTCAAACCAGCGAATATAATTGGAATGGTGAATGATCCCCATTTTGTCGGTTTCGTAATAAAAAGGTTTGCGGGTGTAACCTGGGTAAGATTTCATTCTTCTGTCCTTTCTTTTTGCGCGTAGTTTTTCATATAGCGAGAGATTTCTTGGCTGATGGATGTAGGAATCACCACATAATGCTCCTGTGCAAGGTCATCCCCGATTTTACTATGGAGATAGACCGCTGCTGCAATGCTTTCGCTGCTGCCACCAAACTGAGCAATAAATCCAGCTATCATTCCGGCCAAGGTATCCCCCGTTCCGCCAGTTGCCATGGCAGCATTTCCAACCGTATTATGCCAAATCTGATTACCATCGTAAATCTCTGTACGATGGCTTTTTAGTACGATCGTAGCCGTCAACTCTTTTTGTTTTTCTTGATTGTTCTCAGGTGTCTGCTTATCGATTTCTAGGCCGCTTAGCCGCTGCCATTCTTTTTGATGAGGAGTAAACACCACTTTTTCCGGATATTTCAAAGGCAGCTGATGACTGGCAAACAATGTAATCGCCGACCCATCAATAATCAGCCACTGATTTTCCTGTTGAAGGGATAAGATTTTTTTTAGAATCGATAAGACTGTGACACTTAGCCCCAATCCTGGACCGACCAAAATCACATTAACATTCTTTAGCAGCTCCACCAGCAGCTCCGTATCAGAAAAATCAACGACCATTGCTTCTGGCAGTCGAGCATGCAGGGGGGCATGGTTTTTTTCAGCTGTAACGACGGTTGTCAACCCAGCTCCAGTATTGATACAAGCTTCAGCGCTCATAATAATTGCGCCGCCGTATTGATTATTTCCACCGATTAAAACTGCCCGTCCAAAGGTTCCTTTATGAGAATTTTCTGGACGTTGAGTAATGACTTTTATCAAAATGTCTTCGGTCAGTTGGTTCACAGGGTTCACCCTCTTTATGCTTTTCTTCTTATTATAAAACAACATTTGTCATCTGTCTTGAATAGTCGGTTTATTTTGTTTTCATTTTGTAATTCAGAGTGCTATCATAAAAGTGGTAAAAACAAGGAGGATGAATGCAATGACCATCGATTGGAAAAAAGAAGTCGAAGCACGGAAAGACGACTTGTTAAACGATTTGAACGACTTGTTGCGGATTAACAGCGAACGTGACGACAGTCAAGCAACAAAGGAGGCTCCATTTGGACCAGGCCCTAAAGAAGCTTTGGAAAAAATGCTTACTATTGCAGAGCGTGACGGGTTTTCTACCAAAAATGTGGACAACTATGCGGGACACATTGATTTTGGCGAAGGGGACGAAACCTTAGGGATCTTCGGACACTTAGATGTTGTACCAGCTGGTGATGGCTGGGATACTGATCCCTATGAACCAGTTGTAAAAGACGGCAAATTATATGCCCGCGGATCAAGCGACGACAAGGGTCCAACCGTTGCGGCTTATTATGCAATGAAAATGATTAAGGAATTAGACCTGCCTGTTTCTAAAAAAATTCGTTTTGTCATCGGAACTGATGAAGAAAGCGGCTGGGCAGATATGGATTATTACTTTGAACATGAAGAAAAACCTGATTTTGGCTTCTCACCTGATGCTGAGTTCCCAATGATCAATGGAGAAAAAGGCAATGTCACCTTTGTTCCTCATTTTGACGGAACCAACGGTGTTGATTATGTATTAAGCAGCTTTAACGCTGGCCTGCGTGCCAATATGGTTCCTGGCAATGCCAAAGCAGTTATTCAAACACCCGATGAAGCAGCTGCCCAAACGTTAGCCAATGACTTTGCAGATTACGTAGAAAATAATCCAATCAGTGGTAATGCTGAAGTGAAGGGCAATGAAGTCTCTATCGATCTTGTTGGTAAAGCAGCACATGGTGCCAGCCCTCAATCAGGAATCAATGCTGGAACCTTCTTAGCAGTTTTCTTGAGCAATTATGATTTTGATGGTGCTGCGAAAGCTTTTATTGATTATTCAGCTAATTACATTCATGAAGATGTTTATGGCAAAAACTTGGGTGTAGCTTACCAAGATGATGTTATGGGTGAATTAACTATGAATGCAGGTGTCTTCCAATTTGAAAACGGACAAGATGAAGACAACCAAATCGTCTTAAACTTCCGTTATCCAAAAGGCATTACTGCCGAAGAAATCGAAAGCACATTAACTGATCTATTTGCCGACAACGCAAAGGTCTTGTTAGATGGTCATCACATGCTGCCTCACTATGTTTCAGGAGATGACGAGCTAGTTGCTACTTTGATGGATGTTTTTGAAGAGCATACCGGATTAAAGGGTGAAGAAAAAATCATCGGTGGAGGAACCTTTGGCCGTCTATTAGAACGCGGTGTTGCTTATGGTGCGCAATTCCCAGGTTATACCGACACCATGCACCAAGCCAATGAATTTATGCCAGTAGAAGATATCTTACGGGCAACAGCTATCTATGCTGATGCGATTTATCGCTTGGCAAAATAGTAAACAAAAAGGTTACGAAAATCCAAAAGATTTTCGTAACCTTTTTACATAGCTAAGCGATCAATAGTTAAGACTGCTCCGGTTTTGGCATCCGCCATAAATTCGTAAGCAACCAATTTTCCATCCTCAAGACGGGTGATGCCGCCCTCTACACCATTCATACGAATGGCAAATTTCCTTAAAGGTTTTGTCTCAAAAGAGATCCAGGAGCCTTCAATAGGACCTTCTTCTAGAAATGCTTTTTTGATGCGATTTAAAATTTCATCCGGGGATAAATTTTGTTTTTTCTGAAACCAGTAACTACCAGCAATTCCACCCACTAGTCCAAAAGTTGAACCAATCAGTAAGCCGCGGGAAAAATCTGTGTGTTTGCCCATGTGCATAAACCCTCCTGCCGTCTATTTCCCATCAATTTTAACATAGATTTGCTTAAAAGGTCTGTTTAATTGCCAAAATACTTTCTTTCGCAAAACAAAAAGAAACGTGTATAATTAAAGTAACAAAAGAAAAGGTCGTGACGCAAATGATTATTCCAAAAAATATTGAGGAACTAGCCAATTATGTAAAAAAAGGGAAAAATGTCTTCTTCTTTACTGCCGATTGGTGTGGTGACTGCAGCTTTATCAAGCCGCAAATGCCGGAAACTGAAGCAGCTTTTCCTCAGTTTCAGTTCATTCAAGTCGATCGAGATGACTATTTGGATGTAGCCGCTGAATGGAATATTTTTGGAATTCCTAGTTTTGTTGTGACTAATGACGGAGAAGAGTTAGGGCGTCTGGTAAATAAGAACCGTAAGACGAAAGAAGAGATCGTGGACTTTTTGGAAAAAGTGGAAGGGTAAGTGAAAGAAATGATTATACAAAATTATCAGCGCATCTTAGTAGGTACGGATGGTAGTGATCAAGCACTTGAGGCATTCAAGAATGCCCTGTCTGTTGCTAAACGTAATCAAGGGAAGGTTTATGTCGCACATGTCTTGGACAATCAAGCCTACAATATTATGGGCTATTCTTCGTTAAACGAAAACATCATTGATCAGCAAACCAATGATGCCAAACAGCTAATCACTGAGTATCGGAAGCTTGCCAAGGAATTCGGCTACGATGAAGTGGAAGGAATTTTGGCTTACGGATCGGCCAAAGAAGCGATGGCTCACAAGCTGCCAGAAAAATATGGCATTGATCTAATTATGGTTGGACAATCGGGGTTAAATGCGGTTGAACGGTTTATGACTGGTAGTGTAGCAAGCTATGTCATTAAGGAAGCACCTTGTGATGTACTTATCGTTCATCCAAGTAAAGAAGCTGGTGAATAGCCAGCTTTTCTTTTGCAGCAAAGTAGTTTTATTAAATGAAAAATCTCTCATGAACTTTTTTGCTTTTTTTGTTAAGATACCAGAGGATTAAAGGGAGGTCACAGCATGATTTTTGCTTATAACAAGGAAACAATCGGCGATACACTACTAGTGATCGTTGCCAATGATGAAAACAAAGAAAATCAAACTGAGCGTAAAGCAAATGTTGCGCGGATTCAAACTAACGAAGGACAAACCGTTGCTTGGAATTTCTTCAACGTCTCCGAATATTTGACGATTGAAGGCAAGGGTCAGGTAACTTTGAATGATGAAGAAATTGGTGTATTGAATAAACAAATGGAAATGGCTGGTTTTGAAGAACGCTTAGCATCAGACGATGAACCGAAAATCGTAGTAGGTTACGTGAAGACCTGTGTCGATCATCCTGATTCAGACCATTTGCATATCACTGAAACAGAAGTAGATAACGGAAAAGTACTGCAAATTGTCTGCGGTGCCAGCAATATTGCGGCTGGACAAAAAGTGGTAGTTGCTAAACCAGGTGCTATGATGCCTGATGGTTTAATGATCTGGCCTGGCAAATTACGGGGCGTGGAAAGCTATGGCATGATTTGTTCAGCTAAAGAATTGCATCTGCCGAATGCCTCAGAGAAAAAAGGAATCTTGGTTCTTAATGAAGATGCCGTAGTGGGCGAAGCTTTTCAAGTAGGAAAATAAGCAATAGCTAAACGAAGAACCCCTTCGTTTGGCTATTTTTTTGCTGAAAATCATAAAAAAACCGTGTTTTTTGAAAAATATCCTACTAATTGTTTGTTAAATCGGTCTTAAGACTTTTGACAGAAATTCAGATAATGGCTATCCTTGATTAGAATAAAGAAAATTTCTGAAAAAATGAAATTTTGTATCAAGGAGGTTGAAATGACCATACAGAAATTTTTGCGCGGACTAGGGAGTTTTCTAGTGCCGTTTGTTATCATGCTGTTGATTTGGCATTCACTGGCGATTGCTCCTTTTGGTGATAACAACTTATTGGTTAGTGACATCGGGACTCAATACTTAGAGTTCATGAGTCTGTTTAAGCGATTCTTTGATGAAGGAGTTAGTCTGTATTCCTTCTCAAACGGTATTGGTGGTTCAATCGAGGCTTTGAGCGGTTATTATTTAATCAGTCCTTATAATTTGATTTGTCTGTTCTTTCAAGATAAGAACCTGCCGATTGCATTAATCTGGATCATTACTGCCAAAATCGCTACGATGGGAAGTACTATGTATTACTATTTGGCTCGCCACTTCGGTAAGCCTAGCTTTACAACAATCATCTTTTCAACGTCCTACAGCTTATGCGGCTTTGTGGTGGCTTACAGCTTAAATTTTATGTGGCTGGATGCACTGATCTTACTGCCGCTAGTGACCTTTGGCTTAGAAAAACTATGGCGGAAGGAAACCGGATCACTGTATGGGCTCTCGCTGTTTGCGACGATCGTAACTAATTATTATTTAGGCTACATGGTTTGCTTGTATGCTGTCATTTACAGCGTGTATCTTTACTGGCTGGGTCATCCGGAAAAAGGTGCTTGGAAATTAAAGACTCTCTGGCACGAGTGGCAGAAGTTTTTTGTCGTTTCTTTTTTAGCGGGGATTGCTACCAGCTTTATTTTACTTCCATCATTAGTGGGGATGCTGCGGACTGCGAAAACCAATTTTAATCCGCTAAGCTTTGCTCCAACTCCTCGGTTCGCTTTGTCAGCTTTTGGAGAACTGGGAATAGGTACCTACGAATTCGAGGATCGTCTGCAGCATCTGCCGACGATGTACTCAGGCATCTTAATGGTTTTATTGTTTATCACCTACTTCTTTTGTAAACAGATTGATAAACGTGAAAAAAGGGGTACCTTCTTCTTGATGTTGTCCTTGTTTTTGTCCTTTATTGTCCAACTGATTAATACAGTCTGGCACATGTTTCAAAGTCCGGCCGGATTTCCTTACCGTAATGTGTTCATTTTCAGTTTGTTGATGATTCGCTTTGGTTATGCGGCTTGGTTGAAACTGGATAAGGAGCAGGTGACTCAGACTTTGGTCAAGGCTGCAGCTGTTTTTACTATCTTGCTTTTACTGGCACCAGTAAGTGTAAATTTTGAACGATCAATGAGTGAACGCTGGTTTATTAAAAATGAACTAATTGGAAATACGGCTTATCTTTGGTATAGCTTGCTGTTAATTTGGCTGTACGTATGCTTACTTATTGTGATGAAGCGGAAAAACTATCACTGGTTAATTGGCATTATCGCTTGTGTGACCTTTTTCGAGCTAGGCTTCAATTATCAGCAATCCCTAAAAGCAGTTCCTTTTGGCAGTCAAAGCAAGTTCGCCGATTTTTACGACAATCAAAGTGAGCTGATTGAGGGACTGAACTCTTCGCCGACACTCTGGAGAATCAATGAAAAGACGGATCAAAAAAATGATGGCTTTTCGATTGCCTACAACAGCTACAATGACTCTTTTTTGTATAATTTTGCGGATATTTCTAGTTATACGTCTACTTTGGAAAAGGATGTTTTGGATACCTTGGTCAATTTGGGAATTTATTCACGGAATGTCCGACGCTTTACTTATGTAGATGAAAATCCAGTATTGAATTTATTGTTGAATATTCGCTATTCCATTAAGCCACAAGATATAGATGATCGGGAGGCTATCAAACAATCCCACAATCTCTATGTATACGAGAATAATGAAGCCTTAGGAATGGGGTTGCTGCTGGAAGACAGCCAAGTAAAATTGCAGCCTAACAAGGTAATCGAAAACCAGGAAAGTATTTTGCAGGCACTGAAGAAACAGGAGAAACACTATTTCCAACCAGCTAAAATGACTCTAGGAACGACACCTAATACCTTTACCTTAGAGACCACTGAGAGCGGTAAGCTTTTCATGTATCTGCCTAAGGTTTATTGGAAGAATGTAGATGAGCTGTTAGTCAATGGCAAAAAACACCAAACGGCAATTGGAATTCAAACCAATCAGTTGTTCAACTTAGGTGATTTTGAAGCTGGTGAGCAGGTTACGGTTGAGTTGAAAGGTAAGAAAGACTTTAACTTTAAACAGGCAGAAATCGCTACGTTGGATGAAACAAACTTTGATCAACTGTTGAATGACAAGTATCAATTTGCATTTGATTTAAAAGGACAACGAGACGATCAGCTGCGAGGCACGTTAAACGCTGAGGAAGACAATCAGACAGTGTACTTGTCGATTCCTTATGACGATGCTTGGAAGGTTTATATTGATAATCAGCAAGTAGAGACTAATAAAGTTTTCGGCAGTTTTTTATCAGTTAATGTTCCTAAAAAGGGAAGCCATCAGATTCGACTTGTCTACAGACCAACAGCACCTGTTGTTGGAGGCATCGTATCCATTGTTGTAATGATTGGTGTAATTGGTTATTATATCGTCTACAAACCACTGATAAGACGCAAAGAAGCAGAGCAATCGACCGACTAATTCGGCCGATTGCTCTGCTTTTCTTTAGGTCAAAAAAGGACGGTCCTGCGACCGCCCTTCTTGCTTATTCCCCTTGTTGATTTTGTTGTTTGTTTGATTGTTGCTGCAAAGCACTAGAATCTATTGACAGTTCAACTTTAGTTGTATGCTCTTTATCTTCACGATAGTAGGTAATTTCAACTGTGTCGCCAACTTTATGTTTGTACAAAGCTGATTGCAGTTCAACACCAGTAGAAACATTTTCACCATCAATTTTGGTAATCACATCATATTGCTTCAAGCCGGCTTTCTCAGCTGGGGTAGCTCCTTGAACAGATGCAACAACCACACCTTGAGTCACAGAGCTAGGCACCTTCACGACTTGTTCTTGCTGTTGACTAGTTAAGTCTGACAGGTTGTGCATAGTAATTCCTAAAGCAGGTCGGGTTACTTTTCCATCAGTTTCTAGTTGATTGATAACATTCACCACATCATTGCTTGGGATTGCAAAACCTATCCCTTCAACACTTACATTAGATTCAGTTTGAACAATTTTACTAGAGTTAATACCGATAACTTGTCCGGCAATGTTTACTAATGGACCGCCAGAGTTCCCAGGGTTGATTGCAGCATCTGTTTGAATAGCATTAATATTCACAGATTGACCTTCACTTGTTTGACTGACTACTTGACGACCCAGTGAAGAAATGATGCCTGCAGTCACGGAATTTGCATATTGAGAACCTAATGGAGAACCCAGAGCAATCGCTGGTTCGCCAGCTTTCAAGTTGTCAGAATCCCCAAAAGTAGCAGGTGTAATGTCCGCAACCTTGTCAGATTCAATTTTCAAAACAGCCAAGTCGGTATAAGTATCCGTTCCGATTAATTCAGCTTTTACCTTAGAACCATCTTTTAGCAATACTTCCAACCCATTTTGACCTTCAACAACGTGATTGTTGGTTACTACATAGGCTGTGTTTCCTTCACGTTTATAAATGACACCAGAGCCTTCAGAAGCCTCTACTAAATTGCCGTCGCTGTCGCTTTCACTTTGGCTATCCTGAGATTCTTCGCCACTGTTTCCGCTATTACCGCCGCCAAAAATATCTGACCAGCCGCCTAAACCATTTTGCTGCTGTTGTTGTTGTTTTTGCAAGTTAACCACGGAGACGACTGCGCCTTGAACTTTTTCGACAGCGCCAGTAATGTCTGAATTTGCGTCAACCTTCATGTTGCTGACCTGAGTACTGCCAGCACTTGGTGAGCCGCTGACATTGTCACCAGAACCAGCACTAGTTGCTGCATAGTAAATCCCAAATATCAAGCCTGCCCCAACCAAACCGCCTAATAGGCCAATACCAAAACGTTTAAAGAAACCATTAGATTTTTTTGGAGTAGGGGTCATATCATTTCTATCCATCATTTTTATTCCTCCACCTTTACTTAAATATACGTTATATTGAGTATAGTATTTTTATCTAAGGTTAGTCTACTATGGTGTTT
>NZ_JAFREL010000061.1:0-281 GCF_017377655.1 Candidatus Enterococcus ferrettii
CTGTCAGAAATCGATGTGCTAATTGATTCGCTGTTCGACGTACTAATACTTGCACTGTCACTGTCACTAATGCTGGTGCTTTCTGATCTTGAATCACTAATCGAATTACTCAAGCTGTCACTGTCACTATTGCTTGTGCTTGTGCTCGTTGAGCTGGAATCACTGATCGAAATGCTTGTACTTGTACTTTCGCTATCACTGATACTTGTACTATCAGACCTTGAATCACTAATCGAGGTACTCAAACTTTCACTGTCACTATTGCTGATGCTCGTACTAGT
>NZ_JAFREL010000061.1:381-805 GCF_017377655.1 Candidatus Enterococcus ferrettii
ACTCACTTGCTGAATCGCTCGCACTATCTGAAATTGATGTGCTGATTGATTCACTAATCGACGTACTAATACTTGCACTTTCACTATCACTAATGCTGGTGCTTTCTGATCTTGAATCACTAATCGAATTACTCAAGCTGTCACTGTCACTATTGCTAATGCTTGTGCTCGTTGAGCTGGAATCACTGATCGAAATGCTTGTACTTGCACTTTCACTATCACTAACACTAGTGCTTTCTGATCTTGAATCACTAATCGAATTACTCAAGCTGTCACTGTCACTATTGCTAGTGCTTGTGCTCGTTGAGCTGGAATCACTGATCGAAATGCTTGTACTTGTACTTTCGCTATCACTGATACTTGTACTTTCTGATCTTGAATCACTAATCGAGGTACTCAAACTGTCACTGTCACTATTGCTGAT
>NZ_JAFREL010000061.1:905-9323 GCF_017377655.1 Candidatus Enterococcus ferrettii
TCGCTCGCACTGTCAGAAATTGATGTGCTGATTGATTCGCTGACCGACGTACTAATACTTGCACTTTCACTATCACTAATGCTGGTGCTTTCTGATCTTGAATCACTAATCGAATTGCTCAAGCTGTCACTGTCACTATTGCTAGTGCTTGTGCTCGTTGAGCTGGAATCACTGATCGAAATGCTTGTACTTGTACTTTCGCTATCACTAATGCTGGTGCTTTCTGATCTTGAATCACTAATCGAATTACTCAAACTGTCACTGTCACTATTGCTAGTACTTGTGCTGATTGAGCTGGAATCACTGATCGAAATGCTTGTACTTGTACTTTCGCTATCACTAATGCTGGTGCTTTCTGATCTTGAATCGCTAATCGAATTACTCAAGCTGTCACTGTCGCTATTGCTGATGCTTGTACTGGTTGAGCTTGAATCGCTGATCGATGTACTCGTACTTGTACTTTCACTAATTGAAATTGACAATGATTCTGATTGAGACACGCTCTCTGATAAGCTTTCGCTATTCGATATTGAACTACTTGTACTATCTGAAATTGAGTCTGAAATCGAATCGCTCTCACTATCTGAGATCGAATCTGAGTTTGAATCCGACGTTGAATCACTCTCGCTAATCGAAATTGATAAGGATTCTGACTCTGATACACTCTCTGACAAACTTTCACTATTCGAAATGGAATTACTTGTGCTATCAGAAATTGAGTCTGAAATCGAGTGTGAAGTTGAATCGCTCTCGCTATCTGAGTTTGAATCCGATGTTGAATCACTCTCACTAATCGAAATTGATAGCGACTCTGACTCTGATACACTCTCTGACAAACTTTCACTATCCGAAATTGAGTTGCTTGTGCTATCGGAAATTGAATCTGAAATCGAGTCCGAGATTGAATCGCTCTCACTATCTGAGTTTGAATCCGACGTTGAATCACTTTCACTAATTGAAATTGACAACGATTCTGATTCCGAAACACTCTCTGATAAACTTTCACTATCCGAAATTGAATCACTTGTACTATCGGAAATTGAATCTGAAATCGAGTCCGAGATTGAATCGCTCTCACTATCTGAGTTTGAATCCGATGTCGAATCACTTTCGCTAATTGAAATTGATAGCGACTCTGATTCTGAAATACTCTCTGACAAACTTCCACTATCCGAAATTGAGTCTGAGATCGAATCTGAAGTTGAGTCACTTTCACTATCCGAAATTGAGTCTGAGATCGAATCTGAAGTTGAGTCACTTTCGCTATCCGAAATTGAGTTTGAAATCGAGTCTGAAGTTGAATCACTTTCACTATCCGAAATTGAGTCTGAGATCGAATCTGAAGTTGAATCACTTTCACTATCCGAAATTGAGTCTGAGATCGAATCTGAAGTTGAGTCACTTTCGCTATCCGACACTGAGTTTGAGATCGAATCTGAAGTTGAGTCACTTTCACTATCCGAAATCGAACTACTTGTACTATCGTCAGACCTTGAAGTACTCTCACTATCTGAAATCGATGTGCTGGTTGAATCGCTTTCGCTATCTGAAATCGAATTAGAAGTAGAGTCACTTTCACTTTCTGATACTGAGCTCGACAATGATTCACTTTCAGACATTGATGTTGATTCAGACACAGGATCAACATCGTAGTTAACAACAAATCCCTGAGGAGAATTATCAACTGAGCCTGCACCATTTGTAGTTGTATCAAATTTCGGGTTAGCAGCAAGTGCTTCTGCTAAAGAGTTATAGGTAACTCCATCTGGACCAGTAACAGTATAAACATAACCATTTCTGGCTAAGTCAGCATCTGTTACACCAAGACTAATCGTTCCGTTAGAAACCCCAGAAACTCCATAGTTTCCTTCAGTTACACTTGTTGGTAATTGTTCATAAGCTGTTCCAGTAGCAGGATCACTAGTTGGTTGATTATTTCCAACGACACCAGCTAACTGATAATCTGGATAAAGTGTTACAGTTAATGATTGAGGATTAGCATCCGTGCTATTTGTACCATTAGGAGTAAAGTCAAACGTAAATACGCCATTCACATCAGCATGATATCCAGCTTGTGTTAAATAACCATTAACTAAATCAGCATAACTCACTTCAGCACCAGATGACCCATTGATTGATACATTTGCTGTCTGACCTACTAATGGTGTTCCATCTGAATTTACAAAGGTAACATTTACAGTTTGTACATCCGCAGCAACGTATATAGTGACAAGAACCGGATCAGTACCCACTGTTGTAGAGGTAGCCTGTGTGAATCCATTCAGTTCCGAACCTGTTGCGTAATGGTAGCCTTCAGCAACTAGATCATTTGTATAGTAAGAGTTTGTCCAGTCAACTGTATTGCCATAATTAGCAGGGGTCTTGCTTGTACCCGCAGCTTCTTGTCCAGAAGAAAGGTAATCTGATGACACAACTAACCCCGTTTTAGCATCTACATATTGATATTGAACAGAATTATTTGCTTCCCCGTAAACATAAATATTATACGTATACTCTGTACCTTCCATTGGAACAATAGCTACGTTAGCCTGTCCATATGCATCTCCATTATCGGCCGATGTGGTGTTATCACCACCGCTTTGTTTATCAGTTAACGCTGACGGAGGAACTTGACTTGCAATCGCCCACATATAGTTTGGCGGCATATTTGTCAAGGCATAGTCTTTGTTAACTAAATCTATATACTGCCCAATATAATTAACATCTTTATCTATAGGAACATTTATCGTTTTGACAACATTACCATATTGATCTACATAATTAACTTTGACAGTTCCAGGCTCAATTGCCGTGGTGGATAATTCACGCGTGCTGTTGTCTACGATGTTAGAGGATGAAGTATTACCAGCTGTATCCTTGATGGTTGTAACACCATTTCTAATCGTCATATTGGTAAACTTAAGGTTTCTATTTCCACCTGGTGTTGCTGCTTGACTATCAGTTCCTTGCCACGTTGAAATCTGTGAGTTGTTCATTGTAAATGTTCCGGCACCACTCACCAAAGGTCCCGTACTTGGAGCGCCCGAGGTAGTATTTACTGCCATATGCAACTTCTTAGGAGAGATAAACGTAACGCTAGAACCAGCGCTATTCATTTGTATTACGGCTCCAGGTGCCCATTGATTAATATCAAGGGTTGTCCCGGCATTAAATACAACGCTTTGAGTACCCTCTATTCGAATTGCCCCAGGTTGAGTAGATTGAGGGATAGATAAATTAAAGTTTTGACCAAATACATATTTCGCACTAGAAGATGCACCTTGTTGACCGTTAATAAAGTATTGGAATCCCGTCTGAGTCCAGCTACAATTATCACCGACAGTTATCTTATCTATTAAATAGTAAACAGCAGGATAGTTTGCCGATTGACCGTTGTAAGTCCGTGCTGTATTCGAAGAACCGTCTCCCATCGTAATGGAATTCCCATAACCAACACTTCCCGATGCTGCTCGTGTTTCAAAGTAAAACTCTGAGAAAGCAATATCATTAGACGTACGATTTAATGTAACGCTAGAGTTATTAGCAAAGTTAATACTTCCCACAGAACGAGTGATTTCATTTGATATATTGAAAACATTCGTACCTGAGAACACTAATTTGGAGCCTACTCCATACATAAGATGGATCGGATTATTTCCATTTGAATCACTTTTAGTTAATGTCACGTTATTGACATTTGCTGTCAATTGAGTAGCACTTGTTGGATTAATCAAGGAGTAGCCATTTCCATCATTGCCACCAAACCCTTGTTGTGCTATCACATTGCTTAAAGTAAAGGTTGTAGATCTTGTAATCCCAGCCCAGTTAAAGGTTTGAGTGCCAAGATCGATAGTATTATTGTTTCCTTGAACAATAACACTAGCCCCATTAGCACGTGCAGACATTGCTCCTGAGCTATAAGTGATGTTAGCTGTAACATCAATATAGGTAATGCTAGCATTACCCCATGCAGCTCGCAGCTCTGCATAAGTTGTTACCTTAGCATACGTCCCATTTGCTATTGCATTTGCTTTGTATGTTGCATCATTCAGAACTTCATCTGGAACGGCTACATTAACGGAGGTTGGAGAATTTGACGCTCCCGGATTATTGACCGCATCCTCAAAATCTCCACGATTAATATCTGGATCGGCAGAAACGTTAATCTTTGTTGCACGACCATTGGCTCCTTTAACCGAGAAGTAGGCAATTAAGTCATTTGCTGCTGCATATTTTTGTGCTGCATGAATCAATGCATTGCTTGGTACAGTACCATCTTTCATGGTAAATACTAGCTCATTTGTTTTTGCATCAACTTTTACTTCCGTCCCATTTGGAACGATTTGATCAAATAAATCTTTTGCTTTGTTTGTTTCGTTCACACTTTGTTCTTTTGCTGCTGGTTGCTTACTTTTCTCTTTGTTTAAAGAATTTACTGCACTTCGGTTTTCAGAATTACTAATTGATTCAGACAAGCTGTCAGAAACCCAAGCACTTGCAGATTCTGAATGACTCGTTGAATCAGACATACTATCAGAAGCTGAATTATTTACTTTTGCAAGAAGACTATTCGATGTTGACTCACTAATCGAATTTGAATGACTTGTTTCCTCAAACTTTGAAGTGCTGATCGACTCAGATTCAGAAACACTCATGGAATCAGAAACGCTTAATGATTCGGAAATACTAGCAGAATCCATTGTGCTTTCTGATTCAGTGTTACTAGTCGAACCCGTATTACTCTCTGATTCTGTTTCAACAACTGACTCACTTTTGCTTTCTGATGCTGGAGCCTCCGAATTAGTAGTGCTATCCATGACTGGCTCTGATACAACACTTTCTGGCGTTACTGGAGCGGGTATACTTGCTGTTTCTTGATTAGCAAGTACTTGATCCGTTCCCGTATCAATCTCCATTCCTGCATCATCTTGACTCGCTGATGTAGCTTGTGCTTCCATGGTAACTAGCGTACTAGCCCCTAAAACACCCGTAAATGCCGTTATCGTAGCAAACATCCAATGCTTGCCACTTTTGTACATTTTGTAATGCTCTTTCTTGTTCGATCTAAGCAGCTTATACAAATTATTTTTACGACTCATAATTTAAGCACAACGCCCCTTTCCTTTCAATTTTATAAACTTTTTGAAGTGCTAAAGTGATTATTACATAGGAAATGAGAGCAGGATTAAAACGTGTCAATATTGGGAAACTTAACTTTATATTCCGCAATGCCAAAACAAAAAAAACAAAAGAAATGATATTCTGCACTCATTTCTTTTGTTTTATA
This sequence comes from Candidatus Enterococcus ferrettii, assembly GCF_017377655.1. Classification (GTDB taxonomy): domain Bacteria; phylum Bacillota; class Bacilli; order Lactobacillales; family Enterococcaceae; genus Enterococcus_A; species Enterococcus_A ferrettii. Next base: position 6,193 of record NZ_JAFREL010000061.1, read on the forward strand.
GGTATAATTCTATGTTTTTAGCAATTTCCAGAGATACCTTCTAGAGATAACCATAGTTGTCATTTCTTGTTCATTGGCGGCTATACAATACGCTCATATTCAAAGCTGAGCCATTTTGCTGGGGTTGTACCTGAAGCAAGAACAGTATGATCAATAGGAACAGGCATAACTGAAGGCGAAGCATAGACCCATTTTCTAATTAGCTTATATCCTGGAATTTCAGTTGGTGGATTCAATGGGTCACCTGGTATCAATGTCTCTGAATATGTTAAGCCTGCATTTTTAACCGCCTCATCGAAAAGCGCTACTTCCTCGGGGTCTTGTCCTAGTTCATAGGATAAACCGTACCTGTACTGATACGTTACAGGTTCAGAAATAAAATTGTATTTTAATCCTTCAAAATTTCCTTCTTTAAATGCTTCATCATAAATTCTGTCACCTATTTGATAGGTTTTTCCTTTATACGTTACGTCTCCAAAAGAATAATTCCATCCTACTGCAAAATCTTTCTTTGGATCGATAGGCATAACCTTTACATATCCCTCTTCTTGGTTGTACATGATAAAAGGACTTTTATATAACATGTCTGTATCAGACGTCAACAGTTGACCAGTAACCTTGTCAAATAGATAGTTCTTGTTATATCCATCTAACCAGTCCCCTTTAATCAAATGATCATCAGCATTATTATTCTCTTTGTTCCAAATACTATCCGATGTCGATCGCGAAGCACTGCTCAGGAAGCTGCTTCTTTCTGACATACTGTCACTGACAGAATTAGAGAGGCTGGCTAAGGATTCATATCTTTGTGACTGGCTTTCCGAGACAGAAGTAGAAATACTCCCCTGGTTACTTTGTCTTGCAGATTGACTGGCAGAAACCGAGTCTGATGTACTTCTTAGATAGTCTTGTCTCACAGATTGACTTTCTGAGACAGACACTGAAGCGTCTGTTAAATACTCTTGTCTTGCTGATTGGCTCTCTGATACTGAAAATGATGTGCTGCTTAAGCCATCAGCCTTTTTCAATTGGCTTTCACTTACAGACGACGATAAGCTTGATGCAGCGCTATTTTTTTGCGATTGCTTTTCTAATGCTGATTGCGATAAGCTTTCCCGTTCATTTAAATACTGTGAACGACTATCAGAAGCTGCATTCGATAAACTCGTCATTGCACTATGTCTCAATGATTGACTGGTTGAGACACTATGAGGCGCCTTATGACTCTCAGAGAGTGAGTCACTCATGGACATTGAAAAACTAGCGGAGCCGGTTGTTGATCCAGAGTTCGTCGTACTTTTTGATTCCTCGTTACTATCAGACCGCGAATTAGTTGTACTTTCCTCTTCTTTCAAGCTTTCTGATTTAGAAGATGAGTCACTAAAAGACTGGCTGTTAGATAGTGATTGCGAATTTGAATTCGATGCTTCACCCCCTATAGCTGCTTCAGAACCTGATAGACTTGCTGAAAGACTCATTGATTCTGATTTAGAATCATGACTAGAGAACCATTCTGAGCTTTCTGCACTATATGAGTCCGACAATGACGTTGAAACAGATAAGATTTCACTTAACGAAATGGACTGCTCAGATGTTGAAAAATCTGACAACAATGAGTCAGTTGAAAGCGATTCATAAATTGATGTAAAATCTGAAATTGAACTTGACGTTGATGTTGAAATCGAATCTGAAGCAGAAAGAGACGTTTCACTGGTTGATTCCGTTTCACTTTCTGGAGGTGCTTCAGAAACTGATGCACTCATCGATAGACTTGCTGATTCTGAGCTAGACGAATGATCGGAACGCCATTCTGAACTTTCTGTACTATAAGAATTTGATAAAGAGCTTGATAGCGACATGATTTCACTTAACGATAACGATTGTTCAGACGTTGAGAAATCTGACAGCAACGAGTTATTTGATAAGGATTCATACATTGATACAAAATCAGAAAGTGAAGTAGATATAGAATTCGATGCTGAGTCCGACACTGACCCTGAGATTGACTCTGGAAGCGCAGAATCACTTAATGATTCTGAAACAGAAGCAGATTCACTTTGGCTTGCTGAGATTGATGGATCAACTAACTGCATACTTAGCGACTCACTAGTACTAGCACTCTCATGTCTTGAATCAACTTCCGAGCCAAGCTTGCTGTGTAAAGAACGTTCACTGTCTGCAAAAGATTCTCTCATTGATGCACTAAGAGAAAACATCTCTGACTGTGACGTACTGAATAGTTGGGCCGCTTCCTCTGCTGAAATACCTTCTTCACTAGCAAATGCTGAGAAAGAGGTGGATTCAGATTCCAATAAACTTTGTGAGATATGTGGAGGCGTCATTGACATTGACTGACTTTCAATTGCTAGCAGACTGTTATCAGAGTTTATTTCATTCGGTGATTGTACCTCACTCTCAGAATAATTACCGCTTTCTGTATCAGAAACAATTGTACTTTCTGACTGGATAGTACTTTCAACTATTGTGGTGCTCTCTGACAATGTTTCACTAGTTGATTCTGTCGCACTCTCTGATGTGGAATTGCCATTACTCATTGATGTAGACTCAGGTGCTGGTGGTATTTGAGTTGTTTCTTGTACAGCTAGGACGTTATCAGTATTGGTTTCTAAGGCTTCATTGGTATCTGTCGGATTTTCCTCTGCCTGCACCTGCATGGTATTCATGGAAGCGCCAAAAATCCCACTAACAGCTGTAATCGCTGCATACATCCAGTGCTTGCCACCCTTATACATTTTGAATCGGACTTTCTTGTCAGCATTTTTTAGACGTTTCAGATTATTATTTTTCGATGACAATAAAACCCCTCCTTTTTCACTTTTTCCCAGTTTATTACACATAATTGGAAAATTATAAAATACTCCCAATATTGGGACGTTTTAAACAAACTGGTCATTTACATGTAAAATTACAAATATACTAGTTTTGTATGTGATAATAGTCTTGACTTTAGACAGCAATCTTATCTATACTTAATTAAGTGTTGGGGAAGTACTCAAGTGGCTGAAGAGGCGCCCCTGCTAAGGGTGTAGGTCGTTAACACGGCGCGAGGGTTCAAATCCCTCCTTCTCCGTATCTATTATTAATATTAATAAAAAAATCTTGAGGGAGCT
>NZ_JAFREL010000062.1 GCF_017377655.1 Candidatus Enterococcus ferrettii
TGACGGGGTGCGCACCATTTGCCTGATGGCTATTGATTGACGTTTTTCTTATTTAATTGCTTGTTTTTTACCCTCTTGCCAGTTTTGGATCAATAGAGTTATACATAATATTTCGATCAGTTGCATTAAAGGAACACCTGCACCAGTATAAAAAGACATAAAAATTCCTTTTCCGCCAGGTGCCCAGGTTGCAAACCAGGATACTCCGAAAAGATACAACAAATAAGTTAGGCCTAAACCAGTAATGATAAGTAAAAATGGAAACAACCGACTCCGTTCACCTTTATTAGTTGTTTTGATAAATGCCTTGATTGAAAATAGATAGATGATCAGTGATACTACTACTAAAAATAGTGATAGTATTTTGTAGACTTTGATAATAGCATTGCCAACTAAAACATAGGATTTGGTTCTTTCGTATTCAAAGCTGGTTTGCACAGAAGCCATTGCTAACGGCTGAACATTTAGCAGGTCCAGAATATCAATAGCTGGTGAGCCAGGGATGAAAATGGATCCTCCATAGCTAGTGTTATAACTTGTATAAATAGCAGTTTCACGGATTCCAGCTACTGCGTAGGTCAACACCTTAGGAATATCTGCTGCACGTTTCCCATTGCTTTGTTTCGAAATAAAGATGGTTTTCTTTTTTTCGAACTTTCCTTCATCAAAAGCAGTCCGTAATTCTTGGGAAATTTTTTTAAAGACCCGTTCATTTTCGGCACCTGATTTGTACAAGCCTCCTCGCTTAAATGCATCTCTCAGTCCCCAAATAGTCATATCGCCGGGAACTTCGTCAATTTCCAACGGCCAAGTATCCGGCCAAAAAGATTCTTCCTGCATCCAGTGAATCTCATCATGATATTCGGCTAAGGTTGGAGAAGCTTCCATGGCCTTTTCAAACGTGCTTTTGGATACCCAAACAGCCTCATTGTTCACAATTTCAGGACTGTCCCATTTGCTGTTGTCAATTTGAATCAAATACTTGGTTATCTCAGCAAAGGAAGTTTTGGTTCGATCATTCACAGTAAAAATTTGATAATGTTTAAAATTTATCTGTGAAATTCCTAAAGTAACCAGCAGCAAAGAAAACAGCGGCATTGCCAATAATAATGTTCGTCTTAATAAACCGACAATCATAGGTTTTTTTGCTTTTCTTAAATAATGCAGTCGATCGAAAAGCAGCATAAGGATAACCGTTGCATAAAGCGGAACAATCCAAATTGAATCTTCACGCAAATACCAGAAAAAAGGCAGAACCATGACTTGCAGCAGCAGCCACGGCAGTTGATTTTTCATTGGAGCCCTTCTTCTTAGATACATACCGATAATTCCCGCCAATAATAGCAAAACCGTTCCGAAAACTAAACTATTGCGATAAATTCGCAAAGAAAAATCCGAAGACAAGGTAATCGGTGAATAGATCAAAAATAAATAGCTGATACCCAGAATAGTTTTCTTCTTGATAAGGGGCTTAAGCGCTATAATTATTCCGGCACTCGCTAAAATATTAAACAACACTAGAAAAATTGGATACGGAATTCGGCTAAAATGATTGACCAACAAAAAGAAGGTATAGGAAAAGCCTTTTGACAAGGTTTCGATGTCATAAGGCCCTAACCATTTACCGTCTAAAATGAACAGCGCCTGATTAATTGATAATGCGTCGTCATATTCTGCTTGCATATATACCTTTACAGGAATGAGGTACGCTAAGATAATTCTAAAGAGAGTGGCGGCAATGAGTACCAGAAAAAAAAGTCTCACTTTGTTATTTTTCATAAATTCCTCCGAGATTGTTACAATCCATTTAGTATACAACAAAAAACAAACTAAATGTTAGTTTTTCGATAAGGAATCATTTTTTTCATAGGAATTGCTGGCTGACCAATCGTTTTTTGCAGCCAGTAGACGTCATGCCAGCGCTCAAACTTGTAACCAATTTTTTTAAACACACCTACTTGCTGATAGCCTAATTTTTCATGAAATTGAATGCTGTGGGTATTGCCGCCAGTAATGCAAGCAGTCAGTATCAAGATGTTTTGCTTGCTCAGTTCTGTTTCTAACGCTTGATACAATTGTTTGCCAATTCCTTGTCCTTTGGCCTTCTCTGACAAATAAACAGTCACTTCCACACTCCAATTGTAAGCATCCCGTTCTTTATATGCATGAGCATACGCATAACCTAGGATTTCACCTTGATCGTTTTCAGCCACTAGATAAGGGTAATCTTTTAAGGTAGAGGTGATACGTTGAGTAAACTCCTTCACACTGGGAACCTCATATTCAAAAGTTATCGCTGTATCCGTTACATAAGGCGCATAAATAGCCAACAAAGCTGGCGCATCAGCTGCATTTGCTAAGCGAATGTCCATTTTCTCTTCCTTTCTCTATTTCAGAGTTTTTACCATGATTAGATCCGTTTGTTCGTCATCACCCATCCAAAAGGAATGTGAGGTTACTTGTTGAAAGCCCAACTTTTTATAAAAGCCTAGAGCTGGTTCATTTTTCTCCCAAACCCCTAACCAAACAGATGACTTGTTCTTTTCTTGTGCAATGGTGATAGCTTTTGCGATGAGTCTTTTTCCTAATCCTTGACCTTTAAAGGCTTTATCAACATAGATTCGTTCAATCTCTAAGGCATTCTCGGCAATGTCTTCTGTTTGAGCTTGATCGATATTTACTTTTAAGTAGCCCGCCAGCTGATCCTCTGTGTAAATGAAAAAGAAAGTGGAATCTGGTCGTTGCAGCTCTGCTGCTAATTTCGTTAATTGAAAAGCCTCAGAGACGTAAGCTTCCATATTCTCTGGTGTATTTTGTGCACTGAAAGTATCATTAAACGTTTGAAGACTCAGTTTCTGTAATTTTTTTACTTCTAAATCGTTGATTACTTTTATTTGTATTGCCACACCCGATTCCCCCTTTTTTCTGCTAATCTTACCGAAACAAGTCGAGGGATTCAAGAGCTGTGAGCAAATTTCTATCTTTCCACCCAAACATTTTCAATGAACGTTTTTCTACGTTGCGCATTGCGTGCATAATTTTCGGGATGCTTCTTGTAATACTCCTGATGTTCTTCTTCTGCTAAGTAAAAAGCAGCTGCTGGTTCGATACTAGTAACAATTGGTTCTCTAAATTTACCGCTATCAGATAAAGCTTGCTTACTTTTTTCAGCAATCTGTTTTTGTTCTTCATTAAAGTAGAAAATCACAGGACGATAGTTGTCGCCGCGATCTTCGAATTGACCAAAAGCATCTGTGGGATCGGTTTGCTGCCAATAAAGCTCGACTAACTCTTCATACGAGATTTGTTCAGGATCAAAAATAATCTCTACTGCCTCGGTATGTCCGGTTTGATGACTTTTTACTTGTTGATAAGTAGGGTTTTCTAAATGTCCTCCTGTATAGCCAGAAAATACTGAATGAATGCCTGGCAAAGCATCAAAAGGTTTAATCATGCACCAAAAACACCCTCCAGCAAAAATCGCACGTTCCATTATTCATTCCTCCACTTCGTTTTTTTCAATTTGTGTATCATTTATTTGCTAACCGGAATTACCGAGCCGCCCCACTTTTCTTCGATCCAAGCTTGTACTTCTTTGTCTTGCAAAGCTGCCACCAGCTTTTTCACTCGGGGATCGTCTTTGTCTTCGGTTCTAGTAGCAATAATATTTACATAGGGTGAGTCTTGGTCTTCTAACATTAAGGAGTCCTTCACCGGATTCAACCCTTTTTCATAAGCAAAGTTAGAATTGATTGCAACTAAATCGCCCTCTTTGTTTTCATAAGCTGTCGCCAATAGGGTAGGCTCTACATCATGCTTAAAGACTAATTTTTTTGGATTATCGGTAATATCATCAAAGGTTGCCTTATCAATTGCAACACCTTCCTTAACCTTAATCAAACCATTCTCTTCAAAAATTCGTAGTACTCTTCCCCATTCTGAAGCTACATTGGACACAATCACTGTCGCACCTTCTGGAATATCGGCTACATTTTTTATATCGTGGGAATAAATGCCCATCGGTTCTAAATGAATACCGGCCACATTAGCAAAATCGTAATTATTTTCGGCTTTCTGTAAATTGAAGTAGGGAACTGTCGAGAAGTAGTTGGCATCAATTTCTCCTTCCGCCAATGATTTGTTAGGTAGAATGTAATCATCAAACTTCACAATCTCCAAATTAACCCCTTCTTTTTTCAGCAGCGGCTTGATATGCTCTAAAATTTCAGCATGAGGTGTTGGAGAAGCTCCGACCTTTAATGTATCTGTATCACTGCCCGTCGCTTTGTTACTGCAACCAGCTAATAATAAAAGTCCCGTTAAAGCTAAAAATCCGACTATTTTTTTCATTCTTATTTTCCTCCTTTTTATCAATGAAATGCAAAAAAAGCATTCATCCCTTGACCTGTTAAATGCTTAACAGCCCAAGGGACGAATGCTTTCGCGGTACCACCCTTATTCGTATTAGTTCTCTAATACCTCACCCGTACATACTTAGCCTTGACTAAATAGATACGCGGCAAAATAACGGTTGCGACCGTTTAAACTGCGTGAACAGCTTAAATGCTCCGAGTTCATCTTCACCTTAACTTCCCATTCTCCTTTTTCACCAACCGGAGTCTCTGCCAATGTTCACGTTACGATTACTCTTCTCTTCTACACGAAATATGATGTTGGATTGATGATAATATAAAATGGAGTAAAATACAAATAAAACTTGTTGTTTTTTTCAATTTTTTTGTTTCTCGAAGATAAATCAAATGCTTACTCAGTTGAAGTCCATCTGTAATTAAAGGGCTTAGCAGTTCCTTCCACACCAGGTTTGTTGATAAAAGATTGAGCAGTTATCTCTTTCTCGTCAGTTTGCATAATGCTATAGCAAAAAGTTTTATCCTCCTTGAGACGAAGGATCCAGCGTTCACGGCTCGCTTCATACTCATCCACTACCATTATCTGTGGATTCGCCGGTTCTTGCTCGTCTATGTTCTGAGAAATAAGCTGAATCTCTCCCGCATTTTCTTGAAATATTAAGCTCATCTGCTGATCTTCTGTTTCCCACCGACCAGCAAAGTACGACAGAAAACGTTCATTTTCGTTCGATTTGGAGCGATCAGATATTGTCCAAATAGCAAACATACATACGATTCCTAAAACAATAACTAGAAAGCTTCTTTGTTTTCGCGGCAAAAACAGCACCTCCCTTTTTTCTAAGGGTACCAAAAAAAGCCGCCAAGAGCGACTTTTTTTAGTCTAGAGCATTACAGTCATGGCAGCCGCGGCCAAGATAAGAATCAAGCCGATAATAGTAACAGTCATTTCTTTTTTTGTTTTCTTTTGTCCTAAGAACCAGATACCAGTTAAGGTTGCCAAAACTACTGAAGTCTGTGACAAAATAAAGCCGGTTGCTAACCCGTTCATATTTGGTTGGGCAGAAATCAAATACGTCAACGCAGCAAAAGCAAAGAAGAAGCCTGAGAAAATATGTTTATAAGAAACAGCTTCTTTAAAAGCAGAAGGCTCAGAATCCTTCGATGTCAGAATTGCTGAATAAACCACCGCTACGATCACCATCCCAATCGCTTGTGGTAAGAAAGCATGCATGCCGTCTATACTAGTTGCTTGTGGTGCAGCGGAATAAGCCCAATAACCGATTTCACCGACCGCCAACAAGATAACTGCTGACTTCAAGAGACTGCTGTTTTCCTTGGTTTTTTCTTCCGTCCATACCGTCATCCAAGCACCAATAATGATTAGGATCAACGCCAATCCACCTAGTAACTTAGCGGTTGTTCCCGGCCAATTGCCCAGGGCCAACACACCCCAAAGTGATGCACCTAACAGCTGAAAGGCTGTTGTGATCGGCATTGCCCTTGAGGAACCGATTAGAGTAAAGGATTTAAAGGTGATAATTTGGGCGATCGCCCAGCCAACACCAGATAAAATAGAAAAGACTAAATCCATACCTGTTGGAAAACTCAAGCCGTTAACGAGTGCAAAAACAAAAGCGAAAATTAGCGTACCAATGGTAGAGCCTAATATTTGATTAACGGGACGTCCCCCGATTTTAGATGCAATAGTGGGATAAAGTCCCCAACCAAGCAATGGCCCTAGGCCGATTAATAATGCCGTAGCATTCATAATAATTCCTCCTTAAAAATAATAAAGCTTCGCAAACCTTACCTGCTGATTATCAACACTATTTGCGAAGCCGAACAATCGTCTCATTTTCATAAGATTCTTCTCTAAAAAACAACGCCGCTTTCCAGTAAGATATTGGCATAGGGAGTCATTTCACCCGTACGTATAAACGCATGAACATTGTTTAATTCCTGCTTCATTTCGGTATGAGGAATGAAAGTTACTGGTATATCCGGTAAACGCTTTTGAATCGCCTCCAGCATGGCTGGATTTTCTGTTTTAATTTCTTCGGCTAAATAGATCCGTTGCACTTCTAATTCTTCCAGCACATTGTTCAATACTTGCATAAAGCTGGGGATACCATTGTCGATGGCCAAATCAATTTTTTCAGTCATAGGAGGAACTGGCATGCCAGCATCTCCTATGCTTAATTTATCAAAGTGGCCCATTTGAGCGATTACTCGCGAAATATCTGAGTTGATAACTTTAGTTTTTTTCATCAATAAAACTTCCTTTCATTAATTCAATTCGTTCTTGTATGGGATTGATGGTTGAGCGCCAAAGCGCTGCACAGTTAAAGATGATGCCTTGTTTCCATACTTGATTGCTTCTTCTAAATTACTGAAATTTTTAGTTAAAATACTGCTCATTGCACCAATGAACGTATCACCGGCAGCAGTTGTATCAACTGCCTTAACTTTGAAGGCTGGCACAATCCCGCTGCGGCCATCAACATCATAGAAGGCTCCTTTGCTGCCAATAGTAATAATTACTGCCTCAATTCCTAACTGATGTAAATGCTCAGCAGCTTGCTTCATGCTGGCTTCATCTGTAATGGCAATTCCAGTCAAAATCTCGGTTTCTGTTTCATTTGGTATAATCATATCGGTAACTTCTAGTAATTCTTTGGGAACTTCCTCCAAAGCTGGTGCCGGATTCAAAATCGTTTTTACCCCAGTCTCGCGAGCAATAGTAAAGGCGGTAATCGTACTGTCCATAGCACTTTCAAACTGAGTAATTAGAAAATCACTTTTTTGAATAATTTCCATATGTTTCTTTACATGGTCTGGGGTAAAAACATTATTGGCACCAGCATGAATCATAATACTGTTCTCCCCTTGATCATCAACGATAATGTATGCTTGACCAGTTGCTTGGTTGTTCAGAGTTGCTACTGCAGTCAAATCAATTTCTTCTTGGCTTAAAAGATCCGTCATCATTTGACCAGCTTCATCATTCCCGACAGCACCAATAAAGTTGGTTTTTGCTTCGGAACGTCTGGCTGCTACCGCCTGATTGGCACCTTTCCCGCCACCGGCTGAAAAAATTTCTTTAGTGTGCATTGTTTCCCCTGGTTTCGGCATTTTCTTTACACGAATCGTTCGGTCCAAGTTAATACTGCCAATAATTGTAATCGTATTCATTTCATTCACTCCATTCCTTTTTTTACAGGTACGTTTCATCTTTTTAAAAACGTTTTACTAAAACGTTTTAAATATCTATGGCAAAAATATAGCACATCTTGAAAGCAATTTCAAGTGTGCTGTTTTACATCTTTGGTGGATTGTCTTTCGACTAAATGGACCGTCAACATTTTTTCTTCCCATTCTTTTTCTGGTTGTTTAATTCGTTCTAGTAAAAGCTCTGCTGTTGTTTGCCCCAACTCAAAAACTGGTTGGGCAACCGTAGTCAGCTGAGGAGTTACATATTCACACATGTCGATATTATCATACCCCACAATGCTGTAATCATCAGGAATGTGCTTACCTGCCTCATCTAAACCTAAATACAGGCCAAAGGCAATCTCATCATTTATCGCAAAAATACCGGTAACATCTTCCACAAGAATCTGTGCTGCAGCAGCTCGACCGCCAATTTTAGAAAGCACACTGTTGATCACTTTAGCAGCGGGAAAAACTTCACGAAAACCAGCTAAACGTTTCTGAATATTGTCAGGAGCTTCTTTCGGCATTACTACTGCTACCTCTTGATGGCCTAACTCAGCTAAATGCTGGGCAGCCAGCTTACCACCTTGAAAATCATCCGTTAATACCGCATCACTAAAACCGTCAGCCTTTTTCTGATCCAATACAATAAAAGGTAAATCTTTTTTGCGTAAAGTTTCCATGATCACTTGATTGGAAATAGCGGAACTTGCGATAATAAACCCATCTACTCCTCGCCGACTTAACTCTTCCAAATAATCGCTTTCCTTGTCTTCATCCAAATCAGCGTTACAAAACATTGCGATAAAATTTTCCCGATACAGTACCTTCTCCACCCCACGCAGCAACTGACCGAAAAAGGGATTGGTAATATCTGGTACAAGCACTCCGATGGTCTTGCTTTTTTTCACAATCATCCGCCGGGCAAAATAATCAGGTTCATAGTTGAGGGCAGTTTTTGCTTCAATTACTTTGTCCACCGTTTTTCTGGTGAACTTCTCAGCGTTGCCATTTAAAATTTGTGAAACGGTGGCAATCGAAACCCCTGCTTGCCTTGCTACATCTTTGATGGTGATCTTTTTATTTACCATTATTAAGTCCTCGCTATCTGTCATAGATTATTCACTCAAAGTGTACATGTATCTTAGCCAAATGCAAAGCCTTTTAAATTAAAAATCTGCTATTCTCCGAAGAAAACAGCAGATTTCAGCTTTAGCGCACTAAACTTGCGCCATTTGATTCAATGACTTCTTTGTACCAGTGAAAGCTTTTTTTCTTATAGCGTTCCAACGACCCTGATCCATCCTGATTACGGTCAACATAGATCATACCATAGCGTTTTTTGATTTCGGCAGTTGTAAAACTAATCAGATCAATACACCCCCAGGAGGTGTATCCCATGATTTCCACTCCGTCTTCTAAGGCTTCCTCTACTTGAACCAAGTGGTCGTTCATGTAATTAATTCGGTAATCGTCGTTAACCGTTCTCGTGCCATCAGGTAGAGTAATCAACTCGTCCACAGCACCTAAACCATTTTCTACAATAAACACAGGTTTTTGATAACGATCATACAAGCAATTTAAGTAATAGCGTAGGCCTTCTGGATCGATTTGCCAGCCCCAGTCACTGGCTTTCAAATACGGATTGGGAATACCGCCAATAATATTGCCTTTGCCCGCTTTTTTAGTTGGATCAGCCGATTCGCACACACTCATATAGTAACTAAAAGAAATAAAATCGACCGTATGCTTCAAGTCTGCTAAGTCCTGCTTCGTAATATCCAGCTCGATATTGTTTTCCTTGAATAATCGTTTGCTGTAGCTAGGATAATAGCCGCGAACCTGCACATCAGAGAAGAAAAAGTTTTCCCGCTCAGTTGCTAAAGACTTTAACACATCCTTAGGCTCAGGAGTCAATGGATAGACAGGTACCCCCAAAATCATACAGCCGATTTTTGCTTCTGGATCAATCGTATGGCAAGCGTTAACTGCTCGAGCACTAGCAACCAGTTCATGATGAATCGCCTGATAGATATCCTGCTTTGTCAGTTGTTCCTTAGGTGTATTGATTCCACCACTTAAGAATGGCACATGACTAATTGAATTGATTTCGTTGAAAGTAAGCCAGTATTTGACTTTTCCTTTGTAGCGTTTGAAAACTGTTTGCACATAGCGTTCAAAGAAGTCAATGACCTTGCGGCTGCGCCAGCCATCATAGGTTCGCGTTAAGTGCAAAGGCATTTCATAATGCGATAAGGTAACTAAAGGTTCAATCCCATATTTTAAGCATTCATCAAATACCTCATCATAAAAAGCCAAACCAGCTTCATTAGGCTCCTGGTCATCACCATTAGGAAAGATGCGAGCCCACGCAATTGACAACCGGAAAACTTTGAAGCCCATTTCAGCAAACAAACGGATATCTTCTTTGTAGCGATGATAAAAATCGATTCCTACTAATTTCAAATTGTCCTCAGTCGGTTCTGCTGTAGGAGCCTCCCGCCAGCCTTTGCGGGTTAAATCTTGCCCTGTTAAGCCTTTGCCATCCTCATTGTAGGCACCTTCACATTGATTGGCAGCTGTTGCGCCGCCCCATAAAAAATCTTTAGGAAATTTACTCATGTTCTACTCCTTTATTTTCATTCAAATTTTACACAACGTACAAAACTGCCTCGTCGTAATTAGCTGTCTTCATTTCATCTTTGGCTACCACATCAATAAAATGGTCGGAGTTAGTTACAACAATTGGGGTGACTGTATCATAGCCAGCTTTTTTTATTGCTGCAAAATCCACTTTCAACAACGGCTGACCTACTGTGATTCGATCATCGACTGAGATTAATGCTTCAAAATATTGGCCTGCTAATTCAACGGTATCAATCCCTACATGGATCAATAGCTCTAAGCCCGCATCACTGGTTAGGCCAATCGCATGTTTTGTCGGGAAGATTGCTGTGACAGTACCATCAAAAGGAGCACGAATCGTATCATCTGAAGGAATAATTGCAATGCCTTCACCCATCATTTTTTTCGAGAACGCCGAATCATTCACTTGCTCTAAAGGAATCACTTCCCCTTTAACTGGCGCAAATACTTTTTTGGGATCGCTGCTGCCAGTTGGTACTTCTAAAATTGCTTCGTCAGCTGGCACTTCTTCTTCGATACCAAAAATCCAGGTTAGTACAAACGTTAGAATAATTGAAGCTGCAGCAACAATACAGGCATTGATAATGTTGCCAGAATTTTCGCCAATGAATTGTGGTAAAGCGACCAGTGATGGAACTGCAAAGGCATAAGATTCCAGCCCCGTAAAGCCCATGTATACGCCACAGATTGCACCAGAAATCATCGCTGCATATAAAGGTCGTTTGTATTTCAGCGTCACACCATACAAGGCTGGCTCAGTAACTCCTGCTAACAAAGCGGAAATACCTGATGCTAAAGCGACTTGCTTTAAGTTTTTGTCTTTGGCTTTCACTGAAACAGCCAAAGCAGCCGCACCTTGAGCTAAGTTTGACGCCAACATTGCAGGTAAAATTAAAATATCTGGTGTTGCTGGTGAAGCAATTAAGAAAATCGGTGCAAAGGCCCAGTGCATTCCTGTCATAACAATCAATGGCATGAAAGCAGCCATTAAGCCTAGAGCCAACCAACCAGCTTTTCCTTGAACCCAAACAATTGCTGCTGACAAGCCTTGTCCAGCGAAGGTTCCTAATGGACCAACCACTACTAAAGCGATCACGCCTGAAACCAAAATTACCAATAAAGGCTGAGTAAAGCTCTTCATCACTGCCGGAATGACCTTGTTGAAGGCACCTTCAATGTATTTCATCAACCAAACCATAATCAAGATCGGAATAACCGATGAACCGTAAGAGGCTAAAGTAATTGGTAAACCGAACACACTTAACGGACTTCCTTCTGCAACTAACGCTGTAAAGTTCGGATGCAGCATGATGCCGGCAATCGTAACAGCAAGCATAGGAGTAACTTTAAACTTCTGAGCCGCTGTATAAGCTAACATGATTGGCATAAAGTAAAACGGAGCATCCCCAAAAAATGACAAAACTGCAAATGTTTGTGAATCAGCACTCAAAACGCCGATTAAGGGTAAAACAATGAGTAAAACCTTAATCATTCCGCCGCCTAGCATAGCTGGAATCAACGGTGACATACAGCTGGAAATGACATCAACGAAACGTTCAAACAAATTGCCTTTCTCTTCAGAACTCTCTTCAGATGCTGAGGAAAAATTCCCTAATTTACTCAACTCCCGGTAATAATTAGCTACATCATTTCCCATGATGATTTGGTACTGTCCACCCTTTTTCATTACTCCCATTACGCCAGGAATTTTTTTAACCTGCTCGTCGTTTACACGGCCTTCATCTTTTAAAATCAAACGCAGCCGTGTCATACAGTGTGTGGCCGAACGGATATTATCCTGTCCACCTACCTGTTCAAAAATTTGTTTTGCCGTCGTTTTATAATCCATTTTTGTCACTCCTTTTTTAGTGTAGGAAGCTTTTTCCAATAGCCGAAAGTAAAAATGACCCAAAGCTGCCGTCATAAACGTTCAGCTTTAGGTCATGCTCCAGAGTTGGATAACAATCCTATTTGTTTATAAGTTTTTTGTAATCCGACGAATATGTGCCGTCAGATAAAGTAATTCAGTCGAGCTTAGTTCATACTCAAATTGCTGCAGGACGTAATCGCGGATTTTTAAGGCACAATCATACTCTGTCACATACTTTCGCTTTAACGTTTCCAAAAGCTCCGCATCTTCATCATCATAGTGCTCTCCCGTCAACAAACGTTGGGCAAAAAACTTCACATGAGTGATAAAGCGATAGTAATCCAAAGAATCCTCATCAAATTCAGTATGGTAGTGATTCTTGATAATTTCCTCAATGGCTTTCGTAATTTCAGCAATTTCATAAGCAACATCATCTTTACGATCCAATTCCGCATTCACGAAATGAGTGGCAATGAAGGCTGCCTCGTCAATTTCAAAGGTGACACCCAAATCTTTGCGAATTATTTCCAGTGCTTTTTCCCCCACCGCATATTCATCGGCGTAAAAGCGGGCAATATCCCAGCGCAACGGATTTTTTAAAATAATTCCTTCTTGATAACGCTCAATTGCTGAATGAATATGGTCGGTCAAATTGACATAAATAATTTCATTCAAATTTTTGCCAAGCTTAATCTTGCCAAAATTAATAATTTTCTCCGAAACCATAATATGTTCCATCGGCACATTGATTAACAGCTCAGTGAACTTGTTTTGCGTATCCTTATCCCGCAGCAGAAAACTTTTTTCTACCTGCTCAATATCAACTGTATTGCCCTTTTTCTTACCAAAGGCAATCCCCTTCCCCATCAGCAAAACATCAATGCCTTTGCTGTTGGCAGAAATTACCGTGTTGTTGTTTAAAACCCGTTTTATGATCATAAAATTCCCTCGCTAGCCACAAAAAAAGCCCATTTACATACACTACACTTGTGTGGTAAATAGGTCCTGCTCACATTGTGATAACATCCAACATTTTCAGTTTTCATTTTTAGCTGCTGCCTGCTTACCCGAAGTAATAACACCAACAACTTAATGAAAAGGTTATCACGCCAAAACTGAATTGTCAACAAAGTTTTTCAAGAAAGGTCTTCCAACTACATAAAAAGCATACTGATGAAATCACCAGTATGCTTTTAAGCCTAATTTTCTTTCACTACATAAATGTCGCTTTCTTTTGTTTCCTTGAACCAAGTAAAGCATAAGAAGGAAATCAGCAGAATAAAGCTGCCCACGATTAAAATTGGGAAGAAAACAGATGAAGTCGTTCCTTTAAATAAAATGCCCATCACCAATTGACCTAAAGGAACTGCACATTGAGCAACAGCAATAATTGTCGCCATCACTTTTCCTAGGTTTTCTTTCGGCGTAATTCTCTGAACCAAAGAAATTAAGTAGATCGAAATGGCACTCATCATAATTCCAATGACTACACCAACGACCATCACTGCGATAAAACCGACGCCCGCACCGGTAAAGCTAAGCAGTACATTCATCACCAGCAATAAAATACCGGAAAAAGCAAAGGTCAGATAGAAATTATTAAAGCGCAGATTTTTCGTTAAAACCGCTGCAAAAACTGCGCCAATAATATTAGCTAAGCTGAACATTGACATCCCTACGCCATACATGATCTCATTTACCTGCAAGACCATTCGTAAAACGATTGGCAGACCGACAATAAAGAATGACGTTAAACCAAAATTGATCAAGGCTGCAATCACAATCGCCTTGGAAATCACTGGATTATTTTTTACTTCTTTAAATCCCGCCTTCAAATCTCCAGTCAAAATTTCTAAGAGTGTCCCATTCTGCTCGCGTTTTTGGAAAGGGATCTTCAAGAAGCTTTCAATGATGGCTGCAATTATGAAGAAGACAATACTGCTGCCAACAAGTACTTGTGCACCTACCAATCCGTATAATACACCACCAATAATCGGTGCTACAACATTAGATAGTTGTAAGATGCCATTAGATAGGCCATTAATTTTTTCTAATTCATTCTCCTCTACCATTAAAGGAATACTTGCTCCCACTACTGGTGTATCAAAGCTACCGACAATCGATAAAATAAATAATAATAGCCCGATTGCAAAGACAGATTCTGTCATGCCGATAACCAAGAACAAGAATAAGGAAAAAACAGCATTGGAAATATCCATTAATACCATTAACATTTTTCGGTCAAACCGGTCAGCGATTGCTCCTCCGATTGGTGCAAACAGCACCGGGATGCTGGATACTGCCAGCATCGTTGCAAAAATATCCGCCCTGCCGGTTGCATCCAATACAAATAGTGACAAAGCAAAACGCAGAATTGCTCCTCCAAAAACAGAAATGATTTGTCCCAACATTAAGTACACAATGTTCTTTCGATTACCCTTCACAATTTCTCCCACCTTTTCTTTTCTATCCCAAGTGTAAAGGATAACACCTACAGCTCCATCCGCCTCAGGTCGCATTCTTTTTCCAACTTTTGGTGGAGAACTCCGTTTTGTGCTATCGGTTAGGGCGTGCCTTATACAAGATTCGATGCTCACAGAGCAATCAGACTTTTTTTGATAAGTTACCAAGAATCACAATGTCAGTAAGAGCCGACGCTTATTGGTACTGATTCAGTGCTTTCCATATTTCTAGAAATTTCCGCTCATTAGTGACAAAGCTGGTTTATGGAGTCGAATACTATAATTCTCGTTATAACAGAAAAACGGTGCGTATTTTTTGATGCAAAGAAAAAAACGACCAAACCCAAACATCTGGGCCGATCGCTTCATTTGTTTAAAAACAGTGCGCCAAAAACATTTGGATCATCCGCTGATTTTCTTGAGTAGCTGCTGCAAAAAATTCAGGGTGCCATTGAACACCTAGTGCAAATTGATTTTCATCCAAATAGATTCCTTCTACTAAGCCATCCTCAGCAATTGCCGTAATTGTCAGTTTTTCTCCTACATCCTTAATTCCTTGATGGTGGTAGCTATTGACCATTAAGCTGTCCCGCTCAAGAATATCAGCCAGCATAGTTCCCTTTGGCAGCTGAACCTTGTGCTGACCGCGATTATAAGGCCGCTTCATTTGATGCGCTATTTCTGACGAATATTCCGTCGGCAAATCCTGGTACAGGGTTCCGCCAGCAACTACATTCAGTAATTGCGCTCCGCGGCAAATACCAAATACAGGAATGTCTTCCTCTAGCGCTTTTTCCATACAATAAATTTCCATCGTGTCACGAACTTGATGCGTCTCACCGCAAACGACTAATTTTTCTGCATCGTATAATTCAGGAGAAACATCTTGCCCTCCAGTGAATAGGAAGCCTTGACAAGTTTCTAAAAAATAATCCAAGGTTTCAAAATTATCAGTCAGAGGTAAAATGACTGGAATTCCGCCATTCTCCTCAATCAATTCCACATATCCCGGCAGCATCCAAAGACTCTCTTTTTGTCGATCATATAATGGCATAATTCCAATAACAGGTTTCATGGTGCACCTCCAGCTTTTTTTCTCTAGCTCCCATTGTAATTCATCCCCAAAAGTTTGTATAGAACCTTCCTTCAGTTTCCCGTGTCAGCACTTTTCAATTGAGATAAGTTGCTCTATTATTAAAAGAACAATAAAAGATGGGAGTCTTACCCAATGAAGGAAATCACAATTATTATTGGTTTTGCTCTGCTTATATTTTTTGCTTTATTCTGCATCGATCTCTGGTCGAAACACAAATTGAAGCAACGTATTCACTATGCCTGGGGAAAAATACCCGAGTTTGCTCGAAACGACCGTGAAGAAAGCTTGATTACTGCCTGGGAAATTACCAAGCAGCTGCAGGATTGGGACAGCGAAATTGATGATGCTACCTGGCATGACTTGGATATGCAGGAAATTTTTCAGCAAATTAATCTGACTTATTCCAGCATTGGCTCAGAAAGCTTGTATCAGCGGCTGCGCAGTTTTCAGTTTGCTCAAGATGAGTTAGAGGAATTGATCGCTTTTTTTGAGAATCAACCGGAGCTGCGAGAAAAAATCCAGTATCAATTTGCCCGTTTAGGTAAGCTGGACAATAACTTGATCAAAAATTATTTGCTAAAGGAGCAGACTTACAGCTCAAATGCCAGCTTTTGGTTTTATTTAGTGATTGGACTGCTGCCGTTGTTAGGACTTCTTTGGACAGCCATAGCGCCTTCAATTGGTCTGTTACTTTTAGTCGGTTCCCTTTGTTTCAATACTATTCTTTCGATGATTAAAAAGAACAGCTTGGAACGTGAACTGACCAGTATGCGCTATTTAGTTAATTCTGTTTATACAGCCAAGAAGCTGCAAAAATTCCCGCTGCCCAATCAATCCCAGCTGGTGGCACCATTGACTGCTTTAAAAAGTATTACCCGAGTTGGTTTCGCCTTTAAAGGGCAGGGAGTTAATGAAGCAGATGTGATTGTGGAAAGTCTAATGATGTGCCTGATGATTCCCTTCATTTCTTACCATTTTGTTCAGCGCAAATTAAGGAATCATAAGAAAGAGGCACTTCATTTATGGGAAGCGATGGGGGATTTGGAGTCTGCCTTAGCAGTGTTGAATTTTCGTATGGCAATTGGTTCTACCTGTTTACCGAAATTTAAAGCTGGCGGTCTCACCGCCGAAGAGTGCTACCATCCTTTAGTTGGCGATCCTGTTCCAAATCCAGTGACTTGGCAAAAAAATACCTTGATATCTGGTTCAAATGCTTCTGGAAAATCAACCTATGTTAAAAGCATTGCGATCAATTGTATTTTGGCTCAAACGATCCACACCGCCTTGGCCGAGAGCTTCATTATGGAACCAGGTCATGTCCTGACTTCCATGGCTGTTGAGGACAATGTGATTGAAGGTGACAGTTATTTTATTGCCGAGATAAAATCAATCAAGCGCCTGTTAAACAAAGTTGCAAGCCAAGAGCGCTGCTATTGTTTTATTGATGAGATTTTGCGAGGAACCAACACAGTGGAACGAATCGCTGCTTCAGCCAGTATTGTCCATTGGTTGCAGGATTACAATAGTTTGGCCTTTATTGCTACCCATGATATCGAACTAACGGAGATGTTGAAAAATGAATGCCGCAACTTGCACTTCTCAGAAAGGATTACTTCAGAAGAAGGGATTGCCTTTGATTATTTAGTTAAGGAAGGGCCGACTACAACTAGAAACGCTTTGCGTTTATTAGAAATCATGGATTATCCTACTTCCATTACTATCCAAGCACGAAAAGAACTAGCTGCTTTTGAAAAGAATCGAAGTTGGAATGTATTCGCGATGCCAAACGACTAATGATAAAGTCTTTTAAAAAACTACACGAAAATACAGAGTCTTTTTAGAGTTTTCTAAAAAACTTTTTTCGTCAAGAGTTGAAATTAGCACTTGCCAACACGTCCTCCAAAATAAAAAAGATGAACTAACAGAGAAGTTTGTAATCTTCCCTTTTATGTTCATCTTTTTCCATTCTTGTTATTTATCTGCTAATTGCCGTGCTGTTCTTTCATCAGTAATCAGTACATTTACTAGGTTGCCTTTGAGAGCTGCCCGGATTCCATCAACTTTTTCTTTGCCGCCAGAGACTGCAATTCGTCGAGGAATTTTTTTCAAGCGCTCCAGATCAATTGCCAGCACTCTTTTGTTCCAAGAGCAGTCTGCCAGTTGTCCAGAATGGTCGATAAAATTGTAGCAAATATCACCAGCCATTCGCTCCTGAGAATATTCCGAATTGATATTTACCTGATCAGACAAGTAGGCATCTGTCAATGTAGAATAGATTGGAATACCACCGATACCCACCAATGCCATCGTTGCTGCTTCCCCTTCATCAAAAACATTTTTAATAAAAGACTGCTGCATAAAAACTTTTTTGGCTTCTGGATTATCCACAGTAATCGGTGCATGTAATTCTACCGCATGTCCGCCACAGCGGGAAGCAAATAATTCGCATACTTTGTTAGACTGAATAGTAATATGCTCCATACCCATGCCTCCTACTAAAGGAACAAAACGGACATTTGTCATTTGACTTTGTTTGGGGAAATTAGCAGCTGCTTCATGAACAGTTGTTCCGGCTGAAACACTAATGGTATCCCATGGTTTAATGACACGAGACAGATATTTTGCTGCAGCAATACCTAATAATTTATTTTGCAGTCCTCGACCAGCTGATTCAATACAAATAACTTCTTCCAAATTATAGATGCCCGCCAATTTCTCCTCCAAAGCATGAAAAGGACTGGCAAGATCATCATGAATAATGATTTCGACGATGCCCTCTTCTCGGGTACGAACCAAATATTTTGAAACCAGTGACCGGCTGATCTTTACCCGTTTCGCAATTTCTTCTTGCTTCAAGCCTTGTTCATAATACAACGACGCGATTTCCACCAGCAACCGCTTGTCATCTGCTAAGCTCATCTTCATTCCTCCAACGTTGCCGCTTTTTATGTAGCACTTTTCGTTTCTTTTCTAGCAAGTAAATATTCGGCTAGTTCATCAGTAACTGCTAAACAATTGATAATTTTCGTATCAATAGCGGTATATAGGGCTTCTTTTTTGTCTTCTTCATAACAGATCGCGCAAACCTTATCGATGTTACGGATATCCGTCAGATTGATTCCGATGACATTTTCATTAATGCGGCAGGATACTTCTTCCCCATTTTCGTCAAAAAAACGTGAATTCACATCCCCGATAACCTGCGCTTGTGCTAAATCTTCAATATCTTGCTGATCAATATACCCGATTTCAGTCATAGTATTGCGTTTAGAAAAAGGTGTTGCCAATCCAACTAAAGCAAAATCGACTTTTTTTCCATCCTCCAGCACATCTTTCACTGTTACATTTTCAACCAAATTTTGCTTAATAACAGGACTATCCACTAAAGCTGGCACGTACAAATACTTACAGTCCGCTCGCAGCTTGCGAGACAGATCGTGGGCAATCTGATTGGAATGGACCTCCACCTGACCAGAGCCCATCCCGCCAATCAACGGAATAATCGTCGCATCTGACTGATTCACATAAGGATATTCATCGACTAGGCGCCGCAAAACCCGTCCCCATGATACACCAATTTTTTTCGCCTTGGCAATATCTTTACGAAAAGTCGAGATAGCCGTCTGAATGATCAGCTTCTCAATTTCTTGCGGTTGCAGATGACTGGTGTCAAGAACTGCCGCTCGCTTGATACCAAAAGCCTTCTGCAGCCTTAACTCCAACTCCACCGAATATGCACTTTGACTGTTAATGTAAATATCCACGATGCCATTATTTTTAGCATCGTTCAAATACTTAGACACTAACTGTCTTGAAATACCTAACTGTTGAGCAATATCCGATTGCTTCATTTCTTCTTTGTAATACATGGTGGCAACTCTAACTAAATCCCGATCATCCTGAATAACCATTGATACCCCTCCTGCTAAACCGAAAAATCCCCCCTGAAAATAAGGGAGGTTTTTTCGCTAACTAAATTCTATATTATCGCCAACTTCAAAAGTTGGAAATTCTCCCGGGCTGACAATAATCGCTCCTGGCAAAATTTCACCGATTTCATTTCTAAAGTAAATCGAAACATGCCCCAATTCATCAAAGTTCGGGTTTGCTTGTGAACCAACGGCTTCTATCTTATAAACCTTTTCGCCAATTTTTAATTGTCCACCTACTTGAATTGAATTGACCGGCTGTTCCTGCACCTCATGAATAACACTAATATCTCGTAATTCTGTGGTAGCACTGGGGCCAAATAAAATGACTAACTGTTCTTCTTCAAAAGCGGGGACCATTGATCCGACTTCAACAATTTTTGTATTTACCATCATTTATTCTCCTAATCTATCGTTTAATACATGCCAAAGCTGGCAACGTAAGCCAAGATAACTGCGGTAAAACCTGTCAGCATTCGACTGTAAAGCAAAGCTGGCACTCCAACCTGAACTGTTTCAGGTTTGGCTTCTCCTAATGATAACCCAACCGGGATAAAGTCACACCCTACGTGGGCATTGATAGCAAATAAAGCAGGCAGTGCGTATTGAACAGGAATGGATCCATTAGCGATTTGGGTCCCAATTAACACACCAATTACCTGCGAAATTACCGCACCTGGTCCTAAAATTGGAGATAAGATAGGAATACTACAGATCAATGCTAACACAATCATGCCAGGAAGTGAACCAGCAAGGGGCGACAATACCTCCGCAATTAAATCGCCAATCCCAGTGTAATTGATAATACCAATCATCATACTAATAAAAGCCATAAAAGGAATGATATTTTTCAACAGCATATCTACTGCATCGCGACCCGATTGATAGAATACACCCATTACACCGCCAATTCCGCGAGAGAAACGAACTAAGAAACCATCTTTTTTAGCATTTTCTTTTGCGTGCTCTTCTTTGGCTTTTGCGTATTTTTCCTCAAACTTTTCTTCTTGCTGCGGTGTCGCTGTTTCTGTTGCAGCTGGTGCTGCTCCCTGAGCATCAGTTATCTTCACATTTTCTGGTTTGACACCTGAAACAAAGATATCTTCTGTGATATGCTTTGCTAAAGGTCCAGATGGTGAAGACGGTAAAACATCCACTGTTGAAATACGTTTCATGGGGTAGACCCCAATACGTGCGGTTCCGCCGCAATCAATGACCGCACACAGTGTTTCTTCCTCGGGCACTTGATTTTTAAAGCCATCCCAAGCCTCTGCTCCCGTTAGATCTGCAATTTGCTGAGCTACTGGATGAATCCCGCCACCAGTTACTGATACAACTTTATTTTTTGTTGCCGTTGGCGTTAACGTTAAACCAACACCCCAACCACCGTTTCCAGGTGATACGAAAACTGATTTGTACATAATTTATTTGCCCCCTATAATAAGAAATTTACTTTTACACGTTTACTTTCTTCGCTTCTTTGGCTATCAAAAACTTAGTTAAACGTTCAGTGACAATTCCCCGCATTAAGATAACCACAATCCCTACTAGAAAATAGCGCACAGCCAAACTGGACTGATTATAACCAGCTTCCATTACCCCATTGGCAATTCCTAAGTAAACAAACAATTCACCTGCATTCGCATATGGGAATAATCCAGTTACAGGATGCAGGAAAGAAACCACTGAATCATAAAATGCAGGTTTTTCATCTTCCTTAACAAACTTCCCAAAAGTATAAGCCATCGGGTTAGTCAACATCATAACTGACAGCATTGGCATAATAGAATAGCGTAAAATCATATATTTTGAACAATAGCGGATAGCTCTGTCAACACGTTCTTCTCCAATAAATGCAATAACTGAGTAAGTGAAAGTCAAAAGGACAATCAGCAAAGGTATAATTCCAGTCATAAATCCCATGAACTGTTCGCCGCCAGCTTCAAATAAGCCAATAAAGTTTTTACCAAACCATTCAATATATTTCATAGTTAATTAACTCCTTCTATTATATGAGCAACCGCTTCCAACTTCCGTAAGTAAATCTTCTCAAGTACACTCTCTACTTGAGATAAGCGTGTCTGCTTCATTTTTTTGTCGTGTATTTCTGCTAAATTGATTCCTTGGTAAGACGGTTCCTGTTTAAAGCGAGCAAAGATAGTAAAGCCTTTACAGACATAACAGCTGATAATTTTGTTATTTTGATCTGCAACTACTGCAACAATTGTCTTAAACAATGAACCCTTTGAGACATCGGTATACAGCTCATGAAAAGCATGATTCTGATAAGCAACCGTGATCTTCTTAATAAAACCTTGATAATACTTCACTTGAAAAATGCTGCCTAAGCTTTGGATCATCATCAAAACGAACAGAACAATCAGCAATTGATGCATTAAATTTCCTCTTTTCTACTGCAGGCAGTATTTTCTGCCTGCAGCGGATTTTTGTTTAAGCAAATGTTTCGTCTTGTAATTTACGTAGTTTGTAAACAGTGGTTGATTCATCTAATTCAACATCATCCATCGTTAAGAATGCTCCGTCTTTAATATCCTTTTTAGCGACTGCTCCGGCAATTAAACCAATTGGAATATTGGCATTATTCTTCATGTCTTCATGCGTTTCCAGCACACCACGGACACAGAAGCCGCCGATTCCGTCAATCTTCTCACCAGCCTTAATATCCTTTTTAGCGACACAAACCGTTTCAGATACTGGTGCCCCCATTGGAACAATCGCTGTATCTTGCTCTAACACCGCACGAGCAATGGTAATTGGTGTTTCTAATGAACATAAATGGAATGGACGATATAAGATGTGGTGATCTCGATCCCCTTTCTTCATTAAGTAGTTCATCTCATGCGCTACGCCTTCATTTTGACCTTTAACAATACAGAAAATCCCTGGCGCGATACCGTCAACATATTCTACAACGCCGAATTTACTTAGTACGCCACCATTTTCCTTCAAATCTAAGTTCTTCACAGTACCATCTAAATCAGCTGAAATCCCATGCATCCCCACTACGTCAGGAACAAAGCCCATCGCATTAGACAATAGATTCATTTCACCCATCGTTTTGGTTCCATCTTGGAAAGAAGCCAGAATCTTAGGACTCATTACTTGTGCTTTCGCCTTTTCAGCAGCTGTATCAGGATTGGCATGAACCATTAATTTGTTATTCTTTCCTTTACCAGCAACTAGCACTTCCATTCCCATGCTTTTCGCAAATTCATACATTTGCATCGTTGCAGCTGGCTCATCACCATCTGAACCAGTGTAAATTAAATCTGTTGAGTCATATAATTTTTTCATTAATGGCCCAATCGTAATATCAATTTCAACATTTAGTAAAACTAAGTGTTTCTTAGCCATCAAGGATTCTAAAGAAATTTGAGCCCCTGCTTCTGGAACACCCGTTGCATCTACAATAATTTCTACCTTGTCTGAATGAATAATATCTTTAAAGTTTTGGCTAATTAAAATATCCACTTTCTTATCAGCGCTAGCATTGTAGGCCTCTGCCGCACGAGTTGCTGCATCTAAGTTGATATCACTGATTCCGGCTACGATCATCCCAGGAATTGTCGAAATCTGAGAGATCATTCCAAAGCCCATTTGACCAGCACCGATTACCCCAACCTTGATTGGAGCACCATTTTTTTCCCGTTCTAATAATTTTCCATATAACGTCATTTGAAACCCTCCAAACTTTTTTTGTCATATGCTAATGTTATTGGCATATGTCTTACAAGGATTAGTATAGCATCTAAAGTTAGTTTGTCAACGCTTTCTGTCAACTTTTTCTCAAAATACGTAAATTATGTCACGTTCGATTGAACATTTGTTAATGTAAGAAAACGAATTTTATTGAATATAAAATAACGGTTATCCATATGATTTTACTTTCATATTTAGTTTAAGCCTGAAAAAAAGACAAAAAAATCTGCCGCTAGCGAAAGATTCACCAGCAACAGACTGCGTAGTTTATTTATTTTTATGCGTTTAAAAAGGTTTGAACTTTTTTGTAATCGTTGACGACATTTAACATTTCCTGTCTCTTTTGTTGAGTGCTCTCGTTACAGCTAACTTCGCCTACTCCGTCCAGCCCCATCATTAAACTATTTAATACCCTATTTGATGAAATTGTATTCGCACCGTAAATAATCGCCAACTGTGGATACTCTTTTTTTAGCCGAGCCACTAACCTCTTTTGCTCATTGCATTGTTCTTTAAAGACTGCATCAGCTGACTGTTTGCTGTCAAACTTCCATTTTAGAATATCCAAATAAGCTAGTACCTCCTCTGGTAATTCAAACGGAGCCTCCGTACGAACCAGAATTAAATAGCCGATCTTTTTCGCCGCCTGCAAAATGGCGATTGCTTGGTCTAGCTGTTTCATCTCATCAAAAATTAAAACAGCAGCGCCTGCTTCTCGAAGCTCTTCAAGTTTCTCAGACGATTGACCTTCAAACACGATTCCTATCCAGAGACGCTTTGTCGCTGCATTAAGTTGAGCAACGTCATCAACACTTGCAGTAAAAATGGTATCTAACCCTAATTCAATGCTCTTTTGATCCATTTGAACAGCATTTTCAACAGCTGCCTCTCCTTTCCAAAGTACTTGAGAATTAACACAATAAAATGGGAGCGTTAAATGTTTTTTCTGCATCGATTATCTTCCTTTCTGACCTCTCTATTAGTGAATTAAATCACAAATAGTGATAAAAAATTAAGGTGCTTTTCAATGGTAAACTACGATTTCCTTAGGTATCCTACTGATAGTTCTGTATTATTGCACAAGAAAAATGGCTGGTCAACTGTTTATTTGTGAATAATTGATCAATATTTTACTGTTAATTTTATATCTACTATAAATTGATTTAGAAAATTACATACTCAATTTTTTTCGAACCTCCTTGTCTTTGTATGAAAATCCACGATAACTTTCTTACTATTTCCGGATTATGTTTTTTGTAGAACAAGTGCCTATTGTCTGGTTATGCGAACATCATTGAAAATTTCCTTTGTTATTTTATTTAAATTTTCTAAACTTTTCTCTCTATCAAGAAATACTTTCCCTGCGATAAAAATTTATTCCAGCTGCAGATAGTTTTAAGGTCTTCTCATTGATCTGAAACTACTTAATTTGTTCTTTTATAAAAAAGTAGTTTACTTATTCACAAGTTAAAGGTATATTGTACTCAAATAATAAAAGTAAATTTTACTACAAAGGAGTTTTATCATGACAGTCAATTTTGATTCTCAAGAATATTTAGGAAAGGTTGATGCCTGGTGGCGGGCAGCAAACTATATTTCTGTAGCACAAATGTATCTGAAGGACAATCCCCTATTGCGACGTCCAATCCATAAAGAAGATGTTAAGACTCATCCAATTGGTCATTGGGGTACCATTTCTGGCCAAAATTTTTTATATGCTCACTTAAATCGAGCGATTAACAAGTATGACCTGAATATGTTTTACGTTGAAGGTCCTGGTCACGGTGGTCAGGTTATGGTGTCAAACTCTTATATCGACGGCAGCTATAGCGAAATTTACCCTGAGATTACCGAAGATGAAGTCGGATTAAAGCATCTGTGCAAGGTCTTTTCTTTCCCTGGTGGTATCGCCTCTCATGCCGCACCAGAAACACCTGGCTCCATTCATGAGGGCGGCGAGTTAGGTTATGCTTTATCTCACGCTACTGGAGCCATTTTGGATAATCCTGAAGTCATTGCAGCCACAGTAGTTGGCGACGGTGAAGCTGAAACTGGTCCACTAGCCAGCGGCTGGTTCTCTAACGTCTTCATTAATCCTGTTAACGATGGAGCCGTTTTACCGATTCTTTACTTAAACGGTGGTAAAATTTCTAACCCGACTATTCTTTCTCGCAAGAGTAATGCCGATTTAGCTAAGTATTTTGAAGGCATGGGCTGGAAGCCTTACTTCGTTGAGGGTACTGATCCAAAGCAAGTTCATCCATTAATGGCTGAAACTTTAGATGCAGTTGTAGAAGAAATAAAGGCAATTCAAACTAAAGCCCGCAAAGGCGAGGCTGAAGCTGCTGAAATGCCGCAATGGCCAGTAATTGTTTTCCGTACACCTAAAGGCTGGACTGGACCAGAAACTTGGGATGGTGAACAAATTGCCGGCACTTTCCGAGCACACCAAGTGCCGATTCCAGTGGACTCTGAACATATGGAGCATATTGATAAATTAGTGGACTGGTTGAAGTCTTATCGTCCAGAAGAATTATTTGATGAAAATGGTAAAATTGTTGAAGAACTGAAGGCAATTTCACCTAAAGGCGATAGCCGTATGTCCACTAACCCAATCACTAACGGCGGTATCGATCCGAAACCAATGAAAATGCCCGATTGGAAACAGTATGCCATCGATACAACTAGACCAGGTGCGGTAATGGCCCAAGATATGATCATTTTTGGTCAACAAGCTCGAGACATGATTACAGAAAATCCTACCAATTTCCGTATCTTTGGACCAGATGAAACAAAATCGAATCGCCTGAACAAAGTCTTCGAAGTAACTGACCGTCAATGGTTGGAACCAAAAGACAGTACGGATGAATGGCAGTCTTCAGCTGGCCGCGTAATCGATGGTCAGTTATCAGAGCATCAAGCAGAAGGTTTCTTAGAAGGCTATGTTTTAACCGGTCGTCATGGCTTCTTTGCCAGCTACGAATCTTTCTTAAGAGTAGTGGACTCAATGTTGACTCAGCACTTCAAGTGGATGCGCAAAGCCAGTGCTCATACATGGCGGAAACAGTACCCAGCCTTGAATGTAATTGCAACTTCCACTGTGTTCCAGCAGGATCATAATGGCTACACTCATCAAGATCCAGGGGTGTTGACTCATTTAGCGGAAAAGAAACCGGAATTTATTCGAGAATATTTACCAGCAGATGCAAATAGCTTAATGGCTGTAATGGACAAAGCAATGCAAGACAAACAAGTGATTAACTTGATCGTTTCCAGCAAACACCCACGTCCACAGTTCTATTCAGCAGCTGAAGCCGAAGAACTAGTTGAAAATGGCTTGAAAATTATCGACTGGGCAAGTACAGCAAATGATGAAGAACCTGACTTAGTGATTGCAGCAGCCGGAACGGAACCAAACTTAGAAGCATTAGCGGCAGTTTCAATTTTAAACAAGCAGTTCCCAGAATTAAAAATTCGCTTTATCAACGTGGTAGATATTTTGAAATTACGTCACCCTGATGTAGATCCTCGCGGCTTAAGCAATGAAGAGTTTGATATGCTATTTACAGCGGACAAACCGATCGTCTTTGCATTCCATGGTTATGAGGGCATGGTTAGAGATATTTTCTTTGATCGCAACAACCACAACCTTCATATTCATGGTTACCGAGAAAATGGGGACATCACTACCCCATTTGATATGCGGGTCTTTAGTGAAATGGATCGCTTCCACTTAGCACAAGATGCAGCAAATGCAGTTTATGGTTCCCAAGCGGCCGAATTTTCTGCTAAAATGGATGAAACACTCCAATTTCACCATGACTACATTCGCACAGAAGGAACGGATATTCCAGAAGTTGCCAATTGGAAATGGGAAACACTGAAAGTAGCAGTTGCCAAACGTTAGGTTCTCAGGAGGTTTAGTTTCGACTAAACCTCCTTTATTAATTAAAAAAAGGAGATGAACAGATATGGAACAAACATTGGTCATTATTAAACCGGATGGGGTAGAGCGCAAGCTGATTGGTCGCATTATCCAACGCTTTGAGGACAAAAATTTAACCATTAAGGAAATGTATCAAGGTGTAATTTCTAAAGACGTTGCAGAAAGTCACTATGCTCATTTAAAGGACAAGTCCTTTTTCCCTGAACTGATTGCTTACATGACTTCAGGCCCAGTCGTTTGTTTACTATTAGAAGGAAATGATGTCATTGCATTGGTGCGTCAGATGCTTGGAGCAACCAATATATTGAAAGCGGTACCTGGAACTATCCGTGGCGATTTCGCCTGCAGTACTACGGAAAATATTGTTCACGCTTCTGATTCACCAGAAAATGCCGCAATTGAAATCCGGCGGTTCTTCAGCCATTTGTAACATAAAAGACCAATCACCGCTTGTGAAAAAGCAATGATTGGTCTTTTTATTCTCCCATCAGCATTAGGTTGCAGGTTCTTGTCCGTTCGCGATTTTGATCCCAATCGACAAAGTATAGATAACCCACGGAACCAATTAAGGGCTGTTCGTCTTTAATGATGACTGTTTCACTTGCTCCAAAGAGAGAACCTTTAATATGAGCATCTGCATTTAAAATGGATACTGGATCCGGTAAATAATTCGGATCAGCGGCTGCTAACTCTTTTAAAAATGCCACATGCTCTGGTCCAGGATACAAATAATCTGATTCAGTAAATTGACGGGGAATTAATTTATCCAAAATCCGATTTTGATCTACCTGCAGATATTCATCTCCCTTCCAGTCTTTGTCATGGACATATTCTTCAAAAATGACTGAACAAGTTGTATGTGGAGTAGTAATGGCACAAAAGCCATCCTTTATTTCAGCTGCTTCAATTAGTTTGCGTAAATCAGCAGTAATATCAATATAGCTGACTTTACCTGCTTGTGTTTTAATGGATAATTGTTTGTGGATGACCTTCATTTATTTACCTCTTTCTTTGTATGCTTGCACCACTGCTTCAACCATCTGGGTTAACATATCTGCTGGTGAAGCTGCATTAGTAATGCCGCTAGTGCAGCCTGTTCCATCCGCTCCCAGCTTAATAGTACGATAAACGTCTTCCCCACTGCTAATGCCGGCTGCCTGCATAACTAAGATATTCGGATTAATTTCTTTAATGGCTTGATTGGTTTGTTCAATATAGTCGCTTCCGCTAGTTTGACCAGTACCGATTAGTTCAGTCGGTTCGCACAAAATAATATCCGCTCCTAAAATTGCCACTGCTCTTGCCTCATCAATAGAATCAGCACAAACAATTGTTTTCATTCCTAATTCCTTAGCTCGCTTCATCGCTTGGGTCAGTCCTGCTAAAGTCAAAGGTCGTTCAGCATGGTTCAAGAAAACCGCTCTTGCCCCAGCATGATAAACCGACTCTGGCAACACATGACCGATCCCTCGACCAGGTGTGATACCGTCCATATGTTGAGCTGTGACCACGATTTTTTCGGTTGCTTGCTTTACTGCACTAATGTCCGCAAAAGGCACGGTTACTAACACGGTGCACTCCGGATATTTTGCGGCTAATTCATCTGCTCGCTGCGCCAGTTTTAACAGCTCTTCACCATAAAGATAAGATTTGGGATTAAAGACAAAAAATGGTTGCTTAATTTCTACTGTCATTTTGAAAGGTTCCTCTCTTTTTACACGTCTTTTGTAGCAAATACTTTGTAGCAGCTTTCTAATACCTCAGCCATTGCTTGATTTGCCAATTGTTTCATTTCTAAATAATCCTTAGGCTTGCCATCTTTGTTCTTACGATAAGCTGCCTGTAAAAAATCAGTAAAAATATTAATCTTGGAAATCCCACTAGTAGCACAACGATTCAGATTATTCGTTCCCGAGGATGATCCACCATGCAAGACTAAAGGAACCTCACAAATTTTACTGATTTCCTGTAGTCGTTCAAAGTTCAAGACGGGAGTTCCTTTATAAGCACCATGAGCCGTTCCAATTGAAACAGCTAGTGAATCGACTCGGGTTTCTTTAAGGAAAATTTCCACGTCCTTTACTTCGGTGTAGATAGAATCGGTGGTTTCGTGATTCTCATAATTCGTGCCAGCCCCAACATGGCCCAGTTCAGCTTCCACTGATACTTTTTTTTGATGAGCATACGCAACAACTTCCTTGGTCAATTTGATATTGTTTCCCAGGCTTTCTTTTGACGCATCAATCATAACTGAAGTAAAACCCAAATCAATTGCTTGCTTGATAAAAGCGAAATCCTCTCCATGATCTAAATGCAAAGCAACTGGAACAGACACTTTGTCAGCTAAGTATTTGCCGATTAAGGCCGCTTCTTCTAAAGAAATTAAGTCTTTGTGAGCTTGCGCAAAGGGTAAGATTAGCGGTTTGTTAAGCTTTTCAGCTACGGTCACAAAGGTTCGGGCCGAATCTAAATCGATAAAATTAGTTGCTGGTATGGCATAATTTTCCTTCTTTGCTTTGTTAAGCATTGCTTTTGAGTTTACTAACACATGATCGCATCCTTTACATTTGTAAACTAACGTTTACTTTTGTAAAAATTGTAGTATGATAATAGAAGAATGTCAATTGAATCCAGCGTTATCATTTGGTATATATCAGCGAACTACGTAACATTTGTCGAGGAGGACATGTATGATTGAACGCGAAGAAATGATGCTAAAAGCAGCTTTATATTATTATGAAGAAGAGATTACCCAGAGCGAGATCGCTAAGTTACTAAAAGTCTCCCGACCAACCGTTGCAGCGCTGCTGCAAGAGGCCAAAGACAAGGGCATCGTGAAAATTACCATTCAACACAGTCATTTACGCTCCTTAAAGCTGCAGGAAAAGCTAGTAAAAAAATATCAACTGGCAAATGTAAAAATTGCTTCAGCCACTAAAGAGACAGAGAGCAGTCTGAAAGCGGCCGCAGGAAAATTATGTATGGAGCTGATTGAACCGTTATTGCCGTCCATCCAAAGACTGGGAATTGGCTGGGGAACCACACTTTTTGAATACGTCCAACAAGCCAACTATCTCCATCTGGAGCCGTTAAAAATAATTCCCTTGATTGGTGGTAATGGTCTGTCCACTGTCCGCTTTCATTCTAATCATTTGGCTTTTGTTTTATCACAGAAGTATCATTGCGAGGTTTCTTATTTTTATGCCCCAGCCATTGCTGACACACAAGCAGTGAGGGATACGTTGGTGGAAACAAATCTGATTAGAGAGGTCATGGAGGAAGGTCGTCAAGTGGATATGGCCGTCTTAGGTGTCGGAGATCCCGTTCATTCTTCTACTTACGAAAAACTGGACTATATTTCTGATGAAGACACTGCCTTGCTGATAAATGAAGGAATCATTGGTGATATTGGAGGTACCTTTTTTAAGGCAAATGGGGCAGTGCTGGAAAAAGGAATTGCTCAGCGGATGCTTGGAATTAAACTAGCCGATATCAAAAAAATTAACCGGGTAGTCGTTGTAGCTACTGGAAAAGAAAAAGCGAAAAGCATTCAGACATTGCTGAATATGGCTGTCATCACCGATTTAATTGTTGATGAGGAACTTGCACAATTACTATAAAAATCAAAAACCCGAATCAGTCCCTTCCTTCACATTAAAGGAAAAACTGGTTCGGATTTTTTTATTATGAATCCTGCTGAATAATTCCTGTTTAATTAGCCATCAGGATTGCCATAAGCTTGATAATAAGCATAATAGCCCATACGTTGCAAATCCATCGTTCGCTCAATCGTCTGTTCATCAGAAAAAGCCGTTGCCTTCAACAAGGCTTCAGTAAATTCCAAAGCAGCCGTACCATTAGCTGTAACCAAATTACGATCTTGAACCACTTGTTTATGAATGAACTGGTGAGAATTCGTATATTGCACAGCATTCTGACCTATTCTTTGGTCATTGCCCGTGTGATAATAAGTACGCAATAAACCATTCTGAGCTAAATAGTCCACTGCTCCGCAAATGGCTCCAACCGGCGTTCCGTTCTCTAAAGCTTGGGCAATAATTTTTTTCAACAGGGAATGTTTAAATTCCCATGAATTACTGCCAATCAATACCAATACATCGATTTTTTTCGGTATTTTTTCGATTAAATAATCGACTTCGATTGTAAAGCCGCCCATGGAGGTAACCTGCTGCTCAATGGATGCTGTTTTTATTTCCCAATTTTTTTGTTGATTCAGTTGACTGGCGAGATAAGCACCTTGCCAATCAGCATATTCTTCTAGTAGCAAAAATACGGCTCGCTTCATTGTTGTCCCCTTCTCTAATCACAGCGCAAGTATTTATACTTTTTAATTCGTGAGGTTTCAAAAGTTTCTACTTCAAAATAGAAATTATGGTCTTTGCGATCCTTCGTAATAACTGCTGGCATCATAAAGTAAGTAATCCCTTGCGATTCCATTAAATAGAGCAGATCTTCCTTAACCGCAAAAAGCGGCACTGCTGAATCCACCAGTCGATGGTAATCTTTAGTAAACTGGTCATCTTCTTCGCTTTTAAATTCAAAAACTGCTCCATTTGTATCAAGCATCAGACTCATCCTTGGTCAAAATTTTATTGGCACCCAATAGCCTAACATGACGAATTTGTTCAATTTCCAGATGAATCATATCCTCCTCATCCGTCGCCAGATAGATAAGCTGTTCCTTTTGACCAATTACCCGACCTACCAAGTCATCGTAATACTTGCGTTCACTGTCCAGAGCCTCCAACTGCAAAGCAATCCGTTTATTCTGTGTATAGGATTGCTGTAGTAACAGACCTATTTCTTCCAATGTTTGCTGGGACTTTTGTAAATTTTCTTTGTAGCGCTGTTGGTTATCTTTATTTAGAAGAGCGGTATGATCTGATAGATAAAAGCCGATCCATTTGATCATTCCCCGATCCTGATAATTTTGTTTTGCTTCTAAAAATAATTCCATTGCTGTTTCATCATCATACACAGCAAAAACCCCTTTTCATTACGAGTGCAGTGATAAGAAAGCGTCAACTGCCTCATTTAATTTCATGCCTGAAATGATTTTATTCATGGCTTAAAATAGAAAATGTTATTCTTTAGCAGTGGGGAACTGCTGTTTCTTGTGTTTTTTCCTATATATCTATCAGCTACATTCCGTCCATCCCGCCTGCATGTCCGCCAACTAAGCCCGCTCGATCAATGGCGGTGGCACCCTCTAATAATGAATGGGCCCGAACAATCGAGCGAAATTGATATTTGCTGCGAATTTGTCCAACGATATCATCTATTTGATCTTCTTTGATAGACTGTTGCGGCTCTTCGAATAAATCCAACTGTAAACCACTGGCCGGCTGTAGAGAAGAAACATTTACTGTAATCTTACGCACCTCCGAGCGATCCCAGTATTTGGCAAACATCTGAAGCGCCTGTTGCGTCAGTTTTTTCCCTTGGTTGGTTGCTGGCATTTTCGTTTGATGATGAAAACCGCCACGCTTTTGAGCACCGTTATACGCATAACCCATCCCTAGATGCAACGTGGCTCCCATCACATCAGCTTTTCGCAAACGTTGCGCAACTTGTTCGCAAATCTCAGCTAGAACAGCTTCAATCTCTTCTTTGCGAGCATAATTTTTCGGTAAAATTTGTGAATTTCCAATTGATTTTTCTTTCTTAGGATAATTATCCTTTTCAGATAAGATCGACCGATCAATCCCCCAGGCGTGCATATAATGCTGGAGGCTGATCACACCAAAATAATTCTTTAATCTAAACGGATTTGCATGGGCCAAATCCCCCATCGTTCGCAACCCCATACGATTATAGCGAATTTCCATTCGATGACCAATCCCCCAGAAATCGCTTAGCTTTAAAGGCCAAATTTTTTCTGGCACATCCTGGTAAGTCCAATGAGCAAACAAGGAGCCATTCTTTTTGGCCTCCATGTCCATTGACACCTTAGCCAATAAGGGATTGACCGACAAACCAACACTCGTGTAAATTTTCAATTTTCGTAAAATCTCTTGCTGAATAGCTTTAGCAACCTCCTCCGGGCTATCGCCAAATAAACGCCAGCTATGGGTCAAGTCACCAAATTGTTCATCAATACTATAGGTGTGGATGTCTTCATCCGCCATATATTGACGGAAAATAGTCAGAATTTCCATGTGGTACTTCATGTATAGTGTCATTCTTGGCGGTACGATAATCAAATCGGGATGATCCGGTACTTCGAATCCTCGACTGACATTACTGATTCCCAAGATTTTTTTTGCCATCGGACTGGCAGCCAAAATCAACCCCGCATCGTTACGATCACCGCTCATTACAACTAGTAAGGTGGTTATCGGATTCAATCCGAGCTCCACACACTCTACACTGGCATAAAAACTTTTGGAATCCATACAAAAAACTTCACGTACTGGTTCTCCTTTATAAAGATCCATTTTTCTTCCCTCAATTCAAACAAACATATGTTCCCTTAAATTAAAGCATGTTTGAAAGGGAATTGTCAATAGATAGTCTCTGTCTCTTTTTATTTTTTTCCAGCTGTCTCATACCTAACATTATTTATAGCCGCTCAACCCCTTTATGGGCTCAAACTTCCAGCATTTCCAGAAAATTCTCTACCGTATTTTTTTGATGACGAATGGGAATTGGTTATTAATCGTTTGTTTGATAGTAAAGATGAAAATGGTTAAAAGCATGGTTGGACCCTAAGCAATGTAGATTGTAAATACTCCACTCAGGAAAACTGTGATTTATTAGCCATTTTAAGTACTTTAACAATTTTTGAAAAATATGGTGTGCGCCGCTTCGCTAAGCTGGTGAAAAGCAGCTTTACTACCACGGAAATTGATTACATTGGTAAAAAAGAAGAAGAAAAGATAGAAGTGTGGAAAGAACAGACTGCACCTGATTCAAGCCCAGACAGCTCCTATGATTCAGAGGACGTCAGAAAAAACACTGACTATAACAACTCATTTTGCCAGTTCTGCTGCTTCACCTAAGGATGAAGAAAAGGAAACAAAAGTTTTTGCCTCCTCCACTGGCACTACTCAAAACGACAAAAAGAAACAGAACCGAAAGCAGACAATGGATCATCAGAAAAAAATGTATGTCCGAAATCCCTTTACCGAACTCGATAAACCAAAAACTCTAGCTTCAACAGCCCTAAAAAGAAAAAAAGCGGAAGAAGAAACGGAAATAGACAGCTTAAGGCTTGTTTTTAGTTGAAGCAGACTTGCTTATACACTAGAAAAAGTTTTTAAGTAAGAAAAAAGGGCATCCCGAAATGCCCAGATTTTCCTATGCTTTGTGTAAGTATCCTGCTAAGATTCCTTGCTGAGCTGCAATTGTATCGCACTCATCTTGGAATACTCGAAAAGTAAAGACTTGCTCCCCGTGGTTTAAATACAGTTCAACGAAGGAGTTGTCGACAAATACATCGACCTTTTGCAGGTTTTGAATACGTACACTTCTTTTTTCGCCATAGCCTACATCAATTTTTTGGGCCAAATTATCCCGAGAAACAGTTGCCAGTTTAGTTTTTGTGTCATACTGAAATTCCCAATAATCATTGGTTGAGCCTATGGTAAATTTGAATCCCTTAGTTAATTCCAGCCAGTAGTTGCGGCTTTCCGTGTTTATTTTTTCGCTTTCAACTGACTGTTTCTGTGAAAATACTTCGACGATTTCTGAAGCAGGATAGCGTTTGAATTTCCCTTGCTCTAATTGCATTTGTTGAGGAAAAGTAAGCCCATGCTGCCAACCATCTTGCACTGGATAATCAGGTTCGCCGCAGCCAAACCACCCATAAAGCAGCGGCTGCTGATTTTTTCCTAAGAAGGCTTGGGGTGCATAAAAGTCAAAACCGGCATCCATTTGATCCCAATAGTCAGAATGAAAGCAGCGGTTGAGAATATCTAACTCCCCCACAGCATAAATAGACGCAAAGCGATTGTTGAAGCGTTCCTTTTCAGGAGTTATTCCCATTGGTGACAAAAACAGAATATCCTTCCCGTCTATTTGGATTAAACTAGGACATTCCAGCATGTAGCCAGTTGGAAAAGGCAGATCGATTAGCCCTTGATAACTCCAATTCAATAAATTATTGCTTCGATACAATAGTAAAACGCCTTGATCACCAAAGCCTGGTCTTACTTCGTCAGCAAATTTACTGCCCCCCAGCAGCATATAGAAGCAGCCATCTCTTTCAAAAACAAAAGGATCACGTAACTCTCCAGATAATCCAGGGAGCGTGCCATCAATTACTGGTTCCGTGCGTTTTCGAACGTGGCCTTCTTTATCCATAATAGCTACTGCTTGTTTAGGGATTTTACCGGCTCCAGTTTTATAATTTGCTGTATAGAACAAGTAAAGTTCTCCTTGAAATTCGATAGCATTTCCAGAGTAGCAGCCATTCTTTTCATATTCTTTGGTAGGTGACAAGGCTACTTCTTGTTTAGACCAGTCAACTAAATTCTCTGAAGTGGTATGACCCCAATGTTTCAAGCCGTGCACGGGAGCAAACGGATACCATTGGAAGAACACCTGGTATTTTCCGTTAAAATAAGCCAACCCATTAGGATCATTCATTAAGCCGGATTGAGGATAAATATGATAACTAGGCAAGTAACGACTGCTGGCTGCTTTCGCAGCCAGTTCTTCTAATAGGATTCTTTTTTCTTCTATATAAACATTTGTTTTATGATCTACTAATAAGTTTTGCATTTAGGCCTTCACGTCCTTTACTGGATTGGGTATGCCGATTTCTGCTCCTGCCACCCCTTTTACTTTATGGTAAATAAATAAGAAAACGATCGGTAAAGCAAAGGATAACAAACAGCCAATGACATAGTGAATAACTACTGGCGGATTTACAATTGTTACGCCTGGAATACCTGTCAAACCAAAACCAAGCGCCTTCACGTCAAAAATCTTCATGTAAGCTCCACCTATTCCTGCACCAACAACTGCTGACAAAAACGGCACCGCTGAATCCTTTAAATTTACTGCAAAAATAGCTGGTTCACTAACGCCAACTAACGTAGGAATGAAGCTGGAAAAAGCAATTTCACGACGTTTCGATCCTTTTTTCGCTAAGAAAAACATCCCCATCGCTGCACCGCCTTGAGCAATAATGGAAACCGCCCATAGTGGTTGAATATAGTTAAAGCCCGTTTGAGCCAATAACTGTGCCTCAATTGAGCCAATCATATGATGGGTTCCAGTAATCACTAACGGTTGCAGCAATGCCGCAAAAATTCCAGCTCCAAAAACGCCTGCCTTCACGTATAAGAAATCCGCAGCTGTACCAATTCCCGAAGCAACCAAATCCCCTAATGGACCAAAAACTAAAAATAATGCCAGTGAGGATACTAAAATAGTAACTGCAGGAACAACAATAAATGTCAGCATTTTTGGTGTATATTTAGTAATGAATTTTTCAAACTTCGCCATAAAAAATGAACTTAAAATTGCTGGAAAAATTCCTCCTTGGAAAGCTACTTGCGGAACACTAAATCCAATAATATGCCAATATGACACATTCTCAATAGTTCCCTGCATGTATTCAAAGCGATTCCCTAAATCAGGATGAACCAAAATCAGTCCTAAGATAATCCCAAAGACCGGATTTCCTCCAAAACGCTTAGTCGCCGAATAGGCTACAAACACCGGTAGAAAATTTAAGCCAGTAGCAATAATATTTAGAAAACTAGCAGTATCAGCCGCCCAAGTATAAGTATCAGCCAGGCTGCCTTCTAATCCAAATAGACTAGTAGTAATAAAAAGTGATCGGACCCCCAACAGCATCGCACAGCCAACAATTGCTGGAATAAGTGCCACAAAAATATCGGAGAAGGCTTTAAAGAATTCAAACAATTTATCCTTCCATGTTTCAGGTGTTTGAGGTTTTTCCGCCGGTTTGAAGGAATGATCATCTATGTTAGTCTGCTGGATAAACACCTCATAAACACGTTCCACTATCCCAGTGCCAAAGACAATTTGCAGCTGTCCTTTATTGAAGAAAACGCCCTTAGCTCCTTCAATATTTTCTAGTTTTTGCTGGTCATAATTAGTATCCTTTAAGGTCAATCGTAAACGAGTAACACAATGAGTAGCATGAATAATATTTTCTTGCCCGCCTACGGCTTCAATAATTTCAGCAACTGCTTTTTGATAATTCATTCAATCTCCTCCTTATTTTTTGGAACGTTCCATTTTCTATATTATATACTTGGAACGTTCCAAATTTCAAGCGTTTCCACAAAAAAACTACAAAAAAGTTGAAAAAATTACTTCAACTCTCTTGTAGTTTTCAAATTCAAAAATTTGACTGGCAGGATATGCTTAGCTTGGAAATCCTTGTCCTTATCGTAATTCACGAGTTCTTCTACACTTATTTCAGCAATTTTTTTGATATCCTGAGCGATGGAAGAAATAACTAACGGTTGATTTTGATAGCTCTTTGCACCATCAAAACCAATAAGCTGAACATCCTTGGGAATATCCCAAGCCAAACGTTGAAAAGATTCCATGACATATTCTCCATAACGGTCGGTAACGGTAAAAATTCCATCAAAGCGACATTCTTCTTGATAAACTTCCTGCAAATATTGATCAATTCTTTGAGAGAAGTTTTTGGAATTTCCCTTATCCAGGTAAACCTGATAATCGATTTTCTTATGTTTGCAGTAATCAATAAACCCATTCATCCGTTCGTAAATTCCGAGATTATTCGGCAGCTCCCGTAAAATCATCAAAAGTCGGGTGGCACCTCTTTTGTATAACTCTTCCGCTGCTAAACGGGCCCCTTGGAAATTATCACTCGTCACAAAAGGAACTTGCTGGTTAAAATAGCGTTCAATGGAAACAATCGGTACATTCGCAGTAATATACGGATCAATATCACTGTAGGAAATGGTAATAATTCCGCGCACCTTCTCTTCCTTGGCCATTTTTACATAGTCCAACTCTAAATTGTAGTTATTTTGTGAATTACAAAGCAGCATCTTTAAATTTCTTTTTTGTAGTTCCAACTGAATATAATTGGTTAATTCCGCAAAAAAAGGCGTCCAAATAGTCGGTAAAATAAAGGCGATCGTATCGCTGGTTTGCTTTTTTAAAGAACGAGCTGCCTGATTAGGAACATAGTCCAGCTCTTCAATAGCCTGTTCAATCCTTTTCGCTAATTCTTTCTTGATTTTCACACCGTTTATATAGTTTGAGACAGTCCCTCTTGAGACTTTGGCCAGGCTGGCCACATCATTCATATTTGCCATAGTTGACCTCCTTACACGGTGTCATTATATCATGAAAAATCCGGTTAACTGGACAAAGAGCGAGAAATTTCCACTAGTAGAATGAGAAAAAGATTAGAATTACATTTGACCCTACCCTTAGTGACGGCTATAATTGTTTCTTGGTGCCAATTAATGCAAGAAAATAGAAAATGAGGGTTGATATGTATTTATTAAGTTGGAAGGAAAATCCCATCAGGGAAGTGTTGGCAGGACTTGTAGTGTCATTTGCA
This sequence comes from Candidatus Enterococcus ferrettii, assembly GCF_017377655.1. Classification (GTDB taxonomy): domain Bacteria; phylum Bacillota; class Bacilli; order Lactobacillales; family Enterococcaceae; genus Enterococcus_A; species Enterococcus_A ferrettii. The sequence continues at coordinate 38,801 of NZ_JAFREL010000062.1, forward strand.
CTAATTCCTGAGGTCATCGGTTTTACAATTATTGAGGGTATTGATCCAATGATTGGTCTGGTTTCGTCCTTTTTTATTGCTATTATTGTGTCGTTTTTAGGCGGACGGCCAGGAATGGTTTCTGCAGCAGCAGGCTCCATGGCACTGGTGATGGTTCATTTAGTCAAAAATTATGGGTTAGAGTATATGTTTGCAGCCACCGTCTTAACTGGGCTGATTCAGCTGTTGTTAGGACTATGTCAAGCTCAAAAGCTGATGAGCTGGATTCCTAAGCCAGTTATGCTGGGCTTTGTGGATGCTCTCGCCATTTTAATTTTTATCGCTCAATTCGAACATTTTGACCATGCCTCCATTTTTATGTATGGATTAGTTATTGGAGGAATTTTGCTAATGGTTTTCGCACCAAAGATTATTACAATCATTCCGGCTGGATTGATTGTAATTGGTGTATTAACGACCGTGGCGGCAGTTGGCAAGCTGCCGGTTTCTACCATTGGCGACTTAGGGGATATCACGCCACGTTTTTCGACTTTCCACTTACCAATGGTTCCTTGGTCGATGGAAACCTTAAAGATTATTTTCCCAACTTCTTTAGCTTTAGCTTTTGTAGGGATGCTGGAAAGTTTATTAACAGCAGAAATTGTTGACGAACGGACCAAGAGCGACAGTCCTAAACGTCAGGAGTTGTTAGCACAGGGCAGCGCAAATTTATTCAGTGGTTTATTTGCTGGTGTTGCTGGCTGCGCAATGATTGGACAAACCATTATTAATTTGGATTCCAAAGGTCGCGGCCGATTGTCAACAGTGGTTGCTGGCGTTTTTATGATGGTTTTGATTTTTGCTTTACGGCCTTTCCTGCTGCTGGTTCCGATAGCGGCTTTGGTTGCAATTATGTCGGTAGTCGCCTTCAATACCTTTGATTGGTCAAGCATCAATTATGTGAAGGAAGCACCAAAAAAGGATGTACTGATTTTCTTGGTTACAACTATTTCGATTGTTGCTACTGGAAACTTAGCCATCGGTGTCCTGGTGGGTGTGTTAATTAGTGCGGTGCTATTCGTGCGGAGCATTTCAATCCTAAAAGTAGAAAAGGAAGGCTCGACCATTCAGATTTCTGGTGAATTATTTTTTGCCACAACTACCAAGATGAAAAGCAAGCTGAATGCCTTGGATTTAGAGGAAAATCAGCTGACTTTAGATCTGTCACAGCTACGCATTTGGGACAGCACAGGGGCTGAAGAAATGATTAAGTACAAAGAAAAACTGCGCTCAACTAAACAGGTGACGGTGATTTCACCAAATACGCCGAGTAATGACTTGATCCAAAGCGCAAAACTATATTCGTGAAGTAAGAAAAACTAAAAAGACGTGTTTGCATGTAGCCTCCAAAAGTTTAATTTTGCAAGAGGCAATGCACTACGTCTTTTTAGTTGTATTTTTTATGCGTTTGCTTCTGCTTCTTTCAAGTTTGCCATTTCTTCAGCAACCAATCGTTTGTCATACGAACGAATAAACGGCAAGTAAATGACAAAGGCAACCACCGCACAGATGACAGCTACTACGGCAGCTTTCCAGTCACCACCTGTACTGATAAAAGCACCCACCCCTACTGGTGAAGGCCAAGGCATATTGGCAATTACCGGACGAATAATTTCTAACTGGATCGCAAAGTAAGCAATCGTTGCAGAAGCCATTGGGGCTAAGAAAAACGGTAAAGCCAAGTATGGATTATAGATCAACGGCACACCGAAGATCAAGGGTTCATTGATATTAAAAATTGCTGGAACCAATGCAGCTTTTCCTAGAACCTTCAGTTGTTCTGATTTTGCCATGTAAACTAAGAAGAAACAAAAGCCTAGCGTTGCACCTGAACCACCAACAGTTACAAAGGCATTATTAAACTCACCAGCTAATGGAATATGCGCACCATCTGCGTTCATCGCCATATTTCCCAACGTAATTGGGGTAATCAGTGAGAAGATGATATTGGCCCCGTGGATACCTACCAGCCACAAAGCGTGGACCAAGAAGTAAATGACCATAACGCCTAACCAGCTGTTAGTTAGCCCCGTAACAAAGCCAAATGGAATAGCAACTAATTGGAAGATATCGGTATTAAAGGCTACTAAAATCCCCACTAAAATTAATACAACAAAGGCCACTAAGAACGCAGGTATCAATGCAGTGAAGGCTCTGGAAACTCCTTCTGGAACTTGTTCCGGCATGCGAATAACCCAATTTTTTGCAACACATAAACGGTACAATTGTACAGCAATCACCGCCATAATAATTCCCGTAAAGATCCCGACAGTTCCTAAACGAGCGACTCCGTCACCGCCAATTGCCCAGCCGTTGACGATGGCTTGTTCTGCATCGTTCACACGAACCATTGAACCGTTTTCAAATACCAATTGTGGAATTGCCATAAAGAACGAGAACAGTGAAAGCAATGCCCCAGTAATTGGTGCCATGTTCAAATCTTCTTCTTCTGCGATAATTTTTGTGTATTCATACCCCAAACCAACACAGAAATAAAGTGCCAATATTCCCATTGTTGTACTATTGGCTAGCATGTATAATTCACTGACTCTAAAGAAGGTTGAATTGAATATATTTTCTAAAAAAGGAAATGTCATCGGCAGAATGTTAAATACCAAGAACATCGAACCAACAATTGTAAATGGAATCGCTCCCATCCCAGCACCCATAATTGCCCGCACAATTTTAAACTGCGCCAATTTCCCTAAAGGTCCCATCAACGTTTTTTCTAAGAATGTAAATAGCTTACTGTTTGATCCATCCATATTTCTATTCACTCACTTTCTTAATTCGTTTTTGCAAACTCCTTGATATAGCCGTAATGCTTATCCTTTTGCAAATAAATCATGCGAATTCGCTGAATACAAAAGGCCGACATAAAGATTCCGACTAATAAAACAGTGACTAGGGCTGCTCTTGCTTGAGAAGAATTTGTCAAAAAAGGGTATAGCCGTTGAAATCCTCCACTGGTAAAGCTTATGACCAGTAATACCAGATTCATGCCTAATTGAATAGATTGATAAAACTTATGATGGCGTAATTTCCCCTGAATTTGATCAGTCATCTCCCCATAAAGCTTCGCGTGTTCTGCGATTGCCGGAAGAGTCAAAAGTAACAAACTTGCCGGCAGCACTCCATACCAGCTGCGGCTCATAAACAGCATCAGCAGCCAATACAAATTGCTGAAGAAGAAAGCCGCTAATAAATAGCGTAGGATCAAAAAACGATTGTAGCGAAAATTTTTCATGGCTGTTTCCTTTTTCAATTCAGCTGTTCCTTTTTTACTCAAGCTTTTCAGCCCCTTTCCTAATTACTCGCTGCTTGGCGCTGGTATAAAACCAGCATTTCAGCGGCAACTTCCTGCAATGTCATTGTAGTCATCAAATGGTCCTGTGCGTGCACCATTATAATTTCCATTTCAATTTTCTCGCCGCCTGCGTATTCCTGCAGCAGCCCGGTTTGAGCTCGGTGAGCCCTGATTAGCGACTCATTGGCATCCTCTAATTTTTGCTGTGCCGCTGCAAATTTCCCGTCCCGCATATGCTGAAACGATTCATGCACCAAAGTTCTGGCGTCGCCGCTGCTCAAAATAATTTCAAAAGCAACCTCTTGTAGTTTTTCTGAATCCATCTCTTTCACTCCTGCCGTTTCTCTTCTATAGATTTCTATAGGCTTTCAATCAAATTCGCAATAAACGCGTTGTAATCTTCGCTTGCTACAAGTTTTTTACGAAACTCATCATCTTCAATAATCGGTACCAACGTCTGGCTGACCTTTTCCAATTCTACTCGTCCCAGTTTATCTGGTGACATCAGGAAGACTAGCTGAATTTCCGGATAATCCGTTTCCCAAAATACGCCCTTTGGTACAACTGCTACAGCTACATAGGCCTCTTCTGTCACAGCCTCAATCGGATGTGGTACTGCCAAATAAGGCGAGAAAGCAACAGAGCTATAGCTTTCCCGTAAGCGAAGTTGTTGATGAAAGGCTTCTTTGATCGCTTTTTGCTCCATTTTCTCCAGCCGATCAATCAGCTGATCCAAAATATCCTCTTTGGTGGAAGTATGCTCCAGTTGGATAAACAGCTCTGATCGAAAGCATTGATGAATCAAGGCAATTTGCTGGGCCTTTTTCTCAGCATCTGCTTCATTGTCAATGACAGCGGTACAATGCGCCGGCATAAATCCAGATAGTTCATAGTTAATCTTTTTAATGTCCTCTTCGCCAACAAAAACGCTGACATAGACAATTGGCGTATGATGAATCACGTTTGGCAAATTAATTGATGAAATAATTAGATCAATCTGATCCAAGTCCTGATCGGCAATTTCGTAATAGCTAATTACCTTATCAATCAAAATTTTTGAACCAAATTCCCGTTCCAGACGATTTTTAATCATCTGTGAACTACCTAAACCAGTCGCACAAATGACTAACACCCGGGCTTTTTGATCGTTGTGATACCGTTCCACCGCAGCGGTTAGATGAATTGTTAAATACGCCCATTCGCTTTCAGTAATTTCATATGGTTGAAAAATACGCATCTTGGACAAATATTTGATTGTCAGGTCCAATAGTTCGCCGTAATGCTGACGAATTTCCTCCAGCAACGGATTCTCAATGCTCATGTTGTTTTGCAGCCGTAATAAGAACGGTGTAAAATGCATCATCAATCCATCAATTAAGATTGTGTCCTGCTGCAGTTGATACCCAGTTTCCGTATCAAAAGCTCCCAAGGCCTCTAGGAGCTGTGCCTTAATCTCCGCCTCTGTATAATTCGTCTTTTGAAATACCCGTTTAGCCGTAATTTTATTCCGTAAATGCAACGCAATATAGTTCGCCTCTTCATGAGGAAATTCTACCGACATGCTTTCGGTGATTCGTTGAACAATCCGTAAAGAAGTTTGGTATTCCAAGGAATCCTCCGGCAGCTGAATCATTTGGGTATATTCAATTTCAAAGCCGGACTGCAGTCGCTTAATTGCCAATCCAATGTGCAACACAATGTTGAATATAATAAAATCAGACAACTTTAAGCGTGCTTCCCGACACTCGTCTAAAACAATAATTACAATCTCTTCGATGCTAATACCGTTCAGCAGGTTGGTGTAAGTGGAAAATGTATAGATGTTGTCTTGCAGCCGCTGCAAAAAGAAGTAATTCATAATGAAATGCCGAATATTTTTCTCGTTGCCAACGACAAAAATTCCCCGATTGCTTTTGCTGCTTAACTCGATCTCATAAGGCTTCAACAATTTTTTAATCTCTACTAAATCATTGGAGACCGTTGAGCGAGAGACATATAATTCTTCTGCCAAGTTGTCGACATACACAGCCTTTTGCTCAAAAAACAATTGATTCAGAATATAATACTGACGGTCCTGTACTTCTTGAATGGCCCCTCTATCCTTTGAACAATTCTGTGACTTCATTTCCTGTAAATAGAATACTTGAAAGCTGTCCTGATTTCCCACTATTAAACGATAGCCATAGCCTTGTTTGGCCTCAATCGTACCAAGCGCTTTTTCCTTCAACGTGTCTTCCAACAAATGCAAGTATTTCCTAGCTGTGCGATCAGATACCCCCAAATTGGCCGCCATCTCCTGACTAGTTAAATAGCCAGGCTGGTTCTCGTATAGCAATTTAAGAATTTGTGTCTCTTTCTTACTCAACATGTTGATCAACCTTTATTTAGATATTTTCTTCCACAAGTTTCCCCATTTTTTCAATCCCCATTGGAATCGGTACATATGCCTGTGGCGGAATATTAACAATTGGTTTATTGGTTTTATTCGCCGCTTTTTCTAAATTGGCAAAATACATTTTCGTTTGTGGACTTACTAGATAAAGATCGTATTCATCTTTGGCGATGGTAGTCGCTCCTTGTGAAGCTGAAGTCGCATCCAGCTCAATTTCTATTCCTTTTCCTTTTAAATATTCCGTTGTTTTCTTCGCTATAACTGAAGACGACATGCCTCCAGCACAGATAATCAATGCTTTTTTCATAATAAATCCCCCCGTAAGTTGTTCTTTTTTTCTTTGAACTTTCGTTTCGTATAATGGGCTTCTTATAGTTCTGCTCCATTGGTAGTAATCACCTTTTTATACCAGTCAAAGGATAATTTTTTGCTGCGTGCTAAAGTCCCATTGCCTTCATTATCCTTGTCGACATAAATGAAACCATAACGCTTCTTCATTTCTCCCGTGCTGGCTGAAACTAAATCGATACAGCCCCATGGTGTGTAACCCATTAATTTTACACCGTCCTCCTCCACTGCCTTAATCATTTGCTCAATATGAGCTTTTAAGTAGTCAATTCGGTATTGATCGTTAACGGTTCCATCCTCTTCCTTGACATCGATCGCACCAAATCCATTTTCAACAATAAATAATGGCAAACGATAGTGATCCGCAAACCAATTCATGGAGTAACGAATACCTTCTGGATCAATTTGCCAGCCCCAATCAGAAACCGGAACAAATTCATTTCTTACAAGATCCCGTGATTCATCGTAATCATAGGTGGTATTGTCTTTCTGATGTTCAATTGCAAAAGACATGTAATAACTAAAAGCAATGTAATCAACGGTTCCTTTTTTCAGCTCTACACTATCTTCCTCCGTAATATCTAAGTCAAAGCCCTTACGATTAAAATAGGTCTTCATATACCCCGGATACTCGCCAAAAACATGAACATCGGTGAAATAATACCGTTTTTCCATCGCTTTTTGTGCCATTAGAATATCTCCTGGCTTGCAAGTTTTCGGATAAATCGGCACCATAGCAATCATACAGCCTATTTCAAAATCCGGATTGATTGCCTTACCAATTTGAACAGCCTTAGCACTAGCCACTAATTCATAATGGGCAGCCTGATACATGATTTGTTCACGATCATCCCCCTCCTTATAAACGATACCGGAATTAGTAAACGGTGCAAAATCTTCATTAAAGTTGGCTTGATTGTTGATTTCATTGAAGGTCATCCAATAGTTTACTTTATTTTTGTAACGCTTGAAGCAAACCTCGGCAAATTTCACAAAGAAATCGATGGATTTACGATTGGTAAAACCCCCGTATTTCTTAACTAAAACAAAAGGCAATTCAAAATGTGAAAGAGTGACTACCGGTTCAATACCATGCTTTAAACATTCGTCAAACAAGTCGTCGTAAAACTGCAAGCCCGCTTCATTTGGTTCTGCTTCATCTCCTTCAGGAAAAATCCTTGTCCAAGCAATGGAAGTACGAAAACATTTGAAGCCCATTTCAGCAAATAAAGCAATATCTTCCTTGTAATGATGATAAAAATCAATCGCCTCATGATTTGGGTAATTCTTCCCTGCTACAACACCATCTGTAATTTCACGAGGAACCCCTGGTCCACCTAACGTCATTACATCGGCAACACTGATTCCTTTACCACCTTCCTGCCAGCCGCCTTCCAGCTGATGCGCGGCAACTGCCCCGCCCCATAAAAAATTATCGGGTAATCCTGTCATTGCTTCACCATCCTTTCTTTCTATGTCCTAAGAATAATAGATAGCGCTTTCTTTGGGAATACAGATTCTTTCCTTAGCACTACGGAAGGTTGTTCTTAGTATTAGAAAAGCTATTCGAAATCGCTGCAAATCACATATTAACTAACTCAGCTAATTAGCATCTATGTTATAAAACACAAGAAATTTCTTAGTATAAAGATAAAAACAGTTGATTTATCTTCTGTAGACCAACTGCTCATTGCTTAATAAAAAAATACAGGAATAAGAAATAGCATCTTAATTGAAAGTTCAACCTTAAAGATAGTAATAGAAAATTATCGTTTAATGACAAAAAATTATTGTTTAACGATAATTATATGCTATACTATAGGTAAGGGGGCGAAGGAAATGGATCTAAAAAAATCGCGTGATACATTTTGGATAATTGATGGGATATTTAAACTCTTAGCGATTGGAAGTTTATGCATGGGGATTTATCTAGCAGTGCAATTGTTGGTTTATAAAAATTCAATTATTTCGGGTGCAGACAAATTGGTCATTTTGGTTTTTTATTCTGGCGGTCCCCTGACTGCACATCAACAGGCGATCACTAATGCGTTGAGCATGTTGCCACAACTTTTAGTTTGGACCTTTGCTTTTTGGTCAGGAAGCAAAATTTTCTATGATTTATCAGAAGGTTTGACCCCATTTTCCGAAACTATGTATAAAAGGATTGATCGAATTGCCAAAGCCATTTTGTGGCTGGGCTTTCTACAACCACAAATTTATTCCTTATTTGCTTCATTAGTATCAGGTAAATTCTCTTGGTCACTCAGCCTCAATTTAACCCTAGTTATGGGATTGGTTCTCTACAGCATCAGCGCCATTTTCCGTTATGCAATTTCTCTGCAGGAGCTGGCTGATGATACAGTGTAAGGAGGTGGCAGCATGCCGATCATTGTTCACTTAGATCGCATGATGGCCGAACGAAAAATTAGCTTGAAGGATTTGGCTGAAGAAGTCGGCATCACCAACGCAAATATGTCGAAATTAAAAACCGGCAAGGTCAGTGCCGTTCGTTTCTCTACCTTAGAGGCCATCTGCGAAGTACTAGACTGCCAACCCGGGGATTTGTTTGAATATCGAAGGCCTTAAAAAAGGATTGGCGTGTTTGCCAATCCTTTTACTCAACCATTTTTATTTTAGTTAAATCACCACTACACAGCTGCTCTAAGTTCCGGAAAATCTTTTCCGCTGACCAATCCCACCACTTTATTTCCAGAAGATAATCAATTAATTCATCATCAAACCGTTTTCTCAGTATGCGGCTCGGGTTGCCGCCAACAATGTGATAAGGTGGAACATCCTTAGCTACAACGGAATTTGCTGCAATAATTGCGCCATCGCCAATCTGCACACCCGGCATAACCGTTACATTCTGCCCAATCCATACATCATTTCCTACGACCGTATCCCCTTTAAATGGAAGATCCTCACTGGCTGGTGTACTTTTTTCCCAACCATGTCCCATGATATTGAAGGGATAGGTGGTGATACTATTCATTCGATGATTCGCACCGTTCATCACAAATTCTATGCCGCTGGCGATGGCACAAAATTTGCCGATAATCAATTTATCACCTAAAAATTCATAATGGTGAGTCACCCGTTCTTCAAATCTTTCGGCACCACTTGCATCATCATAATACGTATACTCGCCAACAACAATCGTGGGACGAGTAATCGCATTTTTTATAAAACAAACACTCTTAATTGCTTCGTTGGGATAGAGCTTATTAGGGTCAGGTCCATATAGCATTAGAAATTCCTCCTTTTTGCTTTATTATACGCTAAATACCCCATCCGCGTGATTCGGATGAGGTAATTTTAGATATGACTTTAAGCAGAGTTGCGTTTGATCAAGGTCAAATGTAGCTGAGACTGATCCACCTCATACGACCGTTCTTCTAATTTAGCAATCATAAGGTTGGTCGATTCTTTGCCCAGAGCTTCCACTGGTTGAGCTATTGTCGTTAAGGGAACGGCTAATACATCTGTGAATGGCTGATTATCAAAACCTAAAATAGCCAAGTCTTCTGGAACCTTTCTTCCAGCTTCCAGGTATTCTTTTAAAATACCGATCGCTACTTCATCACTGCTGGTAAATACTGCATCAGGGCGGCCATCTTCCGGCAGTGCCAGCATTTTTTTGGCCACCTGTTGACCATCTTGAATCGTATGAACCTGTTTAAAAATCCAATCAATTTTCATTGGCAAACCGTGCTTATTAATCGCCTTCTCGAAACCTTCTGTTCGGGAATTCCCATGCCCGCCAGTTGTTAATGTCCCCCCAGTACAATAAGCAATCCGCTGATAGCCTTTTTGAATCAGGTAATCCACTGCTTCGAAGCTGGCAGAGGCTTGATCAGTATATATCTGCGGCAGCTTCGAGTCAGGAATGGCCTCATTACATAAAACAATCGGGCCAAACTCCTGATACGCCTCAATTTCTTTAGGATCACCTTCAATAGAACACATGATTAACCCTGAAATAACATGCTGCTTCAACATTTCTAGCATGTTGATCTCAGCATTTTGATCATCGTACGTTTGCATTACTAGAACATTATAGCCTTGTGCTTTAGCGCATTTTTCAATGGCATCAACCAGTTGAGAGAAAAAAGGATTAACAATACGAGAGACCAATATTCCAATCATTTTACCCTTTTTTGACCGCAGTTGAGTAGCAACCGTGCTGGGTCGATAATGAAGCTCATCCATCGCTGTTTGAATTCTTTTTCGTTTGTCTTCTGAGATATAGGGATGTTTGTTTAAATAGCGGGAAACGGTTGAAACAGAAAGCCCCGCTCGTTTTGCCACATCTTTTATTGTTGCCATATCAGTCACCGCCTATGGTATCGATTTCAGCATAATGATACGGGGTTTTCGCTCGTTTGTCAATAGATTGGACGAAACGAAGAGAAGCCCACTCTGGGTTTAATCTGCTCTAAAAATGCAAATAGATCCAATCCTACTAAGTAATTCTAGTTGGATTGGATCTAACTTTTTATTGCTCACCATTAATAATTTTAGAACTCAATAAATCTGTCAGCTCCAGACCTGTGTTAATCTTCGAGTAAATTGAACATACGACAAAACGTTTTCTTCCAGCAAACGTTACAAATTGGTAACGACGAGAAGAGGCTGGAATGTGGTGATGCCCATGAATTGCTCCGATAATCTTGTATGTCTCGAATAACTGTTCAATTTCAGCTTCTGAACAATGGTACTCCTTATTATAGGCTTCACTTTTAGGGGTCAGCATACTCAGCTCATTAAATAGTGGTGCATGAGAAACAATCACAGTTGGCAACTCGTGATCTTCCTGCAGTAAAGCTTTCAGCGATGCTAGTATGAATTGCTGTTGTTCCTTTTTACGCTTCACTAGTACAACGGGAATAGTCAAGCCAATATAGCGAACGCCTTCATGAATACAGCTGCTGTTGTTCAACACTTGCATTTGCGGAAAGCGCTGCTGCAGCTCTTCTTTTACTATCTCATAAAAATCATGATGACCGATCGGCAGCATAGGCCATGAATCATCTGGATTTTGTAGCAGTGTTTCAAACCATTCATAATGTAAAAACGGACGCCATTTTTCCCACTGGGGATCCTCAAAATCACGATTTATTGGCAGCACATCAACCAAATCGTGATTGCCAATAACGTAAATTCCTTTGATTTCTCCATCAGCAGCCTGAGAATCCGATGCATCTCCTGCCAAAATGTTGAAATTTTTGTTAGTAAAGGGCAGCTTGCCTTCCATGGTATGCATATCAGAAACCACATTGATCAAATGAGTATTATCCGTTGAATGAACATTTTCAAAATAACTTTCTAACTCACCTGGATTCACGCTGTGTGCCACGTAATTTTTCCGAACCTCAGCTAATTCTTTGCCAAATTCTGAACGTAATAGTGGTTTGCTTCGGACTGGCATCGTTTGATTTGCTAAGATAATGGCACTTTCGATGCTTTGGTTTATTTCCTGAGGAAGCAGCTCTAGCCCTGGTTTGATATCCGACTCATAAGTCAAAACCTTATGGATATTTTGATCAATCTGCTGGTTCGCTCTGTTATCTAGCAACTGAGCATTTCTGCCATCGGTCATAATTGGCAAAGAATGTGTCAGCTGTACCACAAAGTTAAGATATTCTCCAATATACTCAGAAATTCCGGTTCTGACATTTTCACTAAACAAAAATTTCCCGGCCAAATTGGCTGAAAGTGGACCCGTTTCATCATGCTGCAACAATCGCCCTAAAATCTGGATTTCAAACAGCGGATTATCAAAAATTGCTTGATGGGCTTGACATACTTCTGGAGAGTTCTCTTCAACCTTCTTGCCAGTCACCTGAAAGATACTTAACATCAAGTATTTTTCTAAAGTATTTTTGTGGGATTCAATGTATTGGCGAACCGCTTTAGGATGCAGCAGGTACTGAATTGCTGCTCGTTGAATATAATTCCTCGCAGTATCGTAAGGGATTGCGGAATAAACAATGTCCCCCTGCGAACAAACATTTAGCGTTTGATCTCTCATGTTGCAGGTGAGTTGGAAATAGTCATTTTTAAATAAGGTCTTATTAATCGGACGTCGCTTATTCTCGGGATAGAGATCAAAACGGGCAGCGAGCTCTGGCGGCAACGCATTTACCGATAACGCAGACGATTGGTTTATGGACAATGGATGATTTTGTGAATTCATAGCAATCCTCATTCTTACTTCTGTTTTCATCTGTATAGCCATTATAATGCTTTTTGACAAGCGACTCCATGCTTGCTAAAAAATTGAAGAAAAAATCAGGTTTTACCTTTTTTTCGATGATCACATGGGTAAAAAGAAGATGAAGCAGTCTACAAAAGTAAGTCTGCTTCACCCTCTTCACACGATTAATTTTCTACTACTTGAAAACGCAGAATCGTTTTTCGTTTTTCTGGTGCTGTTTTACGTGCATCGTTTAGATAGATTTCTTTATGTTCATGATGGCTTCGTTGCAGTTTCTGTTCTTGAGCAAACTGTTCCATCTTGGTAAAAGTAGCTGGTTCCTCATCAAATGACCCTTTGTGCAACGCTTGAACACATAGCCCCTCCTGACGAGTTTCAAAGTTAACCTGCTCTAGCAAAGCATGCGGCTTTTTCTTTTTAACTTCGGCTAAGGTTTCCTGAAATAGTGCTTCTGTGATATAGTCCGACTGTCGAATCATCAAGATATACTCAAAGCTGGCCTTATCTTGCAAATCATCTGGATTGGTAGTGGTCCATTGTCCTTCCAATGGATATACGGTGTAATCGTTACAACCAATTTCAGTGTTGTCCACGACAGAACGCTTAAACGCCATTTTGATGGGAAAAGCCAGTGAGTACAACACACCTACTCGTTCTGAAAAGGCGGCTTCATTAGGGTCGCCCATACCAGCAATCGTGATGAATTTTTGCTCAGGCAGTCGAATTACCTGTGGTTTAGTCGTGGCACCGTAAATCTCTTTTTCGTGTTTTTTCCATTCATGTTTCATTGTAGAATCTCCCCGCTTCCTTTGATGCCTTTATCTTAGCAGGAGAAACCTGACAACTAGTGTCAAGTTTCATAAAAATCCAGAATTTTTTTTATACGCTTCGCTAATTCTAGTCGTACTTCCATCGGTGCTGCTACCTCAACTCGATCTCCTAATGACAGTAAAAAATTATACAGCTCATCATTATGAGGCAAGTCAATCTTAACCTGCAATCGTCCATCCTGCTGTTGAATAAATTCTTCGTAATGATCATATACCTTGTAAGCTGTATCCTGATCAAACAGCAGTTTCACGGAAATCTTCTCATCTGCCGCAGATGATTGAGCGGTTAATAACTCAGGAACGGATTTTCTCTGAAAGGTTGCCTCTAAAGGTTGCAATTGTTTCATCCGTAGAAGTTTAAATAAACGAAAATCCTGACGCAGCTGGCAAAAAGCCTGCAAATACCAATCTTTATTCTTAAAAATCAACTTGTGAGGTTCAACAATTCGCTCCTCCTGCTCGCCTTTACGGTTGGCATAAAAAAAACCAACCAGCTGCTTATTAAGGATGGCCTGCTTTAACGGATCAAACAGCTGCTTGCTTTCCATTCCCCATTGACTGAAATCAATTTCCAGCCAATCCGCGGGTGGTGTTTTAAATAATCCACCTAATTTTACCAAAAGCTCATCGGATTGATGCCTTTCTGCTGCTGATACTTCCTGCAAAGCCATCAAAATTTTCTCCTGCTCCTCATTAGAAAGCAGCACTCGATTCAATGTATACTCCTGATTAATAAAAATACCGCCGCCTTGACCTTGGACGGTATAAACAGGAATCCCTGCAGCACTTAATGCATCAATGTCCCGGTAAATCGTGCGTACCGACGTCTCAAATTGCTCTGCCAATTCTGGTGCGGTGACTCGTCCTTTTTCTAATAAAATTAACAAGATTCTCAGTAAACGGCTGCTGGTCATAGAATTCCCTCTTTTATGTTTTCTTCATACAACTAGTGTACCGTGGCCGATTACAGATTGCTAGCGATTTTAAGTACGCAAAAACTTTCCTAGTTGCTTGATTCAGCTAAAAAACTACTCAAATTCAAAGAGATTTTTTGTGTCATTAACGGCTCCTAAAACGCAGCTCCTACTTGCACGCGATCTAAATAGCGCACCTAATGTATTTAGTGTTTTGCTGATAAGTCAGATTATTAATGATCACTGACCGACTTATTAAATTAAACCCTCAACGGTGGAACGGCCACAATGATCGCTCCTCCAGCACACACAACGCTTTTCATCTATAAAACCAAATTCAGCTAGTTTAAAAAATGATCTAATTTACCCCCGGTTCTTCTTAACACTTGTTGCATTTCACAAAAAATTATTCCTACGCGTGTATCACGCATAAAACTTAATCTATACTTTCAGCCAAAGATTTTCTTATTTAATTGTAATTGTTTTGTAAAATATTTCACGTTACGACGAAAATAGCTGCGAATGGATTGCCAATTCCTAATTTTCGCGTACAATTATAGGAAACAACTCAACAAGGAGGCGAAAGAATGCCTGATCAGAACTTAACCAAAATTAAAACCTTAATTGATGAAATAGAAAAAGTAGTCTTAGGGAAACGCAAGGTCATTCAATTAACTGTGACTGCTCTGCTGGCTGGTGGACATGTACTGTTTGAAGATATTCCCGGAGTTGGGAAAACCATGATCGTAAAATCCTTAGCTAAAGCAATCCATAGTGACTTTTCCCGGGTACAATTTACACCCGATTTATTACCTAGTGATATTCTAGGGGTTTCCATTTTTGACTCCCAAACCAATCAGTTCGAATTTCGACCGGGGCCGATTTTTACGACGATTTTATTAGCGGACGAAATTAACCGCACTACGCCCCGTACCCAGGCAGCTTTGTTGGAGGCCATGTCAGAAGGTCATGTCACCATTGATAATCACACCTATTCGCTGAATTCCCATTTCTTTGTTTTGGCGACACAAAATCCAGTCAGTTATGCAGGAACGTACCCCTTACCTGAGGCTCAGCTGGATCGCTTTTTGTTCCGGTTGCATATTGGCTATCCGGATTTTGAAGACGAATTACGTTTATTGACGGGGCAACGAGAACAATCTCTAGCATTCATTCAGCCAGTTATTACTTTGCAGGAATTAGCTGAATTGAAAAAGCAGGTTGACCAGGTCTTTGTTGACGATTCTGTAGCACGTTATGCCTTAGCTTTGGTAGAAGCTTCCCGGAATCACCCCGCTATTGAACTAGGGGTTAGCCCGCGAGGCTCCATTGCCTTTTTGAAGAGTGCTAAAGCCTATGCCTTAACCGAAAACCGTACGTTCGTGACGCCAGGTGATCTGCAGCAATTGCTGCCAGCTGTGTTTGCTCATCGCTTGATTCTCCATAGCGGTCTGTCGGTGGAGGAAGTGATGCATCAGCTAATTGACCAAGTTCCTGTACCGATAAGGAGCTGAGTATGCCTGTGTGGAAGCAATCGCTTAAACTTATCCTGCTTTTTATCCTGTATGCGCTGGCGTTTTTTTATAGTGCTGTTTTCAACAATGAAATTGGTTGGACGCTGTTTCTATTTATGACTTTCATTCTTCTGCTGTGCTTGGCACAGCTTTTAGTTCCTTTGAGAGGAATTATGGTACAATCGCCAGCAACCATGATTACTCATGTTGGTGAAAAAGTGGTATTGCCCATTGATTTAGAAAGGAAACAAGCCATTTTACCGATTGCTCAATTAACTGTGACTGTCATTAATCCGGCTATTGATGCATCCGTTCCCACGTATCTTTTTTATCATTACCAGCAGCTGACTTTCCTTTGGTTGCCGGAAAAACGTGGCACGTATGAAGAACTGCAGCTGTATAACCAAAGCAGTGATTTTTTCAATCTGTTTACTAAAGGGCATAAGGCTACATTAAAGAAAAAAATCCTGGTTCTGCCGCAAAAGCAGCCGTTAGCTCACACCTTGCAGCTTCAGCAGACTTTGCAAAATCAGGCCTTTGGCGAACCCACCTTTACAATTAAAAATTATCGCCCTTATCGCAGCGGCGATGCACCCAAAAATATTGACTGGAAGCTCTCCAGTAAGCAAACAACCTTAATCTACCGGGAACATGAAAATGAGCAAACTGCTCAAATGGTCTGGATTTTTTGGGGCGCACCTTCGGAAGAATTTGAGGTGATGTTGAGTCTGTATTATTCCTTACAGGATTTGTTGGAAGAACCTGTTGAACAGTATTTGTTTGGGGCTCATGTAACCGATCCTGCTAAACCGACTGCCTTGGCTTTTGCCCAGATACGACCCTTGGAGGATACACCAGTCATACCTAAACTAACAGATAAAATGATTTTCTTTTTTACACCTAAGCAAACGCCGCAAACTACGGAACAGGTAGCGCACCTGCGTAAATACAATCAAGTAGCCGTTTATGACTATCCTGGGCTCACTAAGAAAGGCAGCGGGTAAGTCTTATGAACTATATTATAAAAAAAGCACCTTTTACCTTGTTATCTTTCATTAGCTTAAGTGTTGTCTTTTCACAATTCTTAACAGTCTATTACCTGCCGATAACTTGGCTTTCCTTCAGTATTATTGGTGCCGTCTGCTTAACTATCGGCTTTTTTGAAGAGAATACCTTTAAAGTCATCTTTTGCTCGTTTCTTTATTTTCTAGGCATGTATTATTTTGTTCCGTTAAACCAGCCGCTATCTTTTAGCTGGTTTAGTAACTTTTGGCAGCAAGTCATTTTTCAATTTCAGCAAATTAGCATTGGTTCACCCAATGCGGTTTCGGCAATTGTTGCATTACCCTTGCTCCTGGCATTGTTAATTCTATTAGCTGGATTAATGATTCAGTTTGAACGTTTTATGCTAAGCTATTTATTGATGATTGGCTATCTGTTAACTCTATCTATTTTCAATTCCATTCAGCTAAATGGACAAATCGCTGTGGTTTTCGGTTGTGCAATACTGTCCATTTTATTTACAAAAAATCAGTTACCGAAAAAAATGGTCATCTTAATGGCTGGCTTAACACTCTTGGCTGGCTGGGCTGCCTATGCTTTGCCTCAGTCTTCAGCCCGCACTTCATTAACTGTTTGGACAGCTCCAGTGCGTGATTACTTAAATCAAAAAGGCCTATATCGAAAAATTCGTGAATTAACCACCTCAGATATCTCACGAACCGGCTTTAGTGAGAATGACCAAAGTCTTGGCGGGCCTTTATTGGATGATAACACGATTTTATTTGAGGCCACCCAAGAAACCAGCAGCTATTGGCGGATAGAAAGTAAAGATGCCTATACAGGCAAAGGGTGGGAAATCCGTGATGGCATTCAACCGCGACAACTGAGCCGCCGTACAATTGAAATTAACAGCAATTCTTCACAGCAGGGTCTCCAAGCAGCAGAAGACGCCAGCATTCATTTCTTTAATCATGGGATGTATCTGCCCTTGCCGTATGGCCGCAGTAATTTGAGGGTAACTCAGGGCTCCAGCGGTTTCGTCCAGATGCCCGAAAGCGGCCGTATAAACTTTATTGATTCTAACAATGGAGAAAAGGAAGTGGACAACCAGTGGGAGCCGGTTGTGTATCAGGAAGATGCTCTACAAAACGTAGCGCTGGCTCAGCCCACGGATACTGTAGCAGATTATTTGCAGCTGCCGGCAAACCTGCCAAACCGTGTACGAGACTTGTCCAATGAGGTTACGCAAAACCAAACGACCTTATTGGAACGAGTGACAGCTATTGAAGAATATTTAAAAAATTCAGGCACCTTCCGTTACTCGAAGGTGGATGCAACGGTGCCCGAAAAAAACCAAGATTATGTAGATCAATTTTTATTCGAGTCTCAAGTAGGCTACTGCGATAATTTTTCTTCTTCGATGGTAGTTATGCTGCGAACGCTGGGTATTCCTGCGCGTTGGACCAAGGGCTTTGCACCTGGGGATCGTCGAGCAACCAGCGGCGACAAGACAGTTTTCACGGTTCGCAACTCTCATGCCCATTCATGGCCAGAGGTTTATTTTGCTGGCTACGGCTGGATTCCCTTTGAACCAACGCCAAGTTTCAGCAATCCGGATCGCCCAGCAACCGAAGACAGCCAAACGTCTGAATCATCGACACCAAGTTCTTCAACCAGTAGTAATAGCAGCTCTAGCTCTAGCAGCTCTTCTGATGCAACTGCCCCGTCGGAGGAAACATCAGAGGTCAGCACTTTTGCCAACAATAATTGGCGAGAAAATATTTGGCTGCTGCTGAAGCTGGTCGGAGCAATTTTATTAGTAGCAATTGGCTACTTTGTCTACAAGTATTCTCTGCGTAGCCAGATTTACTTAACCTTGAAATTAGCTAAACGTCCTTTGATGCGAAGCTACTCGATTTTATTGAAACGGGCAGAAAAACTATTGTCTCGTGAGCAATCCGAACCTTTAGCAGATTACGCTCAACGTTTCGAGGCTAAGTATCCTGCATTTGATGGTAAATTCATCACTTTAACAAACATATACGAAGCAGAGATTTATGGAAACTCGCCTGCTAAGCAATTGGATACTATTTTAATCAAAGAAACGATGCATTTGTTTGAACGACTCAAGCAATAAGTAAAGGACCTTCCGCTTTTTTAGGGAAGGTCCTCTTTTTGTGAAAAAAACAAGCCCAGCTAAGGTAAGCCGGACTTGTTCACTATTAATTTTCACTGCTCATATTATTATCTTTCACCATAACATCATGGGCACCACCCTCAACGATACTTGTTGAAGAAACCAAGGTGATTTTAGCATTCTTTTGCAGCTCACGTATCGACAATGCACCACAGTTGCACATAGTATGACGAACCTTACTCAAGGAAACAGCCAAATTATCCTTCAGTGAACCAGCATAAGGTACGTAAGAGTCCACTCCCTCTACGAAGGATAGTCCTTCTTTTCCACCAGTATCATACCGTTGCCAGTTGCGCGCCCGAGCACTGCCTTCTCCCCAGTATTCCTTCATGTAAGAACCGTTAATGCTGACTTTTTCAGTTGGTGATTCTTCGAAACGTGAGAAGTAGCGGCCTAGCATAATAAAATCAGAACCCATCGCCAAAGCCAAAGTCATATGGTAATCATGAACAATTCCCCCGTCACTGCAAATCGGTACATAAATGCCTGTTTCTTCAAAATACTCTTCCCGAGCTGCCGCAACATCTTGAACGGAAGTTGCCTGTCCGCGACCAATCCCTTTTTGCTCACGGGTGATACAGATACTGCCGCCGCCAATACCGACTTTGATAAAATCAGCACCGGCCTCAGCTAAGAAGCGGAAACCTTCACGATCCACAACATTTCCAGCACCAATTTTTACCTTGTCTCCGTATTCTTGACGAACCCATTCGATCGTCATTTTTTGCCATTCGCTGAAGCCCTCACTGGAATCGATACATAAAATATCTGCACCGGCTTCAATTAACGCTGGAATTCTTTCTTTATAATCCCGCGTATTAATACCAGCCCCAACAAAGTATCGTTTTTTACTATCTAGTAATTCCAACGGATTATCCTTGTGAGAATCATAATCCTTGCGAAACACAAAATACTTCAAACGCTGATCCTGATCAATAATCGGTAAAGCATTCAGTTTGTGATCCCAAAGAAGATCGTTGGCCTCGGATAACGTAATCCCATCTTTCCCATAAATCAAATGATCAAAAGGTGTCATAAAATCCTTGATAGGTGTATCCACTGACATCCGGGAAATTCGATAGTCTCGACTAGTTACCAAACCAACAATTTTACCATTCAACGTCCCATCCTCAGTCACCGCCATGGTGCCGTGGCCGGTACTGTTTTTCAAGTCCAGCACATCTTGTAATGTACCATTTGCATGAAGGTTCGTATCACTCGGTACAAATCCAGCTTTTGTTTGCTTCACTTTTCGTACCATTGCTGATTGCTCTTCAATCGTTTGAGAACAGTAAATGAAAGAAACGCCGCCTTCTTTTGCCAATGCCGCTGCCAAGTCACTACCTGAAACAGATTGCATAACTGCACTTACCAAAGGAATATTCATCGTCAGCTCTGGCTGCTCACCTTTTTTGAATTTCACTAACGGTGTTTCCAGAAGTACTTTATCAGGTGTACAGTCTTTGGAGGAATACCCCGGAACTAAAAGATACTCGCTGAAGGTTCTAGAAGGTGTGCTGTAATAATAGGCCATGTTGTCATTAACTCCTTTTATCTAATTTTAGCTATTATACCATTTTGACAGAAAAATCTATGAATAAATAAAGATAAATCTAAAAAAAATTGCGTCAAACCAAATCCTTAATTTGAAGAAAAATATTTGAAATGATTTCAGCGTCAAAGATAAACTTATCGGAGTCCTCAAGATTGAAGTTCTTGCGTAATTTCCCTTCCATTCATGCTTGTATCTACCCAAAATCAGTAAAAATAATTTCCCAGATAGACTGAAAGCTTCCTTAGAAAATTTTTTCTAAGCTTCTATCTTTCAGCTCTGTAAGTTTGCGTTTTCTTTTGTAAGTATTTTCTTTACTCCTTATTCGTTATGATTAGTTCAACAAATAAATCAAAGGGAGTTTTAAACAGTGGAAACAATCGTACTTTTCTTATTAACTTGGTCAGTATATTCAATCAATGCATACTTTTATAAAAAGGAAGCATACAAAAAAATCATTCTAGCAAACAGCTTAATCAGTTTGACTATCGTATTAGTGAATACGTTAGGAAATTTCGAAAATGCCAGCCGCATGGGTATCTTTAACTTGGCTGTTACCGTCTTAGTCAGCAGTCTGTTGGCAACTTCCTTTTTATGTATTCCAATCACATTCAAACTGAAAAAGCATACTTTATAATACTTTCTTGATTGGATCTCGACTCTAAATACTATGGTCGGGGTCCTTTTCTTTATTCGAGTCCCATGATTTTTTGTAACAAACTTCACTGCATGCACCCTTTATCAGTACAAGTATCTAAATCGGTTTATTCCTTTCACTAAAAAATAAGGGAATCTGTCTCTTGATCTTATAATCATAAAACTTTTTCTCGTTTAACTTAGATTCAGCGAGTCTCACTTGATCAAACTGTTTTTCTTTTATTAGATAGAAACAGGCTAGGAATGAAAATCACTACTAGAACAATCACTGAGACCAGGAAGCCACCCTGATAGCCTATCAAGCTATTCGCAGTGCTCGGTATTTTCTTACTTATTACTGAAGCAACAACGGTGGCAATCAACGCTGAACCAAAACTAGAACCAAGATTCTCAACAATGTTGATGCCCACTCCAGCAGCTGGTAACTGCTCATCCGCTAAACCAATGTACGCGTCGGTAGTTAACGGTAGATTAATGCCTCCAACACTTGTTCCCCGAATGAACAAAACGAGCGATAACCACACCATATCAGTATGTTCTGTAATGAACACCAGCGGAATTGAGCCAATTAAAGAAAGAACTAAACTAACTAGTACCACATCTCTTGCCCCAATCTTATCGATCATCTTGCCAATCAGCGGACGCGTTACCAACATACCAAGCCCTTGCGGAATCAATGCCAACGCTGCCTCCATCGCCGTAAAGTGTCGAAAGTTCTGAAAGTATAGAGGTAAAATCAACATCGGTCCCATAATTGCCACATTCGCCAGAAAAAGTCCTACACTAGCCGCCAAAAATCGTTGATGAGAAAATAAATTGAGGGGCAGAACCGTTTGATTCTTGCTTTTCTGATTATAGAAATAGTAAATTACTCCTGAAATTGCCCCTACTAACAGCCAGCTGAGTGTCTCCAAGTTCTTAAAAGAACCATGCTCAGCCGCTTGACTAATTCCATAAATAAAAGACACACTTAACAATGACAGAACAACGATACCTGCTACATCCAGTTTACTACTACGATTAAACGGTTGAAAATTAGGAATTGTCTTTATCATCAAAGGCACCGCCAAGGCCACTACAAAGACATTAATAAAGAATATCCAGTGCCATGAAGCAGCTTGAATGATAAAACCACCAATAACTGGTCCCAGTATGGGTCCAAAAATCATCGGTGTACTGACAATAGCCATTACCCGTCCAACCTGCTCCTGTCCAGCAGTTTTTACCAACAGAGTAAACATCAGCGGTGTAATAATTCCTGCACTAAAGCCTTGGAACAGCCGGAAAACGATGAAACTAGTAATCGTTGTGCTGAAACCTGCCAATATAGACGTCAGTCCAAAGGCCAAAACGGCATAAATAAAGACTTTCTTTCCATTAAAGTGGTTCATTAACCAACCAGAAATCGGAACAGCTATCGCTAAAGCTAAGACATAGCCAGTAATACTCCATTGCACAGTGCTTAACGTAGTGTGAAAATCCTTGGTTAATTGATCAATCGCGATATTGACCATCGTTGAATCCAGCATAGGTGCAATCGCTCCTAAAGCAATCGCCCAAGCAGCAGCCAACGTTTCTTTTGGTAAAGCATTTCTTTGATTCTGTGACATAAAATTCTCCTTTATCTACACAAGAGCTCGAAACAGCTCTCGAATTATTATTTCCTTGGAAACAAAAACTACTTTACTGCTTTTTTGTTTCCTTTTCAACAAAATTATTTCAAAAAAAAATAATCCCACTTTTTCAGTGAGATTACTTCGAATGAGTGTCCTGTCTATTCATTTCTTTGGTTAGGTGTTCATTATAAGAATCGATAAAGCGCAGTATTCCAGTAAACTGTTCCTCTGTTAATTGATCAAAAACAACTTTATCCCGGTTTTGAAACTCATTGTGCAGCGCCTCATGTATCTGAAAAACTCTCTTCCCCTGCTCCGTTAAATCAAAATAAATTTCTTTTTTATTATCAGGTTTTTGATAGCTTTCAATTAATCCTTTTTTCACCATTTTTTTCGTCAGCTTACTGATAGCACCGCGAGTCATGTACATGCCTTCAGCCAGCTGAGTGACATTAGACAAAGGATGGTTGCCAATAAACTCTACACAATGTACCTCGGAGGAAGTATAACCTTTTAAGCTTTCTTCCATTTTAGGTTTATTCAACCAATTTATTTTATTGAAAAGCTCTCGAAAGCCCACCATCAGCTGTTCTTCTTTATTCACAATGCTTTCCTCCTGCTTCTTTTGATTGTTTCAATCAGTATAGAACTATTTTGTTTCCTTTTCAACAAAATGAAAAAGGCTAAACTTCTGTGAAAGATAGTCTAGCCCTACATAAAAATATTACAAATCTTGGTAACTCACTTGTTGAATTTGCAGCTGGTCCAGCATTTCTTTAACTGCAGGATCAGTTAATAACGTAATCTCCAATGTTCGTGGTGTTAACAATGAAGAATGCTTAATAATATAGTCATCTAAGTAACCGGGATGAAAAATCATCATATCGACACCATCATTATGAAGATTATCCAGCATACTCTCTAAACTTAGATAAGGATTATAGTCTGGCTGCATTGCCTCCATCCATAAATAAACCTTCGTACCATTCACCCAAATAAAAGCGTCAGAGCTTAAAGTGTTGGGGCCTTCCCCTTCAGGCAAACCAGAATACTTTAACCCATGCTTATTTGCGAAAGTCTCCATGGCTTTAAAAAAGTTCTCACTGGCAACCGCATGCCCTTCAAAATAATCCGGCTTTCTGCCGAATAGCTTCAAAAAACGACGATATTGTGCTTCAATCTCCAACATTACTTCATCAAATACAACAAAGTCAGTTTTAGCATTACGATAAACCTTCGAAGACTTGAAATCTCCCATATCATCAACTAACGATGGAATCAATTGTGCGGGAGTTATTGGTTTCCCTGCGCAAATGTTCGTGTGCTGACCAAAGGCAATTGCTTCATTTTTTAAAAGATTTACTCCATGTTCGGTGGCTGGCATATTCACCATCACACCTACACTCTGGATCAGACCCTCCTTAACGGCTTTTTCCATGCCATAATTAACTGCTTCAGAATAACCCAAATCATCTGCTCTAAGCAGGACTTTTTTCAAGAATTGATTCATTTTTTGTCTCTGTCTCCTTCACACCAAGAATGTAAGTAACTGCCGCAGTTACTGCAAAACCTAAACCGCAAGAAACGAAAGCATTGATTGTATTAGCATTGCTTCCACCAAAGAAGGCGGCTAAAGCAGCAAAGTTCGCTACCGGAATCATGGCATACGTAGTCACACCAGTAATTCCAGCATAGATTCCACCAACAACTCCGCCAGCCATCAACCCAATAAATGGTTTACGGTAACGAACACCCAATCCATAAACACCCGGCTCCGTTACACCTCCTATAAATGACGCTGCTAAGTAACTGAACGCTAGAGCTTTTTGATCTTTATCACGAATTCGCAAAAATGCTCCAAAACACATTCCCGCAACACACATACTAGAAATAATCGCTGCCGGATTAACCAAGGCTTCCTGCCCATTTTGTGCCATCACTGTAATCATGGTTGTAATCATAATCAAGTGCATTCCCGTCATAACTAAAAATTGCCAAGACGCTGCAATTAAGGCCACTGCTAAAAAACCGCCAATTGAATCAAGTGACAATAAGAAGCTTCCAATATATTCACCCGCGACAAAACCAATCGGACCTAAAACAACCAAACTAATCGGCAGCATTACAACAATTGTAAACGTTGGAACTAAAATAGTGCTTAATGTTGCAGGGACAACTTTCTTGAAAAAAGGTTCGACATAGGACATCACCCATACGGACAAGATCATCGGAATCACGGTGCTGGCATAGTTTTGCGGTGATGCTGGCAGACCGAAAACATCAAAACTGGTTCCCTCAGCAGCCATCTGAACGAAAGTTGGATGGATCATTATTCCTCCCAAGAACATTCCTAAAACGGGTGTGACACCAAACTTCTTGCTGGCCGTATAGCCAAGAAAAACCGGAAAAAAGTAAAAACCAGCATCTCCTACAAAAGTTATTAACGTAGCTAGCGATGTTCCCTCATGAATCCAGTTCAGCATAGATGGACCAAACACTGACATCACCATTTTAAACATTGAAGCTGCGATCAAAATCGGAATCAACGGCGTCAAGCTCCCCGCCAGATTATCCAAAATTTTATTGCCGAGGGATTTGAACGAGAAAGGTTCTTTTTCTTTGGAGGCTGGGGCTGCTTCCACTGAAGATAAATGCTCTAACCCAGCCGTATCAATTAAACTTTGATACACCTTGCCGACTGTTTGTCCAATAATAATCTGATATTGTCCACCTGATTGAACCGCACCAATCACACCCGAAATTTTTTTAATTTCCTCATCATTAAGTTTGCTCATATCTTTTAAATTAAACCGTAATCGTGTCATACAATGGGTGACACTGGATATATTTTCTGCTCCTCCAATATTACTTAAAATGGCTTTCGCTAAAACAGTATAATCTTTACTCATTTTACTTGCTCCTCACATTTTTTTCGTAAAGTCGATTAATGTGAATCATTAAATAAAGCAGTTCGTCATTGGTTGGTTCTATAGCATAAAACTGATAAATCAACTCACTAACCTTTTGTGCCAATAAATAAATCTCAGGATGCTGCTTCTGTAATGCATCTAAAAGCTCTGTGCCCTGACCAAACAATTCTTCTCCGCTTCGTAACCGTTTCAAATAATAGAACATGTGCATATAAAAACGGTTATAATTAAATTCATTTCGATCGACTGTGATCTCTAGTTCCTGTTCAATTAATCTAGTGATCTGTTGGATAATTTCTTCAATAACAGCTTCTTCCTGTGAAATTTTATACTCCGACTGACTGTTAACAAAATGCATCGTAATACTAGTAATCTCACCCTTTGGCACAGTGATATGCGTTTGTTGCTGAATCATCTTAATCGCCTTTTGAGCAAGCTCAGTTTCCTTAGGGTACATTTGTGCTACTTCATAAGAATAATTCATTCGCACATCCCTATACGTAGTTAGACGTTGGATTGAAAAGTTGATATGGTCGGCTAAACTAAATACCAAGGTTGGATTTAACTGTCCATTCAACTCCGTTTGGGCCATACTGACAATTTCTGCACTCAGATTTAAGATTTCTTCTGGCAGCTCTGTCAGCAGTCCTTCGAAATGTTCACTTAATTTATAAAACGTCATCGTTATCTTGTTAAGATCTTTCAGCTCATAGGGCGTTTTAGGAAACCCGAGCCCTCTACCAAACGCGATCAGATGATTGCCATTATCATCGATGCACTCTGCTACGTTGTTATTGATTTTTTTTACTACTTTCATCTATTTCACCCCACACAAAAAACTCTTCGAGAACATACTCCACCCCCTTGGTAAAAAGGAAATGGTAATGCCTCAAAGAGTTACAATCCATTTGTTTTTAATTGATGCTTAAATAGTATACGATTCAGAAAGCGTTGTCAACCATAAATTATAAGGTGGTTCCTCTTCAAGTTTAACAAAGTTGCTTATGAAAGATAGTGCTTTTTACGATTTACCTTCTACCTGTTGATCTGAATCTTACTAGACGTGAACTACCCGCCACTTAGCTAAACCGATCGGTTCGTCACGCTTGAAGTGGGAGCTTCTTGGGAACTGAGCTTACTTGCCAGCTGATGTCTTTGCCTGCAGCGGTTGCTCTTTTTTACCAAGCTATCCCCGTAGTTCCTACGGTTCTTGATTTGGTTATGCAAAGGCTAGTATGCGCAGCCCTTCGTTTAGAATGTTGATATTGGCATTGATGTCTCGATCATGGTGACCATGACAAACCGGGCAGGTCCACTCTCGAATCTGAAGTGGTTTCTTGCCATCCTTGTGTCCACATTCGGAACAAAGTTGACTAGATGGATACCACCTGGCTACCTTGAACATTTCTCGTCCATACCAGAAGGATAGTCGTTCTTTTATTTCGCTGGGGTAGGCTTTTTCAATTTTTGGGAAGGATCATTCTTCATTG